>NZ_AP021879.1:6697500-7297500 GCF_009689005.1 Desulfosarcina ovata subsp. ovata | reverse complement strand
AGCGTTTGGATAGAGGCGGGGTCTGCAATAACGACGGTAGAGCACTCTGATATTCGCGGGTTGGATACCGCCTGACTAGGCTTCGTCGTGGAGCTGCCTCGGTCTAAAGACGGGAGTTTCGGCCTGAAGGCCTATTCCGATAGCTTTTTCGAGGGTTCTCCAAACCGCGACCGCGCCCCTATCCAAAAGCTCGATGGCTATATTTGTTCTTTGATAAAGCCGATCCTTTCTTGAGCATTTTTAAAATCAATAAGTTCTTTTTCTATTTGCATCATCGATTATAGAGAAGTACTTATCCAGCTTCTTGAGCCGGAGCAACAGTCGCGCTTCTCTCGCCGTCGCTAATTCCCACCCAGCGTGGAAAGTCAGGGCTGTCAAGGCTGCGACCTTAGGGAGCACCCTTTAGGGCTTGGCCTTGATAGGCCTGGGTTTCCACGCTATAACAAATCATCTTTCAGCGGCCACGATTGGAACAGCCCGGGCAATGGCCCAGATGAAACCGGCCAACTCGCGTGCAATCGCGGTGATGACCACGTTATGGTTTTTGCCCTTTGCAATCAACCTGCGGTAGCGGTGGCATAGTCGTAGCTGTGCATTCCAGGCAATATCCAAAACATCGTCCGGCAAGCCTTCCTGGCGTTTACGGATCGCCTTACTTTTCCGGGCCGGCATACGATAGGCCTGAGCCGATTCGATCAACGTCCTGCGGGCATGGGTATTGCCGGTTTTGGTAATGGGGCCTTTTTTGATGGTGCCACCGCTTGAATGCTCCGATGGGATCAGACCCAAATAGGCCATCAGCTGTGCCGGCGTATCGAAACGGCTCAGATCCCCCAGTTCAGCGACGACGGTCACCGCGCTGAGCAAAGAAATCCCCCTGAGCGCTTGCAGAGCCTCGATAACCGGAAGCAATCGACTGGTTTGGCAACATTGCTCAATCGCTTTTTCGATGCGCTTAACGCGGGCCTCATGGTCTCCCATGGCGTCCAGGTATTCGGTAAGGGCAATGTGCTGGGCCGGATGCGGCATCTTCAGATCCGCCAGCCAATTTAAATGCGCTTTACTCCATTTGCTTTTACCTGGATAATTGATCCCTTGTCGCAATAAAAAGGCATTGATCTGTTGTTTGACTTTGCGGAGCGATATTTGGATGTCTTTTCGTGCACGTACCAGGTCACGAAGTGCTTCATCGGCCTGATCGGGGACATACACCGGCGTCAGTTCTCCGGAACGGTGGAGCGTCGCCAGGTGGGTTGCATCTCGGCGATCGTTTTTAACCCGATCACCGGTTTTTTTGGGGATCAGCGCCGGAGCAACGACAACGCAATCGATTCCCTTGCTTGTTAAATGCCTGTAGATTGGATATCCGCATGGACCTGCTTCATAAACACAATGCAATTCGGCGTTTTGTGAAATCAGTTTTCGCATGACGTTATCAATCTGCCCCAGGTCGTTGCTGATTTTTCCATACACTCGAACGTTTCCGTCACGTCCTTCATCGGCGATAGCAATGGTAATCGAATCTTTGTGGACATCCAAACCAACATACTTTACAATCTTTTTCACGGCCTGCCTCCTTGATTTTGGCTCTGTAGTTAGGGTTGTTAACGAACGCTTACTATAACCCACGTTTTCAAGGTTTGGCAGGCCTTTTTATTGCCGCGGTGGCTAACGTTCAACCATATTGTCTAAGTTTTCTCAAAAACCAATCACTTTCAAAAGGCCGCTATCACCCCGGTTCGGCCTGCAGCGTTTTGTTTGGCTTTCACCCTATTTATGTTTACAGGAAAGAGCGGGGATAATTTTTCCTCTATTAGTATCGTTTAGTTCAGTCGCTCTTGACCTCATAATGTCCATGATTGATATTATTGTATCTTGGTTACTTTCACATGAAGCTACTAACTCACCTATTTTTCTTTCAATCAGTTGCTCTTCTATAGAATCAATTTTATATTTTGATATATTTTTACCTTCTTCGCTGTCTTCGATTGAGAACCAAAAATCAAGGAAACTAGATAATGCTGTGTTGTTAGAGTCAAGTGTATTATTGGTAGAACTTAATATGTCAATTTCTTTATTAATTTTATCTGCATTTCTTAATTCTGCGACACCGCCTGCTAAATTTTTCAAAGCATCCTCAGGAAGAGCAGTTTTGAAAATTGCTGGAGATGTATCTGATAATTCGCTAACGAGTTCTTTATATATCATTTGTTGAGTATCATTTTTTAAAGAAGATATAGCTTTATTTACTTCTATAACAATGTATGTATTTTCACTGTAATAACACTCGGATGGCAGTTCTTCATCTGTGCAATTACATGAAACTTTATTATCGCCTCCATTTGTGTTAAGAGTATCAATCTCTTTATTTTTATATACAATACGACCAGTTTTGGGATTTATTACTAAATCAGCCCAATTTGTTACTTTTTTTCGATTGCCTTCTCGTATAAATGCATAATTGCCAGTTAATAAAATTCCTGTATCGAGATTTAAATCTCCTCCAACTGGTTTTAGTTCTAGAGTATAGTGAAAAATCCTGTCTTCTTGTTGGTCTGTAATAAGGCTGCCCGCCAACTTAGATAATGCCCCCGCAATAGGTGATGCGGGAGGATAAAATGTTGTGCCTAACTCAGCAAGATTTGTCACAAGTTGTTTTAGTTGATCTCCTGGCTGATCAAATTCCACGACATAAAGATCAATGATAAAATTATTTCCATTGTATTTAAGTGGGCCATATATTGTACTCAAGTTAGATAAATTTAAATATTGACCTTCCCAAACATCATCAGAGAAAAAGACAACGCGAGCATTTTCTAATCCTTTCGGTCCAAAATTTAAGCTACTATTACCTTGTTCAAATGCGTTGACTACAATTGCTATTTCACCATTTGCTGGTTCAAAACGGGCAATTCTTAACGGGGAAGGCCATTCAGTAAAATCTTCAATATATGCTTGTTTTATTGATACTACTAATGCTTTACCTTCTTTGATTTGAGATGCTGTAACTTCATTTGGTTTAATATATTTTACCAGCTTATTGTCGATAGTATTGTAATACCTAAAATCTGTAGCTCCTTCATTTGAGATTGCACAAGCCGAAATTGAGGCGAATGCTAAACATAGACTTAAAAAGTTTTTCATTTGAGTTTTCATTTAACCTCCTTGCTTGATTGATCGGGTAGCCGGGGGATGTTGCCATCCCCAAGCCCCCTCAGAACCGTACGTGACAGTTTCCCGTCATACGGCTCAAGCATTCCGAAAGGCCAGCCTTTGTGAGACTACCCGCCGGGGTTAATAAAACGACTCCGACTTCGCGATACTTACTGACAGCCACAATGCCATAAGCTCGAAGGCGCATCAGCTGTCCATAAGGACGCCGTCATTTGCTTTCCTTCATGAATGCGGTTCTCCCGGTTTTCACGCGATGGAACACCTGCAGGACGTCAGCTCCCTTTCGGGCCGGGACAGGGTCGAACCCGTATCCGGTCCATTACAGACCGGCATTCGCTTTTTCCTGCTTCTTACGCCCGCATCCCCAACAGCGTGCCTTGCGGTTTCGCCTGCCGGAGACATCACGGCGGAGATACGGGGTTTCCACGTTCCACACAATTGCCAATTTGCGAGTGACTTAGGTTTGCCTTCTACACCGGCGGCACAACATCCCCGTATGGGCAGTTAGGAAACCCATAACCTGACCGCGATACCGTTTGGTCCAAGCCTGCCAGCCTCTTTGGCTTGTTCTCGTTGACGATGCTTGACGGCATTCACATTAAATTAACCATATCACTCCGACCCTAGCCCTTACCCGGATGAGGCTTCCAGGAAGGTATCCACCTCACGGTTTCCACCCCTCCCGTAAACGCGGGATTTGGTACATTGTCGAAAAGGGCTCCATACCAACTGCACAGCGCGCAGCAAGCATGCCTCCTAGGGTACCAGCAGGGGAATGCTGGGATTGGTCAAGGCACCGTGACGGCCTTGCCAATCAGCCAATTGTGCGACATCGTGTCGCACCCGAACGGGAAGCTGAGGGGCCAGGCTTTTAACCCCTAAAAGCTCCAATAAAAGGTTAAATTTTCCTGAACCAGGCACTCCCGAAAGGTCGCTCTGTAAGCCTGGTCCCTCTCCAGCGTTTTGTTATCCTTTATTTTTCCATGGATTCACTATTGTAACATTGGTTGCAGCAAAATCTTTTTCGTTTCTTGTTACGACAATTAAATTGTGTGTTTGGGCCACAGCTGCGATCAAACTGTCAACGGAGGCGACAGGAGTACCGTTATTCTCAGCTTTTCCCTGGATACTTCCCCAACTCTCTGCAACAGCTAAATCAACAGGGTAGATTCTTTCCTCGTAATTTTCCAATAATGTATTAAGCCAATCTGTAAGCCGATGTTTCTTTTTTGAGTCCGGAAGTTTGGTAATACCTTTTCGTATCTCTCCAATGGTTATGACAGATAAGAATAGTCTTTCATTCGGTGTATGGCTTATCCAATTTATGACGTTTCCATTTGGAGTTGCTTTGACCAATTCTGATATCACACAAGTGTCTAATAAATAATTCAAAATTCCACATCCCTCGGATAATCTTTTTGTCTTTCAAATTCAAAACCATCATCCATTTTGGGGCAATTTAAAAGGAACTCTTTCAGTGTTGGTTTAGGGGTGGTTATTTTTTGATATTCTTTAACGGATAAGACAACTACGGCTTCCCGGCCTCTACGCGTTACATACTGAGGCCCCATTTTCAAAGCATTTTCGACAACCTGACTGAATTTTGCCTTAGCGTCTTGTAATTTCCATGATGTATTCATGAAACCTCCTGTTGATCGTGTTGTTTGACACTAGTCAGTCTAGTCCAATTATAATGCTAAGTCAATTTTTTTTGTTGTTGCCTTGGTATTTTTTAGGAGGATATCGGCCGAGGTAAGGGGCCGGGAAATGGGCACTGCCCTGGGTTCAGAACACCCCGAGATTTCAGTAAATGATGACGCTCAAAAATGCCACCGCTTTTCCCGGTCCCGCTTAAGCGACTTGTTGGGGCACCGAGATTTCATGGAAGATGAAAACGAGGTGCTCGGTTTACGCCGGACAAGCCCGGCCCGAAAAGAATGAAGGGCGCAAATCGACGATGTCGAAACAGGCTTGCGAAAAAGCCGACAAACAAAAAGAACCCGCACATTCCAAGCAATGATATCAATTACAAATTCTGTGCATCCATTTCAAGCGGGAACAGAACCAAAAACTCGCAATAAAAAATTGAAATACAAAAACAAGAGCTGCCCTCTCGCGTTAGGAACGCCGGTTACCCAGCGCCCCCCGCACAGTCCCGGACGTGCGGTTTTCCCGCATCCGGTTCCTCGGTTGTACTCGCTTTCGCGTAAAGCATCCGCTTCAGGAAAACACCCGATGTCGCTTGGTCGATACTGGTAGCTTGGGTTTCGCAATCCCGAGGCGCTCAATAGCACTAAGGAAAACTTTCCAAGTAAAGCTCCTCCGCTTCCCACCTCGACGATTCAGCCACTTGAATGCACATTCGACCGCCCAACTGTAAAACTTCCACAACGACTTCGAGTTGCCGACCACGCTGTAATAATTGTAATGACCGTGCAATCGACGGTTTAGTGCCGTTATGAATTTTATCCCTTTCAAATGACGGTTGCGCTTAATCCAATCTTTGATGCGGCGGCAGGCACTTTGCAACTTCTTACGCGCAGTGCGCTGCATCACTCGGACTTCTCCATCTTGATCGTAGGTCCAGTACGTCTCAAAACCCAAAAAGACTATCCGCCTGCTTCGGCTCGGATGAAATCTGCTGAAGCGCATCATACCCGTCTTCTCCGGAGCTACCGATAGTCCGAACTTACCCAGCCGATCCGGTAGCATCTCGAAAAACCACTTTGCTTCCCCACGGTATTGAAAGGCACAGACGAAATCGTCTGCGTATCTGATTATCATGGCTGCACCTTTGCAGTGAGCCTTGACAACCTTTTCAAACCATAAGTCCAGCGCAAAGTGCAGGTAAACATTGGCTAAAACCGGTGAAACGATTCCGCCTTATGCGAAGTTCGCGATTATGCAAAGTAAATCGCTTAATGTACAATATTTCCAACACATGCACTGAATTTACTTTGCATAATATCACGACTACTTCAGATTTGAAAGCCATTCCAACAATGCAGCGTCTTTATTCCAATCGGGAAGATTGCTATCTACCAGAGTTGGATAGGCGTTTTCGATGGCCTGACGTTTCAATTCGGTATCACACTTTGCGTAAATTTCGGTGGTTTTGATATCCTCATGTCCGAGAAAATCCCTGATATAGATAAGGCTAACGCCAGCCTGCAGCAGGTGCATTGCTTTGCTGTGGCGAAACATATGTGGCGTCACTTTTTCCGGCATGCTTGCAGATATCTTTTTCGCCGAAACAACATACTGAGAGATGATGTAGGCAATGCCTTCCTTAGTGAGTTTGCTACGATGCTTGTTGACAAAAAGCGGATAGTCCTTTTTCCAATCTTTATCAAGGGAATGCTCCTGAAGGTAATGTTGAAGCAAGGTCAGAGTATTTTTCATTAGAGGAACTCTGCGCATCTTATTGCCTTTTCCAGTGAGGATAAGCAGTGCCGGATTGTCCACTACAACATCCCGTACCCTGAGATCGGCTAATTCCTGCACTCTGCATCCTGAATCATAAAGAACACTCAAAAGCGTCAGGTTTCGTCGGCCTTTCACGGTCATTTTATCCGGCTGTGACAGCAAAAATTTCATCGCCTCCGGTGTCAGATGTGGCGCCGACGGCTTGGAGGCCTTCTTGACCGGTATGGCAATGACCTTTTGGAAATGAAGGATTCCTGATGGTTCCTCGTATTGAGCATACCTGAAAAAGGAATGTATGGCTGCAAGCCTTTGGTTACGGGTTGCAGTGCTACATTTACGTTTCTTTTCAAGCCATTCGAGAAAATCAGCAATCATTACATGGGTCAGCATGCCCATGTTCAGCTTTTCGGCAGGTATATCCTTCTCTTCCTGACAGTAACGGAGTAGCAATTTAAAGGTATCACGGTAGGATGCTATCGTATTGTTACTGGCATTTTTCTGTCGAGGCAGATACACGGAAAGAAATCCAGTAAGGTGAGTTGCAAAATCAGTAGGTTTCATAGCCATTACCCTCCAGTCGAGGAATGATATCAGGATAACACCCTTCGAGTTTGATGGATATATCTGGAAAGATATCAGCTGTAAGTCTGAGGTAATAGGTTGTTTCCTCAAAGGAATCGTGTCCCATATATGTTTTCAGTACAGGAAGATATGCGGCAATGTCTTTCCCTTCCATCACCCATTTTTTCAGACACTGGCAGGCATATGTATGACGAAAATCGTGTACTCTCGGACCTTTTCCTCTTCCGCCATGAGAGATGCCGGCTCTCCACAGGAATCGCCTGAAATTGTGGTAAACATTTCCTACAGTCATTGGCTTTCCTTTAAGTCCTGGGAAAAACCAATCAGACCCCTTTGAAAGGTTATGCACATTTTCAGAGTAGTTCCGGCATCGACCGGTAAGCTCGTCTGACATGGCAACCAAACGGCTATTGTCTTTTTTTGAATGATGAATGCTCAGTATGCCTGCATCCGTATCCACATTTTCGACCTTCAGAAGTCTTGCTTCGGAAGACCGAAGGCCGCAGGCGTAAACTAGCCGGAAAAATACCGGCATGATGAGATGGCGATATGGACATTCACCGACGTAGCAGCATTGATCCGTCTGATGGAAGAATCGTTTCAGTTCATTTTCCGTATAGATGTGAGAAACATACTGCTGTCCCGCCGGGTAATATCCTTTTGGGAGGACGTATGCGCCAATTCCAATATTTTCCATATACACGGCAAGCTGCCGCAAGATAGAGGCTCTTGCACACTGATTGGCCTGTGCCTCATAGTTCCTTTTTGAGCACCACTCCAATACTATTTCCTTTGAAAGGATCGATGCTTCGGGATATTTTTCGAGCTGTGCGGACGATATCTTAAATGGTCAAGCCGCTAAGCTAAATTTTACTTCCTTATTTCTGAACCAATTGTGATATTCATCGTTAATTTTCAAAGTTGTGATGATAGCCAGATTGAGGGATCCTTTCTTCGCCCAACTCATTCCATTCTTCTTTTGGCGATTTGAAACAACGAGGTCGTTCATCTTTTCACCCACATTACTCGAGTTCCGAAGATTTAGCCGTTTGCGCATATCATAGTTGGGAATGGAGGATATATTCCGGCCCAAATAGTCAATGAGCTTTTGAATATGATTATCATCCTTAATTTCGGATGCCGGGATGTTTTCAAGATATGAGATGGCTTTGTTTGTAAGACCGTGCCATAATAACGGCATAACCGCGCGAAGCGTTTCATTTCTGAGCTTTCTGCCTTTCATCCCCATGCTCAATTCTTCTTTGAACTTCTTGCATAGATGAAACCAATCAAGAACAATTTGCATATTCTTGTGCCACCCAAATTGCTTGACGATGGCATCATTTAGCGCCTTATGGCCGTCGGTAAAAATCTGAAGACGTTTGCCGAATAGAGAATTCGACAAAAGAAATGCGATTAGCAACCACAAGCATGATTTGGTGCCATCAGCGGCCAATACGTATTTTAGGCCTCCATGTTCAATGTGGCATACGGTATCATGTACATATTTTCGCTTATGCTCCGTGACTTGTGGGCTTTCTCGTGTATCCTTTTGCCTTTTGGGGGTTACGTCGTCTATGCTTATGTTGACCGTTTGACTGGGTTCTTCGTAAATGACGGGATTATTCAACAGTTCAATCGGATTATAGTCGAAATGTCGTGTGCCACGCTTTTTGAGACTGTCATCCCACGTTTCATGAGATCATTCGGATGACATCCGATATCGCCGCGTTAACCTATATCATATCGTTCATAATCGAGACGCGTTCAAATGAACAAATGATAAAGCTTACCGCGTGGATGACGTTTCGCCAACAACCGGAAAGAACCGACTTACAACAAGAAACCAGTATATCTATCCGCTACACGTCAGCAACGCAGAACCGCAACTCACCCCATGAGCCTCTGTTAACAACGACGATCTTGGTATTGATTGAACGAATTTCAAGTTTTTTTTCAACGAGTTTACCGGTGTAAATCAGGAAGTTTTTAGCGGAAGTGTAGGCGAGCAGGAGCCTGTAAGGGGTGTTGTCGAACAGCAGGTCCAAGCGCACCTGACCGGTGCATTGATCTCTGTCGAGACATTTCTGGCAGCGTTTTTCCGTATCACCGATGGGGTTGACGGCATCCAGAGATCGGCAGACAGGGCGTCGGTTCCGGTAGAGCGTTCGGGCGGCGCCGTAATCAAGGATCCGGCTGTCAAGCGCTGGGATCGGTTTTCTTTTGTTACCCAGATCGATGCCCTGAGGTCTGACGGTGATGTAGCGCGCCATCATACGCTGTACGATGTCACGCAGGATTTCGGCTTGCTGCGGGTTCATGGCATATCCCCTTTCATGTCAGTTCCCAGCGTTGGAGCATGTCGTCGAGAAACAAAGGATCGATGGGGCCGCCGGATTTGTTTTCGGCCAGGATTTTTTTGAACCTGGGGACAACCAGGCCCGGGATACCTCTGGCGCGTTCAAACAGGATATGCAGCCCCTGCTGACAGATGCGCTGCAGATTTTCGGCACCGAAGTGATGTTCGATAAAAGGGGGCAGTTCATCGAATGTCAGACCGGTCAACTCTTCGCGCACCACGATACGCCGCCACAAAGGGGCAATGGCCTGAACTCTGTCCCGCAGCAAAGGCATGCCGATTAAAAGGATGCGTACCGGGCAACTGCCGTCAAGGTCGCTTTCGGCCAGCGCCTTTGCCTCCAGCAGGGTTTCATCGGCCAGTTCGTGTGCTTCGTCGAACCATAACAGCAACTGGTGGGGGTGTTCGCCAAGGGCGGATATCAGGCCTTGGAGCGTTTCGCTGTGAGAGCGTCGGGTGGGCAGTCTCATCCAGGTTGCCAGCACGCGGATCAGGGCGGTTGCACTCAGGTGACGTGCGTGAGAAAAATAGAACACGCGATGCCGGCAGCGGTCTAGGACGGTGTTCAACTGCCGGCACAGCCATGTTTTACCGACACCGGTCTCGCCGGTTAACATCAGATAACGGTCGTTTTCGTTTCGAAAGGCGTTTTCAAGGTTTTCAAGCGCCCGTGCAAAATCGTCAAAGGCAAAGTAGGACGATGGGTTCATAGTGGTTCCTCCTGCGGGTCGGGTTTCTTTATCTGTGCCTTTACAAGCCTTTCCAGGTATTGCAGATAGGCTTTCAGGGCACGGTTGGGTCCAAGGGCGTCAGCGGTTTTGTCGATCGCCCGGCGAAACGGCTGTGCGGGCAACGGGCCGTTTTGTCGATAAAAGGCTTCGATGGCCGCGGCTTCTCGTTGGTCGATGGGAACGGGGCGCTGCAGCAGCCGGCTGAACTCACGAAACACTTCCGGCAAACCGAAGCCGGGCTGGGCATTGGGCCGGCAGCGACCCTGCCAGACATCCAGAAGTTTTTGCAGCTGGCCGGTGCCCCGTTTTTCCTCTGTCTTTTGAAAATCGAAGGGATGCTTTTTGGTGAAGGGTTCAAGCGGGATCTGGTGCGCGTCATCGATGATCAGCAAGGCTTGGTCTGTGTTTACCGGATCATAGCGAAAATGACATTTTTTTCCTGCAAAGCGGGCCGGCACACGGAAAAGGCCGTTGGGTAGATTCACCTGGCCGGTCTTCGGGTGGCTTTTGGCCTGGGCGGCAATTTGAAATGCCTGGGCAAGTTGGTCGGCACCGACGCGCCGTGTTGAGATGCGTCGGGCCAGGGCTTGTTCCGGGGTCATCTTGATTTCACGATGGTGGTGCCGGTTGTAGACCAAAGCGATCGTCGCCTGAAGCAGGGCCTCCAGATGATGGATATCGACCACCTCCTGGTTTGGCAGCTCTTTGACGAACCATTTTTTCAGGGATCGGTGATAAGCCTCGATTTTCCCCTGTGCCTCTGGGTTGCGGGATTTTACCCAGTTTCGATGAACCCCCAAAAAGGCAAGGCCGGTGCGGAAGACTTCGGAGTCATAAGCCGAGGCGCGATCGAACTGCATGCGAAGGGCAATCCCCCACTTGGACGCGGCCAGGCGAAAGACCCTGACGGCGGCTTGGATATTTTCAGCCTGTGCGATAATGGCGGCCAGAATGTAACGGCTAAAATCATCGAGAATCGACAGCACATGGACCCGGATCGTTTGGCTGTTGGTCAACATTACTGAAAACGGGCCTTTGGCGTCCAACTGCCAAATTTCGTGCGGCTGGTCGGTCTCGTACAGGTCCCGCAGTTTTTTGCCTGCTGTCTTTCGGCGTCGCAAAATGCCCATAAACGCCGGGTGTGCGTGAAGATCCCGGCTAAGGGTCGAGCGACTCATGGACAGCTCACCGAACTCCAATTCGAGGTAAATCATCAGCTGGGTCAAAGAACGTCCGGGCTCTTCGTACAAAAGCCCCAGGGCGTAGTTCACCTGTTCACAGCGGTCGGTGCGGGCCATCCCTTTGTCTTTTCTGACCTTGGGCATCAGCCCCAAAAAGCCTTTTTCGCGGTAGTCTTTCAGCCATCGGAACAGTGTGCTTCTGCCGATCGGCCTTTTTTGGGACGAACACGGCCATTGAACAGACTTCCGCGTACGATCGCTAAGAATGTGCCGTTTTTTTGCTTCGGTCAGTTTGTCATCCAAAAGTGGACTGATCATTTCGAACCGCCAGGCGGCGATCTCCCATGAATCGGACATGACAAGGGCTCCTTTGGAAGAATGTGGCCCCATGTTCGCATATTTTTAAAATTGATGTGTTCAGCCGCCGTGCAGCTAATGCCGGTTTTAAAGCCAAGGCCGAACGAATTGCCCCAACTGACGATGAGACAGTTGAGTTCAGCGAAGTTTGGCGGGTTTTCGGACGCGATCAGCGTACTGACAAATTCAAATTGTTTGCAGGCTTCAAGACGTTCCCGGCGCCCCTGGCTGCGGTAACGATCCGGGTTGATCCAAACCGGTTGACCATGCAATGAACACATCTGTGGGTAACGGATTTCCAACTCCGCCTGGATCCGGGTGGCCGGTATTGAAAAGGCCGTTTCCCCCATCGGCCTGCCCAGCCACCAGGCACCCAACCCTTCTGTCCATGCGTGAAGTGTCGCGTGCTCAGGGGTGTGATCACCGTAAAGATGATCCCATACCACTTGGCGCAATGCCATGTCTCCTCGGTTGTATAGGCTTACCGAGAGCTCAATCACCGAAAGTGAGTAAAGTTTGTAGGGAAGAATATCCGCCGGGAGCAACCGGAACCGGCTTTTACATATGGGACATCTGACCAGAACAATCTGGGCCATATCCTTGACCACCGTATCGATCCCCTCGTGATCCTTTTCAAGCTTGTACAAAGTGCGACAAACGGTAGAGTTGGTCAATTCAAGCGATGGCAGTGGCTGCTGGCAAGCGCAATCAACAGAACATTTTGGACAGATCGTCTCTGCCAGATAATCGGCAAGAAGTCCTTGCGAATAAAGGCAAATGTAGGTAGCATTGGTAATTGCTATGGTGATCGGGATGGGTGCCTCCATCTTGGTTGCCGAAGGGGGCAGGCCAATGCCCCCTTCATCCTTATCGACGAATTCTGTAGCCCGCCTCCTAATCGGTTTGTAACTCCCTGTATAATACCCTTTTTCTACGGGTGAACAAATGAACTGGTGCTTCAGTGAAAAATGCTGAGCACCGGATTTTGTTTTTGATAACTCTCTGAATGAAAATTGAAGGGGGCGGACATGCGATTGCCAAGGTATGTGATGGGAGGTTCGGAGTGAGTGAGGTGAGGAGGACTGAGCCGTGATTATTTGTTCTATATTTTTTTCTACAATTGAAAATGAGTCAGTGGGTTAGTGGGCTTTGAGTCTCTGAGTCCGTGAGATGCGAGTCTCTGAGTTCGTGAGCTACGACAGTCGAAAGATCCTTTAGAAAGGGCCTTGTGAACTTCATCCATGGGAATTGATATCGGTTCTCCGCCCCTGGGAATATCTGGGTTGATACAACATCCGTCAGCGCTGAAGTTGCCATGATTCAAATCATCGGCCTTTTGCTTTAAATGGTCGATCAATTCCCGACCTTCTTTCTGGGTCTGATCATGCAATGTGCGATGTGGCGTACCGCCTTCTATTTGGTGCCGTATGAAGTTGAGCCATTTTGATGTTTTCCGAAAGGATCCTTCCGTATTACCCATTATCATGGCCCGTTCCTTAAAGCCCGTGGTCAAATAAAACTGATTCGGTCCTAATGGGGCAAATATAGACTGACTACTGTCAAACCGAACGCCATTTTTATCAAATGCGAAGTGGGTTTCAAACGCAAAACGCCCCACGGCGCCATCCACCAGATATGGGCGTTCATTTACCCCAATTTGATTAGCCCCACTGAAAATCAGGACTTTTTTTTAGACACCTTTTCCATGTGTCGTGCTATGGCGTCTCTTATTGCAGGGTATGCCGTATTTAAAACTGCTATTTCGCAGTC
Source organism: Desulfosarcina ovata subsp. ovata (assembly GCF_009689005.1). Taxonomy (NCBI): domain Bacteria; kingdom Pseudomonadati; phylum Thermodesulfobacteriota; class Desulfobacteria; order Desulfobacterales; family Desulfosarcinaceae; genus Desulfosarcina; species Desulfosarcina ovata. The sequence continues at coordinate 7,283,920 of NZ_AP021879.1, read as the reverse complement.
GTCTATATTTTCACCGGCATCAGCGTTTATGGTGTATTGATAACATCCATCTTCCAGTTCAATGGGCTTATCGTCCGCTTCCTCATCACATTCAACCAAGTTAACCATAACTTCGATTTTGTATTTGCTCATTGGTAGCCTCCGTCTCGAAATTTGAGATAGTAATCTACCAAAACATCGCATATATCTTTATATCTGTCCAGTTAATTCTGACATATTTTCAACGAGTTATTTTTGTTTAGAGCCCTTTGCACCATATATAGGCTTGGCATTGTAACCTTTGGGGTCCACCGCCGTCCGCACAGCTCGATATTTTTCAGCGGTAAAGGAGGAAAATCTTGATAGATGCGCCGTTTCTGCCTCATATTTATACCCGACCGCTTGCTTCAAGCCGACATGGTTTTTGATATGCTCTGCAAATGGACCTCTGAACGGGTAGTTTCTCATGAGCCCACCTCCGGAGTATGCAGACAGCATTCTTTAAGCTTATTGATGCCCACCTTCAAATAGACTGCTGTAGCGTCCGTGTCCGTATGACCCAGAATATCCGAGATGACAGCAAGCGGTGTGTCATGCTCAAGCATTCTTGAAGCTGCCGTATGACGAAGAGAGTGCATACCACGGTGCTTCTTCAAAGTAGGCAGATGTGCAATCCGCATATAATCACGGATTATCTGATACAGATGATCATTTTCCGAAAAGGGAAGAAATGGCGCCACGTGCCTTACAAAAAGAACAGGCAAATCCACTTTTGGCCTGCCGTATTTCAGATAATCAATGACAGCCCATCCAACTTCGGAAGGAATCGGCAGGGTTACTGTTTCCCTCTTAAGCGTCATTCTACGGTTGGATTTTACAATATCCCTCAACACGCGACGCGCGGAGCGCGGCTTCTGGCTGCCTTGATGATGCGTTGATTCATATTTTCCGTTCTTACAACATGGCGATCAGCGGAAGATAAAGATGAAGTGGAAAGTTGAAGTATTTTATCCAGATTTGACATCTTTTGGGACGGTAACCCTTTTTCTTTTCTCCGCGCTTCTTCTTTATCGAGTTGTGCAAAAGCAAGAGGAAGACGATCAATGGATCCGCAAACGGCACTGACATAATCGGGTTGGTTCAGATTGTACACCAGCGCTGCCTCAGCCGGTAATCGTTCAAAATCATGTGTGAGGTTTTTCCGCCCACTCCTGCGTCGTTCGCCATGTTTTATGGTGCCGAAAAAATTTTCTATAATTTCGTTTGTACGACTCACAAGTCGCATTCGAGAAGGGGCGTTCTCCGGTAACGTAATAACGTGGCCCCAAAGGTGTTCGCCATGAACATCGATATGTTTCAAGATGATATCAATGGCATCACGCATATCTTGGGCCGGGCCTCTTTTGGGACGACGTTCTTTGAGCGATGCCGTCCAATCGTAAAATCGTTTCCGCATCAAATCAATGTCTGCCACTGTTTCATTTTCGGGCAGTTTTTTCGCGGTCCGCAGTTGATCCCGCAATTCATCGAATAGCTCAGCACGGCGTTGAAGACGCTTGATGATGTGACGAAAAGGAACTTCACATGCAACTTTGGTCAAAATCCGGCCAAGCCGTTTGAGTGCACCCGTTACTTTTCGATCATCGGATGGGATACGAAGAAACGCATCAATCGCTTTTGATCCGATCATGCAGCGGTTAAAAAAATCGAAATAGGGTCGGTCAAATGGAAAATCCAGCCCGGAGGCGTCGGCATGATAGTCGATCACCCATTGGCTTAGCGCACGGACAACCGCTATCCCATTTTTTCCCGGCGGCAATTGATATGTATGGTCTTCCATCTCTTGCCATGCAATAACCGTTTGCCGAGCATCATCGATCTGTAAACCAATCTTTCCGCCGAACTCGCGAATCAGGCGCTTAATGTCGGCCTGAACCTTGGTTCTGCGAAAAAGGTCGCGAAGGGCACAATGGTCAGAATTTAAAAGATCTTTGCCGATATCCGCCAGAAAATGCTGATGGCAGGCCAAAACAGGGATCTCCAATCCCAATTCGGAAACCAAATCGTTCAGCGCCGGTGTGACCGCTCGCCCTAAATCTCGCATCCCCGCACAAGGCGGGCCGAATCTTTCAACGGTGTCGCGCAGACATGGCAAAATAAGTTCAGCTTTCTCAGTGGCTATCTTCCATGCGCCAAGCACCCATTTTCGCCAACCGGCCATCACAACAAAAAGCGTGCCTCGGCCGTTTTCTCCGCTTGCATCGATGTGCATCGGCCATCCACCGTCATTTTCCAATATTTTTCTTATGCGGTCGGCTTTTGCATAATGAAGCCGTAGAAAATATTGTGAAAACCGCATGGCCAAGTCACTGACTTCACCAGCTGAGATACGAATGCCATAGTCGTCATTGAGCGCTGCCATGATCTCTTCTCGCTGCCGATGTTCAAGCAACCGCTGGCGTCCGACAAAAACCATCAAATCATAGCCGGCATTGCAGTTTGGCATAATAGTTTGCGACACGGATAAAGATCTTTGGGTCACCAAGGTGCCGACGGGATGATGGCATCGGCCGGCACAAACATACACTGTTTCACATACTTCGAATACTCCATGTCGAAGGGTCCTGCCTTCATGGCGGTATGTTTTCTGAACTTTCATTGGGCCATGACAGATTTCACAGCGTCCACGCTCCTCTTTGGCCGAAACAACAACATCGGTCAGTCCGAAAGCCTGTTTACAACAACGGTCATTCAAACGACGCGCCTCATCTCTCAAATCGCTCAGGACGTTTAAGGGAGGCTTGCCGTTTTTTTTTCTGTCGGGATCCCGTGTCGAGTAAAAATCTGTTTGACTTGCTCGACTGTAACCGACATCCCTCGTACGTCCAGGCGCTCAGCAACCAACGTTGGAGACACCCTGATCTTTACGGTTTTAAACGCTTCAATCAGCACGGCGATGGTTAATTCTGCTGATGGTGGTTCAACAACCGGTGCTGTCTTTTGCAAAAGAAAACGGCGCGTATTTAACTGCAGTTGTGCTTTTTCAGGATTTGCATCTGTATATAGAAAGAAACGTTCCAGCCGACGGCGACCGATCTGATTGTTTTTAACCAGCCCATGCAGTGCATTATGCAACGTGTTGGGAATTCTTATTTTCAACAAATTCAGCATTTCTTTGGGCATCATGCCGGCATCTGAAGAATGGACGATTTTGATGATGGTGTTTTTCAGCGTGCCATATTGTGAAAAACCAATCCCCTTATGAAACCACAATCCCCACTCATCAAAAATCGGTACATCCTGAAGCGTATAATAACGACCGGCATCCGTAAAACTCGTTAAATATCCCATGCGTTTGAGTCTTCGAAAAACACTCATTCGCGACGTCGTTTGAAGTAAATGATATAACTGGCCAATATCTGCGATATACTTCTTGTTGAAAAAGTTCCGAAGTACTGTCTTGGATTCTTCAAATGAGAGCATATGGCCTCATGATACAATTATTTGTATGAGTTTGAATTCATTCAAATAATCGTATCAATTCGACCCTCCTATGTCAACCCTCAGGTTTAATAATATCAAATGGTTACAAATTTTAGTGCCGCCATAATAATCGAACAGTGATACAATTATGAATGGATGTAGTGATATATTTAAATACATTTCGGTGGGTTAGTGAATCCAACTGTATTCTGACGCTGTAGGTTTCCCTTGTTTTTGATTGGATAAATGTCAGTTTCTTCGTTCCCCAGTCGAAACAACCAAAAGTGAGGTTTTTGATATCAGTGACTCTAAGACCCAACACGCAGGCAAGGAGGATAATGGCATAGTCCCGTTTTCCCTTTGGATTTCCTCGATCAATGGCGCCTATCAGTGCATCCAACTCTTCTTTCGTCCAAACGGATGGGATGCGTGTCTGTTTACGAGCCTGAATCATTGGTGTTTTAGAAGCCAGATCCGTTTGTAGGATGTTCTGTTCCTGCAAATACCTTAAAAAAGAACGTATGGAGCAGATGTTTTGTTCCACAGTCTTATAGGTGTAACCGGCCAGTGTTCGTATATACCCGTTGATAACAGGAAGCTCGACATCGTGACAATCACGGATTCCCTGGGAAACAAGATAATCCATGAAACGCTCCGATTGCTTCACGTAATGATTTACGGTTACTTTGGAATAATCCTTGTGCTCACAGTATCTTTTAAAATCCTTGATGACACCTATGTAATAGGAATCTGTAAGCAGTTTCCTATGTTTATAGTACCGTCTAAGAACAGTGTGGTGGAGTTGGAAGTCTCCAATCATACGGATGATGCGGAGTTCTTGCGTATCCTTCTGGGATAGGGTTTTATCAAAATCCTTTTCAAGGATCTGGTAGTGGTGTTCGACATAGTCGATTCCAAGTTGCTCGGAATAGAAAATCTCATCCCGCCCTTCAGCGAACTGAATAATTTTCTTCCAACGGTTGCGGTAAAACTTCATGGAGCCTTCGGTGTAACCGAGCCGAAGTAGCTCCTGCTCCAAATCCTGTAAAAGCTCTTCCAATGGTTTCTTTTGCATAAAAAGTATCTCCTTATAATGATTTTTTGAGCTTTTGCTCAGTCTCATTGGCGGAGATTATGCTTATTAAATCAAAAAGAAACCCTTGAATTAAGACGAATTTTATGGCTTACTTTGCATAATTACTTTCTTTGCATAAGGCGGGTTATGCAAAGCTTTGCATAAACCACCTTGCGGAGTCCCCGTTTCGGGGTGGATCACCATTCCATCCGTGTCTAAAATGCCAGCTTTGAGCCATTTTTGGATTAAGTTTATAAACGCCGCATCATCGATTCTTTCCCGGAGCATCCGTAATAGCCATTTCCAGTCCATATGGTCGAAAAAGCCTTTGATATCGGCCTCTACGATATATCCATATTTTCCGAACTGGAGATTAAAGCGCAGGTCTTCGATTGCCTCTTTTGCGCTCCGACTCATCCGATATCCGTAGCTATTGTCTAAAAAGTCAGCCTCGAAGATGGCCGTCAGTAGCTTGGCACAGGCCAATTGAACCAACCGATCTTCAAGGGCCGGAATGCCTAGGGGTCTTTGTTTGCCATTTTCCTTGGGGATGTAACATCGCCGTACCAGTTTGGCACGGTAGCGTTTGGTCTTCAGTCGCTCCGCCAGTGCCTGAATGTTGGCCTCAAGGTTTTCCTCGTAAGCCTGCGCCGTCACTTCGTCCACTCCGCTGGCGGCATCCTTGTTCAGATCCTTCCAGCAGAAGTGCAGAAATGGGGCATCCAGGCACCGGTAAAGGTCCTGAAAACGATGTTTCCCATCCGCTTTTGCCTTAATTGCTATTCCCCGCAGGGAGGTTGGCTCGTATTGCTCCAGCCCGACCTTGTCCGGTACGAGTTTCCTTTGCGGGCTACGTACTTCCGTCAGGTCCTTCCCCATGCCTGCACCACCCAAACTGTGCGAAGGCGTGTAGTGGGCTTTCCCCACCTCTGAGTAGTATGCCTGATAAGACACCCCATCGGCGTGTAGAAGATTGCCGATATCCCGACTTTCCTCCCACCAGATGTTGGAACTAAGCATTTCAAAACTATAATGAACCATGCTTCCTTTCCTGGAACCTTTGGGGCTTCCCGAGTGCTAAGGCAAAAATAGTGTAACGCTTCCCGTTCTGTTTATTCAGGCCCCGTTTAAAAAATATCCCAAATATATTAATGCGTTAGTGATCATTGGCTGCCTTTAGGACGTTGCAAAATAATGTAACTTTTTCATCGTATTTCAGGCCTTGAAGCATCTTATGCCGCTGCGCGTTAGCGGTTAATAGAGAAACGATGCAATAACAATCGACTTTACGAGAGTTAAAAAAAGTTACGATGTGGGATTTAGATTAACAGGTCTTGGGAGAAAGCTGATTCGCCGCAGAGTGAGGGAAGAGATTGTTTTTTGGAGCCTACATGGGATGAAGATTGGCGAGAAAGTCGACCGCCAGATTTAAATCGACGAAGCTATGGCCCAGTTCTTTGGCCTTGTCGCGGCAATCCGTGCAAATTTCCTTGAATTTTCTCATATCGCCCCTGGTGGCCACATAAATCTGTTCGATGGCTTCAGATTCAAAATCCTTGTATTCCAGGATGAAATCCTCGACTACGATGGGATACAGAATCAAGGTTTTCAATCGGCTGAGGATATCCGGATGCTGGCTGGTCAAATATGTCCTCACCTTTGGCAGTCCGGCCAAAACGATGGGCACGTGCGCGTCCATGATTCGTTTCAGGTAGGGCCAAACCCTTTTTTCGATGTCATTGGCCTCGTCGATGATGATGTAATAATCGGTCAGATTGCGGATCAGCTTCAAATGATGGGGCGTGCGCCGATAAGTGGCCACCGCCTCGTAGTTCAACCCTTGAAGGATGGAGGCCAACATTTCATGCACATTGAAAAGCGACTCCACCCATACGCCTTGAAGTTTTTTGGGTTTGAGCAGTTCGAGGAAACGAGTTTTTCCGACACCATATTCGCCCTCGATCAATACGCTCTGTCCCCGGTAGATCCGGTTGTATACCGCGGATAGATAGGAGACCCGGCGCTTATCGTTTATAAAACTTTGTTTTCGCTGCATGAGGCATACGGGGCCAAAGGGTTGTTTGACAATTGTCTTTCGCAATCCAAAATGAACGCATTGAAAAGCGCCTTGCCGGTGATGGTTTCAGGCTGGCGTAGTTTGATCGCGTAAGCGATATATCGTTTCCGGTGTTGCCGATAGATTGTTTGGGCGGCATCGAGGGTCAAACCCCGAAGATGGATGTCAATCAGTCGTGGCCTGTCCACCGCCATCTTTTTCTCCTGCAGAAAAGCGCTGATCAATTCAACCGCGTTGGGTTCGGTGCCTGCCTTTTTGACCGGCTTTTCGTAAGGTTCCCGGCGCAGCGCTTCACCCAGCAGGATACCGTTTTCCTTATGCTCGAAGATAAACAGCTTGTCGCCAAGATCGGAGATATACACCTTGGTGCTCTTGTGGCGGCTGAAGTGTTGCGCGCCAACGGCCACATAGTAGGTCTGCTTTTTGAAAGTAATGATGCCTTTCGCCCCCACGGTGGCGTTGATCTTGTCATAGCCGTATTTGACGAAATGGCGTACGTCATCCGCACTGAACGTTATCCACTCGTATTGGGCAAGACCGTCGTCAAACTTCTCCTTGGGCACCCAGGCCGATGTTTTACCGTTCACAGAATAATAGTGCTTTTGCTCATTGTGCTGCCGGCGATAGGCTTCGAGTAAACCACTCTGGCGCAGCGTTGCAAGATCGATGTCGAGATAGGTGATGGTAATTTTTCCTTTTTTGCCCTTTTTGTAGATATAGCCCGGTTCTGTCTTAACGATGCGGTCTTCAAAGTGCTTGATGATCCGCATTTCAAAATGATGGATGCTGCGATGGGATGATTCCAGATGTGCTTTGTCCTTGGGCGCATGGATGCGTGAGAAGTTTGGTTGCAGATAAAATCCGCCTGGCAATGAAAATTTGATGTTCAGTTCGTTGATGGGGCGTTTCAGGTTGACAAAACCCTTTGCATTGTCCGGTCTCAGCCGTATCTTTTTTTGCGGAAAGGGGGTGCTCACCAAAAATTTCTCGAACAGGTCCACCGAATTTAGACTGCTTTCGGAAAAATAGGCGTCAAGCACAAGCATGTTGCGCGATCCGGTGTCAAAAAACTCGATCACCTGGGGCTTGGCCCAAACGCCGTCGTCCGATCGAATCTTGAAATAGCGAAACCTGCATCCGTCCATTTGAATCAAATCGAAGACCGGTTCGTCCTTAAAGCAGACGCTGGGATCGTTCTTTTCCTCGAAGTCTGGTTTTTCCAAATAGACCTTGAGGTTGGCTTGCCTGGCAAAACGCCTTAAAGCGCTAAGTGAGATGCTACGTTCGAACTCTTGTTCGAGCCAGGCGTGGTAATTTTTGATGGTTCGTCCATGGCGGGTGATAAATACAAAACGATCGTCCGATGGATCGCTGGAAGCCTTGACCATCTCGATGAAGCGGTTTTGGATTTTTTCGGTCAAGACCCGGCGCCGGCCGCTGCACTTTCTGCCTTCCATGATGCCTTGGCCGGCAAGCAGCAGCGGTTTGGGAATGACGCCGGTCTTACGGTATTGATCCATGTAATATTTTTTGGCCCTGCGTTTGGCGCTGCCGGTTTTGTCCATGATCTTTTTGTGCAGCAAGATCAGGAAACGGTCGTCCATGGGCAGTTGTTCAAAGTCTTTGTCTTTCATGACGAATGATTTTCTCTTTCATCACTTTCAGCCAGAATAAGGCCGCTTGTCTGGATGTCGTTTGCCAATCATCGTTTTGCGCCGACCGAATCTGTTCCAGCATGGCCATCACGGCCGTTTTATAGTCTGCGCTGATGATATCGACCACAGACGCATTCTTTTTTTTGACATGCTTGGCCTTTAGGGTTTGATGGGCGTACTTTCTAATATTCTTAGCCGTGAGCGCCATGCCGGATGCGATAAATGCACGCCAGATCTTGCGTTGATCCTCTTTTGTAAAACGCGTTAGAATCCTGGCCTGGTATTCATTCTCCGGAAGGATGCCGTCGCCAATTGGAGACAAATTGTCGATGACATTGGCGGCCTTAATCAGACGATATGCCTGGGATCGGGCCATATCCCACCGGTCCTTGACATAGCCTTCAAACGAATCGAACAGCAAATCTCGAAACAATTGATCGTCTCGAATCTGCTTTAATGCCTTACCGGTTTGGTGAAAATGGTGTTGATTGGCAGCGATGATCTCCTCCAATTGGGTGAGTCGGTTGTTGGCCATCTGTTCACCCGATGCTCATCCGTTTCCCGATATCGCCAAGCAGTTGATTCAATTCCAACCGTTGGTCCGTTAAAGGATCCGGTCTGTTTGGTACAAGGGTTTGCAAATATTTGACACTGTCAACGAATCCAAGGCCTTTCACGGTCATGACCAAATCAATCGGGTTGAAGTTTTTCTCGCAAAGAAAGCACCTGGCGAGATTGGTCTTGGGGTTGGTCGCGGTTTGAAATTCATTGCATAGCGGGCATAGAAAACGAAAAATGCCTTCGATCACTTTAGATGGGATATGAAGCTGTTCTTTGATCAGCCAGTCAACCGGGATCCGATTGCGCAGTTGAAACAGTTCTCCCCCTGTAAACCGTCGTCTCATGATATTGGCCTCCTTATCTGCGTAAAAAATCCTGAAAAAGATTTCATCCATAACACTACAGCGCAAGATAGCTGTAGACAATTAAATCAAAAGCATGTATGCTTCCAATTAACAGGGCGATCAATCGAAGCTACGGCGTTGCACATTGTTCGTTCGTCGGCTTGAAAGCGGTTCTTTCCGCTGCCGTGGAGTCGCGTTTTACCGTTAACAACACCATTGCCGCTATGCAAATAGCTCAAAAACAAAATGATATTTTGCCGCCGGTTCCGCCTACGTTCAACACCGATGCAATAGCCGGAACCATAAAGGATTTTGGCCCGGCCAAAGTTGTACCCGTCAGTGGTTCGGACTGGGAACCATTGTGGGATCGATGGGTCCGTCAGCACCACTATTTAGGATATCGGCGGCTTCTGGGACATCGGCTCAAGTACTTGGCTTTTTTAAAAGACCGTCCTGTCGCTGGTTTGTCGTGGAGCGCGCCGGCATTGAAACTGTCCGCAAGAGATCGTTTTATCGGTTGGTCTCCGGAGCAACGAAAACAGCATCTGCACCAACTGGCAGCCAACAGCCGTTTTTTGATCCTGCCCTGGGTTCAGTTACATAATCTGGCATCGCATGTTTTGGCCCTCAATATCGCGCGGTTGCCTGCGGATTGGCTACGCCATTTCAGTCATCGACTCCTGCTTCTGGAAACGTTTGTCGACAACCGCTACTTTGCAGGCACCTGCTATAAAGCCGCCAACTGGCAGCACATTGGGCCTACGCAGGGCAGTACCAAACAAGGCAAAGGATATCGCTATCATGGCAACCCAAAGGAGGTTTACCTTTATGTTTTAGACCCGAACTTCAGACAAATTATCGATTGCCGACAACAGCCCGCCCTTTCGTGTGATCGCCCTTCCACCCAAACCAAAGTGGAGGCGTTGGTCATGCTTTTAGAACATTGTCGATGGCATCCGCAACTTACTGCCGATTTGAATCTCGATCCCTTTGATCTCGAAACGATTGCAAAAGAGCTCGTCGATTTTCATCAATGCTTTCATGATGCTTACGGACGCTCCGAACATCACCGTCTGGGATTAGCCTATTTTTCCGGACTCATGAGCAATGCCGAAGCCAAATCCGTGGAACCGATCGCGCTTGAATTTCTCGATCAAAAATCTGTCCGCTCCCTGCAGATGTTCATGAAGAACGGTCGTTGGGACCATGACACCATGCTGCGAGTTCATCAGGAAATGTTGGCGCCGTTGATCGCCGCCCCCGATGGAATGATTACCGTCGATCCCAGCGATTTTCCCAAAAAAGGCAAAGAATCGGTCGGTGTGGCTCGGCAGTATTGTGGTCCGTTGGGAAAAACAGAGAACTGCCAATCCGGTGTCTTTATTGGCTACTCAAGCGATAAGGGATATGGCCTGCTCAATTGCCAGTTGTATATGCCGGAAAGCTGGTTTTCTCCCGAGCAGGAAAAGCGACGCCGGTTCAACATGGTCCCCGAAGATCTCGTTTTTGAAACCAAGCAGCAGATTGCCTTAAGACTAATCAATGAGATTGTCGCAGCGAAATACTACCCTGCAAAGTGGGTCGGCGCCGATGCCGCCTTTGGCAGTGACATAGAATTTTTAAACGCCTTGCCCAAGGATCTGCTTTACTTTGCCGCAATCAAGTCCAATACCCAGGTTTTCACAAAAAAGCCAAAAGTGGGCATCCCGCCATATAAAGGGCATGGCCGTCATCCCACCAAAGAGAAAGTATTACCAGGTCAACCCAAGCCGAGAACCGTATCCGAAATCGCTAAGTCCGGTCGCCTGTCCTGGAAGACGGTCGTTGTTGCCGAGGGTGCCAAGGGACCCATCATCGCCAAGGTGGCTCGCATTCGCGTTTATATGTCTCGCGACGGATTGCCGGCAGGTGATCAACAATGGCTTTTCTTTCGACAAAACGACGATGGTAAAATCAGATACGCCATTTCCAATGCTCCCAAAAAAATTTCTCGTTCCGAAATGGTGAAAGCTTCTACTATGCGCTGGCCAATTGAACAGTGCTTTCAGGAAGGCAAAAGTCAGGTTGGCATGGATTGCTACGAACACCGTTCCTGGACCGCCTGGCATCGGCACATGACCTTCGTATTCTTGGCCTTGCACTTTATGCTGCGGATGAGATTGCGCTTTAAAAAAAACTCCGTTGTTGACGGTTCCCTTGGTTCGCAAAATACTATCTGTAGTACTTCCTCTCAGGTCGCTGAGTTCCGAGGGGATGTATGAAATTGTTCAATATCACCTGCGCCGTAATTTGATTTCGTATACGTCACACAGGAAAAAACGGATCATGTTGGCCAACTCTCATAACATCAATGTTTCGCTGTAGTGATAACCACGGCGTGGAAAATGGCTCACAATTTCACCCGGCCGACCGCAAAAATGGCAGCGGCATCGAAAACCGAGGCGAAAAGGTACCGAAATTTCGATCTGTGGTGGCAACATAACCCGTTTAAAAGGGCTTGTTGAAGTATGATCATCCATGTTTTTTCTACGTGGATCGATTTCACGATGCCGACGACGGTTTTCGGCAAGACGGTGGGCTTTTTTACCTTTATCGGTTTTACGGTAGCGTCGCTGCGCTTTTCGACGGGACTGGAGACGACCGGCGATGCGGCATGCATCGCAACAATAAGCATGCCCACGAAAGCAGCACCGGCACACACAAAAAACGGTGTTGCACCAACGACAGGATATTTGGATCAGCTTTACCATCCGGCCTTGAAAGTGGCCGGAGTTTAAAGTAATTTACTTAATGAACATCCGGCCTTGATACGGAGTTCACCCTGAAAGCCCGGAAGTGATGGTTCCGGGCTTTCTCCTCATTTTCTTGGACCATGACAATACCCACTTTACAACCTACAAAAACTTTTTGGTAAAAACGATTGCCGGCGGGAGCTATTGCGGCGGGGTAGCGTGGTAGGTTTATTGATTTTTGGGGCGGGGTCTCGCTGCGGGATAGTAGAACCAACCGTTACACTTTTGCCGCATAGGCGGGGTAGGCCGTTACACTATTTTTGCCTTAGCATTGTCTATACCTTTTTATTTATCAATTATACGATAGGAGAAGAATAAAATCCGTTTGCTCAATTATAATCCTTTGTATCAAACTGAATGCCATGTTTACAAAATAAGCGAGCTTATCAAAATTGATTCCTGATTAACATTTTATTGTCTAATGCTTCAAATCTTTACCACCTTCCCCTGTTCTCGATAAATTGTTACTGGCGAACGTTCAGGATATGCTGCAAGCCGGGTTCAATAGTAGGGCTATGCCTTTTGGAAACAGCTTGCAATAAATCCTCGATTTAGCGATTAAGAACCAAGACCAGGCTTGTCAGCATCATCCTGTTGGTTGTGTGCCGGGCACGGCACACATCTTAAAAGTGAGCCAAGCATATCAGTCGGTTGGATCGCTTGGCAAGTCTTAGACCCAGCCCGATGGAGGCGAAGGGTGTAGCGACATGGCAACTGGGTATCCGGCAACGGTGCCTGGGGAGGAAGCCGCCCTGCTGCGGCAGGGCCGTCGCGAAGGTACGGGGTGACGAACAGAAATCGAGTCAGGCGCGCATCTGTGGGACCAGCCTGCAACACAAGGTTAAGTCCTCTATCCATCTCAGGCAGTGCTCGTATACTCGGCGCTTACGTACCGAAAGATGTGTGTTTACCCCGGGAGGCCCGCTGCATCTCGGGACTTGTCGTGTGAAATTGCCGGTAGGGGGGATTCCGGCCACCAAAACCCCCGGCATCGTCGGAAGACCGGCTCCTGACCGGCGATGAGCCAAACTCCGCTATGGAGAGGGACACGAAACCAAAGGATCCGGCGGCGGCAGATGATCCGAGTGAGCAAACCGCAAGGTGCGCCCACCGTGCAGCGGGAGTCAGCAGAGGGCATAATGTAACCGGAGGAAACGAGATGCGCGAGCTACCCGCGGGTCAAGCGTAACAGGAGGCTCACCCCGGTGAAAGGCCCGAACGGTGCCCGGCCCGAATGGTACGGGTAAATGAAAATGACCATTAGGAGACGTGTACTTATGAACATAAAGCCACAGCAGATGGAAATGTTTGTAGCGTCGCGGCTTGCCGAAAGTCTGGGAGGCAGAGAGCAGTTGTTGGAGTTGATTCTCGAACGACGTAATGTGCTCAGAGCAATGAACCAGGTCGTTGCCAATAAAGGCGCCCCGGGTGTGGACGGCATGAAAACCAACCACTTGAAAGGGTACCTGAAAAGGCACTGGCCGAAGATCAAGCAGGACCTGCTAAATGGGGATTATCGTCCCTTACCGGTCAGAAGGAAGGAGATCGACAAACCGGATGGCGGTGTCCGCCTGCTTGGTATCCCCACGGTATTGGACCGCCTTATCCAACAGACGATAGCTCAGGTATTGGAGCAGATCTGGGACCCGACCTTTTCTGAGTACAGCTACGGATTCAGACCAGGACGATCAGCCCATGACGCTGTCCTACAAGCCAAAGGCTATCTGCTGGACGGGTACACCCACGTGGTTGACATGGATTTGTCCAAGTTTTTTGACCGAGTTAACCACGACCGGCTTTTAAGCCGGCTGGCCACCAGGGTCCGGGACAAACGGGTCTTGAAATTGATCCGCCGGTACCTTACGGCCGGAACGATGATCGGGGGGCTTGTCAGTCCCAGCATAGAAGGAACGCCCCAGGGTGGTCCTCTGTCGCCGTTGCTCTCCAACATCGTACTCGATGAACTGGATAAGGAATTGGAGAAGCGGGGTCACCAATTCGTCAGGTATGCTGACGACTTCAGGATCTACTGCAAAAGCCGGAAAGCCGCCGAGCGTGTGAACAAGAGCATCACGAAGTTCATCACCGCGAAGCTCAAGCTCAAGGTGAACGAGGAGAAAAGCGCAGTGAGCCGACCATGGCTCCGCAAATTCCTGGGATTTACCTTTATCAGTATGTGTGGACAGACCAAGATCCGGATCCACCGGAAAACAATTTCACGTTTCAAGGAGCGAGTCCGGGAACTGACGAACCGTAATCAAGGGAGAAGTCTGAGCCAGATTATCAAAGATCTGAATCAGTACCTGATTGGCTGGTGGAACTATTATCGCCTGACAGAAGCCAGGCACCTGTTCAAGTCACTCAATGGCTGGATCATCCGCCGGCTGCGGTGCGTTGTCTGGAAACAATGGAAAAACCCCAGGACCAAGGTCCGAAACCTCAAAAAGCTTGGCATTGCGCATAAGGACGCCATGCTTTGCGGTAACGCCCGCAAAAAGTACTGGCGCATGAGCAAGGTCAAGTGGGTGATATTTGCTCTACCAAACCGTTACTTCTTCGAACGAGGACTATTCCTGCCTGCTCAATAACCTTCCTGATCAGCCGAACCGCCTTGGTACGCGATCCGTATGCCGGGTGGTGTGGGAGGGGGTGGCCGCGAGGCTACTCCCTATCCCGATGGACGATGCGTCAAACGGGAATCCAGTATATGGATTTTTCTGAAAGCCCAAATCTTCCAAAACAAGCTCTTTCTGATGCCATGCCTGCCAGTTTCACACAATGTTGATCCATGTGTGAGGAAAAATCGTTTAAACGCGGGTGAACTTGTATAAATGCAGCCGGCTTTCCCATGTTTTTGGCGCAACGATGCCATATGCGATCTGCATCGGTTGAAGAAGTGGACGTTGATTGTGTCATGCGGCCAGTCTCCAGGGCTCGGTATGGCCGCCGCGGTAGACAAAAACGGTTCGAAGGATCTCCCCGCAATGCGGACAACGGGTTTCAGAAAGATCCGGGAACATTTGGCGCAGCAACTCAATGGTCGTCGGTCGCTCAATTCCGGGGATATACGCCTTTTGGCCCAGACACGCTCGTGCCAGATTCAGTTTTTCCAACTGGGTTGGATGGAAAAGACCGTAGGATCTGACCAGATGCGTTCCTTTCTCCGGAACATGATCCAACAGACGACGGATAAACGTCTGTGCATCCAACTTAAATGTCAGTTGATCATGCTTTTCCGGATGCGCATAGGCGATGGTTACCGTATCCCCATCATAACCCACAATCCGCTTTTCAGAGATCGGCCCCCGGCGGATGTACCGCCCGACGTATTTGAAAACGCCGTTGGCATGTTCGTAAGCCGGCTTGATTTCAGCGTGCCAGCTAACCCGTCCCAGCTTGTTGAGCAGGTTCAAGCATTGCTGAACGCTCTTGCCCGGTGGAGGGGTCAGCACTTGATCCGACGGCTTCCGTCGACCCGTTTTGGTCAAAGGGTTGAAGCCTTCTTTAAGATAATCGAGAAACTTGCCCCTGAACTTGGATGCCAACGCCGGCGTATACACCAACATGTCTTTCTTCGCGCTTACCCACCGACCATCATCGTTCAATCCCCCGGCGGTGATGATCAGATGCAGGTGACAATGCTTGTTAAGGTGATCGTCCCAGCTTTGGAATACGGCGATGACGCCGGGAAGCCCGCCCAACCATCGCAAGTCAGCAAGCATCTCACGTAATGAATGCCATGCGCTTTGCATCATAAGGCCGGTGAACAACCGGCGATTTACCGCCCAGATGGGGTGGAGGTCATGGCTGATGGTAATCACACCATGAAAGTAGGGGCAATCAAGCGCCTGGGACCGTCTGCGCTCAAGCCACAATTGGGTCTCGGTCGAGCCGCACTGGGGACAAGACCGGTTCTTGCACGAATTGGGCAGGATCACCCGATAGTCGCCGTTCGGGCATTCATCGACATGAAACCCCTTTTCAGGAGTTTGGCAGGTCATGATGTCCCAGGCCGCCCGCCACTGCCGGCCATCTAAAATGCGGCCTTTCCGGTATTCCTCGAAATGATCGTTGAATATCTGCTGAACAATCCCGGCTTTCATTTTATTTCCATGTCTGTCTTTACTTCCGCCTTACATTCCCTGATGATTTCCAGGGCACGTTTTTCACCATACTGGGCAACAATTTCATCCCACAATTCAGAGTTTTTCACCTCTTTCTGGAAGTCCCTGGTAAACGTCTCCTGAAACTTATCAGAAAAGGATGCTTCGGATGTTCTTCTCAACTTCTTAAGTCGCTTTCCTTTGCCCATCCTTTCAATCTACTTCCTGCTGCTTGGCAGCATTCGTCCAACGTATAGAGTTTTATCCGTCGTCCCGCCAACCATTGAAACGACGTACCCCCAACAGATAACGGTGCTGAATCAATGTCGAAGGTCTTTTAGCGCGATGCGGGATGATGGATAAAACTGGTTGGACTAAGACAATTTGGAACACATTCTTGAAATGACTACCATTTAATATGGGGATTGTAAACAGAGGACTGCCTCGCTGGTTCTGGTGCAAGGGCAGAATCAGAATCCTGGGGGTGATCGTGATTGTTGAATGGGTGAAAACACCGGGTAACCAAGCCTTTTCGGCATCACTCACAATTTATGGGAATGCCGATTTCGATCGTTTCATGACCTGAGGGCAAACCGATCCCATCACTTTCAGCGCCTTGGAAATGCACGCTCAAGCTATCCCTGGAAAACAAGCTCGTGGATCGATTTGCTAAGGATCCTTATCGGTTACCGACACCGGCCTCAAAATATGGAATGAACTGTTTCCGGACCCTTCCGGGATTTCGTATATCTTTCTCATCATTCCTTGTTTGCAGCTTGGGCACCTCAATATGTCGATACCGGCCTGTGCCATCATGATTGCCTGGACGGACTGATCCCGCACCTCGGGAATATCGGGGGACAAGTTCATCAACAAACGGCACAGGCCAATGTTCTTTTTCTTGCCACGGTTCGCCAAAAAGCCATAATGCCGGATGCGCACGAACCGCTTGGGCAGTACATGCAACAAGAATCGCCGAATGAATTCGACCGCATCGAGGGTGACCGTTTCAGTCGTCTTGCGTTTTCTGTTTTTGATCGTGAACGTCACACGGCCGTCAGAAAAATCAGTGATGCGATGATTCGATATGGCAATGCGATGCGTATAGCGCCCAAGGTAATCGAGCACCCATTCCGGGCGCTCAATGGGCGGCTTGGTATAGACCACCCAGTTTTTCGACCACAGCTGTTTGATCAAGCGCCGGAACCCTTGGCGGGTCCCTAACGCACGGGTATTGCCGGGAAAGCACAACTGGTTCTTGCTATATGCATCTTCCAGATACGATATGAATTTTCCCCGGAAAACTTTCGAAAGCGCTTTTACCGGAAAGAGGAACTCCCCTTTGCTATTGATCCATTCCTTCCCATTTCCGGCGATCGCACCGCCAGGCACCAGGCAGTGCAGGTGAAAATGATCCATCAATGTTTGCGTCCAAGTGTGCAAAATAGCGATGATCCCCAACTGACCACCGAGTTCGTTTTTCGGATTCTTGCCGAAATCGAGCAACGTCTGGCTGGCGGCATGAAACAGGAATCCCAGCATGAGTGGTTTGTTGCACAAAATCAAAGGATTCAATTCATGAGGAAGGGTGAAAACATTGTGAAAATAGTTGACCGGCAAAAGTTCAGCCTGCCGGGCGGACAACCAGCGTTGCTTGGTGATGGTCTGGCATTTCGGGCAATGCCGGTTGCGGCACGAGTTGTAAAGGATGCGTTCGGCTCCGCATTGATCGCACATTTCAACGTGCCCGCCAAGGTAAGCGGTCCGGCAATTTAAAATGTCGTATACGACCCTGTAATGCTCCGGCGGCATATTGTATCTTTTGAGATAGTCACCGATGTGGCAGCGCAAAATATCCGCCACTTCCACCTGTCGGTTTGCTGGTTGAGGATAATTATTGATTGGATTCATCGTCATCCTCCCACGGCGGCGCCTGTTGTTCCGGCTCTTCGATGAAATCCAGCGGGCTCTGGACCTTGGCCAACCCGTTTCTGGAAACGTGAAGATAGACCATGGTGGTGGACAACGAGCGATGCCCCATGAGAAGCTGTATCTTGCGCACATCATAGCCGGCTTCCAGCAGATGAGTGGCAAAGCAATGGCGAAGGCAATGAATGCCCTTGCCCTTGGTGATGCCGGCGTCGCTCTTGGCACGGCGGTACATTCTCTGAATCGATGTGATGCTCATGGGAGTGTCGCGACGTTTACCGTAAAACAGCCAATCTGTCGGGCGATAGACCTTCCAATAGCCCCGTAGTTCCTCCAGCAGTTTTTTAGAAAGCAGCGTATCGCGGTCTTTCATGCCTTTGCCCTGATAGACCCGGATCACCATCCGTGCACTGTCGATGCTTTTGACTTTCAGTGCTGCCACTTCACTGACTCGAAGCCCTCCAGAATAAGCCGTCATCAATATCAGCCGATGCTTAAGATCCGCCGGAGTATCGATGATCATGCGAACCTGCTCTCTACTGAGAACTTCAGGTAGGATTTTTGGTTTACGACGACTTGGCATATTCAATGCGATTTCGCTGTTTATCAGTGTATGCTGGTAGAAAAACTTCATCCCGGAAATGATAACATTGCGTGTGCTTGCGCTCTTCCCTTCATCTTTAAGGTGAAGCACGTAGTCTTCGATTTCTGTTTGCGTTAGACGATCCGGTGACTTCCGATGAAATTTTGATAGGCCTTCAACAGCAGACAAATAGGATTGCTGAGTCCTCGGTGAGAAATCCTTAAGTTCCATTGCCCGGATCATCTTTTGACGTAGTTCAGACATGAGTTCCCTCCTTTGATTAATGAGATAAATATGAGATTTTCGGAGTTATACCGATGGAGGGAATTATAATAAAATCGGAGAAAAACCGGAAATGAGGAAAGAATTACAGAAATTCTGGTGGGTTAGCTGCCGCGTAGCGGCTTAGTCCAACATCGCTAATCAGCCGCGCGACTTTTTTGCGTCGGCTGAATTAGCCTTGTTAGCGAAAAACTCATATATCTTTTTCAAGAAATTAATTTTGTTAACCCAGCTAAACACAGATCTATTATCAATTATTGGCCTACAAATATTCTCGATATCGTAAATACAGTGTTCCACCTTTGGTTTTATTGTATCGTCTTCAGGGAGTCCTTCCCAGAATATGTCTTCTTGTTTTTTGATAAAATCGTAGTGGGATGTTTCCTGCTCCTCTGTTCTAAAATGATGATATCTTTTAGCCCATTCCCTAGCAAGGGATTGAGCTGAAACCTGCATCGTATTTAGTATTGTTCGGAAATCGTTGAAAGGTTTTCCGGCATCGACTCCAAATTGTGCCATAAATCTATAGCGTATCGAATGCATTTTATTAAACAGCTCTATGTGAGTATTGAATCTTTCAAATAGCACATACGCTTTATCATAGGTTTCTTTTTGTTCTGGAGTTTCTTTTTCATCAGCTTTTCTGGAACTGCCTTCACCGGCATAGCTGAAAGGATTCCTGATATGTTGAACTGCATCTCTTGCCTCATAAAACAAGCATAATACTTCTTCAGCTAACTCTACGCGTTTCTTCCCTATATATTCTCGTCGCCAAGACGTAATCCCATAAATGGCAGTGCCTGATGCAACAATTATAGACAAATCTTTTAGAAATTCAGAGAAACTCATGTTATTTTACCCGCTAACGTTCCGCATGACCGGCCGGGAAAATGATTGAGTTTTATGTAAATGTAAAGTCAAATGATTACAGCGCATAAGAAATAAATGGCATCGTTGTCCCGGTCCGCTGTCTATGCGGTTGTTATATGGATTTTGCACTACCACTCTCTGTAAGGTATGTTTGAATTTATTGTTTCATGTGCAATTCTTTGGTTACTTAAAAATTGCGATAAGGCATTTATCGACATTTCAGAGTGAACAGTTGGTCCTAAACACACGCTTTTAAAAAAAACCGGATGAGAATGCAACGGATTATCATAAAAACGTTCCAACTCAAACTCCATATATGGAACCAACATAGAAGCTCCTTCACGATATTTTATTCTTGGACTCATATAACTCGCATAATACTTTGAAATAAGCCTCCATTCTTTTTCCTCTTTAAAGGCTGGGTTTTTGATCGTGCTGAATACTGTTAGAACGTCCCCGCGAAATTTCTCCAAATATTCTTGGTAATTTTGACCATTTGATTTTTTGTAATGATCAGCTATATTTTTCTGATCAACAAACTTTTTGGTAATCGCATTTAATAGTGTTTCTAATATTTGCATCTGTTCATCTTGCTCATAGCGAACGCGAGTTAATTGAAGATCGTTATTTTGTTTTATTTTTTCAATAATGTCTTGGGTGAACTCAATACTTACACCTTTACCGTGAGGAGTATAACTTCGCCACTGACTTAGAAGGCTTCTCTCCTCTGACATTGAAAATACAAACAAGTTAAATGCACCACCTGTAAACGCTTTTAGCCAGACAATTAACTCAACAAGGAATTCTTTAACTACTTCCGGTGCTGTCTTGATCTTCTTTTCAACCAAAGATATCAATTTTTTCTGTGCAAATATTATTTCTTCACCATCGTTTACATAATATACGGAACTTGCCCATAAAGAATTAGATTTCGAAATGCCTAGCAAAGAGCCTATACCTGTATAGTGGTACAGACTACGACTTAGCTTACTCTCAAAGTATTTCTCTATTTCGATCATAGTCTTTATTTACATATAACGCATGCTTGAGGGGCTTTTGCGGAGCGGCAGCGTAGCAAAAGTCCCTCTCAAAGCAAAGGTTCGGCCTCTTTTATTGTAATCTATCCGCCCCAATATCCCCTTGTACCATAGGTGTCTGATAGCACTCGCCTGTGTTCCCAAATATAATCCCAATCAATTTCATCAACAGGTGGCCAATCCTTATGATCGAAGACCTTTTGAGCAAACTCTTTCCAATCGGAGACAGAAAAACCTGTTGGGGAAGGTTCACCGGTTGCATCGTTGACAACAATAGAAGTTAATATTGGTAGTTTGTAATGTGAACAACCAATCCATGCTATCTCTAAGCCGTATCTGATTGCATGACCAGGGACACCTTCATTATAGCCAAGGTATTTCATCACTTCACGATAAGTAATATTTTTTCCTTCCTTAGCAGCAAGAACACAGACCTCATAGATTTTCTTTGCTTGTTGGATAGAGTTCATAGAATTTACCCTCGTGTTCCACCTACATGCATGCCGAACGGCAAGGTAAGGGGCCGGGAACAGGTACTGCCGAATGTCCAAAAAACCCCGAGTTTTCAATCAATGTCATCCGTTCAAAATGGCACCGTAACTCCCGGTCCCGCTTAAGCGACTTGTTGGGGCACCGAGATTTCATAGAAGATGAAAACGAGGTGGCCAGCTTACGCCGAACAAGCACGACCCGAAAAGAACGAAAGGCGCATACAAACGATGTCGAAACAGGCTTGCGAAAGAGCCGACAAACAAAAAGAACCTGCACAATCCAAGCAATGATATCAATTAAAAATTCTGTGCATTCATTTCAAGCGGGAACGGAACCAAAAACTCGCAAGAAAAAATTAAAATACAAAAACAAGGGCTGCCCCAACACTACAAATCAGCCGCACGGCTTTTGGTGTCGGCTGAATTAGAAGGTTATGTTTAAAAATTTTATTGAAAGTACAAAGCAGGTGACCAACTCTGCTTCATACTCTCGCAGACTAAACTTTAAAGTGGAAGATAGTCTCTCAATTCTCGAATGAAGGCGAGAACAAGTTTAGCCAGAGAGACTATGGTGATGAGGATTTTGATTTTATTTATGTTGATTTTCATAAATCCTCCGTTGCCGACATAAAATCTTTCAATGTTGTCGGAGCCAAACGTGATTGAAATATGTCGATGTATTATTGAATTGGGCTCCATCTACAACAACTTTACTACTGGTCTTGTAGTCAAGTTGATGTAAGTTTGAAGTGGTGCCCCGGCCAAACTGACCATTTGGTTGGGCCACCAAGCTTGTTTTCAAAGAACATAACGTTCGAACTAAGAGAGCCGGGAGCAACTCATCGAAACGGTACATTGAATGTTTGAAGCGTCAGATAATGATGAATTTAAAAAATGCACCGGTTCTCCCGGTCCGCTTAAGTGACAGGTTGGCCCGTATTGATATTTGTATGAATCGCTTCCGCATGCAATTTTAGGCCAAGTGCTCCGATCACCTTAAGAATTGTATCGAAGGTTGGCCTTCGTTCTCCTGACAGGGCTTTATAAAGACTTTCTCTGGAAAGTCCGGCATCACGAGCCACCTGCGACATGCCTTTTGCGCGTGCGATATCACCCAGGGCTTTGGCAATGAAAGCAGCATCACCTGATGCCTCCTCGAAACAAGCTTCAAGATAGGCTGCCATTTCCTCCGGCGTCCGAAGATGCTCAGCGACATCGTAGCGTGTTGTGATGATTTTAGACATGACACACCTCTATAGATTCTGAGCAAGGCGCAATGCGAATTTTATGTCCTTGGATTGAGTGCGCTTATCGCCACCAGCCAATAGAATGATCAATTTGCTGCCTCGCTTTTTGTAATAAACGCGGTAACCTGGGCCGTAGTCGATACGTAACTCTGAAACTCCTTCGCCGACAGGTTTAACATCACCAGGATTACCTGCTGCCAACCGTTCGATCCTTACCAAAATACGAGCACGTGCACGGATATCGTTCAAACCGTCAAGCCACTTGGCAAAAGTCTCAGTCTTACGGATTTCGATCATGATTAGAACGTAGCCATACGGCTACATATTGTCAAGTGGAATTTTCAGCGCAATAGAGCGGGCCAACGAATGCTTCACGCGCGGCGGCTTTTTGCCGTCGCCGTTAAAGCAAAGGTTATGAACTTAATAATGATGCACTTCATATTATAAATGGCATATTATAAAAAGGATAATTTTGCATCACAGAATCTATATCCTATATTTATTTATTTTTAGCAAATGTTGATAAAAATGCACCAATTAGAATAATTCCCGCTAAAGCTTCAACCATGACTAAAGTCCTTACATATCTATTGTTAGGTATAATATCACCAAAGCCAAGAGTTGTAATAGTTATCGCACTAAAATAAAGAAATTCAACAAGCTGATATTCGCTATACCAAGAACAAACATTTTTCAATTTAGCATAGCTTTCATTTTCTACAAGTGTCATAGAAACACTCAAATCTGTTTTTAAGCGTCCAATCTCTTTATACAATGTTTCATCAACCCAATACTCGTTTCCAGTAAGCAAGCCATATGGGTGCAATCCCAAATTGGGGCAAATTTTACTTCGTCAAAAATTGAGTTTGTCATACAATAACCCATTATAAATATACAATATATTCCGTTTTGTAGTTTTTCATCATAGACTGAATCTGAAAAATTAATGATAAAAACGGCAGCTCTTGCCCAATTTTTAATCGAATGGCTTGACTAAAAATGAAATGGCATTTTGGTCTAAGCTCAATTTATCTTTTTATTTCTATCGGTTATGTTTGTTTAACTTGAACAATACTAATGCCCCTAAATGGGATTGCACCCAAGCCATATGAAGAATACACATATGGAAAATTTGTATTAATAAAAATTGTATATTCTTCAGCAAAATGAAAATCTTCCTGCGATAAATTATTTTTCCGTTCTTCAACAGTATCATATTCGGAATCAGGGTCGTCACATCCCAAACACCAAACTAAATTTGGACCTTTATAAAAAACAAGTTTGTATGGCCGTATTTCGATGTCAATTGCTTTTAAATATTCAGCTCTTTGGGCCTTAGAAAAACTATCCGGTATTAAATTTCGAGTCCATAGAAGGTCGCTGAACGTAAAGTCATCATACTCTGGATAAGGCTCTAAGGTATAATAATTGAAATCTTTAATAGCAAAATAGTGGCAATAATAATTAAGCCAATGTTCACCTAAACGCTCTATAGTAAAAGTATGATACCTTTCTTTTCCTTTTGAACTCGATTTACCATTTTTTTTAAAAATATCTTTCGGTAACTTTCGGGCGCTTTGGTATACTTTTTCATTCTTAAAATTATCTGTCAATGGTATCAAAAGCGATAAAGGGCAATCGTTCGTAAGTTCATCTTTCAATCTTTCAGCTTGCATATGAGTAAGAACATTGTCATGAAAAAGAAATGCGTCCCCATTTGATTCATCAGCAGCATGTTTATACAATAAACCAAAGAAAAACCAAATAGCCATGTAGAAAATGAAAAACAGCCATGGCAAATTTCGAATTAATGAATTTAAATTTTTTTTAATTAGCGATCCGATTTTCTTTAAACCCATTGTTGTTTTCCGTAAAATATAATTCATAACGCTTCGGTTCACCTGGAGCAGGGGCTTCCACAAAACATTCCGAATGCACCAGTACTTCCTTTAAACTAAATTATTTCGAAACGGCTCGGCCCCTGCGCTCAGGTGGAACCGATTGTTCGGTTTTAAGTGGATATTGTATTTGAAACAATGTTATTGCCTTCAATTTGCAGGCAGAAGTTGATCCATCGATATTCATCTTTTGTATCAAAACAAACTTCCCACCCTTGTGGATCGTTCTTATCTGAATCCATTGAAATACAAGAGATATAAAAAATATCTTTTGGTTCTGAGTATTTTACATCTTTTATAAATTCATCGATAAATTCACGAAGCGCTGAATCACATATTCCCCAAATCAAACTTGGAGAATTCTTTTTTTCAAGAATAAATTTTCTTGCTGATTCAAATGGTCCAGATTCATCACCAGGGATTCCAGCCGAGCACAATGGTTCTTTCTGGAAATCGACTTTCCATTTGTCATCCATTTGCCAGTATCCATATGGATATTCTTTCACTGGTTCAACATATTGTATAATACCAAAATCTGAATCCTCTATTGTTAAAGATTGAGGAATCTTCCCAAAAAACTTTTTAAATATTGACAACAATTATGATGAAATCCTTTTTTGAAACCGAACGGTGAAGTGAGGGGCCGGGAGATTTAAACCTGAAACCTCTACGGAACCCATTGAAAGTCTATTGACGAAATATGTTTAAAAATGCACGGCTTCTCCCGGTCCCACTCAACTGGCTGGTTCGCCGCGGGCGATGGTCATAGTTTTTTACCCCACCGCAACTCGGGTTTTTCTCCCTTTTTCCAACATATGAAAAGTAAGATTCCCGTAAGAACGAAAACATAAATAATAAAGGGAATAACCAACAAAGGAGATCGCTTTATAAAGAGCGCGCCAATAATCACAAGAACGATATAGATTGAGAAAACAATCCATCCTTGCCAAGTAGTAGGCAGGCCCCACCCGATTCCATATTTCATTGCAGGGAACCAGATATCTTTATTATTCTTACTCATAATATTTTCACCGCATAAATTGGCGAACGTTCAGGATATGCTGCAAGCCGGGTTTAATAGTAGGTCTATGCCTTTTGGAAACAGCTTGCAATAAATCCTCGATTTAGCAATTAAGAACCAAGACCAGGCTTGTCAGTATCATCCTGTTGGTTGGACGATGCGTCAAACGGGAATGCGGTGGACCCCAAAAACTGGACAGTGTGCTAAGCTATAAGTCAGACCAAAATCAGGAGGATCTGACAATGGGTAACAAACGCAAGACACACAGTCCACAGTTCAAAGCAAAGGTCGCTCTGGCGGCTATTCAAAACGATGAAACTACCGCACAGCTGGCCAGTCGGTTCGGAATCCACCCGACCATGGTATCTAGTTGGAAACGGCAGATGTTAGAAGGTGTCGCCGACATTTTCGACAAAAACCACAAATCCAGAAAGCAGGCAGAAGATCAAACAGACGAGCTTTACAGGCAGATCGGCCAACTGAAAGTGGAAAACGATTTTTTATCGCGAAAGCTCAGCAGATGACGTCAAAACAACGCAAGGCAATAATTGACCCGACGGATCAGACGCTGAGCATTTGCCGGCAATGCGAGATATTGAAAGTTAGCCGATCATCCTACTATTACCGGCCCAAGCCTGTAAAACAAGAAGACCTGGACTTGATGCGGAAAATCGACGAATTATACCTTGAAAATCCATCCTCCGGAAGTCGAACGATCCGTCGTCAACTAAAGCGCCAGGGTATCATCGTCAGCCGGAAAAAAACACAACGCCTAATGCGGCTAATGGGAATTGAGGCGGTATATCCAAAACCCAAAACCAGTCGGCCTCATTCCCGGCACCGTGTCTATCCCTACTTGCTCCGGGGGCTGACCATCGACCGTCCGAACCAAGTGTGGGCAACCGATATAACCTTCATTCCCATGGAACATGGATACATGTATCTTGTGGCGATCATGGACTGGTACAGCCGCAAAATTCTATCCTGGCGGCTTTCCAATACGTTGGATACAGACTTCTGTATCAATGCCCTGGAAGAGGCGCTGAGCCGTCTTGAGGCGCCCGAAATCTTCAACTCGGACCAAGGCGCCCAGTTCACCAGCAATGCATTTACACAGGTACTCAAAGACAACCAGGTGGCCATCAGCATGGATGGCCGGGGCCGCTGCCATGACAACATCTTTGTGGAGCGGCTATGGTGGACCCTTAAGCACCAGTTCATTTATCTCCATTCATTCGAGGATGGCAAGTCCCTCCGGTTGGGGCTGGCCAAGTGGATTCAATACTATAATCTCGTCAGAGGCCATTCTTCTCTTGACGACAAGACCCCGGATGAGGTTTACTTCGGATTACCTCGTCCATTTGCTGAGGCGGCATGACGCTGTCACACTTTTCATTTTTATTTTTGCTTATAGCTTATTCACTCCGTCCGGCTGCCCAACCTTTGGGGTCCACCTCAGAATCCAGTATATGGATTTTTCTGAAATCCACAATCTCCCAAAACAAGCTCTTTCTGATGCCATGCCTGCCAGTTTCACACAATGTTGATCCATGTTTGAGGAAAAATCATTTAAACGCGGGTGAACTTGTGTAAATGCAGCCGGCTTCTTCATGTTTTTGGCGCAACGATGCCATATGCGATCTGCATCGGTTGAAAAAGTGGACGTTGATGGTGTCATGCGGCCAGCCTCCAGGGCTCGGTATGGCCGCCACGGTAGACAAAAACGGTGCGAAGTATCTCCCCGCAATGCGGACAACGGGTTTCAGAAAGATCCGGGAACATTTGGCGCAGCAACTCAATGGTCGTCGGTCGCTCGATTCCGGGGACATACGCCTTTTGGCCCAGACACGCTCGTGCCAGATTCAGTTTTTCCAACTGGGTTGGATGGAAAAGACCGTAGGATCTGACCAGATGCGTTCCCTTCTCCGGTACATGATCCAACAGGCGACGGATAAATGTCTGTGCATCCAGCTTGAAGGTCGGCCTCTCATGCTTTTCCGGATGCGCATAGGCGATGGTTACCTTATCCCCATCATAACCCACAATCCGCTTTTCAGAGATCGGTCCCCGGCGGATGTACCGGCCGACGTATTTGAAAATCCCGTTGGCATGCTCGTAAGCCGGCTCGATGTCGGCGTGCCAGCGAACCCGGCCGAGCTTGTTGAGTAGATTCAGGCATTGTTGAACCCTTTTGCCAGGCGGCGGAGACAGTAACTGCTCCGACGGCTTCGGCCGGCCGGTTTTAGTCAGGGGGTTGAATCCTTGCCTGAGGGAATCCAGAAACTTGCCCCTGAACTTCGACGCGAGCACCGGCGTGTATACCAGCATGTCTTTCCTGGCGCTCACCCACCGGCCATCGGGGGTCAAGCCGCCGGCGGTCACGATTAAATGAAGATGGCAATGCTCGCGAAGGTCATCGTCCCAACTCTGAAAGACCGCGATCACCCCGGGTAGACCACCCAGCCAGCGACAGTCACTCAAAAGCTCCTGCAAGGAACCCCATGCGCTACGCATCATATGCCCCGTGAACAGCTTTCGATTGGCCCTCCAGATGCCATGCAGATCATGACTGATCGTTATCACCACATGAAAATAGGGACAGTCAAGGGCTTGAGACCGTCTGCGCTCCAGCCACAATTGGGTCTCGGTCGAACCACACCGCGGACACGACCGGTTCTTGCACGAATTGGGCAGGATCACCCGGTAATCGCCGTTCGGGCATTCATCCACATGGTATCCCTTTTCCGGCGTCTGGCAGGTCATGATGTCCCAGGCCGCCCGCCATTGCCGGGCATCTAAAATGCGGCCTTTCCGGTATTCCTCGAAATGATCGTTGAATATCTGCTGAACAATCCCGGCTTTCATTTTATTTCCATGTCTGTCTTTACTTCCGCCTTGCATTCCCTGATGAGTTCCAGGGCACGTTTTTCACCATACTGGGCAACAATTTCATCCCACAATTCGGAGTTTTTCAACTCTTTCTGGAAGTTCCTGGTAAACGTCTCCTGAAACTTATCAGAAAAGGATGCTTCGGATGTTCTTCTCAACTTCTTAAGTCGCTTTCCTTTGCCCATTCTTTCAATCTACTTCCTGCTGCTCGGCAGCATTCGTCCAACACGCTAAAATCAGCGGCGCGTCTTTTTGCGTCCGCTGAATTTAGTTGTTGGGATTCGCTATATCTTCTAAATTATAAATTCGATAATCTGTTGGAATTTCCATATCAGTGCTAATTTCTCTTAGTATTTTTTCAGCGACCATCGCGATTTCTGCTTGGAGTTCTTTTGATATGCATACAATGGCAACTATTAATTTCGCCTTGTAAGGTTCTACTGGTTTCAAGATATCGAAAAATAACATACCCTGTGAAACCGCTGACCTTATCCGCTGTCGCAACTGAATAGTTTTTTCAACATATTTTACTTGAATTCCAATAGTCCAATTCCCTAAATGCAGACTTCCGTCTAGCATATAACTACGATTATCGCCCTCAACGCTTACAGTAACATCTCTACCAACTTCAGTTTTAAATTCCTCCTCAATTCGTGAGAGGGCGTATTGTTCTGATAGTAAGACCAATGATCGTATTTTTATTGTATCAATATTTGCTGGTTGTATGGATTTGCTCTGATCAACACTTTGTTCTTCGTTCAAAATTTGTTTAACATCATCATTTAATGATTTTTCTTTTTGCAACGGTGTAGCACGGTCAAATAAATTTATAAAATTAGCCTCATCACTGAAATCAGATGGTGCATATAAGACCTTATGATTGAAGTTCAGTGTCATAAAAAATAGTATCACAATGACCAAAGGAAATATCATCAAGAACCAGATATAATAGGATTGTGCACTTGCATCTAAAAGAGGCAGTATCGCTGTACCGCTCACCTCAGCCAAACCTGCGAAGATTGAGATAACAGTAAGGGGATTTTTAATTTTTGTTTGTTTCATAAATCATGTATCCCAACGGTGCCTTCAGCGGCGGCGGAACGCCGTCAGCTGAAAGGATTTGTTGGGGCTTATTCAATCAATTGTCCTTTAGCAATCCAGTGCACTTTCACTTTCTTTAGGAAAGGGCGAGGTATCATTGGCCTTACCACTTTTATTTTGAAAGATTCCTTTGTTTCATCAAAGAGGATCAACTTCCCTCCTCCTCTAATGCATTCAACTTTAAGATTTGGGAGAAATTTAAATGGACGTGGGTAATTGATAGTATAAACATTCCGGTTCTTTTTGGGTCCTAACACCTTTACATCGGGCTCAGGCATTACAAATAATATATCGGATAGAATATCATATTTTTCATTGGACGTATCTTTTTGATGTTTTGAATAATGCGCCCAAATCGTGAGAATAGCTAATACTATCCCGGTAAAGGCGGCGATCATTGTTTTAGTATGGTCATCGCCTTGCCAATTAAAATAGGCCATTATCCATGCTGATATTGATGCTAGTGCACCTGTGATTTCTAAGATTTTAAATACGGTCACTGTATTGCGCCCCAACATAGATTAGACGACCGAACAGTCGCCTTATAATACGACATTATTGTTTACGAAACTTTGCTATACGACTAATTTGCAGCCTATCAACCATATTCAACCTTGCTATACGACTAAATTGTCAAATAAAAAATTGACATTTCATGAATGCATAGTGTAACATGAACAAATGTTAATGCCTGGATCTTTTGGAAAGCAACGTTTTTGAGTATACGAGAAATAAATATTCGTAATCAACCGAAGTGTCAATGTAAATATTTGGTATCATGGATTTAATGAGTTTGATCGGAGGCGCGCCATGGCTGAACGATTTCCCACAACCCCAAACAATTCTTACGATCCGTCTTCAATGGTTAAAGACCTGGATGGCACAAAACCACGTTTGCTGGATCAGGTTCGACATTGCATCCGCCGCATGCATTACAGTATCCGTACCGAGGAATCATACCTCGGATGGATCAAACGGTACATTTTTTTTCATGACAAACGCCACCCCAACGATCTCAATGAAAACCATATAACCGATTTTTTGAACTATCTGGCCGTCCAGAGAAAAGTTGCCAGTTCCACTCAGAACCAGGCATTGTGCGCCCTTGTGTTTCTTTATCGCCATGTCCTGAAAAAGGAACTTTCTCAATTCGAAAATCTGACGTACGCAAAAAGGCCATTAAAATTACCGGTAGTCTTCACCCGGGAGGAAGTCCGAAACATCCTTTTACAGCTTGACGGCGTCACCTGGATCATGGGCCAACTGCTTTATGGGGCGGGCCTGCGTTTGATGGAATGCGTCCGGCTGCGGGTTAAAGATATCGATTTTGGTTACCAGCAAATTGTTGTTCGTAACGGCAAGGGACAGAAAGACCGGGTTACCATGCTACCGGAAATCGTCGTTGAGGCGCTATCGAGGCATCTGGAAAAGATCAAACTTGCACATGCAATCGATCTGAAGGCAGGATTCGGGACGGTGTATCTCCCATATGCCCTGGAAAGAAAATACCCTCATGCGAATCGTAGCTGGTCATGGCAGTATGTATTCCCAGCAACCAAACGGTCCATCGACCCCAGGACCGGCATCGAACAACGCCATCACCTATCTGAGGCGGTACTGCAACGTGCCATTAAAAAGGCCATCAAATCCTGCAAGATAACAAAACCCGGAAGCTGCCACTCCATGCGGCACAGCTTTGCGACACACCTGTTGGAATCGGGGTATGATATTCGAACCGTGCAGGAACTGCTGGGCCACAAGGATGTGTCTACGACCATGATCTATACCCATGTGCTTAACAAGGGCGGCAAGGGTGTGCAAAGCCCAAGTGACATGCTTTTCAAGAATTGACCGTAATGAATTCTAACCGAAAGGTTTGGGTTCCCACGCTGGAGCATGGGAACCAGGAAAAAAACCGCTGGAGCATGGAAACCAGGCAAAAACCGCCGGAGCGTTGGAAATAGGTAAAAGTCGCAGGCATGGCCAGCTCTTACAAAACCATGCTTGACGAAGCCATTGATGCGTGTAAGAGCGGGCCATGCCCGCGAAGAACTGCAAATCGATCCAAATGCGGTTATCCTGCATACAAGGGGCCGGGGTTGGCGAGGCTGTTGATGTGTGTCAGCGGCTGTTTATCAACATTATTATGGAGCGATTCCATGACATCCGATCTCACGCCACGACAAAAAAGCGTACTGGAGTACATCATCGCGTTTCAGCAGGAACACCGCATGGCCCCCACGGTGCGCGAAATTTGCGCCCATTTCGGGCTGAGCGGACCGGCCGGTATCCACCGCATCCTGAACCTTCTTAAGGACAAGGGCTATCTTGTGGCCGAACCGGGAAAAAAACGGGCCTGGCGGTTCAACAGGGATGTGATCGGCCCCGGCATTCCGTTGATCGGAACGATCGCTGCCGGCCAACCCATGGAAGCCATCGAAAACATTGAAGCGGAGCTGTCCATATCGCCGGCCCTGTTTGGCTGCAAACGCTGCTTCGGATTGCGCGTCAAGGGAGACTCCATGATCGATGCCCACATCATGGACGGCGACCTGGCGATCATCCGCCCGCAGAAGCGGGTCGAAAACGGGCAGATCGCTGCCGTTATGGTACAGAATCTCCTGGCTGAAGCCACGCTGAAAATCGTGCGTTTCGACCGGAGCAGTCTGACCCTGGAACCGGCCAATGCCGCCTATGCGCCATTGGTGTTCAAGGGGCCGCAGCGCAGCCAGGTGACCGTTTTGGGGAAGTATGTGGGGGTGATTAGGAAGGTAGGGGTTTAAGATATACCCATAATGGAAAGCAAGCCCAAATTCATACCGGATCCGAAGTCGTCCAGGAACTCATGGGCCATGCCGACGTCAAAACCACCGACCACCCGCAGAGCGGGTGGTTTGATGAAGACCCCTCGAAGGGGGCTGAAAACCATCTTCTCTCTCGCCCGCTTCGCTTGAGGACACAGAGGATGTTTCATTTCTGAGAAGGAAATCAAATAATGAGCGATGGCATGGGTCCGTTTTTGGCCTTTTGGGCGAAGCCCACACAATTTGTTGTTTCTCTCTGTGAGTTCTGCGACTCCGCGAGAGATTTTTTTCGGATGACGAGGCGAAGAGATCTCATCATTCAGCGCTGGATGTTCGATGCCCAATAAAAAAGAACCGCACCGCCAAATTCTGCCAACAGATAGAAAATCCAAATTCAGGTTGGATTTACTTCTTCAAAAATTTTCTACGGGTGACACCAGCAAGACCGCAAAGCCCGGCACCCAGCAGCATAAGCGAGCCGGGTTCGGCAACAGAAACCGGACAGGGTTCCAGTGTCTGCACGTTGGGTTGATGAAATATGCCCAGCACCAGGTCGAGCACAGATCCCCCGTACTCGCTAAAATTGCGCATCTCGGCAAAAACCCCGGCGGGAAACAACGGATCAAACGACAGGCTGCCAAAATCAATGCCGTTAACCACATGGTTCCGGGTGGCCGCCCCATCTGGCGATCGATCCGGAAACCATCCGATCGCTGTTTCGGCGGCATCGGCAGATTCGATCGCCATTGTCCCCGTATCCTTGCCCTGATCGAGCAAGGGCCCCAGACTCAATATAAGGCTGAAAATTAAAAGGCATCCTGAAAAAACGAGTGGTTTTGAGATACGACGCATCTTTCCCTCTCCTGCTCCGAAACCGCAAGGGGTCCGACCAAAGCCATCGGAACGATTAATTGCAATGGATGGAAATGGAACTGTTTGGAACGGCCCTAGGTTATGCAATCACCGTGCAGGTTTTAAGGGAAATTCAATTTATTTTTTTCTGCTTTTATTTCAGTTTGTTATAGAATCAAGAGAAGAGTTACAAAACCGAAAAAGTACACAAATTCAGGGAAGTTTACTTCCTATTATGGAATATATTTCATAAAAAATAGAACAAACGTGTTGTGGGCAAAACAGCCTTTCCTAGCGCCCGCACCGATCATCCCTCCAGATCATAGCGCTGAATTTTTTCGTAAAGGGTTTTCCTCGATATGCCCAGTTGGCGCGCAGCCAGGCTTTTGTTGCCTTCGCACCGGGAGAGGGTTCGCCGGATCAAATCGATCTCCATGGTTTTCAGGGAAATCCCTTCGGGCGGCAGCGGTGGGAAGATTGCGTCGTTTTCCAATCCGAAAACGCTGGCAGCGCCACCGACGACGCTCTCCGGCAGGTCGGCCTCTGTCAACAATGCCCCCCGTGAAAGAATCACCGAGCGGGCCATGGTATTCTTCAGCTGCCGCACATTGCCGGGCCAGGCGTAGGCGGAAATGCACTTGAGCGCTTCCGGGGTGATGCCGTCAACCGGTTTGTTATACTGCCGGGCCATCTGCCGGACAAAATGGTCGGCCAGCAGACAGATATCCCCGCTGCGCTGCCGCAGCGGAGGCAGCCGCATGGGCACCACTTCCAGCCGATAGAGCAGATCCTTGAGAAATTTTCCCTGCTGGATCAACTCCTGCAAGTCCAGATTGGTGGCGGCAATGACCCGCACATCCACATGCCGGACGTTCCTGTCGCCCACCGGCTCGAAACTCATCTCCTGCAGGAAGCGCAGCAGCTTGGCCTGCAATTTGAGGCTCATGTGGCCAATTTCATCCAGGAACAGTGTGCTCTGGTGGGCACTTTCCAACCGGCCCTGCCGGTCGCTAACCGCGCCGGTAAATGACCCCTTGACATACCCGAACAGCTCTGCCTCCAGCAGGTTTTCCGAAAGGGCCGCCGAGTTGATGCAGACCATCGGGAGGCGGTGCCGACTGCTCTCCAGGTGAATCGCGCGGGCCAACAGTTCCTTGCCGGTACCGGTCTCTCCGTATATCAGGACCGAGACGTCCGTGGGGCCTACCATGCGTACCCGCTCGAAAATTTTAAGCATCTTTTCGTCGCTGCCGATCATGTCGTGGAAGGCGTCGTTTTGCCCAATGCTCGCCTTCAAGGCTTTCAACTCCTGGGAGAGGCTGTAATCACGGACCGCTTTTTCCAGAACGATCACCAGCTCCTCATAGTCCAGTGGTTTAATCAGGTAGTTGGCCACTCCCTCCTTAAGCGCGCCGACAGCGGACTTGACCGTGCCGTAAGCGGTCATGATCACGAAAGGCGGTGGACGGCGGATGGCCTGCATCGCCTTGAACAGAGCCATACCGTCCATTTCCGGCATTTTCAGGTCGGACAGCACCACATCGATTTCCGCATGGGTCCGATAAAGATCCAGGGCTGCCTGCCCATGGGTAGCACTTAAAACATGGTAGCCCTCGTCTTCAAGGATGGCCGCGATCACCTTGAGGGTATTGCCGCGATCTTCAACCACCAGAATGGTTTTCTGTTTCACTAAAAAGCTCCTTGAAAAAAGTTGCGCCATGCACCGGCAGCTCAAGTGTGGCCACGGTACCGACCTGCTCGCGGGGGCGGATCGCCAGACTGCCGCCGTGGCTTTCGATAATGCCCAGGCTGAGGGGCAGTCCGAGGCCGGTTCCCGAATCCTTGGTGCTGAAAAAGGGATCGAAAATGGCCTGCAAATGGGTTTCCGGGATGCCGACGCCATTGTCGCGAACCTCAACCCGCACCCGGTCCGGCGACCCGTCGTCGGATTTGACCAAAAATGTCGAAAAGGTGATATCACCACCTTCCGGCAGGGCATCCATGGCATTGATCAGCAGGTTGACCAAGACCTGCTCAATCTGATGAATGTCCAGCAAGACCTCTGGCAGCCCCTCGGACAACCGGTTGTTGAACCGGATGGCCTGGCGCTGGGCCTGCTCGGTGAAAAGCTGCTCGACGGAGAGGATCAACTGGTTCAGATCGGCCGGAACCGGTTTGGGTTTGGCCTGCCGGGCAAAATAGAGAAAATCGGTCACAAAGAGGTTCAGGCGGTCGATCTCCTCCGAGACCAGCTGCGTATACTCCTGGACCAGGGAATCATCCGCTCGCTTGCGCTGAATCAGCACCACGGCCCCTTTCATGGCATTGAGCGGGTTGCGGATCTCATGGGCCATGCCGGCGGAAAGCCGCCCCAGGGAGATCAGTTTTTCCGAACGCACCAGCTCGTTCTGGATCCGGGAGAGGTTCTTGACCATCCGGTTGAACGACCGCGTCAGTTCCCCCAATTCGTCGCTCGACGAAACCGGAATCTCCTGGTTCAGGTCTCCGGTGGCAATCTTGCGCGTCGCCGCCACCAGATTGCGCACCGGCCGCAGCATGAAATAGGAGAGCAGGCTGACCCCCAAAATGGCAAAAACCAGCGTCAGGGCAACCACCTGGAGAACACGGGTCTGAATGGCCCGGGCCTCCTTCCTGAATTCACTGGTGGGCGTGGTCACGGCAATGGACCAGCCCATGGGTGCAATCGGGGCGAAGACGGCAATCTTCTCCTCACCCTTAAAGAAATAGCGTTCCCATCCCGTTTTGCCGCTGGTCATTTGATCGACCAAGGCGTTCAAACTGGGATCGGCATCGTTTTCGGTTGTCAGGGCATAGGGCGCAAAGCGGGGATGGGCCACAATGCGGCCGGATTGATCAACGAGGAAGGCATACCCCCGCTCTCCGACATGAATCTTTTTGATGATCTGAAGAATGCTGTCAAAATCGAGATCGATGACCACCACACCGGTGAAATCGTGCATGGCGGAAAAGACCGCTTTGGACCAGTACATCACCGGTCGGCCACGCTCCCCGCGGTTTTCCACATCGGAGACATACACCGCTTCCGGCGGCAGGCGGCGTGCGGCTGAAAAGTATGCCTGTGGTCCCGGCGCCTCCGTACCGCCGCTTTCTCCGGCCGCATTTGCCACGATCAGCTCACGCCCGGTCTCATCCAGGTACCGGATCCGCCGGTAAGCAGGCGTCCGCTGAAGGAAATCACTGAACAGACGGGTAATGGTCTCGCCGTTGAACTCGGTTTCCGCGCGCAGGCGAAAGGAACGGGCAATATAATGATCCTCGATCACCGGCAAACGGGTGATCGTCTCCAGATCGATGCGCAGTTTGGTAAAGATGTCATTGAGCTTGTCCGCCGCCACCCCCACCTTGGCCTCCTGTTCATGGCGCACCAGGCGATTGACGCGGTCCACGGCGGCGTGTATGGAGAAATAACCGGTAATGGCAATGGGCAGGCAGATCAACGGCAGAATCAGCAGCAGCAGTTTCGAGGAGATGGAAAGCCGGACAGTCATTGGTTGTATTCCGAAAGGGCGGTCCGTTGTCAAAGGCAGGCTGGCGATTCCCGAAAACGAATAATAAGAAAACCATGCACCGGATGTCAAATGTCAAATGAAAAATGCCAAATGGGGGTATGCTGCCCGCTTATAATCGATCCGATCCTTCAATTGACATTTGGATTTTTGCATTTGGCATGGATTGAATCGGGACGGTGGGTTTCCGATCACACCACCAACAAGAATGGTTACCCGGTTCGCCGCAGGCTGGGGAGGCGCCTGTCCACGGGAATCGGCCTGCTGTTTCTGTTGATGATGGCGATGCCCGGCCATGTGCAGGGAGAGGTCCCGGTGGTCATCGGAGTGGCCACATCGCTGACCACACTGGAAGGCCGCGACAGTCTGCTGGCGGCCCGCCTGGCGGTTGAGGAGATCAATCAGGGTGGTGGGGTGGCGGTAGGCAACCGGCGGGTCCGGCTGAAGATTGAAGCCGTCGACCTGAAGGATGCCCAGGCGGATGTAACGGTCGAGGATGCCGTTGCGCGGCTGGAATCGTTCTTAACCACCAGCCGGTCCATGGCGGTGGTGGCGGGACCGTTCCGGTCGGAAGTCCTCCTGCCGGCCATGGATGTGATCGCCCGCCGACAAATCCCCATGCTCAGCACCATCGCCATGACGCCGGCCATGGAGTCAAAAATCATGCACCAGCCGGACACGTACCGCACCATTTTCAGAACCGGCCTGAATACCCGCTACCTGGCGGACGGGCTTATCGCGGCGATGCGCTTCTTGAATCAACAATACGGCTTCCGCCGGGTCTTCATCATCAGTCAGGATGCCGCCTGGGCACGCAGTACCGTCTCGCTGATGCTCAAACTCTATTTCAAGCCGACCGGCTGGCAGATTCTGGCGACGCGGCACTACCCCTACGAAACCGACGATTTTTCGGTGGCCCTGGCCGAGGCCGCCCGCAAGGACGCGCAGGTGATCCTGTCTATTTTCGATACACCCCATAGCGGTCAGTTGGTCGTGCAATGGAAAGCCCGACGGTCGCCAGGTCTTTTGTGCGGGTTCATTTCGCCGATGATGGGCCCCGGTGCATGGAAGCGCTTCAATGGCCGGATTGGCGGAGTCCTGAACATGATCTTTGAACTGGGCAACATCCCCTCACAAACCGTTGCCCCCGCATCGCGATTTTACAATGCCTTTAAGAACCGCTACCAGCGGGAGATCGAAGCCGGCCATGGCCCGGCCCCCACCTATGAATCCATTTACCTGCTGGCCCAGGCCATCACAGCGACCGGCAGCCTCGATGCAAGGCGGATCACCGCCGCCCTGGAAGGCGCCGACCGGATGGGCGCCATGGGACGGCTGCGTTTCAACATCGGTCATCAGGTCATTTTCGGCACCGATCCCGAGGAGGCGGCGGTCGCCTGCCTGATTCAGTGGAACGAGCGTGGCCAGCGGGTGATTGTCTATCCCCCGTCCCTGGCCGAGGGGGAGATCCTGCTGCCCCCCTCCTCTGCCCCCTGAAACTGACAAGGGGCTGTTTCCTTTCGTAACATGTTAAATAACCATCCGTTATTTATTATCTATTTCTAAAACCGGAGCGGTTTTTCTCCCCATCTGACCCCCCCGACCTGTTTCTTTAGGAAACACATTTAACGGTCATCTCGACCGGAATTTTACATTTATCCTTAGTTTTCAACAGGTTAAATACTTCGGCATGGCGTTTGCGTATAAACGGCAACGATTGTCCGCGCCTATAGACTTCAGGATAATGGGGAGAAACCGTCTTCATGCCCACGCCCATCAACATCCGCCGACCGTTGCAGGTACTGTCTCTCCTGCTCCTCCTGATCCCATCGATGGGCCGGACGGGTGATGCCATCGTTGTCGGTGTTCCCACCGCCACCGGCTTTCTCGAAGGCAAGGCGTGCCTGCGGGCGGTGCAGATGGCAGCCGAAGCGATCAATACCAGGGGGGGAATTACGGTGGGCACCCAGAAACGCCCCCTTGTTATCGAGCCCCTGGATATTCGCGATGCAGCGCCGGGCGTTCCGGTCGCCGAGGCGCTTTTGGGCATGGAAAAGCTGATTCTGGAAACCCGCCCGGCAGCCCTGCTGGTGGGCCCCTATCGCTCCGAAACGCTCATCGCCGCCATGGATCTCATCGCCCGGTACAAAACACCCATGCTCGCTACCCTTGCCATGTCACCCGCCTTCGAGGATAAGATCAAGGCCCGTCCGGACGCCTATCGATATCTTTTCAGAACCTGCCCCAACGCCCGATTCCTGGTGGACAACCTGGCCGGCGTCATGGACCTGATCAAGCGAACCTTCGGCTTCAAGCGGGTTTTCATCCTCAACCAGGAGGTCGCCTGGGCCCGTTCCGCAGCCGATGCCCTGCGCAACACCTATTTTGAGAAGGCCGGTTGGGAAATCGTCGATCAACGCAGTTATCCAACCGGCGCGGGCGATTTTTCATCCACATTGATGAAAGTGCGGGCCACCGGTGCCCAGGTGATCCTGCCCATCTTCGACATGCCCCAAAGCGGCATCCTGGTAAAGCAGTGGCACACGATGCGGGTGCCGGCCCTTCTGGCCGGTTTTATTTCCCCCCTGGCCGGTCCGGCGTCGTGGAAAACGTTCAACGGCCAAATCACCGGGGCGATCAATTGCAATGTCGAGTTGGGCAGTGCCATCGCGTCCCCCACCATGCCTGCCTCGGCGGCGTTCCAGAAAGCCTACCAGCGACGCTGGGAAAAGCCCCTGCGGGCCGGTCACGGACCGGCACCGGCATATGAATCGGTCTTTATTCTGGCCGATGCCATCACCCGGGCCGGCACGCTGGATGCCGATGCCATCGTGGCCGCCCTGGAGCAGACCGATCGCAGCGGCATGATGGGGCGGATGCGCTTTAATGACCGACATCAGCTGGTTTACGGCCGAGCCCCTGACACCACCGCCGTGGCGGCTGTTTTTCAATGGCAGGCGGACGGCAGGCGCAGGATCGTTTTCCCGCCCCGCATTGCCGAGGGAAAAATCGAACTGCCGGATGGCCTGGCACCGGTCAACACATGCCGCCGGCCGGCCCGCATTACCGTCAAAGGAACCTGAATTGATCGTCGGAACCATCCTATACGCCATTATCAACAGTGCCATTCTGGTCCTGACGGCCCTCGGGTTCAACCTTACCTTTGGAATCAGCCGCGTGGCCAACTTCGCTTACGGCGCCTTTTACGTGCTGGCCGCCTACGCCGACTGGGTTCTGATTTACCGGCTGGGTCTGCCCTACCCCCTGGCTGTGGCCGTGGCCGTACTGGGCTGCACCGCCGCAGGGGCACTCCTCTACCGACTGGTGCTGATCCGCATTCACGGCCAGGCCCTCGCCGAGGTCATCGTTACCTTTGGCATCGGCCTGGCCATTATAGAGTTGCTCCGATACGCCGGGCTGGTCGGCTTCGACTACACCTTGCCGGTGATACTGGACCGCAGTGTCGTTGTCGCCGGAATCCCCGTGGACGTGCAGCGCATCCTGATCGTTCCGGTGGCCGCCACACTGGTGCTGCTGCTTTGGGGGTTCACCCACCACACGGCATTGGGCCTGGGGTTCCGCGGGATTGCGCAGAATAGACAAACCGCACTCACCTTCGGCATAAACCCCGATAACATCGCCATGCTGGCCGTGGCCCTGGGCGCCGGACTGGCGGCATTGGCGGCAACCCTGATCGTCCCGTTGGGATGCATATCGCCCGATGAGGGCTACGATGTGCTCATCAAGGCCCTGGCCGTGTGTATCATCGGTGGCCTGGGCAGCACCCCGGGCCTCATCCTGGCCAGCTTGATCATCGGTTTTACCGAACGCTTCACCGATGCGTTCATCGGCTCCCAATGGACCATGGTCATCAGCCTGGCGGCGATCCTGCTGGTCCTGGTAATCCATCCATCGGGCCTGTTCGGCAAACAGAAAGCCCTGCAGGAGCGAATTTGAACACCTCCGTTATCAGACGCCGGGAAAGAATCGATCGGGGCATCAAGGCCCGCGCTGAGGATGTATTCGTGCTCACCTCATGGCGGGAAATGCTCTACCTGGCCGCCCCTCGAGTGATGCCGGCGCTGGGTTTTCTTCTGCTGCCCCTGATCCTGGACCCTTACTGGCAGAAAGTCCTTTTGGCCGTTGCCGTCTACGGTCTTCTGGCCATCAGTTGGGATATCCTGGCCCAAAGCGGAATCATCTCGCTCGGGCAGTCGCTCTTTTTCGGCATGGGCGCCTATCTTACCGGTGCCATGAACCACTACTGGCATCTTCCGGTGGCCATCACCCTGCCGGTCGCCAGCCTACTGGGCGGCCTGATCTGTACGTTGATGCTGTTGCCGGTCCTGCGCCTGCGGGGGATCTACTTTTCCATGGTTACCCTGATCATCCCCCTGATGCTCGTACGGGTGATCGAAGCCACGCGCCTTTTCGGTGGTACCGACGGACTCAGCGGCATCGTTCCTCTGCCCTCGGTCCGTCTGGAAAGTTATCTGGCCACCGGCATGCTGCTGGTGGCCATGTTCGGTTTCCAGCGTCTGCTCGGCTCCGACTATGGACTGGTGATCAGGGCCATCCGCGACAATGACCGCACGGTCATCAGCGCCGGTCTGAACATCTACTGGTTCAAGGCCCAGGTACTGCTGATGGCCGGTACCACGGGCGCTTTCGCGGGTGCGTTCATGACCCATGTCAGCATGTTCGCGGGAATGAGCGGGTTTGCCCTGGACTACTCGATTCTACCCATCGCCGCCGCAGTGGTGGGAGGGCAGGGCAGCCTGGCCGGTGCCGTACTGGGTGCGCTGATCCTGGTGCCGCTCTCGGAAATTTTACGAGGGGCCGGCAGCTTGCGGGTGGTATTCTACAGTCTCCTGATGGTGCTTTTCATCATCACCTGGCCCGGGGGACTCTTTCAATTCATTCAACGCAAGTATCACCAGTCCGAGCGGTGGGTGGCGGTGGAACGATGACAGGCCGGCCGGTATTGCAAGTAACGGACCTGAGCAAGTCATTCGGGGGAATCCGGGCCGTCGATACGGTCAGTTTCCGGTTGCAGGAAAACGAAATCCTGGGCGTGATCGGCCCCAACGGGTCGGGCAAAACCACCCTGGCCAACCTGATTACCCGATTCGTCAGACCCTCTGCCGGTAGCGTCCATTTCATGGGGCGGCCCATCCACCATCTGCCGGCGCATAAAATCGTGCGCCTGGGTATCGCCCGGACGTTCCAGATGGTGCGCCCCTTTTACCGGCTGCCGGCCTACAAGAATATGATCGTGAGCCTGTACTCCCCCCGGGTCACCGGTTTTCTGGGAGGCCGATGTGGCAACCGCAGTGCCGTCGCCCTGGATCTTCTCGAAGAGGTGGGCTTTGAGCGGGACGCCCGGGTGGCTTATCAGGATGCCGGGGGGCTGCCCCAGGGCTATCTCAAACGCCTTGAGTTGGCCAAGGCCATCGCCCTGCGGCCCCGGCTGATCATACTCGACGAACTCTTTTCGGGACTGAGCCTGGCCGAGGTCACCAGCCTCACCCCCATCATCGAGAAACTGCGCCAGCAGGGCAAAGCCATTATCATGATCGAGCACCGCCTGAAAGAACTTTTCAAGATCGCCGACCGGGTCATCGTCATGGACAATGGCCGCAAAATCGCCGACGGCCGGTGCCCGGCGGTGATGGCCGACCAGACGGTGCAAAA
This sequence comes from Desulfosarcina ovata subsp. ovata, assembly GCF_009689005.1. Lineage (NCBI taxonomy): Bacteria > Pseudomonadati > Thermodesulfobacteriota > Desulfobacteria > Desulfobacterales > Desulfosarcinaceae > Desulfosarcina > Desulfosarcina ovata. The sequence continues at coordinate 7,241,605 of NZ_AP021879.1, read as the reverse complement.
CGCCTATCTGGGTGCCGATTGTGAATCGCTGCCCAGGCCAGGGAACGGCATCTCAGACGATTGACAAAAACGGCCCTGACGGTAGCGACTCACCGTTAAAGGGGTATTCAGGCAGGCCGTAGCGATGCTGGAAATTGAAAATCTCATGGTTTTTTTTGAAAACGCACTGGCCCTCAACGGCCTCAATCTGACCGTCCAGCAGGGAGAGGTGGTTGCGGTGATCGGCTCCAACAGCGCCGGCAAGACAACCCTGCTCAACGCGGTGGCCGGTCTGGTCAACGACATGCGCATCAATTCACAACGCCGCGGCGGTAAGCGCATTTCCACCTATGGCCACATTTATTTCAAGGGCGAGGATATCATCGATTGGACACCGCGTCAGCGCGTGCTGAACGGAATTGTGCTCTCACGGGAACGCCACCCCATTTTCCAGGAAAGCAGTGTCCTGGAAAACCTGAAGATTGCCGGCTACCTGCGCAAACGAAGTGAAATCAGCAACAGCCTGGCGTATATCTTCAGATTGTTCCCGGCCCTGAAGGCATTGAAACGACGCGTGGCCGGATTCCTCAGCGGTGGCGAACAGCAAATGCTGGCCATTGCCATGGCACTGGTGGCAAGGCCCGCCCTGCTCCTTTTGGATGAGCCGCTTTTGGGACTGAGTCCACACATGCAAGCGACAGTCATGCAGGCGGTGGTTGAATTGAAACAGTTTTCCGGCATCACGGTACTGATCTGTGAGCAGTTTGCCCAACCGGTTCTGCCGATTATCGATCGTGGGTATGTTCTCGAAAACGGGATGCTGACCTTCAGTGGTACCGGGGCGGAACTGATCGGCAATCCGGAGATCCATGCCGCTTATTTCGGCAGGCTGGCTGAGGATGGAGTGGATGGACAAAATTAAGACGCTCAGCGCATCCGCTCATTTATATCGCGGCCCTTTTCGTATTGGCCTTTGTCCCCTGGCTGACCCCGTTCGTTCCCGATCTGATTCTGGGACCCAGGTAACATCAACCATTTCAGGGATTGCCCATTGATGCCGGTGCACACCGACAATATTTACGCCGCCTTTGAACGCATGGCCCGAAGCTGCCCGTCGCACAGTGCCGTGATCTATCTGGGAAGCCGCTTCAGTTATTCCGAGGTGAGAGTGGCGGCTGAGCGCCTTGCCGGGGCGTTGATCGCCCTGGGGGTTCGTCCCGGTGAAAAGGTGGTGATCTATCTGCCCAATTCGGTTCACTGGATTGTCAGCTGGCTTGGAATTCTGCGGGCGGGCGGGGTTTGTGTGCCGGTCAGCCCCATCTATCTTCCCCATGACTTGGCCCATATCGTAGACAACAGCGGAGCATCGATGATCGTCTGCGCAGATACCAATTTCGGATATGTTCAGCGGGTGATGTCCGAAAGTCTTGTGGAAAATGTGGTTGTCGCCCGTATGGCCGATATGCTGCCCGGGTACAAACGCACCTTTGGCTGGTTTTTCAATATGATTCCGCGAGGCCGGGTCGCATGGGATGGCAAAACTTACCATTTCCGGAAGTTGTTGCATAATGGAATAACGTCTCAACTTCCGGAACTGCCAATCGACCCGCTGAAAACGGCGGAAATGCTGTACACGGGCGGAACCACGCAATCTTCCAAGGGCGTTCCGATCAGTCACCGCCATTTTCTGGTTTCGGCGCGGGAGCAGATCCGTACCAGCCGTCCGCTGATTCCCAGCCGTGAGAACATCGTTCTTTGCCATTCCCCGCTTTTCCATATTCTTGGCCAAACCTGCGGACTGGCAATCCTGCTCGTCGGCGGGACTTTGCTAATTCAACCCAGCGTCAATCTCGACGCCACGTTTGATGCCATCGCACGGTTCAAGGTCCGCGCCCTGATCGCAGTGCCCTCCTTTTACCGGATGATGCTGGAGCATGAACGGCTTGACCAGTACAACCTGACTTCGGTCGACTATTGGTTCAGTGCCGGGGATGTCCTTCCGCTAGAACTGAACCGGCGCTGGGAATCCCGTTTCGGAAAAATAATCCACCAGGGGTACGGATGCACGGAGACATGCGGTGGGGTGGCCATGTGCCCGGTGGATCGGCCGTTTCCAGCCAACAGCGTCGGCCATGTCGTGAGCTCGAAAAAGGTCAAAATCGTTGACCCGATCTTTTTGGATCCGGTGAAAGCCGGTGAGCCAGGAGAACTTCTGGTCCACTCTGAGAACATGCCCACCGCTTATGTGGACAATGCCAAGCAAACCCGAGAGGCGTTCATCGATCTGGATGGATTAACCTGGTATCGCACCTCGGATGTCATGCGCATGGACAACCATGGCAACCTTTTTTTTGTCGACCGCACCACCGATACCATCAATCACGATGGCCACCAGGTGTCGGCATCGGAAATCGAGGCGGTGCTCCAGGAACATCCGGCGGTCGTCGCCACCTGCGTGGTGGGTGTTGAGGACAAAACGGTTGGCGAACGGATCAAGGCGTGTGTGGTCCTGAAAAGTGATATCAAGGGCATCACCGGATATGAACTGATCAAGTGGTGCCGAAAAAGACTGTTGCCCCACAAGGTTCCCCAGTACATCGAATTTCGTGACATGCTGCCAAAATCAAAACTGGGAAAATTGCTGCGAAGAGAGGTTCGTGAAGAAGAACGCCAAAGAGCGGAAGCATAAATGAAAGTAATTCTACAGGGGGAAACGGCACATTAAACGGCAATCAGTTCCTGCAGCCCGCCACAACCGATGGATGGTGTGCGGCGATTTGAATTCACCAGAATGGATTACGCAGATATATATCTAATCTATTAGTTTTTAAGTATTTTCAGCTGTTGTTGACCCACAAAAAGATATTGACAGAGAACGATCAAAAAAGCTACATTATCGCCACTTCGTGAATATCTTTTTGTTTGTTCCGCATGATGTCCAAAAAGTAAAGCGGTTAACGTTTATCAACCCACGGAGGTATCCAATGAATGTAACCCAGAATGTCGAACAAGCAGCAAAGATCTTTCCGGAGAAGGCCGCCATCATTTTCGAAGGCCGGAACATTTCCTACGGCGAACTGAACAGCCAGGCCACCCGGCTTGCGTCCACGATGACCAAACAGGGTGTCGGAAAAGGGGATCGTGTCGCCCTCTACCTGCCGAACGTTCCCGAATTCATTATCTGCTACATCGCCACACTGAAAATCGGGGCCGTCGCCGTTTCCGTTAATCCGATGCTCAAATCGGGAGAACTCAAATACATTCTCAACGATTCGGGTTCCATTCTGCTTTGCACGGTAGACGAACTACTTCCGAATGTCAAAAAGGACGACTACCCCGATCTGAAACATGTATTGGTCTGCGAGGGCGATGCCCAGGGGAATCCGACCATCAATGAATGGATCCAGGACGGATCCGAGTCCATGGCGAGCAGCGATCCGGATCGTGACGAAGTTGCCGTTATTCTCTACACCTCCGGGACCACGGGCTTCCCCAAGGGGGCCATGTTGACCCACGGCAACGTGGTATCCAATTCCTTCAGTGCCGCTCATCATGCCGGTTTTACTGCCGACGACCGGATGGCCCTGTTCCTGCCGATATTCCATGTCTTCGGTCAGAACTTCATCATGAACGGGACCTTCAACACCTGTTCGACCCTGGTTCTGTTCCGGCGGTTTGTGCCCGACGCGGTGCTGCAATCCATTGCCAAAAATCGGGTTACTATGTTTTTTGCCGTACCGACCATCTTCATCAACCTGTTGAATATGGATCTTTCCGACTATGACATCTCTTCTATCCGCTATGATTTCTCCGCCGCAGCCACCTTGCCCCAGGAGATTTTCCTGCGCTGGAAAGAACGTTTCGGCCGCCAGATTCACGAAGGTTACGGGCTCACCGAATCCTCCCCCTTTGCCTGTTACAACCACAACTACCATCACAAATTCGGCAGTATCGGAACGCCGGTAGAAAATGTCGAGATCAAAATCAAAGATGAGTTTGACGACGATGTGCCTCCCGGCCAATGGGGAGAAATCTGCATCAAAGGGCCGGGGGTAATGAAAGGCTACTGGAACCGGCCTGACGAATCGGAACGTACCCTGCGCAACGGCTGGCTGCATTCCGGTGACATCGGCAAAAAGGACGAAGACGGGTATGTTTTCATTGTCGACCGCGTCAAGGACATGATCAATGCCGCCGGGTTCAAGATCTGGCCGGCGGAAGTCGAACAGTACCTGTACCGTCATCCGGCAATCAAAGAGTTGGCCGTTTACGGCATTCCCCATCCGGAAAAAGGCGAGGCGGTTTGTGCATCCATCGTCCTGAAAGATGATAAAAAAGCAACACCGGAAGAAATTATCGCCTATTGCCGTGAAAACATGGCCGCCTACAAGGTTCCCAGCCGTGTTCTCATTATTGATGAACTGCCCAAAAGTGCGACCGGTAAAATTCTCAAGCGTGAGCTCAGAGCCGAATCGAAACCCATCGCTTAATGGAACGTCATTCTTTCAATAACAGGAGAACACAAAATGTCTAACGAATCTCACAGTTTTGCCAGCCCTGCGCCCCAGGCCCTGGGCGCCCTGGCGATTGCCTGTTTTATCTTCTTTGGTCTGTTGACAGGTCGTATCGGTGAAGAAAGCCGTCTGGCGGTGGCCTGTTGGCTTTTCGGCGGGTTTGTCTGTCAATTTGTGGCCGCTATCATCGAATTGAAGGACAAGAGCCTGGCGGCTGGCAACGTTATGCTTCTTTTCAGCAGTTTTTTCATGTTAGTGACCGCCTTGATCAACCTTGCCGAATTCATCTGTCACGCCAAAGGCATCCACTTTGCCATGGCCAGTGACCCATACGCCTGGTTGGTACTCGCCATTGTCCTCTCCCTGTTCACCCCGGCTTATCTAGTGGGATCGCCGGTCTTTTTCGTTGCTCTGATTTTTGCCGATGCGGCGCTCTGGTTTCTGGTCATGCTGAAGTTCAGAAGCATCCTGCCCCCCGCCATGGCCGCACAGTTTGCCGCATACTGCATTCTGATGGTCGGTATTTTCGGTATTTATCTGGCAACGGCGAACATCATCAACACCACCTTCAAGAAAACGGTTTTCCCTGTTGGCAAACCGCTTGTCGTGGTCAACTGAGCCTTAAGCGTTGCCGGTTTACCGCCAAAGGGCGGGCAAACCGGCAACATCTTCTTTGATATAGCTTTTATGATAATGTTTTTGGCAAGGCCAGAGGGAGGAAGCTGTATAAAACGTACCGCGACGACCGATAACGTAGCCCAAAAACATTATCGTGAATGCTATAGATTGTCTGCCCGACCCTGGCGTGAGTGCCTTGTTCGGATTTTTATTCATCCCAATAGAGGAGGATTTGTACGATGTTTACAAAAGCTTACATCCCATACGGCGGTTATTACAGCACGCCTTTTTCCAGATGGCAGGGCAGCCTTCAGGGCGAAAACGCCATTACCCTCGGCGCGCAAACCTCCAAGCGCTGGATCGAAAGCAAAGGCTGGGATCCCAAGATGTTTGACTACGTCATTCTCGGGGTCACCATCGGACAGCCCAAGATTTTCTATGGGGGACCCTGGTCCGCCGCCCTGATCGGTGCCGAGGACAGCCCGGGGGTGCTTATCAGTCAAGCCTGCTCGACGTCCACCACCGGCGTTTATCAGGCCTCCATGGCCATTGAAAACGGATTTTGCGAGAATGTCTACAACCTGTTTACCGACCGTTGCTCAAACGGCCCTCACAGCATCTGGCCCAATCCGGGCGGCCCCGGCGGCCAGGTGGTATCGGAAGACTGGGTGATGGAGCATTTCAATCTGGATCCCTGGGGCGGTACGGCAATGATTCAGACGGCCGAAAACGTATCCGCCATGGCCGGCGTTACCCGTGAAGAGTGTGATGCGGTGGCCCTGCGGCGCTATGAGCAGTATACCGACTCGTTAAAGGACGACCGGGCCTTCCAGAAACGCTACATGTTTCCGGTGGAAGTGAAAATTTCCAAGAAGAAAACCATCACCCTGGATGCCGACGAGGGCATCACCAAGAGCACCAAGGAAGGGCTGGCTGGGCTGAGACCCGTGCTGCCGGGTGGCGTACACACCTTTGGCGCCCAGACCCATCCGGCGGACGGAAACTGCGCCATCGTGGTCACCGGTCGCGAAAAAGCCAAATCCCTGAGCACCCAGCCGGCCATCGAGATCCAAGTGATCTCCTACGGTTACTCCCGGGTCAAAAAAGCCCATATGGCCATGGCCCCCGTGCCCGCCGCCCAGATGGCCCTGAACAAAGCCGGTCTGTCCGTCGGGGAGATGAAAGTGATCAAGACCCACAACCCCTTCTCGGCCAACGATATTTACATGGCCAATGAGATGAAGATCGACGTCAACGGTTTCAACAACTATGGCAGTTCAATGGTGTTTGGCCATCCCCAGGCGCCCACGGCTGGCCGTTGCATCATCGAAGGCATCGAGGAAGCCGTGATGCTTGGCGGCGGCTACGTGATGTTTACCGGTTGCGCAGCCGGCGATACGGGTGCGGCACTGATTCTGAAAGTCGGTTGATTGTCGAAAAAACCAAAAAGGGGGGAGATCGCCCATCCGTGTCAAACGGTCCGGTGATCTCCCCCTTTTTTATTTGCGATCGGAAATAGTGGTGGGATCAGGCGACTTTCGCGCCCTTGGCGTCATTCAGATGGAGCAGGTCGCCAATATTAAGCTCCAACGTTTTCGCGCTGGTCAGAACATGAAGCGAATTTTTGGCCAAAGTGGGAAACTTTTCACCGAGACGATTCAGGCGTTCAGCCGCGAGCTGGATCCTTCGCACCATTGCATCCATTTCATGCAGATCGATGTTCGACTCCATTTCACACTCCTTTTTTTTTAAGTTTTATTCTAAAGATCGATAAATCGTTTGGCCTTTGCGTTCCTACCGGGGCAGAGCTACCGTGATCACGCCATTCCGGGTGAATCTTTGAAGACGCTATCGAGCATGGTGCCCCTGGATGAATGAGTTTTACGTCAAACGCCTCTTTCCGTCTATGATCCCGATCATGCTTCTGAAAAATATATTATGATGGGAGAGTGAATTTTGATTGAAATTCAGTTTATTAAATAAGACCAAACGACCGAACCATATGGGATGGCCGGCGCTTGGCCCAAGCGCGATCACCGGGACACAACGATTTGTCCCCGGCCCAATTGACCGTTTTCCGGGTTGATGCGATCTGCAAAGGAAAACACAAGGGCAGACGCGGATTAAAATGGTGGTTTTTTTTTGGTTGCTCCCTAATCCATCCCAAGGGTGTCAACCAACTGCTGGGCGCTGAGTACGCGCAGGAGCGGATCCAACGGGTTGCGACGATAATTGTTGAGCACCTGCTGGTGGACCTCTTCAGACCAGGTGGCCGTGCAGTCTTCAAGAAAAACGGCCTTGAAATCGTGGCACAGGGCATCCATGACCGTGGTCAGCACACAGAAATTGGTCGCCAGCCCGGCCACGGCACACAAGGTAACCCCACGCGCTTTCAGCCATTCATCCAGCGTTGTCCCGAAAAAGGCGGAAAAACGAGGCTTCGGCAGCCAGAGATCCTCGGGCTGACGATCCAGTTCATCGATCACCTCGGCCCCTTGCGTGCCGGCCAGGGAGTGCGGTTTCATGCGGCCTTTGAAGATAAAATCGTCTTCATGAAAGGCATCGGTCGAAAAAACGACGGGCCAGGCCTGTTTGCGAAATCCGCGAATCAGCCCGTTGATGGGTTCAATGATCTGCCGCCCGAACGGGGTGATCGGGAGCGGATGGGCGTCGTCAAAGGTATCCTTTACCATGTCGATAATCAGCAGTGCCGGTTTTTCACGCATCTCTTTTTTTCCCATTTTTCTTTTTGCGATATCGGCGCAGGCGGTTTGCCCGCCATGCACCGACACAAAAATGCTCCGGACAACGCAAACCAAAACGGTTCACATCGTCCGGAGACAAAAAAGCTGCAGTTAATGGATATTGATCGGACCGTTCGGTTATGCTGCTGTCTGCGTGGCTTGGTCCTTTAACATAAAGCGCTTGATTTTTCCAGTCGCCGTTTTGGGAAGTTCGTCAACAAACTCGATCCAGCGGGGATACTTGTAGTGGGCCAACGCCTTCTTCACATATTCCTTAATCTCCTTGGAAAGCTCCTCGCCGGGCTCGAAATTATCCTTAAGGACCACATAAGCTTTGGGTTTGATAAGATTCTCCTTGTCCGGCGCCCCCACCACGGCGCATTCCAGAACACTGGCGTGCTCCATGATACAGGCCTCCACTTCGATGGGAGACACCCAGATGCCGCCGACCTTGAGCATATCGTTGGAACGTCCGACATAAAAAAAGTAACCATCTTCATCACGGAAAAATTTGTCATCGGTATTGATCCAGTCACCCAGCATGGTTTTTTTGGTCTTTTCGTGTTTGTTCCAGTAATAGGCGGCAATACTGTCGCCTTTGATCAGCAGGGTGCCGACATCGCCTTCGGCAACGTCGTTTAAGTCATCGTCCACGATGCGGGCCTCGTATCCGGGGACCAGTTTACCCGTGGAACCGGCACGCATGTCGTCTTCCCGGTTGGAGATGAAAATATGCGAAATTTCCGTCGAACCGATGCCGTCCATGATCCCGACACCGAAACGCTCTTTCCAACGCTTCAGGATCTCCGCAGGCAGGGCTTCACCCGCCGAGACACAGATGCGCACCCCGTCCAGTGCGCCATCCTGAACCAACATGCTGCCGAACAGGGTGGGTACGGCATAATAAATGGTCGGGCGGTGCTTGGCAATGGTGCTGTACATGGCGTCGGGGGTCGGCCGCCCCGGGTGATAAACCGTTGTTGCGCCCGCGCTGAATGGGAAGTAAAGGCCATTGCCCAACCCGTAGGCAAAAAACAGCTTGGCCGCGGAAAAGCAAACGTCCGTCTCCTTCACTTTCAGTACCTGTTTGCCGTAGGTTTCCGTAGCGTAAACCATATCGTGATGGAGGTGTACGGTGCCTTTGGGCAAACCTGTGGAACCGGAACTGTAAAGCCAGAAGCAGGCATCGTCCGGCGTGGTCGGCGCCGCTTCCAGCGCGTCGGAATGACCGGCAACCCAGGTATCGAAGACCAGATCGGTCTCGTCGGCCGTGCCACCGACCACGATCACATGTTCGAGGAAGTTGAGTTTCGAACGGACGCCGTTAATGATCCCCAGCAGGCTCTGATCCACCATCAGCACCCGCGCCCGGCTGTCATTGAGAAAATAGGCATAGTCCTTGGGACGCATCAGGGTATTGATGCAGATCGGCACGGCACCGATTTTAATGGAACCGAAGAAGGCCTGAGGATAGACTTCGGTATCGAGCAGCAGCAAGGCCACCCGTTCCTCCATGCGCACGCCCAGGGACCGCAGCCCGTTTCCCACCCGGTTCATTCCCGCCTGGACCTGGCCGTATGTCAGTTGGCGATCCTCGCAGAGAACGGCCACCTTGTCGGCACGTCCCTCGCGGATATTGCGATCCACAAAATAATCGGCAGCATTGAATTGTTCTGGCAGGTTCAACGTAAAATCCATCAGAGAACTCCTTTCTGGCCCGGAGGCAGGGTCGGCGATGAGGCTTTTTGTTCATTTCCGCCATGCCCTCCGGAAATAAGTATTTATTATTTTAAAAATCGGTTTTTTCTTTCCATCAACGGCTGAACTAGGCGTCAGGCCTTCACCCACTCGCGATCGGAGCTTTCCTGCTTGGCGTTGCCCCCCAGTTTTCCATCCAGGGCAGGATGAAAAAACAGGGCCAGGCTTTTCTGCTCGACCTTGCCGGGTTTGGTCAACAGGCAGACGACGAAGAAAACCACTCCGGCAACGATAAAGGCAGCCAGGAAGCCGTTCAGCTGAAACAGTTTGTCGCTGGGAAACAGGACCATTTTTTTGCCGCCCCAGATAAAAAAGACAATGTTCATACCCAGGCCGATGATGGTGCTGGCCAAGGCGCCGCTGGCGGTGGCCCGTTTCCAGAAATAGGCCCCCCACAGCGGAAAGATGGTCACGGCAACGGTACCGAAGGCAAGCACGGACAATTCGGCCACCGGCGTGTTCGGATTCCAGGAAATGACCACACAGATGGCCATGATGCCGGCCACCGACCAGCGCGCGGCATTGACCAGACCTTTCTGATCGACATTGGGAACCATCAGTTTGAGCAGGTCGTTGGCCAGGTTGGTGGCATTGCCGAAGACCAGGCCGTTGACCGTGGACATGGCGGCGGTGAACCCGCCGGCCACGGCCAGGGCCGCCAGCAGGTCGGGCAGGGTTTGGGAGGCCACGATGCCGTATACCTTGTCGGCCTGCACGCCTTTGAGACCGGGGACGATGACCGTGGCAGCGATACCGATCAGGGTCGGCATGGTGATGATGATCAGGCAGATACCGCCGAAACTCAGCAACATGGTTTTAAACCCTTTGACCGTGCGGCTTGAGTAGGCGTGCATGTATGGCTGGGGAAAACAGACACACCCCAGACACATGGCAGCGGCAAATCCGAATACCATGGGGTAGCTCCACAGTTTTCCCCCCTTGGCCCCCAACTGAAACAGATCTGGATGGGAATCGAATACCAATTGCATGGTCGGCACGAAGCCGCCGTTTTTGGCCATGACGGCAAAAAAGAGCACAAACACCATGATCGAGAAAAAGACACCCTGGATCGTGTTGACCCAGGCGGCGCCCTTCATGCCGCCCATGATCAGGTAGAAGGAGATGAAGATCGGCACGAAGAACAATCCCATATGGTAGGGAATGGCTTTTTCGCTAAGCGCTTCCACCATGAGCCCGATGCCCTGGACCTGGGCGACCAGATAGGGAATCGAGGCCAGCAGCACTACCACCGGAATCACGGCGCGCATACCGTTGCCGTATCTCTCCCCAAAGGGACCGCCCATGGACATCCAGCCGCGCGCACGCCCCAGCACAAAGGTCTTGCGATGCATGTAATACCAAAGGAAGCCTAAGGGAACGAGGTTGACCGTAAGGACAAACAGGGCGCCGAAGCCGGTCCGGTAGCCCAGGCTGGACATGCCGAACATGGAAAAGGCACTCAGAAACGAGGCCAGCAGGCTGAAAATCAAAACAAAGTAGCCGAGGCTGGAACCGGCCACAAAATAGTCATCCGGCGTACGGGTAAATCCACGGCGGAAGGCCAGGTAACCGACAAACACGGAAACCAAACAAATTGCGGTAATCACACTGATGGCAAACATGGCGTACTCCTTTGGGTTGGAATCTTTTTATTGGATGTCTTCTCGCAGGGCTTTGATCACGTCCGGCAGCTGATCGTCGTTGAGGGTCAGCCGGGTCCCGAAGAGGTAAAACATCTCCAGGAAAAACAGGAATACCCCGATTAGCAGTGCGGTAACCGCCCAGTTGGGCATTCCCCAGACCAACGATGCCGGTCCATAGGACCCGTAACCGATGGGGCACCAGCAGAAAACGGTGAGTACGCAGAACACCGCCAGAAAAACACGTCTTTTCCAATCCGATTTGTCCTTCATTGATCCTCCTTTGTGGTGAGTGGATTTAATGACCTGTTTAACATCCGCTCGAAAACAGAAATCGCCCAACGTGGGCACTTTGCATCAGATGTGACGCCTTATTGCAAATGAAATGCCCTCGCCTAATGAATTTTATTTATTCTTTTTTATTTTTTTATAACTTACTGTTTCCTATTGTCTTTCTGTATTTTCGGGATGGGTTCCGGCAGGAGGATCGAAACGGTGGAAGATGAAATAAACTTACCGGGTTAGAAAAAAGCTTTCAGGTCGGGCGAGGGGGATCAGGTTTCCGAGGGATCGATTCCGAATTTACGGATCTTGCTGCGCAGGGTCGGCAGGGAGATTCCGAGCAGGCGAGCGGCATGGGTTCGGTTCCAACCCACGCTGCGCAGCACCCGCAGGATATGCTGATGCTCGAGGCTCGACAGGTCAGGCGAGGTATCGATGGTATCGGCCGCTGTGTGCTGCTGCGCCAGAACGGCATCCACACTCTCTCTCAGGACCACGTGGCTCCGCGAACGGATGGCGGCGGCCGTGATCACATTTTTCAGTTCACGGACATTGCCGGGCCATTGATGTCTCATCAGGGCGGCGACGGCACTTTCCTGCAGTCGCAAATGCGATTTGTTCATGGACCGGCGGATGATATTGAGGAAATGATGGGTGAGATCGGGAATATCCTCCAGGCGCTCGCGCAACGGAGGGACACTGAGTGGAATCACGTTCAGCCGGAAGAACAGATCCCGGCGGAACTGCCCATCACGCACCATCTGGTTCAGGTCGCGATGGGTGGCCGCCAGAATCCGGCAATGGGCCCTCTGGGGAAACTGCCCCCCCACACGGAGGTATTCGCGGCGTTCGAGAAATCCCAACAGTTTCCCCTGAATGCCAAGGGGCAGTTCGCCGATTTCGTCCAGAAAAAGGGTTCCCCTGCCGGCCAGTTCGATCTGTCCCATCTTGGTCTGGGCGGCACCGGTAAAGGCCCCTTTTTCATGGCCGAAGAGTTCGCTTTCCAAAAGGGTTTCCACCACCGCGGAGCAGTCCAGGGTAATAAACGGTTCCGCCTGATTCTTGCTGTTTTTGTGGATGACCCGCGCAATCAGCTCCTTCCCCGTACCGGTTTCCCCCTGAATCAAGGCCGTGGCATCGTTCTGGCACAAAATCCCCATGGTCTTGAAGACATCGAGGATGGCCTTGCTTTTGCCGATGATGACATCGTCCAGGGTGGCGTCGACCGGATCAAGGGACGCCGGCGCGGCGCGTTCCGCCTCGGTTGCCCGCACGGCTTTCTCCACGGCGTTCTCGATCTCGTCGGCATCCAAGGGTTTGTGGATATAATCGTAGGCCCCGCGTTTCATCGAGGTAATCGCCGCCTCCATGTCATGGAAAGCGGTGATCATGATCACCTTCGGCGGCTCGGCCGACATGTTGAACCCGTCGAGCACCTCAAATCCGGAACTGTCCGGCAACCGGATATCGAGAATGACCACATCGGGAGCAAAACTTTTAAAGGCTGCCATGCCTGCCGCCGCCGATGCGGCGGTGCGGACATCATACCCCTTTTCGCTGAGAAACATCTCCAACGATTCTAGAATCGGCATTTCATCGTCAATGACCAATACCTTGGACATATCAATGTCCTCCAACGGGCATCATCAGCGTAAAGGCGACCCCCGCGGAAACCGTATCGTCAATTTCCAGCCAACCGCCATGCTCCTTGGCCACCCGATCGGTGTTGGTCAGCCCCAACCCGGTCCCCTGGGTTTTGGTGGTAAAAAACGGTTTCAGGATCTCTCCCCTCAGTTCCGTCGGAATGCCCGGCCCCTCGTCACAAACACGGATGGCGGCATAGCGCTGGCCGTTGCGACAGACGATGCCGACGGCAATCCGGACCGTACCGCCTTCGGGTGATGCATCGATTGCATTGAACAGCAAATTCATTACCGCCTGCTGAAACCGTTGTGCATCCAGGGGCACCATGGGCATGGCCACATCCTGTTCAAAACGCACCCGAATGAATTTTTGCTTGAATTTTTCGTCCAACAGTTCCGTGCAATGATACATGAGGACCTGGATGTCCGCCGGTTGCGGATTAAGGTCAAGAGGTTTGGCAAAGTCCAGCAACTCCTGCAGTATGCGCTCCAGCCGTTTAACCTCCTGAACGGATATGTCCAGGCGCCGCTCGTCGTTTCCCCTGAGCATGGCATTCTTCTTCAGCACCTGCAGGTTGAGCTTGATGGCGGAAAGGGGATTGCGGATCTCGTGGGAAAGGGATGCCGTTATCTGCCCGATGGTGGCCATCCGCTCGGCCTCACGGACCTTTTTTTCCATTCTCACGCGTTCGGTAATGTCCCGGCAAATCGCGATGGTGGCCAAATGGTCGTCATAGTGGGTGATCCGTGCAAGAATTTCCGTGGGGTAGCTCCGTCCGTCACGGGTCAGCCGCATGTATTCAAATGCTTTGGACGTCACCGCTTTTCCAATAATCATGCTTCGCTGGTAGATGGACATGATCTTGTCACGGCTTTGCGGATCGACAAAATCGATAAACCGGTGTCCGACGACCTCGCTTTGCGGCCATTGGTGAATTTTTGCAAATGCCGGATTGGCAAAAACAATCAATTCGTCCCGAACCACCACATATCCGTCGTTAATCTCTTCCACGAGGGTTTTGTATTTTCGCTCGGATTCAGCCAGTTCGGCAGTCCGGCGCTGAACCTTCCACTTCAGTTCGCGGTTATGCTCACGAATGGTTTTTTCATGCATGGCCTGGAACAGTTCACTGTGCTGCTGGACCACATAGGCCATACATTGGTTCACCCTGACCGTCATGTCCTGGCAGATATCGGATGGAAACGCCTGGAAAAACATGGGGGTAACGATTTCGCGAAACAGTTCGAAGGCGGTCTGAACGCTTGATAGGGAGAATCCGGCACTGAGCCGAAGGCGGGTGATGCTTTCGATGAATCGATCGATCCGTGATGGATCCTCATCGATCAGGTAACTGCAGTTTCCATCGTAAGCATCTGCAACGGTTTTGTATAGTTCATCTATGGGTCTATCGGAATACTTTTCGCCAACCGATGAGTGCAACCGCCGCACCCATTCGTCGACAATCGTATCGCGGTTTCGTTTAAGGAAGTCTTCCAGTTCCGTGAGCAGGGCTTCCTGGGCCATGGCTTGAATCCTTGGAAAAGGTTCTATCGACCGATAGCCACCAATTTATCATAAATGTTCGGTTATGGCTATTTCCCATTCATCTGACCATACTATCAGACCGGATGTCGATTCTTGTCCGCAGATCGGTCGGGTGATGGATCGGTGATTCTCAGGTGCCCATCATTCTGCGGACAAAAGCGGGTGCGGAGAATGGCACGACTGTCATTCCCCGCATCCGTTCCTATCCCGTTTAGAGCTCGCCGATCGCCTCGGTCAGCTCGGGCAGAAATTCGAGGATGTCGGCCTCGATGCCCACGTCGGCCACCTGGAAGATCGGGGCCTTGACGTTCTTGTTGATCGCCACGATGAACGGCGAGCCCTTGATCCCGCCCATGTGCTGGAAGCTGCCGGAGATCCCGCAGGCCATGTACACCTTGGGCTTGACCGTCTGGCCACTGGTTCCCACCTGGCGGGATTTCTCCAGCCATTTGGCGTCCACGATGGGACGCGAGCAGGAAACCACCGCGCCCATGGCGTCGGCCAGTTCCTGGGCGATCTCGATGTTCTCCTCGTCTTCGATCCCGCGGCCCACGGAGACCAGCACGTCCGATTTGGTGATGTCCACGTCGCCGACTTCGGCTTCCACGACTTCCAGGAAGGTGCGTCCCGTGGAAAGATCGCCGGCGTCACCGGACTTGTCCTCCACCGTGCCCCCGGCGGACTGGCTCTCGTCCGGCGCGAAACAGCCCGGACGCACGTTGATCACCGCACCGGCGGAAATGTCGCAGGTCACGTGGGTGCTCACCATGCCCGAGTATTCCTGGCGGATCGCCTTCAAGGTGCTGCCGTCGACGCCCTCGATGTCGGCCACGTCGGAAACAAAGGCCGAATCCAGTTTGATGGAGAGGCCCGGGGAGAGGTCCATGCCGAAGGTGTCGTGGGCCACCAGCAGGATCGCATCCGCGGGCAGCACATTGACCAGCAGTTTGCGCACCACCTCGGCATTGGGATAGGCCAGGGCATCGGCATTGAACTTAAGTACTTTGGGATAGGTCGCGGCCACGGCATCGGCCACCTGGTCCAGTTCGCTGCCCGATCCGGTCACGATGGCGGTTACCGCCGCGCCAGCGTCGATCTTTTTGGCGGCCTCGATCAGTTCCAGGGCCGAATCGTCGGCCACGCCGTTCTTGTGATTGATATATGCGTAGATGTCAGCCATTATTTCAGTCCTCCTTTGGCCTTCAGGTGTTCAATCAGTTTGGCGATGATCTCTTCGGTGCTGCCCTCGAGCATCTCGGCACCCTCGCCCAGCTCGGGCACGAAGTAATCCACCCGTTTCACCTTGGCGGCGGCCGCGCCCACCGCGCCCGCGTCCACGCCCAGGTCGCCGGCCCCAAGCTCGGGAATCTCCACCGAGGCCACCTTGCGGATGCCGCGGATACCCACGTAGCGCGGCTCGTTGATACCCGTCTGGATCGACAGCACGCAGGGCATGGCAATCTCGTTCATCTCCTGGTTGCCGCCTTCGATCTCCCGGCCCACCTTCAGCTTGTCGCCATTCACCTCGATCTTGTTCACCAGCGAGGCATAGGGGACGTCCAGCATCGCCGCCAGCATGCCGCCCACCTGGCCGGCGCCGTCGTCGGCCTGGGCGCCGGTCAGGATCAGGTCGTACTTGCCCTTCTCCACCGCCGCCTTGAGCAGGGTCGCGATGCCCTTGCCGTCGGAGCCCTCGAAGGCGTCGTCGGTCAACAGAATCCCGTTGTCCGCGCCCATGGCCATCTCCCGGCGCAGCACCTCTTCGGACTCGTCGTCGCCCACCGTGACCACGGTTACCGTACCGCCCACGTTATCGCGGATCTGAATCGCCTCTTCCACGGCGTAGTTGTCCCATTCGTTGACCGAGTACACCAGGTCGTCACGTTCTATATCGCTGCCCGAGCCGTTGACCTCGATCTCGTTCTCGGCGGTATCGGGTACCCGTTTGACGCATACCAAAATCTCCATGCTAATCCTCCTTGTTGCTTGTTAAATCCCGCTGCTAAATTTATCATTCGGAGCCCCTGGATTGGGGTAGGGGCGAAACATCTTTCGCCCTTACGCCAGGTGGCTTGCGATCAGCTCCGACAGATCGATGGCCTCCATCTGCCCTTCCAGGCCGGCCACCTTGATGGCATCCTCCATATTCACCAGGCAGAAGGGGCACGCCGTCACGATCACGTTGGCACCGGCCTTGGCCGCCATCTCCACTCGCAAAACGCCCATGCGCTGTTCCTCTTCGGGTTCGTAGAACAGCATCAGCCCGCCGCCGCCGCAACAGAACGAACGGTCACGGCTGCGCTCCATCTCCACCCGCTTCAAACCGGCAATGGCGTCCAGCGCCTCCCGCGGATCCTCGTAGACGTCGTTGTGGCGGCCCAGGTAGCAGGGATCGTGATAGGTGTAAACCTTGCCGTCCCCATTGGCGCCGGTTAGCTTCAGAGCGCCCGATCGCACGCTGCGGGTGATAAACTGGCTGATGTGCTCCACCGGCGGCAGCCCGCTGTAGTCGTTCTTCAGCACGTTGTAGGCGTGCGGGTCGGCCGTGACGATCTGCTTGACACCGCTGTCTGTGATCGCATCGGTGTTCATCTCCTTCATGGTCTGAAAGAGCATCTCTTCGCCGAAGCGCCGGATCTCGTTGCCCGCGTCCTTCTCGGCCTTGCCCAGGATACCGAAGTCCGCACCGGCGCGCGAAAGGATCGTCGCCGTAGCCCGCCCCAGATCCTGCATGCGGTCGTCATAGCTGGTGATGCTGTCCACAAAGTACAACGTCTCGGCCGAATCCTTGGTCAGGTCCTTCACCGTCACACCCTCGGGAAGATCCTTGGTCCATTCGGCGCGTTTCTTCTCCATCTTGCCCCACGGGTTGCCACGCTTCTCAAGGGCCTTAAGCGGCTTCTGCAGGCTCTGGGGAACCATCCCCTCGTCCACCATGCCGCGGCGCAGATCCACGATCTTGTCGATATACTCGATGCCGATGGGACACTCCTGCTCACACGCCCCGCAGGTCGTGCATGACCAGATCTCGTCCTCCTCGTAGACCGTGCCGATCAAGGGTTCACTCTTCTTGAACGGCGATCCGTACGGGTAGATGGGGTAGTTCTTGAAAAGCGTGTCGCGCCCCTTGATGGAAATGAAACGCGGCGACAGGGGCCGCCCCACGGCGTTGGCCGGGCAGTTGTCCGAGCAGCGCCCGCAGTCGGCACACGAATAAAAATCCAGAAGATGCTTCCAGGTAAAATCTTCGATCTTTTTCACCCCGAAGGATTCCAGGTCGTCCAGTTCCTCCGCCTTGATGCCGTGACGCACCGGTTTGATGTTCCCCCGGTCGATACGCATGAAAAAGACGTTGAATATCGAGGTGATCACGTGAAAGTGCTTGCCCAGAGGCAAAAAACAGAGGAAAAAGAAGAAGGTCAAGTCGTGAATATAGTAGGCGATGATGTGGATCGCCTGCAGGGTCCCTTCCGAGGAGAACATCAGAAAATTCTTGAACAACCAGACCAAGCTCAGGGGCGCCAGGAACTCGGCGTGCAGCCCCGACTGGGCGTTGGCCGCCACGCTGCTGGCCTCGAACAGGCTCTCGGAAATCATCAGGGTCGAGATCAGGCCCAGTACAAACAGCGCCTCGGCCGTGTGATCATGGCCGTACTTGGCCGGCACTTTGTACCTCTCCGGCTTGACCACGGCCCGGCGCCAGGCGGCGATGCAGCAGGCCACCAACACGGCCGTGGCCGCGTAATCCTTGAGAACATTGTAAATGTCGCCGATGACGCCGCCAAACCCGGGCAGCACAAAATCCTCGGACAGGCCGATGATCACCAGTGACGTCGACCGGACGCTCAGCACCAGAAACCCGGCGAAGATGATGATGTGAACCACGCCGGCAACGCGGTAACGCGGCTGGCGGTACTGGCCCAGCCAGATCTTGAACACATTGAAAATACGCTGCGGGATGCGGTCAAAACGCTTGTCCGGGGCTGCTTTGACCAACGGGGCCGCACGCAGGGCCATGATGTAGGTGAATACGGCAATCCCCACGACAGGTATCAGTAATGAAAAAAGGACCGTGGGGATAAAAAGAAAGACATACTCGGCTGGAGCGATCAACGCAGGCTGCATGGCTGACACATTCCTTTCATTGTTATTCGGCTTGGCCCGTTGAAAGGAATCGATGGGTGGGGGCACATCGTCGCGATCATCCCCGCGCCATGGGTAAAACGCTGGATGAATATGAGTGGCAGAGTGCCCTCAAGCAAGAGTTGGAGGTGCCACATGGCAGAGCGGTGGTAGTTGAAGGGAGGGACCACCAAAGCTTGGCGTCTCTTGAATGAGGGCGCTCCACGGATCAGCCCTTAGGCGATTTCTGTCAAAGAATATACCCGCCTGCTTGTCTTTTCATCCGTCTTCTGCGTTGGGCTTTTCCACACATAGCCTCACTATGCGTAAAAAAGCCCGCCTTGAATACGAATGAAAATCCGGCGCATCCTGGTATATGCTTATCCGCCAATCGCCTTAACGCAATTCCTTTCAGGGGAGCCATAGCCATCGAGCAATTTTCAGAACAAAACGATACAAGAATCGCCCGGGCCTCGCGGCCCGGGCGATACACACTGCAGAAAAATGGCGACGCTTTAGCGGTTGGCCTTCCTGTATCCCAGCTGATCCTGTCCGATAATTGACTTGCAGATATTGGCCGATCCTTCCACCATGTAGTAGGTGGGGGCATCCCGGTAAATGCGGGCGATCGGATACTCGGTGGAGTAACCGTAGGCACCCAAAATGCGCATGGCATAGTTGGAACACTTGTTGACCGTTTCACCGACGAAGTATTTGGCTTTGGCCACATCCAGGCCGTTGTTGAGCTTGCCGTTGTCTTTCTCCACGGCGGCACGGTAAACCAGATACCTGGCGCAGTCGATCTCCGTGGCCATCTGGGCGACCATGTCCTGGTTCATCTGGAACGTTCCGATGGGCTTGCCGAACTGCTTGCGATCGTTGCAGTATTTGGTAACCTCGTCCAGGCAGGCCTGGGCCACGCCAACGCCACCGGCGGCGGCCGACAGGCGGGTCTGGTTCAGGGAGCCGAAGACGATCTTGGCGCCGTCGCCGGGTTTGCCCAGAATGTTCTCCTTGGGCACCTTGGTGCCGTCCAGGAACACCTCGCCCGTGGGTGAACTCCAGGAGCCCAGTTTGTCCAGCGCGGTGGTTTTGACGCCGTTGTGGTTCTTGGGCTCGATGACAAAGGCCGACAGCCCCTTGGAACCGGCATCGGGATCGGTATAGGCGTAGTAGATCAACACGTCAGCCACCTGGGCGTTGGAGATCCAGGTCTTGTTGCCGTTGAGCAGCCAGTGGTCGCCCTTGTCTTCTGCCGTACTGGACATGGCCATGACGTCCGAACCGGCATCCGGTTCGGTGATGCCGAACCCGCCGATCAACTCACCCGAGCACAGCCCCTCGATGTATTTCTTCTTCACTTCCTCGGTGCCGTACCGGAAGATGGTGAAGGCGCACCCCAATACCTGCATGTTCACCTGAACGCGCAACGAGCTGCACACCCGGGCGAGTTCTTCGGTGACGATCATGGCGGCCAGAAAGCCCATGTCCTCTCCGCCGTACTCTTCGGGAATCACGGTGCCCCAGAATCCCAACTCGCCCATGGGCTTCATGACTTCTTCGTAAGGGAAGTAATGGTTCTTGTCCCACTCTTCCACATTGGGGGCGATTTGCTTCTTACAGAAATCGCGGACGGCCTTTTGCAGCATCTGATGTTCTTTGGAAAGTTTAAAATCCATACCGCTATCACTCCTTTAAAAACGACAGGATGAATGCCGTCCTTATGCTTTTTTAAATACGTAGTTGAACTGTCCTTCGGCAAGCGTGTTGACCGCGGTGGTCATTTCCATGCCGACTTCCACATCCTTGATATCAAGTGCGCTGTCCAGGCGACCGAACACCTGAATGTCACCGTAATCCAGCATGGCGATGCTGTACGGCAAGTCATTGTCGAAGCCCACCGGGGCATATTTGAGTTGACTGTACGAGACCAGCTTGCCCGTTCCGCTCACTTCCTTCCACTCCATGTCGCTGGACAGACAGCCCTCACAGTCGGCTCGCGGTGGGAAAAAGTTCGCTCCGCACTTCTTGCAGTGCGTATACATCACTTTGCCGCTCTCCAGATAATCGACAAAATCGTTCACCTTTGTTGTTTTCGTAAAGCTGACCGTGCCGAACTTGCCGAAGCGGACATCTTCCTGTTTTTTGCCCATTTTTTCCTCCAGTCTACTCTTTTCCGAAAATGGTCACGTTACCGTAGATGCCCACGCCGCCGATGTTGTGCACCAGCCCGATCTGCGGGTCCTTTACCTGCATGTCACCGGCCTCGCCGCGCAGCTGCAGCACAATCGTACGTACCTGGCTGCCGCCCGTGGCGCCGATGGGATGTCCCTTAGAGAGCAGACCACCGTCCACATTTACCGGGATACTGCCCTCTTTGTAAGTCTCCTTGCCCTGGATCAGTTCCTTGGCACCACCAGGCTCGGCAAACCCCAAGGCCTCGTAAGCCAACATTTCGGCAATCGTAAAACAGTCATGCACCTCAGCAACGTCGATGTCCTTAGGGCCCACGCCGGCCATGGCGTAAGCTTGCTTGGCCGCCTGCTCGGCCGCCTTCAGGCCGTGGAGCTTGTCACGCCCGGTCAGATTCACACTGGCGCTGGCCGCGCCCACGCCAAGGACCCAGATCGGTTTCTTGCTGAATTGCTTGGCCTTTTCTTCACTGGCCACGATCATGCAGGACGTGCCGTCGGCGTTGGCACAGCAATCCCCCACCCGCAGGGGGCTGGAAACCGGGCTGGCCATCATGTTTTCCGGATCGGTAAACATCTCCGGCGTCACTGCCTTGCGGTAGACGGCACGCTCGTTGATCTGACCGTAGGTGGCCGCCTTCACACGAACCGCGGCCAGGTCCTCAGGGGTGGTGCCGTATTTGGCCATGTGCGCCTGGGCGTGCATAGCGTAGTAAGCCGGCATCATCGTACCAAAGGGGCTCTCCCACTGAATGTCCGCACCGCGCCCCATGCGCTCCTGTGATTCGGCCGAGGAAATCTCGGACATCTTCTGCAGACCGATCACCGCCACCATGTCGTGGACGCCCGAGGCGACCATGCTGTAGGCCAGCTTCAAACCGGTGCTGGAGGAGGAGCACAGGGACTCTACGTAAAAAGTGGGCTGGGGGTTGAGCCCCAGGTATTCGGCGATCACCGCCGATGGCGACCGTTGCTTGTCATATTCGGGTGCCGAGCAGAACACCGATGCGTCGATGTCCTTGGCCGTGATCCCCGCATCGGTGATCGCTTCTTTAAACCCTTCAAACGCCAACTCCCGGATCGAACCCGGATATTTACGGACAAACTTGCTTTGCCCAACACCTATAATGGCTACTCTTCCCATAGGTCATTCCTTTATTTTGTCGGGGTTTACGAATGGACGGCATGAACGACTGAACCGTTACCATTCATCAGCGGCGGGCCTGTATCCCGGATGCGCCACTACCACAAAACTATTGACGACATCCGGATAAACAGCCGCGTTTTGGAGTCCTCAAGCGCACCCATCATCGATCGAGGAGTTCCAAAACGCGCAAACAGACCATCTGAACCGCAGGCTGCTTATTTCTGGATAGCCATCAGATGTACTGGCCGCCATCCACCTTGATCACCTCACCGGTAACGTGTTTGGCCTTGTCCGATGCCAAAAAGGCGACCATGTTGGCCAGATCATCGGGTTCTCCAACCCGTTTCAGCACGATTTCGGCCATGGCCATGTCGACAATTTTGTCCCGGGCCTCGGATTCCTTCAACATGGGGGTTTCGATCAGGCCGGGAGCAACCGCATTGACCGTGACCCCGAAGCCGCCCAGTTCTTTGGCCACGGCCTTGGTATAACCGATGATACCAGCCTTGGAGGCCGAGTAGTTGGTTTGTCCGAATTTGCCGCGCATGCCGTTAATGGAGGTAACATTGACAATGCGTCCGTATTTCTGTTCCTTGAACAGCGGAGCGGCGTGCCGGGTGAAGTTGAAGTATCCCTTCAGGTTGACCTCAAGGACGCGATCCCATTGATCCTCGGTCATCTTCCAGCATACGCCGTCCCAGTTCATACCGGCGTTGTTGACCAGGATGTCGAGCCGTCCGAAAGCCTCGACGGTGGCCTTGACCACGGCCTCGGCTTCGGCAAAAGATGCGATGTCGCATTTGACGGCAATCGCCTTGCGTCCCATCGCTTCGATCTCTTTCACTACGGCTTCGGCCTCTTCCTTATGTTTCCGGTAGGTCAGGCAGACATTGGCACCCTCTTTGGCCAGCATCAGGGACGTCGCCGTCCCGATCCCCTGGGACCCACCGGTAACGATTGCACTCTTTCCTTCCAGCAACATGGTTCTCCCTCTCTTCGTGATGGGGGTTGTTATTCTTTGGGTTTTCCCAGAACCGCCGCCATCAGGACGTCGTCCAGGGTTTCGCCGGCGGCCAGACGCCGACGGTATTCGAGGAAATCAATGGTGTCCGTACCGGTGATTTTCTTGGTGTTGAAAGCGCCGAAGCCGAGGAAAGCCTCCCCGGACATGTTGGCCGCCAACCAGTGACGGTTGATCACCTTGGCCTGATCCCAGAAATACTTCTTTTTCAGACGGACACCCTCGACGCTCTTGATCAGGCAGCCGGGGAACAGGTTGGCGTAGGTCCACAAGATTTTGTTGACCTCTTTGTCAAGCAGTTCGAAATCGGTGGTCGCCGTTTTCACGTAGGCGCGGGCCTCTTTGGCGGCATCGCCGGTCTTGTATTCGCCGTACACCAGATCGCCGTCGGCCACGTAGGAATCGGTGATGACGGTGGGGTTGCGCACCCATTTGTCACCGTCCTTGATTACCGGCACGCACTTGGAGATCAGGCCCAGGCGATACATCTTGTAAGCACTCCACATCTCGCAGGAAACGCAGTTCCACATGGCCAGTTCCATGGGCAGCATCCAGGGCAGAAAATCGGAGCTGCCACCGTCCGGAGCGCTGCCGTGCTTGGGGCCGGCCTGACCGTAGATCGCCAGGTCGCTGGAAATGGCGATATCGCAGGCCATACCGATCTCCTGGCCGCCGGCTACGCGCATGCCGTTCACCCGGCAGATGGTCGGTTTTTTGCAAAACAGAATCGTATCCACCATGGCGTTGAACAGATCCATGTACAGGCCGTACTCGTTGGGCCGTTTGGAATAGTATTCGGAATATTCCTTGGTGTTGCCGCCGGTACAGAAGGCCTTGTCACCCATGGCGGTGAACACACAGGCCACAACGGATGTGTCGGCAGATGCCCGGTGGAAACCGGCGATGACCCCCTTCACCATCTCGGTGGTGTAGGAGTTGTACTGTTTGGGGTTGTTCAATGTTACCCAGGCAGAATAAACTCCGTCCACCGGGTTGCCCTGAGGATCAAGAATCGGTTTCTTTTCATAGATCACACCCGGAGCCTCGGTACCGAAGGTATTTTCACTCCACAGGTGATGGTCTTTAAGTCCGTCTTCTCTGGGCATCCAACTTAAATCACTCATTCTCTCCTCCTTGTGGGGTCGCCGGCAAAACGCCGGCGACGGCATTTTTCGCTTTCAGTTACTATGGAACCATAATGGGACGCTGGTTGTACTTTCGCTGGTGAGCATTCTCAAATACATCGTTGATGGAATCCAGCGGAAAAGTCTTGACGAACTGCTTGAGGGGCATCTTGCCGTCCAGGATCAGATCCACCACCGGGCGGTAGTACTCGGGAATGCAGCCCCAGTTGCCCCGTGCCGTGGCGTTGAAGGCCATCAGGTTGGACAGGCGCAGATCCAGTGTGTCGAGGGTGAAACCGACCACGGAAAGATGGGATCCGAAGGTCATCAGACCGAAAGCGGTCTTCTGGCCGGCAGCGGTGCCGGAGGTTTCGAAAATCTTCAGGTGGGTGCGCGACCGGCCGGTCTCTTTGGCCACCCCGTAAACCGCTTTGCGCAGATCCTTGAACGAAAGTTCCCTGGCATTGAAGGTCGCATCCATGAAAGGCGCCAGATTGTCCAGTTTCGGCTGGTCCACATCGATGGCCACCACGGCGGCACCGAAACTCTTGGCCAGCAGGGCGCCGTATCCGCCCACACCGCCGACACCGTTGAAAACGGCAATGTCGGTTTCATTGAGTTTGGCTTCGACAATGGCCTGATAGGGCGTGGTAATGGCATCGGCCACCACGGACAGTTCCTCCAGGGTGATGTCGGTCTTGGACACCGGATTCATGTTTTCGTCCACCGGCACCTTGCACAGCTGTTTGGCCGGCACCAGAATGTGGCTGGCGAACCCGCCCTGGATGTCGTTACCGGGCATCTTCTGTTTCATGCAGATGTTGCCCCGGCCTTCCTTGCAGTCCGCACATTCGCCGCAGGGCATGACCGCCGGGATAATCGCCGCGCACCCGCTCCACTCTTCGGTGCCGGGGCCGGTGGCTTCGATGGTTCCGCTGATTTCGTGGCCGAGGGTAATCGGCATCTCGGATTTCATCGGAACGTTGTCATAGAAAAACCCGAGATCGGTGTGACAAACACCGCATCCGGCGACTTTGATGATCACTTCACCGGGACCGGGTTCGGGAATAGGGGCTTCGACGCGCACCAAAGGCTTGTTTCTTTCCACCATCTGCCAAGATATCATTGTTGCCATGATAACTGCTCCTTCTCGATCTCTATGGGGTTGAAAGAGGGGCTCTCATAAGATTCGGGCGCGGACAGATCGAACCGGGGTGTTCGGTCTGCCCGCGCTTATCCGTATTTGACTTTACGGGGTCGACAGTGGGCACAGGGAGTGTGCCAATCGAACGTCACCCAACTGTCGCGAACATCGGGAAATGGCTAACGGTTGACCCACTCGGCTCGCCGTTTCTCCTCGAAGCTCTTAATGCCTTCCAGGGTATCTTCGGTTTTCATCAGTTGGTTGAGGAACATATCACCAACGCTTTCCATGGCCGCATCGATCCCCAATCCCAGATGCTGTTTGACCGCTTTTTTATTGAGGCGGATAATCAGTGGGCTGGCGTGGCCGATCTCCTTGATCACTTTGCCGAGCCCTTCTTCGAATGCGTCGTCTTCCAAAATATCGCTGATCAGGCCCATTTCATACATGGCCTGGGCTGTGTATCGGCGGCCGGTGGTGCAGATTTCGATCGCCTTGGACGGACCGACAAGATGGGGCAGACGTACCGCTGCATAGGGCGGAAGGAATCCCAATTTGATCTCCGGCTGACCGAAAACCGCGGCTTTTGCCGCAACCACCATGTCACAGGCGATGGCCACTTCCATACCGCCGCCCAGGCAGGCACCGTGTACGGCGGCGATGGTGGGAACCTTGATGGCGTGGATCTGTTTCAGGAGCGCATCGAAAACACGGATCATCTCCGGTGCCAATTCCGGTTTGTGATCGCCGACTTCCACACCGGCGCACCAACTGGCGCCTTTTCCCGAAATCACAACACACTTCAGGTCGTCATCGGCATTGAGTTCGTCCAGCAATGCGGTCAGTTCCTGCATCATTTCGATGTTGAAAACGTTGTGTTTGGGACGGTTGAGGACGACTCGAGCAGCGCCCTTCTCCTTGGTCATTTCGTGAAAACTGAGTTCGGTCATAAGTATTCCCCTTAATCTTCTCCTGATTCGGTCAAATTTAAAGATTATCTGATGGATCGATCGTACCCACTTAATTTTTAAGGCTGTTTCTGCTCCCCTTGACTCACCTGACCGCTATTACAGGTGCCTGCCACCGGCTGCGGTGAGCATATGCATATCCCACCAGAAGCACCTGAAAATTTCACTATTCTCAATCAGCATTCTGATCTTGTCCTGATCATAGGCCACCGACCGGCTCTGCCGCTGCGGCATGGCCTCCGGCCTGTCTGCTTGTCCCAAATTTAAATCAGATTGGATTCCATGATCGACGGTTTTTTGAGGGACGTGGTGTATCTGGTTTGTCACGCCCATTTGAGCCGCCGCTTTTCCCAGGATGTAAAGTTGGGGACCTAACCGAAAGAGTCCGTCGTGTCCCCGTTCAAGCACATTCAGGTCGTGCAATGTATGCAAAATATTAAAGACCGTGCTTTTGTTCAGCTTCAGCCGTTTTACGATTTCATAGAACCGGAAAGGACGTTTTGCGTCCGCCATAAGTGATAGAATAGAAAAGCACTTATCAATCGCCGGAACTCTTTTGTAATTCAGTGACACATTATCCCTTTTCGTTTGGGGTCATGAATTAGTCAAAAAAGACCGGTTTTCGCTCATGTATTTTCTCTATGGAGAACTGTTGATCTCTATATCTACTTATATGCTCTGGTTTTGTCAAGAAAAAAATACGTAAACGCCCCAGTCTTCAAGGCTTTGAGTCGTGCAATCGATCTACCGGAAGACCCTATGCAAAACAAATGTACAGATCTTCCATAGTGGCGGGGAGCAGCCAGGAATTCGGCTTTCCGGGCCATGCCACCAAAGACCTCCGCATGCGATACAATGGGGGAAAGTCATCACCCTTCCGCCGGCAACGATTGTCACGCGACCGCATAATGAAGCGTTGGCCATAAGGTATTCTACCTACGAACGAGTAAGCGACAAAAAAGCTTTTTATAGGCTTAAATGTAGCTATATAAAAGCTATAATAGCTTGTCAACGACAAATGCACCCCACCATTTTAAAAGCGGTATCTTTTGAATATATGACCCTTCCTTTAAAAAAGGCGGTCATCATCGTTTTCACCATCACACCTGATACCATGCTCGTGAAGCCATCTATAGAGTCAGCACCTCTTCCCGCCGGATCCGGTTGACCGGTTTCGAGTTTGACAAACCAAACGGCAAGGCTTCCAACACGTCTGTTTTGCATGCAATCCGTCATTTGATCTGTGGCCAGATCGGCGGGCCCGGGTTTCACCGATTAGCCGGACCGCACGATTAGTTCATTATAATGAACTTAAATTTGATCAAAATACAGGAGCTGCTCCCTATTTTATTATCGTATTTTGTTATTTATAGTTATTTTTATTATATTTTTATCTTTTTTAAACAAATTTGTTGACAGAAATAACTTCGATGATAGGATGCATTTATTCATTATAGTAGTAATTTCTAAACCAACCCGAACTATCCAATTACCACTAAATAGGAGCCATTCAATGAAGGCGATTCCGGTTGAAGAGGCAGTTGGGAAAGTGCTTTGCCATGATATTACCCAAATCGTTCCCGGATTTTTTAAAGGCAGAGCCTTTAAAAAAGGTCGCATTATTCAACCGGACGATGTTGAGAAACTCCTCGATCTCGGCAAAGCGCATATCTATGTCTTCGACATGCAAAGCGGAACGATTCATGAGGACGAGGCGGCCCACCGGATCGCCATCGCCTCAGCCGGCAGCGGACTGCGCCTGACCGATCCCGCTGAAGGGAAAGTCAATCTGGTCGCGACCCAAAACGGTCTGCTGACGATCAACACCGAGGCCCTTAGCCGAATCAACGCAGTCGAGGACATCATGTTCGCCACCCTGCACACCCATCGGCATGTTCAACCGGATCAGCCCGTGGGCGGGACACGCATCATCCCACTTTTTACAGAAACCAAACGCATCGAGGCCATCGAGGACATCGAGGACATCTGCCAGGAATACTTTCCGGTGGTTCAGGTCAAACCCTTTGCCTCCCTCAAGGTGGGCATCGTCACCACCGGAAGTGAAATCTACCACGGCCGCATCGAGGATCGCTTCGGGCCGGTGCTGCGCAAAAAATTCGGCGAACTGGGCAGCCGGGTCATCGACCAGATCTTTGTCTCCGACGATATTCCCATGACCGTTGAGGCCATCCACGGGCTGATCCGCGATGGCGCTCAATTCGTGGCCGTCACCGGTGGCATGTCCGTTGATCCCGACGACCAGACGCCGGCAAGCATCCGGGCCGCCGGCGCTGAAATCATCACTTACGGGGCGCCGGTGCTGCCGGGGGCCATGTTTATGCTCGCCCATATCGGCGATGTCCCGGTGGTGGGCCTGCCCGGTTGTGTCATGTACTACGGGGCCAGCATCTTCGATCTGGTGATCCCGCGCATGCTGGCCGGCGAAACCATTTCCCGCGAGGATATCGTTTCCCTGGGCCATGGCGGTTTCTGCGCCAACTGCCCGGAGTGCCGGTACCCGAACTGCCCGTTTGGCAAATAATCCTCGGCCATGTTGCCGGCGGTCGATCCAACGGTTTTCACATTATTATGGTGCGCATTCGCAAAATCGACGTTTGCCGGATGCGGACGGCGCACGACCTAAACCCATTCACAAGGAGGGGAGAGATGCTACTGCCCAGGTTTGACTTTCATGAACCGGCTTCCATTGACGAAGCCTGCGAGATCATGGCCACCTTTGGTCCAAAGGCCAAGCTGCTGGCCGGCGGGACCGACCTTATGGTGAACATGAAAAAAAAGATCCTTGCTCCGGAAAACCTTGTCTGTCTGTCAAAAATCGAATCCATGCACGGCATTACCGAAAAAGGAGACCAGATCGTCATCGGTGGACGCTATACGGTTGCCGAACTGACCACCGATCCCCTGGTCGAGAAAAAGCTCGGGGCCCTGCGTTCCGGTGCGCGGGCGCTGGGCTCGCCCCTGGTCCGCAACCGGGCCACCATCGCCGGGAATATCGGATCGGCAAGACCGGCCTCCGATCTGCCCCCGTCCTTGATTGCCTATGGGGCAACGGTCATCCTGGTGAGCAGTAAGGGAGAGAGAGAAGTTCTGCTGGGTAATTTTTTCAAGGGCCCCGGATTCACCGAACTGCGGCCCGAAGAAGTGCTCACCGAAATCCGTGTGCCGACCCCGACAGACGGCCAGGGCGCCGGGTACATCAACCTGGGCGTCCGCAAGGCCCAGGATTGCAATGTGGTCAACGTGGCATCCTACATCGAACTGGATGAAAAAGACGGTTCCATTAAAAAAGCACGCATCGTCATGGGCTCCGTGGGTCCGACGCCACTGCGTGCCGGCACGGCCGAATCGGTACTGCTGGGGCAAAAACCGGACGAAGCCCTTTTTCTCAAAGCCGGTGAAGCGGCCCGCCAGGACTGTACCCCCATCGACGATTTCAGGGGATCGGCCAGCTACCGCAAGGCCATGGTGGGCGTTTTGACCAAACGGACCCTGGACATCGCCCATCGCCAGGCCAGTGGTGCGTAACCTTCCCTGTCACCGCGGGCGGTCGAAGCCACATTCCGCTTTAGCGGCGACGAACAACATCCAAGGAGAATAGGCATGAAAAAACTGATCAAATTGACGGTGAACGACCGTGAGTATGAAATGGCCGTTGAACCGAATCTAAGTCTAACGGATCTCATCCGCTACGAACTGAAACTGACCGGCACGAAAAAAGGGTGCGAAACCGGCGACTGCGGTGCCTGTACGGTAATCCTGGACGGCATTCCGGTCAATTCCTGTCTGGTGCTGGCCGTCCAGGCCAATGGCCGAAAAGTCGAAACCATTGAGGGTCTGGCCAATGAAGCGGGGCTTCATCCCGTCCAGGACGCCTTTGTGGAGCACGGAGCCATCCAGTGCGGTTTTTGCTCATCCGGCATGATCCTGTCCGCCAAACATCTGCTCGACAAAAATCCGAAACCCGAGGAGAGCGAAATCCGGGCCTCGATTTCGGGAAACCTGTGCCGCTGCACCGGTTATCAGAAAATCATCGATGCCATTAAAAGCGTTTAGCACCATGACTGCGCCCTTTTGAAACCCCTTTAGCCTGCCCATAACAACGATTGTGGCGCATAAAAACGGGAGGAAATAATGATGAGCGACCATAAAGTGATCAACAGCCGGGCCAGGAGAATCGATACACCGGCCAAGGCAAGCGGCCGGGCGGTGTTCGTTGATGATATTAGCAAGACCGGCATGTTACACGGGGCCCTGCTTCAGAGTCCCATCGCCCACGCAAAGATTGTCAGCATCGACACATCGGCAGCGGAGAAGCTGCCCGGCGTCAAATGCGTGGTGACCGCTAAGGAGGCCGGGCTGGTCAGATACGGCGTCAGTCCGGCACGCTATGACGAAACCGTGTTCTGCCATGACAAGGTCCGCTATGTGGGTGACGAGATTGCCGCCGTGGCGGCCATTGACCGCGAAACCGCCGAGAAGGCCGTCGAACTGATCAAGGTGGAGTACGAACCGCTGCCGGTGGTGTTGACCATCGAGGATGCCATGGCCGAGGGCGCCCCCCAGCTGCATGAGAAATATCCCCGTAACATCACCGGTGAAGTCCACCAGGAATTCGGTGATGTGGCCGCGGCCTTCAAGCAGTGCGACCTGATCAAGACCACGACGGTGAAAAACAAACGCCAGGACGGCGGCTTTATCGAACCCCAGGGATGCATCGCCGAAGTCGATCTGTCAGGCAACCTGACCCTGACCAGTTCGACCCAGTCGCCCCACTATGTCCAGCGCACGGTGGCCATGGTACTGGGGCTGGAGGTGGGCAAGGTCCGGGTACTCAAGCCTTACGTGGGCGCCGGATTCGGTCCCAAGGCCGGCACCAATCCCATGGAACTCGCCTGCAGTCTCATGGCGCTCAAAACCGGTCGACCGGTGAAGATGAACTACTCCCGGGAGCAGGTTTTCCTGTTCAACCGCGGCCGCCACGCCTTCACCCACAAACTGACCATCGGCGTCAAAAAAGACGGCACATTGATGGCCCTGGAACACGAATGCCACCTGGACGGCGGCGCATATGCCAGCTTCGGACCGGCCACGGTCTACTACGCCGGGTCTCTGCTGGCCGGCCCCTACAAGCTGCCAAACATGAAATACGACGGCTACCGCATCTACACCAACAAGCCGGCCTGCGGCGCCCAACGCGGCCATGGAGCCGTCATCGCCCGGGCCGCCTTTGAGCAGCAGTTGGATATGATCGCCGAGGAGCTGGGTATCGACCCCCTGGCACTGCGCCTGAAAAACATGATGGAAACCGGCGATATCACCTGCAATGACCTCAACATGAGCAGCCTTGGCATGGCCGAGTGCCTGGGTGCGGTTACGGAAGGGTCCGACTGGAAGACCAAGAAAGGCAAATTGCCGCCGGGCAAGGGCATCGGCCTGGCCTGCGGGTTCTTCGTCTCCGGTGCCGGGTTTCCCATCTATCGCTCCGATACCTACCACGGCACGGTAATGATCAAGCTGACCGAAGATGGTGGAACCGTGCTGGTCTATACCGCTTCGGCGGAAATCGGCCAGGGCTCGGACACGGCCTTTGCCATGATCGCGGCCGAGGCCCTGGGCGTTCCCCTGGAATACATCCGGCTTGCCTCCGGCGATACGGACATGGGGGTCGACCTGGGGGCCTACTCCAGCCGCCAGACTCTGATGACCGGTCATGCCACCAAGGATGCGGCCGAAGATGTCAGGCGCCAGGTTCTTGAAGTGCTGTCCGACGAACTGGACGTGCCGGTTGAATCCATCGACATTGTCGAAGGCCGGATCGTATTCGACCGTGAGGTGGATTTCATGGGGCTGCGCACACGCTACATCAAAGAGCACCGCGGCTGGACGGATAACCCGGACACCGAATATCTCACCTTCAAGGAAGCCTCCCGCATCGCCTACCTGAAAAAAGGCACCATCGTGGGGACCGGGAAATACAAACCCCATTTCCTGGGGGGAACCTACAAAGGGGCGGCTGTGGGCACATCGCCAGCTTACGGCTGCAGCGCCCAGGTGGCCGAGGTTGACGTAGATCTGGAAACCGGCCAGGTGACCATTACCAAAATCGTCGACGCCCACGACTGCGGCAAGGCAATCAACCGTACCTCCGTGGAAGGCCAGATGCAGGGATCCATCTCCATGGGCATCGGTGAGGCCATGCACGAAGAGGTTAAATTCGATGACAAGGGCAATGTGATCAACAGCGATTTCGCCGAGTACAAAATGGTCACGGCCCTGGACATGCCGCCGGTGGATGCCATCGTGGTGGAAAGCAACGAGCCCAACGGTCCCTTTGGGGCCAAGGAGGTGGGTGAAGGTGCCATCATGCCCACCATTCCGGCCGTGCTCAACGCCATTTATAACGCCACCGGGGTTCGAATTTTTGAGACGCCCCTGACCCCCCAACGCATCTATGAGGCCTTGCAGGCGCATAAAAAATAACCAGCGGGCAACAACGCCGCATAACCAAACGTAAAAAAAGGGGCTGACCCGTTGTGGCGGCCCCTTTTTTTATTTCAGACGGCTGAACAAAACAGTGCATGTTGGGGCAGTCCCACTCTGAAATGAGCGGATCGTCAACAAAAGCATTCCACAAATGCGTCAGATGCGCTAAACAGAGTCTATGACAAAACCCCATGCAGACATTGACAGAATCATCACCCTGTTCGGCCGGTCCGACGTAATGAAAGGAATTCCCCTGAAGGCGCAGGAGGAACTTGCCGGATCGGCGGTTATAAAGCGATACGAAAAAAACGATGTCCTTTCCCAGGCAGAAGAACCGTGCGAAAGTTTTGTGCTGGTGGAGGAAGGAATGATTCGGGTCTCCAGATACTCGCCCCTTGGCAAGCGATTGACCTACCTGCTGGCAGGACCGGGAGAGCCGATCAATCTGGTCGGTCCGTTTACCGGGGAAGCGCGGGCAAACGTTGCCGAAGCGGCGGCGGCGTCGACAGTGGTGTCCATTGAGCGCAAGGATTTTATTCGCTTTGCCTTTGCCTATCCGCAATTGATCGTCAACATTATCGATATCCTGGGTCAGGCATTGGACAGTTCGAACAGCCGGATCCTCGACATGCAGGAAAAAAAGGTGGTTCAACGGCTCAAACGGGTACTGCACCGCCTGTCTGAAAAATTTGGTCCCCTTTTGAACTTCACTGCAGTGGAAATTGCCGATCTGGCAAGCACGACCACCGAGTCGGCCCTGCGCGTGTTGAGCGATCTGCGCCAGAAGGGCATCATCGAAAAAAGCCGGGGCCAGATCCATATTATCAAGCCCGAGGCTCTGATCGACCCCGAATCTGAGGAGTTATGGATCTGAAACCGGCTGTTTTGATTTCAGCAAGGGGATAATGCAGCGGACGGACCGTAAAACTCGAATACCCCGCCCGCCATCAATGGCAGTTTACCGATTTCGGCCGGACAGGATATCGCTCCGGGCCGGATCAGCTTTTCCAGCCGATAACTTCCGGCAAGTCGGCAATCTCTTTGGGATCGGCCGGGACTACGAGAACCGGTATCTTCGATTTCCCCAGAACCGTTTTTATTTTGTTGCCGACTGATTTTTTCAGGAAAGCGGCTTCGTGTCCCCCCATGACAACCAGGTCGCAGTCATGCGCCTTCGCATTTTTAATAACGCTTTCAGCGACATCACCATCATCAATGACCACTTCACGGGCCTGGTAGCCACAGGCTTCGTCGTCAATCCCAGCTTCCAGGCAAAACCGCTCCAGCGCTTTCTGGATCAATTTGCTGGTTGATCGTTTACCGATCAGTTTCTCGCGAACCTCATTTTCGTAAGAGCTTACCATCTCTTTGTAGTGTCCCTCACCGAGGAGCCCCTCCAACCGGCCTTCGACATAGTCAGGAACCTTCTCCATCACATGCAGCAGTATGATCTTGGCCTGAAACTTCAGCGCCAGAATAACGGCCACATCAAATGCAGGAACACAGTTTCGGGTCAAATTCGTGGTAAACAGGATGGTGTTGATGCCTTTGAACATTGTCTCGCCTCTACCTTTGTTAATGTCGCGTTACGGCCGGTGGCTCACCGATCACGAGTTCGAAGGTTTATTAATATAACACCCTGCAAACACTGTCAATACAAAATAAAAAAACGGACGTCCTACGGAGAAAACGAATTCTATGGCGACCGTTTAGGATCGGGGATGAAATGAATTGGACGTAATTGCGCCGGGCTTGTGTTCGTCTTCAAGGCGCATCAAGGGTTGCATACCGGGAGTATGTGGCCGTTGATGCAACGCGGAAGACGGGCGCAAGAACAAGCAATTTTGTTCAATTAATAAAATTCCCGATCCTTAGGCAGTCTTGATTCTGGATTGCCCAGGGATCAGGGTCTGGGTGGATTGGACACCGGGAACCTGGCGGATTTTTTCCTGCACAAACTGGCCAATCACCTCTGCATCGGACGTAAGCAAATCCCGGGTCAACTCAATCTTCACCAGAATATCGATGCTTCCATGCACCGAGTGAACTTCCCGGACTTCGGGCAATGCAAAAAGCCGGTCGACGATTCTGGACTCGCGTTTGGCCTCGGCAGCAATCATGATAAACGCGGTGATGCCCCGCAGCATCTCCGGGTATTCTTCTTTTTTCATTTTGGCCATTTTTTCCCTGAATGCCTCCATACTCCTGGGAATCAGCGTGTCAATTCCGATACCATATTTTCTGTTCCGCCCCTTCTCCCACTGGTGATAAGAGATATAGGCATACAGATCATCCAGGGTCCGTCCCTCGAAGAAAGACAACAGGCGCCCCTTGCGGATGATTTCGGTCAACGGGCAATAGATGCTCCGGTACCAGTCTTCGGCCGCATCGTCCAATGTAATTCCCGGTTTTTCAGCCGTCTCCATGAACTGCTTATGCTTTTTGACCTGCGCCATCAGATGGGGGAACTGTCCAACTTCGGTAAGTTCGATGGCATGCCCCAGCCCGGTCTGATCCATAAACTGGCGCCGTTCACGGTAAACGATGTTCTCCAGGGTGTTGCTGGATGGGATGAACTCGACAATTTTGGCACGGATATCGGAATGCCCGAAAGATTTGGCCGCGGCGATACGATGATTACCATCCAGAACGTAATACTCATCCTTGATCTGATACAACTTGACCGGTGGAAGGGCGCGGCCCTGTTGCATGGCCCGCTTGATGCTGACCAGCCGGTCGGCGGGCATGTGTTCTTTCAGTTTGAACTGGCTGTCAAAGTCGTGGTACCGCCCGACGCTGCCCACGATCTTGTCCATGGGCACGCGGCAAATGCCCCGGTCAATGTGGTCAAAGGCGCCTTCGCACTCCTGGTTTTCACGAAAACACTTGGCTTCGCTATCGCGGCTGCCGTGAAGCCAGTTCTTAATCAGATCCGTCAGGTTGCGCATGGGTCAGCTCCAGAAGGTGATAGCCAAAGGTGTTGATCACCTGGGTGTTGCCCACCCGGGTCCGTCGCTGCTCCGTTGCGGCAAAATGGGAATGAATGTGACCATGAATGAAATAGCGTGGTTTGAACCGGGAAATCAATTTCAGAAAGCTCTTGAAACCGCGGTGACATCGGTCTTCCGCATCATTGATGTGTCTGGGGGGAGCATGAGTAGCCACAATATCCACCCCGCCGCCAAACCACAGTCCCGGCAGCATCCGCCAGATCATCTGTCGCATCTGAAACTCCCGGTACTGCACCGGGCCCCCGTTGTACCAGCGCGATCCCTCCAACCCCATGATGCGTACCCCTTTGAAGTCGATCCGACGCTGGTGAAGGTTCCGACAACCGGTGGGCGGTGCGTTTTGATAACGGATGTCGTGATTGCCCCTGACGTAATAGAGCGGAACATCCAGACGCTGACGGATGGCCGCCAGATACTCAGGTGGCAGGTCGCCGCAGCCCAACACCAAATCGACATCCTTAAACGGCCCCACATCAAACCGGCCAGACAGCTCCGCAACCACGATGTCCGAAACCGAGAGTATCTTCATGGGGACTCTTTACCTTTTTCAGATTGCCTTGTAAACGGCCCTTGACGGAATCGGACCGGCCTGCAGATAATAGGGACATTGCCTTCCACTCGTTAATTAAGGAGAAACGCATGTCGCCTACGCCCACTGCCGACTACCGTGCCCTGGACCGGCCCGAGGTCCTTGCTTCTCTCTTCCATCCCCGCAAGGTGGCCGGTCCGGTCGATGGGGGACAGCGCTTTCATGAAGTGCGGATTCCGGTAGCGGCCGAAATCGGCATCGGCGCGCGTTTTTACATGGCCGGCAACAGCGGCCCCGTGATTCTCTTTTTTCACGGCAACGGCGAGATCGTTTCCGATTACGATGACATTGCGCCGATGTTCAACCGCCTGGGCATCCATTTCATCGCCGTGGATTACCGGGGCTACGGCTGTTCCGATGGCCACCCGACGGTATCTGCCATGATGGCCGATTGCCGGCCGGTGTTTGATTACGTCTGTAACTGGCTGAAAGACAATGGAGTGAACGGCCCACTGATCGTTATGGGACGATCACTGGGCAGTGCATCGGCTCTTGAACTGGCCGCCACCGGCGACGAGCGGATCGACGGTCTGATTGTCGAAAGCGGCTTCGCCTGGGCCGGACCACTGCTGCGGCTTTTGGGAATCGATCCGCAGCGCATTGGTTTTGATGAATCGTCAGGCTTTTCCAACCTGGAAAAAATCCGTGCGTTTACCGGCCCCACCCTGATCATCCACGCCGAGCTCGACCATATCATCCCTTTTGCCGACGGCCTGGCTCTGTTCAATGCCAGTGGCGCAGCGGACAAGACCCTGCTGAAAATTCACAAGGCCAACCACAACGATATTTTCTTACGCGGAATGGATCGATACCTGGAAGCGGTCGGTGCGTTAGCGGACAGAATTACAAACCGGTGAGAGGATGTGTTGGCGTGGTTCAGGCCCGGAAGGCCGGGTCACCCGCCGGACCTGATTGCTTTGAAACTGCCATTCCGTCATGAGACGGTCTCTTTCACCTGAAGCGTTTCCAACTGGTTCAGGGCCGCCTGGCTGACACCGGGATCGGTATCTTTTTCGGCAATCTGTCCCAGCAGTCTGATATCCTTCAGCCGTGCCACGGCTGCTTTACGGACCTCCGGATTGGAATTTTGCCATCTCGGCACAAAAAAATCCGAAAATTTCATCACCCACCTCCTTTTGGCGTCTGTCTGCATCGCAGTTGAATCAAGTTTTGGATATACTCCCGGAGGGCGACCTGCTCCGCCGGGAGCCGGGTAGGCACAGTTTCATAACGATTCGTTTCTGCATGACAAACCATCCTGAAATAATGATGTTTGTCGTTCAGTAATCCGCAGGCGTAAGAGAGGAGCAATCAGTGAAACCACTTTGGAAACAGACGGCTTTTACGAATCCGCACAAAAGCACAATGAAATGAAACATTATTTTAGTCTGCTTTCTCGGCGACTGTCAAGACATGCAAGAAAATTGGCAGGGTGACCGCATTTGAATTGGAATCCGGTTATGCGGTTTCTATAAAGCGCCAGCGAGTTCCCCTTCGCTCCCATGCTAGGCACGGACCGCTGGTTCACTTCCGGTTGCTCTCCAACCCGCCTCACGGCGACGCAGTTTTCATCAGTTACGGGGTCTTGGCCCTGCTCCGACATGGACTTTCACCGTGCTGTTATGGCCTCTTCACAGAC
This sequence comes from Desulfosarcina ovata subsp. ovata, assembly GCF_009689005.1. Lineage (NCBI taxonomy): Bacteria > Pseudomonadati > Thermodesulfobacteriota > Desulfobacteria > Desulfobacterales > Desulfosarcinaceae > Desulfosarcina > Desulfosarcina ovata. The sequence goes on along the minus strand of NZ_AP021879.1, from coordinate 7,203,420 downwards.
GCACAGTCCCCCGGTAAAGCTGGGGGTTTACCAGTTAATAGTAAGATGCTACCCTGCTCAGGCCTTCCAGTCTTGATTGTCAACTAATCTTTATAGCCTTGTATTCGTAAATCGAATCAACTGTTCCATCTTGCTTATCCGTCGCCAGCATACAGCATTCTGCGAATGTCCATCCAGAGGCCACATATGCAAACGAAATTATGTTTTTTGTTTGGCCGACTATTTTTGCCACCGGAGAAGATTCGACCTTGCCTCTTAGCTCCCAATTGCCGCCTAATGTATAATTTGCAAGGCCTTCGGCGCCTTTATATACATGCAGAAATGCAGCCGCGGTTCCATCTTTGCGGGCAAGGATTTGCCATTCACACCCACCATAATTATCGCTGTATACATAAAATGGACTTGTCCTTTTAGGCACAATACCGACAGCTACCCCGCCTTGAATATTTCCGACATACAGGAAGTTACGGGGATTGTTTTTCGACAATCGATAGCATGGGGTTCTTGCCCCTCCTCCTGCGGCCACATAAGTACAATTATACCATGCTGTATATCGATATACTTTATTGCCTGTAAACTGACTGTGTGAACTCTGTTGGGCCCTACTTCCGGGTGTTGATAATAATGATAACAGCCTGTTGATGTAGAGTCCTTTTTTTACTTCTGCTGGCAATGCCATAAGCTTCCTTTCATAGATTGATAATCAAGGTAATTCCCGGCGCCCATCTTGTTTGGTATGTAATATGCGGCCCTGCTCACTCATCCGGTCGTTTTGCGCGTCTTTACCAGCATAGGGTTAGCTAATTTTAAAAAATTAATACCTCCGACGCAAGCGTTGATGAATTTTCAGATTAAGGTTTCTTTATATCTTTTCAGTTCTATTAGAGCCTTAATAGATTCCATCATATGACCACGGATAATACTCCATAACACCATACGTCTATTATCAAGCTGAACACTGGCTTTAATATCCATATCATCCGTCACAGTATCATATATTCTTTTACACATCATTTGCATTTCATTGAAAAATCTATCAACATTTCTAATTGGTTTATCTTCATCCTGCATTTTATCCCGACAATGATGAAGTGTTTCTTTCCATGTAGGAGACTTATCAAGAAGCAGTACGATTTTTTTCAACCATCTGCGGCTGTATTGATCATCTATCATTTGCAGCCAGCTTTCAAGTAAATCAAGGTCTTCCAAAGGACCCGCGAATCCATGAGTTTGAAGCAGTGTTTTAGTGGTATGCCTTAGATTCAATAAATCTTTAAATGGACCCTTGATATTCGCTCGTAAAACAGCTATACGTCCAGCCCCTATGGCTGCATATTGATGAGTGATAGTCAATATAGGTATAAATGGGTCATTTTTCTTTATGCACGCTTTCACTATCTTATTTGAATCAATTCTCTTTTTCAAATCAGACTCATATGCCAATTCCAAATCATTTATGTCTTTCCATAAATAATTATCATCATATTCTGCCATAGGTGTAATGATGTTAGAAAGGACAAAGTCGCTTAGTTCTTTAATCGTAACAAAATCGCCGGCCTTAATATCTATGAAATAATGCAAGTTCAGCGTGATTAAATGTATTTCAGCACGAATTTGCATAAATGGATTATAGTTACTATCATCAAGTGATGTCTCTCTAGATAATCGGATATGTCGGCCCAACCGCTTTTTTCAGCTGGAATGGTCATACGGCACAAACAGCATCTGCCCCTGCTTAAATTCCATAATTCTTCAGCAACTTTTTTACTAATATAACGTTTCAGATTTTCAGATCCCATTTTTATCATTGTTAATTAAGTTAATATTGCAATGGATAGCGTGTTATCCGTCGTCGCGCCAACCATTGAAGCGACGTTACTCCCAACAGACGACGGTGCTGATTCAATGTCGAAGGTCTTTTAGCACGATGCGGGATGATGGATAAAACGGGTTGGACGAAGGCAATTTAGAACATATTTTTGAAATGACTACCATCTTATATGGGGATTGTAAACTGGGGACTGCCTCGCTGCTTCTGGTGCAAGGGCAGAAAAAGGGTTCTTATCGCTTACCGACGCCGGTTTCAAAACAGTGAATGAACTGCATTAATGATACGAACCCCGGTGGCCCATCGGACGAGACGGTTATCTGCCAGATAGTTTAAGAGAAAACTGATTTCAATTCTTCCAAAGTCGCCTCATTGGCTGACCGTTTGCTCCGGTACAGCGCAATACAGGGAAAATAGGGTTGACGAAATGCCTCAAAAACAATAAACGAATACTCACAAAAAAGGCTGGAATCGTAACTAACTGTACTGTTTTCCGGCTATCACAATTTATTTGGATTGCAGTTCCTTCGGGATAAAAAGGGAACCCCGTGCGAATCGGGGGCGGACCCACCGCTGTAACCGGGGACAAAGACGATATCATGCCACTGGATGATTCCGGGAAGGCATCGTTTGCGGATGAACCGGAAGTCAGAAGACCTGCTGTGATCTCAAGTTCTCAACTCAAAGGGGAATGACGGCTGAGAATCGCTTTCGGTACAGATGGGTAACCCGAAGCCAAAAAAAGGGCTTCGGGTTTTTGCGTTTGTGGCGGGCGTGGTTTCCCTGAGTAAGTGCGCAGGCTGATTCTATTTCAATACAAAGGAGACCAACATGTCCATTTTCTGCCGTTTCACCATCACATTCTGTTTCATTTTATCGTTTGCCATCAATGGCCTTGCCGAAGACAACGTGTATCTGATGGATACCATTGTGGTTACCGCCACCCGCTCGGAAGACAATACCTTTGATGTACCGACGCCCATTTCGACAATCGATGAACAACGTCTTCAGGAAACCGCTCCGGCATCGATTGCCGACGCCATTGCCGATATCCCCGGTGTTTCCATGGAAAGTGCCGGTTCCTGGGAAACCAGTCCGGTCATTCGTGGGCTTGGACAAAACAGGGTGCTTGTGCTTTACGACGGCGATCGTGAAACCAACCTGTGGGCAGGTCGAATGCCGTTTACGCCATTTATGGATATGGGTTCGGTTTCCCGGATCGAAGTTGTCAAGGGGCCGGCATCCGCACTTTACGGCACCGATGCCCTGGGGGGTGTCATCAATATCATCACCCGTGAGGTTGAATTTTCCGAAGGGGATCAGTGGCAGATGGAAAACACCATCAAAGGCCGCTATTCCAGTACGGACAATGGTTGGTTCGGGCGCTACGAACTGGCTGCGGGAGGTAAGGGACTGGGTTTCCTGCTGGGCATCTCGGGCCGGGATGTGGAAAATTACACGGATGGAAACGGTGACGAAATCAACAATTCGCAGTTTGAAAACCGCAACCTCGATCTGAAAGCCCGCTATGCCCTGAGCGACAAACAAGGCCTGACGGCGTCCTTGCGAATCAACCAGATCGACGACATGGGGGTACCGCAAAAGGATCCTTCCGCACCCTATTCCCATTTTGATCGTTTTGATACGAATAGCTACAAACTCGGTTATGAAGCCACCGATCTGAGTTTTTTCGAGAATCTCAAAGCCCGAATTTATTATGTTGATCAGGACCGTTCGTTTAAAGGCAGGTTTCCCAGTTCCAGCAGCCCGGTTTATAATCTGAAATCCAACGATATTGAGACGAGCGCAATCGGAGGCTCTTTTCAAGGGCTGATTCCACTCGGCGACCGGCACGGTCTCACCGCCGGATTCGAGGCCGTTCGTGAAGGAACGGATTCGACGGAAACCCAGCTCATTCAACGAAACAGCAATGACAGCCTCGCCAGACGCCTGAAGTTTCAACCGGTACCGGATGCCGAGCGATACCACTATGGTGCCTTTGTTCAGGACGAAATGCACCTGATGCCAAAGCTGACGCTGATCGCGGGCGGCCGGTATGACTATTTTGATGCAAGCGCCAAAGATATCGAGTTTACCGATTCGCGTTACAACGCTTCAGGGGCCCAGACTTCGTCAAGTTCGGAGATCAACGATTTTTCAGACGCAGATGACAGTGCCGCCACCTTTAACATCGGGCTGCTTTATAGGCTGACGGAACATTACCACCTGACGGCCAATGTCGGCAGCGGATTTCGTGCGCCGGACATCTTCGAACGATTTTCGACTCGCGGTGGCGGGAGCCAGATTTTAATCGGTGATCCAGATCTGGACCCGGAATATTCCTACAATTACGATGTCGGGATGAAAGTTCGTTATTCCCGTTTTCAGGGATCTTTCAACCTGTTCTACACTCGGGTCGACGATTACATCGATACGGTTTTACAGGACACCTCCTTTATTTCCGACATTCCCACATATAAATATGTCAATGTTCAGGATGCCGAACTTTATGGTTTTGACGGTGAGGCCCAGTTCGCTTTTACCGACAGCTTCAGCGTTTTTGGAACCATCTCGAGTGTCGTGGGTAAAGATCGCGACAGCGGGGACCGTCTCAATAATATTCCACCCTTGAACGGCACGTTGGGTGTTCGATGGGAAAGTCATCTGTACGACACCATGCGGTATTGGATCGAGCTTTCCGGAGACCTTTATGCACGCCAGAATCATCCGGCCCCCGACGAAGACAAAACTCCCGGTTATGCCGTATTCAATCTGCGGACGGGCCTGGATATTCCCACCGTCTGGTCGGCGATACACGACATGCAGCTCACGCTCAATATCGAGAATATTCTGGACAAATATTATCTGTCCCATTTGCGCAAGGACGACATGGATTTTATCCCCGAACCCGGCATCAATATCATTGCTGCCGTGCAGTTCGGTTTTTAAGTTGCCGATCATCGGCAGTCGCAATCAAAATGTTGCCGACAGCGTTCAGGTGAAAAAAAACACCGTCAAAGGGCGCTTTTTGATTGATCCTGAAATTTTGTTCAAGGTCGATCCGCCCACGCTGTTTATCTGTGAAAGCGGGTTGAGTTCGTCCGCCAGGATCTGAAAAAACCGGCTTAGGATCGGGGATGAAATTAATTGAACGTAATTGCGCCGGGCTTGTGTTCGTCTTCAAGGCGCATCAAGGGTTGCATACCGGGAGTTTCCCTATCCACAAGCTTGTTTCCGTTCCAATGCTGTTCCAAGATTCCCCAACATCGCTCCACAGGGTTATATTTGCTGTGGTATGGCGGGTAATAAAGAATTTGTACGGGCTTTGCGATGTAGTCAGTGAAATCCATCATTCGTTTGAGAAACTGAGTTCGCTGCCCATTGCTCTCCGGGCCGTTATCAGCCTTAATCTGAAGGAGGGAAATGCTATCGCGTTCCTCGGCAGGTATGTGGTTCCACCATTCATATAGGCTGTCTAAGATAAAATCGCTTGTCTTGAAGGAACTTCCAAAGATGATGTTCAACTGTCCGCTGTCTTCATCCAATACACCAAACGGCGTATATTTTTCCTTACAACCCATGTCGTGGTCGGCAGCCTGATTATCGCCACGTGTTTTACCTCCGCGGCTATATTCTCCGATTTTCACGGTGGCCTTGCAGTCAATGCTTATTCGCTTGCTCTCTCCTTCGTCAAACTGTTGTCCGTCCTTTTCTTTGATATTGTTGAAAATAGCGTCTGTTTGCGGTTTTTTTAAAGGTTTGGCTTTCTCTACCAGACGCAAACGAAAGCCGTTTCGGTTGACTATATTTGCCATGGTTCTGGGTGATGGGAACATTTCCTAGGGGTCTAACCATTTTCTAATGGATGGTAAACAAAGGGCTAATCAGCAGCCTTTAGGGTTCGTCATGATTAAACTTGGAGTTTTAGGATTCCGGCAAGAAAGAATTCCACCAAATGGCGGAGGAAATACCAATGAACAACTGCCCGACGGATATCGCCATGTTGTCAGCCTCCCTGCTGTGCATTGCTGCCAGTGTATGGATGACCTTCTTCTTTTAGATAAGAGAGAACAATGATCCCACTGGCCGGCCAGCCCCTCCCGTTGGAAGCGCCCCAACCACCCGTCAATCCGGCGGCCAACCGGTTTAAACTGATTCATCTGCTGGAAATCGACACGGCAACCCCGGACGGGCTGGCCCGGAGCCTTCCTTTCACGCCGTACGACACCACCGCCGGTGCCGAAAACGAATACCAGACCGCTGTTCTGGGCGATCGCGAGCAGGTGGATCTGGCCTGCGAGATCGAAGCCTCCGGCTTTTTCCGCAACCTTAAAAAGCGAGCCCGGCGGGGAGACACCCCGCAGTTTCGGATTACCGCCCTGGAACGTTTTCTGGAAAGCAATCATGACCGGGTCTGGGAGAACAGTTGGGTGCGTCTGCCCGTTGATGCACTGACCCCCTATGCCCGACAGGTCTTCGCGGAAGACCTGCAGGCCGACAAGCGCCGCAAAGACAGTCCCCAGCGCAGCGATGCCTGCCAGTTTTCCATCACCATGGCCGGCTGCGAATATCTGCGCATCCCCATCAGCTACCTGCTGAAACTGGCCCTGGCCGATGCCGTGGGCCACCCGTCCGTGCACGCCACCATCCGCGACGCCGGCCAGGCGGCCATGAACCATTTTCTCTCGGACAATACGTCGCCGGAAACCTTCTCCTTCCATCCGGTATGCGCCGACGGGCAGGCCGGACCGGGTGACGCCCTGGCCCGGGAAACCTCCCTGCGCTTTTTGTTCTCGCAGCTTTTGATCCAGTATGCCAATCGGCAGTTCGGCCTCATCGACAGCGGCCAGCGGGCAACCCTCTATTTCGCCCCCCACCCGCCCCTACGCCAGAAACGCCTCAACGCGCTCATCTCGGACAGCTTCTACCGATCACTCTTCATGAGCCCCTGCCTGTCCGGCTGGAACGACGGAGAGGCCAAGCACCGCTACATGCACCTGTGCCACACAGTGCTCTCACGCAGCCAGCTCAACGCGGTGATCAAGCTGCGCGAGGCAGGCATCGTCGCCAACAACCTGGTGGTCCTGCCCAGCACCTCAAACATCAGCCTGGCCAACAACGGCACCCACATCAGCCTGGGCAGCCGCCGGCTGACGGGCTGTATGCAGGATCCCGGTTCCGGCTTCGGTCCTGCGGAAGAGAAGCATTACGGCGACCTGGCCATCAAGATCATCGAGCATTTCCTGCCGCTGTTCGTGGGCACCTTTTCGGCAGCGCCCTACCGAATCGATTTCATGGATTTCCATCCCGAGCGGGTTCTGGGATTCCTGCCCCACGAACTGGACTTCACCCACCTGAGAATGCTCTGGCGGCGCTGGAAAAAAAAGGCCCACATGAAAATCCTGGGCCGCTGCATCACGCCCTTCGGCCCGGAATGGCTGGATCGTACCCTGGCGCGCGGGTTTGGTCTCAAGGGCGATTTCGTTCCCGATTTCCGGCTGATCGACTATCTGGTAGCCCTGATGGCCACCGACGAAAGCCCCGCCCTGGACGGCTGCCTGGGAAACGAAACGCGCCTGAAACAGGACCTGGGCGACATGGGCGTGTTCGACCCGTGCATGCCGCTGTACATGCTCTACCGGGCACGCTGCTTCCAGACCATGGGCTTCAGCGGATTCGAAGGCCGCCACTACAGTCTTTTCGAAAACCTCCAGCGCGACATGGCACCGGCGGCAAACCTGCAGATGCTGGTCACCAGCCTGGCCTACAAGTATATTTTCACCGGTGCCGTCACCCACGCCGACATTCCCGACCACCCGTTCATTGAAAGCGAGCGGCGCCAGATCTTCTTCGGTACGGCGGCCGGGATTCCCACTTTCTATGTGCGCACGGATACGCCCAACCACCTGCTGGCACGCATGGTACGAAAAACCGCCAACATCCGCAACAGCCGTCGCTATGCCGGATATACCCGGGTACGGATGGTCGATTTCCGGCAGATGCTGGTCAAATTGCTGCACCAGGATGCCCCGGAACTGATCGAAGCGGGCGGCCTGGGGCCCACCCTTGCGGACCTGGCCCGTCGCACGGCGGGAAAGGGTTGCCATACGGCAGCCGGCCGGTTGACGCGGCGGATCTGCGACAATGCCGGTGCCGCAGCCCCCATGGCCCTGTCCAGTGATGAATTCAACAGCGCCGCAGAGAAGTTCTACCGCGAAGATCTGAAAAAAGAGCAGATCGAACAGGCATTGGACGTGTGGACCGAGCAGGTCCGTCACCTCGACGGAATGTCCACCTGGCGCCGGGGGATTTACAATCAGGCCCTTTTTTCGGTCCTTGGGGGAAAAGATGCAGCCACCGAGATCCGCAACCGTCGATCCGCCGTGGTGAACGAGGCCCTTACGACGCCGGCCCTGGCCCGGTTGATCCACCTGATGCTGCTGACCCTCACCCACATGAAACGGAACCCCCGGTCCGGTTCACCCAACGATGGAGTTTTGCCTGACCATGCAACCGACACCCCACCAGTACATTGACCGCCAAACGGCCGGCGTGACCACCGAGCGATTGATCGCCGATCCCCTGATCCATCGCCTGTACGCCGGGGCACGCGAAAACCCCTCCCTTTTGTTCCGGGCCGCCACGTCGCGGCGCATGTCGGCCCTGCTCGGTTTTCTCAATTTTGACTTCTCCCTGGGCATCAACGGTTCCCGACGGCTGCAACGTATCCGCCGGATGGGCATCGACCTGGACGAATGCCTGGACGCTCCGGACAGCCTGGATTCCCCGCGCAAACTGTTCGAACGCCGGATCCGTTACTGGACCTGCCGTCCCATGCCCCAGGCGCCGGAACGGATCGTCTCCCCTGCCGATGCCCGCGTACTGGTGGGCTCCTTCGACCGTCCGCATACGCTTTTCCTAAAGGAGAAGTTCTTCTCTTTCACAGAGCTGCTGGGAGAGGAGAAAACGCAATGGATCGATGCCTTTGACGGTGGCGATTTTGCCCTTTTCCGGCTGACCCCGGACAAATACCACTACAACCACACGCCCGTGGCCGGAATCATCCGCGACATTTACACCATTGACGGCCGTTGCCATTCGTGCAACCCCGGCGCGGTGGTCTCCATGGTAACGCCTTTTTCGAAAAACCGGCGCGTGGTCACCATTATCGATACGGACGTTCCCGGCGGAACCGGCATCGGACAGGTGGCCATGATCGAGGTGGTGGCCATGATGATCGGCGATATCGTCCAGTGCTACAGCACGATCCGCTACGATGATCCGCTGGATCTGGCAGCCGGCATGTTCGTCAAGCGCGGCTGCCCCAAGAGTCTCTACCGGCCGGGCAGCAGCGTTGACATCCTGATTTTCGAGCGGCAGCGCGTGATCTTTTCCAAAGACATCCTGGCCAACATGCGGCGCCGTGACGTCACCAGCCGCTACACGCTGAACTTCCAGGCCCCCCTGGTGGAGACCGACGTCAGGGTGCGCTCGGAGATCGGACGCAAGGCCTGAAAAAGGAACCGAATCAATGACAAACTGGCTTTTCATGAGTACGCTGGCCATTATCCTGGCCATGGTCTACGGCTGGGCCTTTAAAGTACTGCCCGGGGAACGCTGGCAGATCATCTGCGCCATTCCCGTGAAAAAACGGGCCGACGGATCGTGGCAGGGTCTCAACCTGACCTACTACGGCCTGTTCAACGCCATGGCGCTCGGGGCTGCCGTTGCCCTGGTCCTGGTGCTCACCGGCGCATCGGGTGTCGCGCCGGGCGTCTTTGCCGCCGTGATGGCAACGCTGCTGGGATGCTGCCTGCCGGCATCGCGCATTATCGCCCGCTGGGTTGAGAAAAAACCCCACACCCTCAGCGTGGGCGCCGCATCGTTTGTGGGCATTGTGGCCGCGCCCTGGCTGGTGTTGCTCATGGAAGCGATCGCCGGCCGCTGGATGGCGATCCGATTTGAAAGCATGGCCGTGGTCGCGGCCTTGATGGTGGGCTACGCCCTGGGCGAAGGCATCGGCCGCCTGGCCTGCATCAGCTATGGATGTTGCTACGGCAGGCCCATTGCGGCCACCCCGCCGCTGGTGAAGCGCTATCTCTCATGGGCCACGTTCACCTATAGCGGCGGCACCAAAAAAATCGCCTATGCCCACCAGTTGGAAGGGCAGCCGATCTTCGCCGTCCAGGCCCTCACCGCCGTGCTTTACACGACCAGCGCCCTGGCCGGGTCGCTTCTGTTTCTGCACGGCCGGTATGCGTGGGCCTTTTTCCTCTGCCTGCTGGTGACCCAGGGGTGGCGATTCGTGTCCGAATTTCTGCGTGCGGACTACCGCGGCGACCGGAAGATCAGCGTCTATCAGATCATGAGCCTGATAACCATTCCCTACGGCCTGATGATTCCGCTTCTCTTCCCATTCGTCGGTGGCCGGCAACCGGACCTGCTGGCCGGACTCCGGCAGCTCTGGAACCCGGCAATGATCCTTTTCCTGCAAGTGCTGTGGATCATCATGTTCGTAAAAACCGGCCTAAGTGAAGTGACCGGATCGGGGCTGACGTTCCACGTGAACCGGGACCGCATATGAATGGTATTGAAGAAACTGTCCACATCCACATCCGCTCAATCGATACGCATCCGCATCTGGCGCCGCCTCACCCGCATCCAGGGGGCACCCCGTGAAATCGCCCTGGGGTTTTCCCTTGGCATCATGATCGGCATGACGCCGTTCTGGGGAACGCACGTCTTTTTGTCACTGGGTCTGGCATCCCTTCTGGGATGGAGCAGAATCAGTGCCATCGCCGGGGTGAACATCACCAACGTGGTGACGGCACCGCTGATCTATCCGCTCAACTACTGGGTCGGCATACGCCTGGTGGGATTTTCGGAAGGTGCCCGGTGGCCGGCCCATCTGGATGCATCGGGCATGCTGGAACTGATCACCCAATCGCCGCGGGTCCTGGCCGATCTTTCCATCGGCGGTATTATTCTCGCCATTCCCCTGGCGGTGGGGGGGTATATTCTGGTTTACCGCGGGATTCTTCTTTATCGACGGCGCTGAAGGCTGCCACCGATCCGTGATCCGGACACCAAAATCGCACAGGCAACTGTCGGCCCCGGTAAAACACCCTCATTGGTTCGGCATATCAACCCTATGCCGGTGGCAGAATCTTTCGAAAGTCCCTATCCCCTTTTGGATTGACAAATCCGGTGAGTCCCGATTACGATTCAGTCAATTCAATTTCATAAAAAAGCTTCCGCTCTCATATTTGCACAGATATCGTTTAACTGCGATTGTTCCTGAAGAGCCCTTTCATCCATTGGAACCGAAGGGGGGAGCAGTGACCTTTCGTAAAATCATCTTGATTTCCTGTCTGGTTCTGATCCAATCGGATGCTTCCTGCCGTGCCGGGAACCAACCGATTGTGGCGGCCTTTGGCCAGACCCTCGGTGCGGTATTCGATCCGGCCGAAGCAACCGGCATGAGCAGTTCGGATACGCTGTTCGCTTTCGATTATCCACCGCCGGCGACCCTGCCCGTGCTTTCGGATTTCAAGGTTTTCGTCACACCGATGACATATCGGATTTATGCCATCGTGGCCCAGGACGAAATCGGTGACGGTGACGAATGCCGCCGCTGGGCGGACACGTTGTTCTCAGGGATCGCCAGGAAGTATGTGGGCGATGCATACGCTGCCGAAGCTTACCGGCTGGAAGATCCTCCGGGGTATAAGATCAAACATAACAGGGGCAGCCGCTGGATTTCGGTAAAGTGTCATTCCGGCGGGGTCCTCTGGGTCGTCTACGCGGATACTGCGCTGACAGATCTGGCGAAAAAGGAACATGCCCAGTGGGCCACCATCAAGGAACAGGCTGCCCGCAAACAGTATGAAGCGATTCTGCCCCCGCTTCGACGATATGCGGACCAGGGCAATCTGCAGGCCCTGACCATGCTTGGATTCATGTACCGATACGGGGAGGGATGCGCCCAGGACCTGGCTGCCGCCGAAGCCAATTACCAAAGGGCTGCGGTGAAAGGCTATGTACCGGCCCAGTTCAATCTGGGAACCATGTGTCTGGTTCAACATCGCTACGAAGAGAGTGAAGTCTGGCTGAAAAAGGCGGCTGAGCAGGGATTTACTGCCGCGCAGAATAATCTGGCCCAGCTGTATATCGGTCAAAACAATCTGCACAACCCGCCGGAGGCGTTCCGATGGTTCCTGCGGGCAGCCGAAGGGGGGCATATCGAAGCCCAATACAATACCTGCCATATGTACAGCGCCGGTGACGGTGTACCACGCGACGAGGTGATGGCCTACAAATGGTGCCACATCGCCGGCACCAACGGGCATCGCAAAGCCGCGCAGAATCGTGATTTCATCGCCGGCCAGATGAAACCGGAGGATATCACAAGGGCCCGGCAGATGGCAGAACGCTGGATGGCGGATAATCAATCGCAACCCGACGATTAGGCGACCGGCAATGCTCAGCGAATCGGAAAACGTCGTTGCAGGCGGATTGAAATCGGATCTTTTGACCTGGTGGCCGCTGCGGTTGCTGGGCGGTTTGTTCGCTATCGCCGGCCTGAGCAGCCTGTTGTATGGCATCGGCTTTCTGGTGCTTCGATCGCACTACACCTTCTGGGGGATCTGGAACGGGCTCCCCCAGGAATCCGGCCTGCTTGTGGAAGAAGGCGGGCGATTTCTGTTTCACTCGCTTTTCTGGCTTTTCGACCTGGTAAATCCCCTGGCTGAGGGAAATTCAGCGGTCTATTCAATCGTGCTGCTGCTCTGCGTCACGCTGATCTGGGCACCGGACCGATGGCTGTCCCGGGGGCTGTCCAAAATTACCTTTAAAAGAGAAAACGGGCCCCGCAACGCGCTGATCGGGGTTCAACTCGTGGCCGGACTCGCCGGGATCCTGATCGGCACGTTTGTTTTGGAAGCGATGGCGATTCTGCTGTCCGCCAACGATCTGCTCCACCCCGGCGCATGCATTCCCGGCTTCTTGAAACCGATCCTGCTCGCCCCCAACACGGCCTATCAAAAAATTGGTCATCGACTGCTGCTCTTCGTGGCCCTGCTGGTGGTTACCATCCGAACCGGACGTCTCCACGCCGCTTTTTACCTAAAAATCGGCAACGTCATCATGGGGATATTGCTGTTGCTGTCGATCGGCATGCTGCCCGCCGTCTACGGGCGGCTGGTTCACCCCCGGAACTATCCGCTGGTAACGGTGAGCGGCGTGGACACCGGGAACACGTATCTTCTGATCCAGGCCACCAAATCCAGCTGGATCATATGGAATCGGGATAAAATGCGTACGGAAGTCATTTCGCGCAGCGGACAGCAACAAGTGAGGATCGGTGTCAAGCAATCGCTCGTCCGTGATGAAACGATGGCGGCCAAAAAAGGAGCGTGCGAGGAATGAAAAAGACCGTTCGCCGGTTGGGTTTGTCGGTGCTGTTGATCGGCTGTGTGCTTCATCCCCTCGCTGGTCTGGGGGAGGACAACGAACCCATGCTGCAGCGTCTCTTCAGCTGGATGAGACCCTTTGGGCACTACGAGGGGCGCTTAAGCGATGCGGTAGCCAAGTCCACCCAGAAAAGTGGAATGTCCGACACCCTGTCCCGCGTCTTTCTTGTAGGCGCGGACAGCAGCGCTATCATTGAGTGGATTCCCGGCCGCGGTGCAGATGACCTGGTGACCTGTCCCGACGGCCACACCGTTTTTCTCAGGCGCGGCAAGGTTATCGAAGTGGCCGATTTCAAAGGCTCCGGCAACGAATTGCGAATCCCGGACACTGCCACGCCGATCACGGGAATCCGCGTCAAGACACTCTATGGCTGCATCACCACGACACCCGAAACCGTGAATGGGCAATCCCTCTGGATCGAACGCGAGGCCGGAACGCATGGCCTCATGGACTATGCCGATGGCCGGCTCAAGGACCGCCCGTTACCGCGAGAACTACAGGCGTATCCGCCGGAGACGATCGGTTCAGCCTTGCGCAAGCTGCAAGGCATCCGTGCCGATAGCCGGCATGCCTGGGTGCGGGATCAGAAACTGCTGCTCGGCGAGGCCGGCAACGATGACCGAGCCAGGATCGTGGACAGCGATTTTCCCTTTTCGGGATATCCGGCCTGGCTGGGCTATTCCGACATTTTAATGGTTATCGGGCTGATGGATTAAACGATATGCGATCCGTTCTCTTTTTTCTGTGGATCATGGCCCTCGTTGGCGGTCTGGGACAAGCAGGCGAGGTCGATACGCCGCTTGACGATGCAGCGGTTGATCAAGCTTTCGCGCCTTTGCAGAGCTATGTCGGGTTGGAGAAGGCTATCGCGAAAATGGAATTGGCTATCGGTGAGTCTGCACCGGGAGCAACCCCCCAAGCGGATCTGCAACGCCTTGGGTTGGCTAATCTTCTGATTCAGCTTGGCCGAAATGACCAGGCGCTTTCCCAGTTGATGATGCTGCGGCTGCTTGCATCCACCGAATCCCTGAAAGCGGCCGCAAACGCCCTCTGGGGGTTGGCGTGGGCTCAGGTCTACGGAGAAAAGGGCCAGGTCGTCAGTGAGTGCACATCCTTCGCCCTTGCCGACCATTATGCGAATGCCATTGTTCCGGCACGACTGAAAACACACTGCCAGCGAATGACGAAAGACTACCGCTTTCGGGCACTCATCAAACACATCGGCCTGGCTGCAGCGGCCGACAAAAGGTTTTCAACCGCCCCCACCGAGCAGATAACGGTTGATCTGGGGCGGGCACTGCTTGGGCTTCTACTGCCAGAACATCTCTTTGCCCTTGAAAATGAAAAAGCGCAGACCGGCAAGGCCGTTCCCATATCCGAAGCGGATGTCCTCCTGCTGGAGCAGAACCGACCGTGGCAATCGGCATTCCTGCGATCGGCCGAAAGGTTGTCAAGCGAGCTGTATGGTCTGGAACTCCTCCTTAATGGTCCAGATAAAGTGGTTCAGGGGTGGCAGAAACTTCGCCAGGCCGAACTGGCTCACGCAACGGGCCAATTCAGCCAGGCGGTCCGGTCAGGCCGGTCAGCCCTGGCGAATTTCCGGCAATCGAATTGCGAAGAAGGGGCGGTCCGGGCACTTTCGCTGTTGGCGGATGGCATGGCCGCTGAGAAGTCGCCACGGGCAATGATAAGTGCGGCCGATGTCTATAAAAAGCTCATCCAGGTGCACGAGTCAAGGGCCGCCCAGCTCGGCACCGAAGGCCTGGGACGCTACCTTGCCCATCATCGCGATCATTACCAGGGGTACAGGAACCTGCTGATGCGTGCATGCCTTTCGGCAACAGATGAAATTCAAGCGTTTCAACCCGATCTGGTGCGCCGTTTGATCCTGCACAGCAGTCGCATGCAACTGCGGCCGGTACGCCGGGAGATAATGCTTTACCGGGCCATGGTGGCCCAGGGATACCGGGATGAGATGGTCCGCGACCTGGCGGCAGCATCCGTCAAACTGGCCGACGCCAGGGGACAACTCGAGGCAACACGCCGAAAGGGGGTCATCCGGGATACGTTTCGCGGTGCATCGGAGGAAAAGATCGTCTCGACACTGAACCGCGCCGAACCGGGTGAAACCGTCTTCGTGTTCGCGGGAGAGCCCTCGAAGAACACGCCCATGGTGTGGGAGGGCGGCCCCTATGCCCAGTTCGTCAAAGAGAAAGCCAGATCCAAAAAAACGCTTACCGCTCACGGAGGAGAGGCATTGGCATCGCTGCGGGCCAATGCTGAATTGCCAACAGACTGGGCGTCCCTGCTGGAGGGGATGGGACCGGACGAGGCCATCGTCGCCTATATGCAGTTCGATCTTTCGGAACCCCTTGCGGCTGCCGTGATGACAAAGGGAAATGAGCCCAGGATTGTGCGACTGGCGGAAGCGACGCTCGAAAAGGTTCAGGCCCTGGTCGGAAGGACAATCGATTTGCTGGGTGCAGGGTTGGCGGATGCCGAGCCAAACATGACGGAACTGGGTGAGCTGATCTGGACGCCCCTGGGCAATCTGCCGAACCAGGTTACCATCGTGCCGATATTGAGCCTGTTAGGCATCCCTTTCGAAGCCTTGAAGCAGAACGATGGACGATACGTGATCCAACCCCGGGGGATCAAATACGCTTTGGGCCTCAGTGACCGAATGGCGCGGCAATCAACGACCGGGCCATTAAAAAGCGCGTTTGTCATCGGCGCCACTGAATTCATGCATGAGGGACTCGATGCCATCGAAGCCTCACGCGAAGAAATTACCTCCTTACGATCCATGTTTCAGAGCAGAGGCTGGAAGATTCATCCTGAAAATGGGTTTCCGCCAAACGGCAGCGATTTTCTGAACAGCGGCAATCGTTTTGAAGTCCTGCATATCTCAACGCATGCGGTATGGGACAAGAGTGATCCCATGTTTGACTTTCTCGCCTTTCCCCGGGCGGACATCTTTGCCCTTGAAATTGCGCTGTCTCCGGTCCAGGCGAATCTTGCCGTATTCAGTGCCTGCAACCTCTTTAAGGCAAGGGCCGGCGCCTTGAATCCGGTTTCCGGCATCTCCACGGCCGCACTGTCAAATCTGTCGCCACAGGTCGTTACGACCCTGTGGTCGGTCAACGCCGATACGACCCGCCTGTTCATGCAGCGATTTTACGACGAGTTATTGAAAACCCCCCGTCCGGTCGACGCGTTAGCCCAGGCCAAACGAGACTTCCTGAACCCCGAACGCCTTAAAGAATGGATGAATAAAAAAAACATACCGCCCCCTGCAGGTTGCTCGATCGAGGACTTGATCCATCCCTTTTACTGGGCGCCGTTCGTTCTTGTTGCCTGCCCATGAAACGTCTGACACCGGGAAACGATTGTCGTGCAAAGTCTCCCCATCAGGAGAAAAGGGACTGCATTCTTTTGCACGCCTCGCATAAATAGACGCTGTCGCAGGCGGAATCCACCACCCCCTGAGATCGCATCCGGGCTTCGATTTTTTTAAGGAGCAAGGGATTGGAAACCGGCTTGCCGCAATTTTTGCAGCAACCGTTTTCAGCTTCCATCTTTATGCATTCCGTGCCCTCTGCCACGGCCTGTGGCAAGAAAACGGCCTCCACGGAGACCGCCCCTTCCGGACATCGGTTGACACAGGTTCTGCATCCGATGCAGGCCCGGGTGGAAAAAGCCAGTCTTCGGGTATTCCCGGCAACGAGGGTCAGCGCCCCGGTCGGACAAGTGCGTTTGCATGCACCGCACAGCGTGCATGTTGAGCGGTCCACATGCAGATCGAAAAACGGCAGCGGCAGCCCGTTCAACCGCGTTGGGGAAGGCATGGTCTGCGTCATCTCCCCCACCCGCCTGATCAACGCCGGCCGATAGGCATCCTCTTCCGCCGGCGGTGCGGGCGGGGGCGGGCTCCGCTCCTCACATCCAATCCCTTTCTCCGGGCCATCAATGAGCGCGCGCAGCTCATCGGCTCCCAGGACCAGCAGCGCCGGCGCGGGGTCACGCTTTTCTCCCGGAGTTGTCAAGCGCGATAACGATGCGATCAGCTGTTGGCAATCCCTGGCCGAGGCGTGATTGGGGCACTCCGGCACGGCACATGCGCAGATAACCGGACCCGGGCCCAGCCGAACGCTTTCCAGAAGCACCAGCGGAGACAGGGCGCCGATACAGGGAACGGGAAGGATGTGAAAGCGGAGGGACCGCTTTGCTTTTTCGATCAGTTCGGGCAGTTGCGCCGCACTTTTCCTGCACAGAAAAAGAATCCCGGCCGCCGGCGGCTCGTCGGATGCCTGGCATGGAGCGGCGATCTTCGAAAGCCGGGTCATGATCTCCCGGTTCGAAAACGACTCAAATGCGATCGCCCCCAGCGGGCACCATCGAATACAGGCCCCGCAGGCGTCACACAGATCGGGGTTGAGGAAAATCTGCTTTTCGATGACGAGCGCGCCGGTGGGGCAATGATCGGCGCAGATGCGGCAATCGCTTTTTCCCGCAACGCAGGTGT
Organism: Desulfosarcina ovata subsp. ovata; assembly: GCF_009689005.1. Classification (NCBI taxonomy): domain Bacteria; kingdom Pseudomonadati; phylum Thermodesulfobacteriota; class Desulfobacteria; order Desulfobacterales; family Desulfosarcinaceae; genus Desulfosarcina; species Desulfosarcina ovata. The sequence goes on along the minus strand of NZ_AP021879.1, from coordinate 7,185,595 downwards.
CCGGATCCACCACCAGTTGCGTTGCGGTTTCCTTCCGACCGATCAAGGCATGCAGGAACGCCTTGCGGGTCATCGGATGGCCACCGGCGGGTCTCCAGTGCGGGACGCGCTCTGTACGGGACGGGTTGGCGGACGCATCGGCCATCATATCGCCGGTTGAAACGAGGCAAGATAGCGTGCCTCGTTGGCGATGAATGAACCGGTAATCCGGGCAAGGCTCCGGAAAAAGGGTATCCGCGCATGGGTTTCCAGGGACGATGCGAATTGCGGAACCCATGCCATGATGTGGCTGTCGATAAACGTCTTCTGGGCCCCCCTGTATTTCTCCTCGTCCTCGGGAACGTCGTCCTCCATGGCCTGCCCCTCTTCATGGGATAGATAATGCATAAACTCCAACTCCATGGAGATATGATCCGGCGGGTCCCTGAAATCGGGGTTCGCGCCCAGACCGAACTCCCGGTAGCAGGATTCAATCAGAAGGTAGAGCTGGGCCGGGTTGTCCTGCTCCATTTTGACCACGGCCGATTGAAAGGGGGGGCACGTCGGCCGGTAGTCGAACAGCCTTACGTATTCCACCTGCATCGGCTCAAGCCGCTGGTTGCAAATGGCATTGCACAGGCAAACGGCTTCCGACGCCTCTCCCGGACCGGAATCGGCGGTACCGGCGTCTAGCAGTTCGGCGAGTTGCCGGCGTTCCGCTTGAAACCGATTGAGCCCGGCCGGTTCCGGATATTGGTATAACTGAGAAAGCGTTTTGTAGACCAGACTTCTCATGTATGGGTCGATGATATTCACGGTGGGCATCCTTTCCCAAAACTATTGGACGTCCGGACAGGGCCCCGCTGCATCCAGCCGGGGCCCTGTCGTCGCGTTTACGCGGCGGGTTTAATCCGGGTCTTGTCCGCTATCTTCAAATTCGCATAGAAGACTTTCGGTTGCGTGCCAAAATGCCCGGAAAGCGGCTTTGCGCCGCTCTCCCGGATGGCCTTGACGATATCGCTGGCCGGGTCGTCCAGATCTCCGAAAATCATGGCGCTGCCGATGCACCGTTCCACGCACCAGGGCCCCTGGCCGGCATCGATCCGTTCGGCGCACATGTCGCACCCGTCCACCTTACCGGTTTCCTCATTGATGTACCGGGCATGGTAGGGACAGGCGTCCACGCACGCCTCGCAACCGATGCATTTTTCAGGATCGAAGGCAACAATGCCGTCTTCCCGGATGAATGACGCCTCGACCTCACATGCCGCCACGCAGGCGGGATTCTCGCACTGCATGCAGTGGTAAGGCACGAAATATCTCCTGACGTCGGGGTACTCGCCGATTTCGGGTTCCATCAAGCGGATGCGGGTGTAAGACCGCCCACATTCGAACTGGTTGGGAATGTCGTGCATGATTTTACAGACGACATAGCATGTCCGGCATCTGACACATCGGTCCAAATCGATCATCATTGCATATCTGCTCATCAGTTTGCCTCCCCTACCTTGCTGATTTTGACCAGGCTGTAGTTCTTTCCGCATCCGCCGGCATAGGGTTCGACGCTCAAGGGAACAAAGGCACTATGCAGAACCCCCTGATTGACTTTTTTCAACATGGTCTTGCTTCTGTGACCGGAGGCAAAAAAAGTAAACGCCGTGTCGGGCTGCAGGCCTTCCGTGAGATGAATCCGGACCTTCTGGGAATATCCCACAACCGCATCGTCGACCACACATGGATCGTCGTTCCTGGTTGGCCCGATGCAGGTGACCGCCACCAGCTCTCCCTCCTTGAGTCCGAGGGCCTGTGCCCGGCGGGCGTTCAGATACAGGGGCATATACGGGTTGCCGCCCTCGATGCCGTCCTCCATCAGATACCGGTTGTTCTGCGTGGCGTTTTTCTGGTGCCAGCTGGCCTTGCCGCTGACCAGATAGAATTCATCGCTTGCCTTGGGGGCGGCAATGGGGATGTATAATGGGAAGGGAAAGACATACCGGTTTTTCTTCCATTGCGACTGCGGATGGTGGTAGCACTCTTCGGAAAGTTCGTTGGAAAAAAGTTCGAACCGGCCGGACCGGGTTTTGATGGGCTTGAACGTCGGATTGTACGTCAGGGGATGGACCTCCACATACGGCCCATTTTCTACGAGATCCTTCGAGCGCACCGGACATTTGCCCTTTTCCAGGATGCGGTCCCACCATTGGTAATCGATGTCCAGATCCTTGAAATAGGGGGCGTAACCGGCCCGGGTCCCCACCTGCTTCATGAACCAGCCGAACGGCTTGGATTCTCCCGGTGATTCGATCACCGGTGCGCGCATCAGGGCCATGGCGTGTTCTTTCCCGTCTTCGGCAACCGGGGTAAAGGTATACAGATGACTCCTTTCGATATAGGAGGATTCGGGAACCACATAGTCGGCCAGCTCCACGAATTCCTTGGGCAGTTGCTCTCCGACCACGATCATTTCCAGTTTTTCCAGGCATTCATAGACCAGGGCCGTGTCCACCTGGGTGATGGCGGAGTTCTCTGCCGTAGAGAAAAGCGCCTTGACCCGGCCCTCCTTGATGGCGTCGAAATGCTCCCATGGCAGGGCCTGGGTGGCCGGGTGGAACTGTTTGGGGGAGCTGTAGCAGGGTTTTTTATCCAGGCTGTCGGCGGCCATCACATTGCCCCAGGAGGCCGGAACCATTTTCAGGTCCGGATGGGGATATTCCGGCACCAAGGGGGGTTCGGGCCACCCGCTGCCCCCTTTGAACCCGTGTTTGGGAACGTAGAAGCCACCTTTTTGATCGATGTTGCCAAGAAAGAGGTTGACGACGCTATAGGCGCGCAATACCTGGAACCAGTTGGCATATCGCCCGGTGGTCAGGCCGGGATAAACGATCACCGACGGCCGATTGTTCCCGAGCCGTCGAGCGATTTGAACCACCCGGTTGGCGGGAAACGGCAGGTTGCACAATTCGACGACTTTTTCGGGGGTGTATTCGGAAACCATGTCCGCATACATCGCACAGGCGGTTTGGCAACGGACGCCGTCTACCATGAACGTCCGGCCCAGGCCCAGATCGAGGTCCGCATTTTTTCCGGCCGCATTGAGTACTTCGGCAGCGCCTTTGGATTTGTTCCACGCCAGGTAATTTCCCCCGGCGTCGGTCATGGCCTGTCCGTTGTCCAGACGAATCAATTGCGGGGCGTTGGTGTATGTCGCCAAAAAATCCGCGTCATAGAGTTTTTCCTGGATGAGGATGTGGGTGATGCCCATCATCAGCACCGCATCCATCCCGGGTTTGATGGGAATCCATTCATCGGCCATGGCCGAGCTGTCCGCCAGTTTCGGATCGATGGCCGCAAACCGGAACCCGTTTTCCCGGGCCTTCAGGTACACCTGGTAAAAGCCCGATGCACCGAAAGCCGTTGCCGGGGTGAAGGCATTCCCGGGAAAGTTCTGGCCGCCGATCAGGGCATACTTCATGTTGATGAAATCAGCCCCGGAGAGCATGAGGGCGCCGGCGTGGTTGCCGCCGAAGGTGATCGCCTTTTCGGCCGAATGGTCGCCAAAGCAGATCTGGCCGTGCATGTAGGAGATGCGTGTGCCGGTAATTCTGGCGAAATAATGCAGAAAATACATGTTGTCCGTCTGCACCGGGCAGCCCCACCAGTTTTCAAACCATTCCGGATGCCCGGCGTCGGTATACTCTCTGATTTTTCCGGCAACGGCATTGATCACCTCGTCCCATGAACAGCGGACGAATTTGGCGTCCCCCCGTTTTCCCACCCTTTTCAGCGGGTGAAGAATACGGTCCGGCGCATAGACCCGCCCCCAGATTCCTCCGTAGGCCTTGGCGCAAACTTTGCCGTTCCATGGGGCGGTATCTTCGCCCCTGACATCGACGATCTTTCCGTTTTTCACCTTTACCTGCAGCGGGCACATCAGGCACATGGCGCATGCCGAATGTTTCCATTTTTCCGTCTCCTTCGATTTCTCCTCTTTTTTCAGTTTCGAAAGGCTCAGTTCCTTCTTAAAGGGTGAGAAACCACAAGACGCCACCGCCGTTCCCGCCAACGCGCTTCCCCCGAGCTTGAGAAATCCCCTGCGGGTTGTTTGAAACCGATCATCCATTCAGCCACCTCCATTTGCGTACAACGAGATTTCACCGCCACCACCGGATGCGACATCGGATCCGGCCAACCTTATTTTCATCAGGCAAGGTCATGCAGAGAGGATTGCGGCCAGCCTGCCGCTAAGGATCGGGGATGAAATGAATTGGACGTAATTGCGCCGGGCTTGTGTTCGTCTTCAAGGCGCATCAACGGTTGCATACTGAGAGTATGTGGCCGTTGATGCAACGCGGAAGACGGGCGCAAGAACAAGCAATTTTGTTCAATTAATAACTAAAGTTTCCTAAATTCAATCAAGCCGCCATGCGCAGCAGTACGTCCACGAGAGAATTAAAGACGGATTTGCGTGGCACCGGGAAGAGCCTACCAAAATCCTTGTCCATCGCGGCCTTTGTAACGGATCGGCGGACATCCGAAAAGGCAAAATGACGGCGGCCGCCGACGGCATGCCGGCGAGATGGCGTTTTCTCGACCCGGCTGGCGTAAATCCAGGCGACGGTGGTCGCCAGCATGCAAAAGTGCAGATGGTTGCTGACGGCCTGCGGATGACGGCTTTGCGTGTCAGCGCTGCCGATGTCGTTTTTCAATTCCTTGAATAAGGCTTCGATCTTCCAGCGGGCCCCATAGTATTCGATAATCTGCTCAGCCGAAAGGGACAGGTCGGTGGAATAAAGTGCCACCCACTGTGTCTTACGATAGACCCAGACCACCTTGACCGCACATCGGATGGTCTTGAGCATCACCACGCGTTCATAGGCTACGATGTTCCGGTTGCGGCCATACAGGTTGACGATGTATTCTTTTGCCAGCGATTTGAATCGAACGGCCAACGCTGCCGCATTCCCCAGCTTGCGGCCATATTTACGCGGGCGGCCTTGTCGTCCGGTCGGAGGTGGCGGCAGTTCAAATATTGTGCTGTTGGATCGAAGCCTGGAAATCATATCCACCCATATGCCCAACTGTTTTTTCAATGGCTTCCACAGGCCGCCATTGCCGAACCATGAGTCGGTGATGATGACAATCCGTTTTCTGGGAAACACCGCGGCAATCTCACCGATCATGTCGACCGCCATGGCAAGCTTGCTCTTGAATGTCACTTCCGGTCCATTGCTGTCACGGTTCATTCGTTCGATGGTTTTCTTCAGGAGGTAGAAACGATAACTCAGCGGCAGACAGGCCCAACGTCCCTTGATCATCTTCAACAACCCCACAGCAACGATGTTCTGGGCCCACGGATACCTGGACTGGTTTTGCTTGGCAGCATGATCGAAAACCTTGTCGCAGGCGAAAATCTTCTTGCCTGTCTTGGCGTTGATACTGTCATCCAGAGCCAGCATTAACCGCCCACCGGTCGTTGGCAGCGGAATCAATTTCCACAGCGTGGGCCATAACCGTTGCCATGGAATCCGTGGGGATGCCATGAAGGTATAGAACTTTTTACGACTGATCCCGGAAAAGCCGAACACCGTCTTCAAGCACCGTAGAATGTTTGAGGTCCTCGATGAGGCGAAAGGAACAATGATCGCCACGATCGTGTATACGAACCATATTCCCCGTTCCTGACCTTTACTGGACTGAGCAAATTCGTTTTTGAGTTTTTCAAGGATGTCGTGTAGGATAAGCATGCGAGGCCTCCGGTTGGGTTGTTTGTTTGTGGAAGAAGAAACATACCACAACCGAGCCTCGCAATCAACATTAACATACTGTATTAACTAAATATTTGATCATATTGCCAAAAATCGGTCCCGATATCTGTAATGATTTCAATAGGTTACAGGCGACCGCCATTTTGCTAACCATCTGTTATTACAGGAAATATTAATATTCTTCAGTAGTACTCACCCCGCCGGGCTGCTTTCAAAAAGGGGAAACTTTAGTTAATAAAATTCCCGATCCTAAATCTCCCCCTGAACCAAGATGTTGCCATCGCGTCATGCCGAATCGGCTTGTTTATAGCATTCAAGATAATGTTTTTGGGCTGCGTTATCGGCCGTCGCAGTATTACCATACGGCTTCCTCCCTCTGGCCTTGCCAAAAACATTATCTTAAATACTATAGGGAATGGATGAGCAATGAGTATGCCACGGGGCGGTGGGCCCCATCTTGTACGCTATTATCGCAATTTCCGGTACCTGCCGATGGCCAAAACGGAACCGAAATGCATCGCCAAAAGGGGGGAAAGAATGATAACTACTCGATATACTGGCAAAAGGCGCAACTGTGGCAAAAATGTCGCAAACTGGCGCATTCAAGAGCGGTCTTGGGCGGGCAGGCAAAAAAGAAAACCGCCGAATCAGTCGATATTGAAATCCCGGATTTTGCGCAGGAGGGTCTTTCGGTCGATACCCAACATTTTCGCCACCTTCGACCGGTTCCAATGATGTTTGTCCAACACCTGCCGGATATACTCGCTTTCATACTCCCGCATTTTCATTTTCAGCGGCATGGGCGGTGCGTTGGCGTCAGGAGGGGGAGTCGTGGCGGCGGCCGGTTCTGTGGTAAAAAAGTCGATCCTGCCGGTGAGCAGGTAACGCTGGATGGTGTTTTTCAGCTCGCGGACATTGCCCGGCCAGTCGTACGCCATCAGCTGACGAAGGACCGAACCGGCAGGAGGCGGCACCGTGTCATGGGGACAGGTTTCAATGACCCGGTCGATCAAAAGGGGGAGGTCTTCCTTCCTGGAGCGCAGCGGCGGCATGTGGATGGGAAAGATGTGGATGCGAAAGAAGAAATCTTCGCGCATGTCTCCGTTTTTGACCAATTGCTTCAGGTCTTTGTTGGTGGCGGCGATGATGCGCAGGTTGGGATGCTTTTCCCGGCGACCGCCCACCGGCGTATACCCCAGCTGGTCGATAACCCGGAGCAGCTTGACCTGTCCGGCGAGGCTGATCTCACCGACCTCGTCCAGAAAAAGGGTGCCGCCGTCGGCCGTGTCCAGCAGCCCTTCGCTGTCCTTGATGGCACCGCTGAAGGCCCCTTTCTTGTATCCGAAGAACTCGCTTTCAAAAATCGATTCCGGAATGGCGCCGCAATTGACCGCCACAAAACGATGGCTGCGCCGGCTGCTCATGGCATGGATCCTTCTGGCGGCCAGTTCCTTGCCGGTGCCCGACTCGCCATAGAGTATCACGGCGGTATCCATCTCCGCCGCTTTGGCGATCATGCCGTAAACCTGGCGCATGGCGTCGCTTTTGCCCACCAGGTCACCGAAACCGTACACCCCGGCAGCCGACGACCAGAGCTGCTCGTTTTCGTTTTTTAACCGGGCCTCCCGCCGCAGGAATTCATCCTCCATCTGTTTGAACAGGGTGAAATCGGTAATGAATCCTTCCACAAAAACGCCACCTTCGGGAGACCGTACGCCGGCACCCTGGTCCCAAACCCATTTCTCCCCATCCGAAACGGTTTGAATCCTGTAGGTGAGCTGAAAAGGCGTCTCCCGGTCGAGGGCCGTTTCAACAGACGCCAGAACCTCCCGGCGGTCATCGGGATGGATCAGGTCGATGTAAGTCGGTCCTCTGTCGCCGGTGAGCTGGCCGGGCCGATATCCGGTGAGGCCGTAACCACCCTGACTGGCGAACTGAAACCGATAGCCGGCGTCGATGCTGTATCGGTAGACCATGCCGGGCAGGTTGTTCATGAGACGGACCAGCCATTTTTTGCTGCGTTCCAGGGCCTCCTTGGATTGCACCAGATCGGTGATATCCATGAAAGAAACCACGCTTCTGGTGGTGCCGGCGATCAGTTGTGCCCTGACGGCCATGTGCCGTTCGCCGTTGTGGGAGGTAATCAGCCGGCACCCATAATCGCTGGGCACAGAATGGCCCTGTCGGCGTCCGGCATGAAACCCCTCCACCCGGGCCTGGTCCTCCGGATGGATGAAATCAATGAGTTTCATCCGGCCCTCAATCCGTTCCCGGGTAATTCCCGAGAGGCATTCGAAGCAGGCATTGGCCATGGCGACGGTCATGTCCGCTTCGATAAGGATCGTTCCGGTACCGGTGTTTTCAAATACGCTGCGGAACGTGCGGTTCTTTGGACGGGAGGATGCCTTCCCGTCTGACCGGGCGGGGCCCCTGGAAGTCTTTGTCCCATTCATATCGCTGGATTCCATGACTCATCCGAAAAATGAAAATCGCCATCCACATCGGCCCCGGATAAAAAAACAGCGTTTCCGTATAAGGGGAACTGTCAACCGGTCGCCTCGATCCTTGCGCCATTATACACCATTCCGGCCAAACCTGCGATGCCTCAATGAGCGGGGTCCAGGGCAATCGCATGTAACCTTGGTATGTGATGTGCCTTACAGGGCGATCGCGTACGGATCGTTACTCTGATCCAAATCGAAATCGGGATCGCTATCGAAATCGAAAAGAAATGGGACGGAGGCATGCAGACTGGATGTTTAGCGACTTGCGGTCAATGGTAGTCAGCGACATGGGAAACTGGAAAACCGGGAACCGTCTATTGCTCTTTTGTCAACCAGTAATTCCAATATACATCGTCGATTTCGACTTCGATTTCGATTTCGATAAACCTGAGTTACCTGCGATGCCTCAATGAGCAAGGTCCAGAGCAATCGCAAGTAACCTTGGTATGTGATGTGCCTTACAGGGCGATCGCGTACGGATCGTTACTCTGATCCAAATCGAAATCGGGATCGCTATCGAAATCGAAATCGAAAAGAAATGGGACAGAGGCATGCAGACTGGATGTTTAGCGACTTGCGGTCAATGGTAGTCAGCTACATGGGAAACTGGAAAACCGGGAACCGTCTATTGCTCTTTTGTCAACCAGTAATTCCAATATACATCGTCGATTTCGACTTCGATTTCGATTTCGATTTCGATTTCGATAAACCTGAGTTACCTGCGATGCCTCAATGAGCAAGGTCCAGAGCAATCGCAAGTAACCTTGGTATGTGATGTGCCTTACAGGGCGATCGCGTACGGATCATTACTCTGATCCAAATCGAAATCGGGATCGCTATCGAAATCGAAAAGAAATGGGACGGAGGCATGCAGACTGGATGTTTAGCGACTTGCGGTCAATGGTAGTCAGCTACATGGGAAACTGGAAAACCGGGAACCGTCTATTGCTCTTTTGTCAACCAGTAATTCCAATATACATCGTCGATTTCGACTTCGATTTCGACTTCGATTTCGATTTCGATTTCGATAAACCTGAGTTACCTGCGATGCCTCAATGAGCAAGGTCCAGGGCAATCGCAAGTAACCTTGGTATGTGATGTGCCTTACAGGGCGATCGCGTACGGATCGTTACTCTGATCCAAATCGAAATCGGGATCGCTATCGAAATCGAAAAGAAATGGGACGGAGGCATGCAGACTGGATGTTTAGCGACTTGCGGTCAATGGTAGTCAGCGACATGGGAAACTGGAAAACCGGGAACCGTCTATTGCTCTTTTGTCAACCAGTAATTCCAATATACATCGTCGATTTCGATTTCGACTTCGATTTCGATTTCGACTTCGATTTCGATTTCGATAAACCTGAGTTACCTGCGATGCCTCAATGAGCAAGGTCCGGTAACGAAAGGGAGCAGGGGGTTTGGCCCGTGGCGCATTAGCGGTTCCCGGGAGCAAGTACCGGATACCGGTTATCCAATTGCTCCATTTCCACACTCGTTTTCTGTAAGAGCTTTTTGTAGGCCTCCTCAATCGAAGGTTCCATGACGGCAACCTGACCTTCACTGACGATAATTCGCTGCAGTTCAGGAATCTGCACCTCGTAGGAGGATTTCAGGAATATCGGCTGGATGTAAAATATGGTCCGGCCGATGGGCAGGATGCTCACGCGTCCGTGGATGATTTTGGATCCGGATTGATCCCAAAGGGTGAACTGATTGGCGATATCCGGGTCTTCATTGATGATGGCATAGGTCTGTGTCGGGCTGAACACCAGTTCGCCTTTGGGGAAATCGTAAACGACGATTTTCCCGTAGTTGGCGACATCGCAGCCGGCAAACGCCATCGACCGCAGATTGGTGTTGCCCTTGGGACTCATTTGCATGAGCAAAAGGAAGTCGAGTTTATCGGGTTGAAACAGGTTGAGGGTCATATACCGGGGCTGCATCGTCGTATTGGCGTCTTTGGCGATGACCTCCGCGTATGCCCAGACGTCTTCCTGCTGGTAGAAAACCTTGGGATCGGTCTGGTGGTATTTGGTGTAAATGCGCATCTGGATGTCGAAAAAGTCGCGAGGGTAGCGGATATGCTCGCGGATGTCCGCCGGCATTTCCGCCTTGTCCTTCAAAAGGCCCGGGTAGATGCGGTCGTAGGCGCGCACGATGGGGTCCTGCGTGTCGAAAATGTAGTAGTCCACCGTTCCGTTGAAGGCGTCCACGACAATCTTGACCGAATTGCGAATATAGTTGAGACGAGTGCCTTTAAATTCAATCGGAGCGGCGTCAGGATACCAATTGGAGGTGGTGTATGCATCCTGGATCCAAAAAATTCCCTTTGACGTTGCCACCATGTATGGGGTGCTGTCCAGCATCAGAAAGGGCGTCAGGGTCTGAATCCGCGCGGTGATATTGCGCCGGAAAAGGATCTTGCTCTGGTCGGTCGTACGGGTGGTGAACAGGAGATTGCGGTCCTTGAAGTGCCAGGAGAAGACCATCCGGCGGAGCAGCGAGGAGAACGGGACCCCTCCCTCGCCCTGATAATTGACCGTCACGTTGTCGTTCCCCTTGGGGTACCCCATTTCACCGGTACTGTTGGGCGCGATGACATAGGAATCGGTTTTTAATCCGTAGTAAATTTCCGGCTGCTGGATCGTCATCCCGTAGTCGGAGAGAATGGGAATATCGTGCATGAACCACGCCATGGGCTCGCCGCCCCCCTGGTTTGCCGGGGCCATGGCCGCACCGTAGCCGTGAGTATACGTCAGGTGACGGTTGATCCAGTTATTCGCATTGGCCGGAAGGTTCTGGGAATCGAGCTCCCGGGGGCCCACCAGGACCTGCGCATACTTGCCATTGACGGTATATCGGTCGACGGTCACTGTCGAAAACGTGTAGTAGGGCCGCAGGTCCTGAAGCTGCTCGATCAGGGGCTTGAATGCATGGTTTTCCCACAGGGGGATGTTATCGAGCACGCTTTTGACCTGGGGGTCGTCATAATGGGCCGGAACCCGTTCGGGTGAAAAATGGCGAACCTCGACATTATCGAGACGATAGGCCTGCAGGGTCGATTGAATATTGTTGGCAATGAACGGTTCCTCACGGGTAAACTCGTTTGGATTGACGATGTATTTTTTGATGAGTTCGGGCAGGAGGGGGGCATGTCTGGCGCCCACAACGATAAAGAATCCCACCAGCAGCCCGGCAAACCATTTGAAGCCGTTGTTGTAGTGGATCGCCAGAAGCAGACAAAAGATGGATGCCGTCAAGAAGGCCAGTTGCAACCATATCAACGGCACGGTGAAATTCATATCTATGAATCCCGGTCCGAAAAATAGCGGCGCGTTGCCGGTCCGGTAAACGAGTTCGTTGCGCTGCAGAATGAAGTCCCAGGATTCGATCAGGAAAATGATCAGCAGGATGAAGCTGAGGTGCCATTTGGCGGCGGCCGGCAGACGCCGATCCTGCCGGGCGAGCAGCTTCTGTTCAGTCCAGTATTGCAGGGACAGCCCCAGAAACAGGATCATGCAGCTGCCCAGCAGAGAGGGTTGAAGCATTCGGTAGATGGGAAACGAGAAAAGGAAATAGGCGACATCCTTGCCGAATACGGGCTCGTTGACACCGGCGCCGGGCCCGAAAAGGTAAAACAGAAATAGTTCCCAGTGTCGGAAAAGGGGCATCGCGACCAGTATCGCCAGCCCCAGGGCAAGCGGAATGGAAACGATCAGCGATCCCGTGCGGAAGCGGTGATACCACTTGGCGGATGGCGGAAGGTCTGCCTGGTGCCAATCGGCGGAATCAACAGGTTTCCGGAGGACCCGCGAGGCGATATGCAGGTTCAAAAAAAAGAAACCCGAAAACATCAGGGTCACCCCGATGAAGACCGCATAGCGGTAAAAAAGTCGCTGCCAGAAATAGAATTCGTATCCCAGCGCACCATACCACCAGATGTCCACAAGCTTTTCCAGCACATAGACGATGGACAGAACAAGTAGAACCGCAAGCAGGATTAAAATGATGATCTTAGTGGTCTTGTGACTCTTTTGGGATAACATTTCGGCACCTCCTGGTGTTTTTCTCATCGTTTTCCGGATCAACCGGATGCGTTTCAGATGGCCGCATGGGAACCGGGGCCCTGCTTTTGCCGGTCGCTATTTCAACAGCATGCCCTTCAGACCGCCGGATATCAGGGCGCCGATGTCGGTCAGGGTGCGCGGTAATGACAGTCCGCCTCTGGCAGCCAGGTACTTGGGCCGCCATACCGGATTGAATTTTTCCTTATAAGCGCGCAGCCCTTGAAAGTTGTAGAAATGATCACCGATATGCATCACGAAATCGCTGAAGCGATGCCAAAACGGGGCCATGTCCTTGGTTTCCATTCCATTTAATGGGGCCAGTCCCAGATTGAACCAATGAAATCCCCGGGCCCTGCCCCACAGCATCATTTCGACAAAGAGGAAATCCATCACCCCGTTGGGTGCGTCGGGCCGGTGACGCATCAGATCCACGCTAAGCTCATGGAATCCATCGCTTTGCCAGATATTGGCGAACGCGATGATCTCATTTTGGAATCGAACCAGACCCACGGGGAAGTACTGCAGGTATGCCGGATCGAAAAAACCCAGCGAGAATCCTTTTTCACGGGTATTTTTCTCCTTCAGCCAGGCGTCGGAGATGGCTCTCAGCGTATCCGCATAAGCCCCGATGGAAAACGGTTCGACGATTTCAAAACCATATCCGCTCTTGACCAGCTTACGGTGGATGTACCGCAATTTCCGGCGGGCCCGGCCTTCCAGGGAAAAATCGTCCAGGGACACGCGGGCTTCCTCACCGAGTTTGAGCAAGGACAGTCCCATATCGATGTAGAAATGGAGGTGCTCGTGCCCCACCTCATAAAAAACGGCACGGGCACCGTGGTCGCTGGCAGCCTGCCGGAATTGCCAGAGAAGTTCGGACCATTCTTCAGGCGGCCCCACCGGATCACCCATCGCGACCCAGGTTTTTCCCACCACGCCGAACATGATAAACGCCTGACGATTTGCGTTAAACAAAAATTGCTTGTCGCCGAGGAGAGCAAGGTTGGCGGTCGAGGAAGGAGATTGGCGTACAATGGCCGCAACCGATTCCGGAACGGCGACCCCGGCCGGTGCCGGACGATAGGGCGCCGGACGCAGCAGTCTGGCGATGCCAACCCCCAACGCCAGTGCCATCGACCCCACGGTTGCCCTTAAAAACCGCGGTGCCGCCTCCGACGCGCTGAATTGCCACCACAGCTCATGCCGGTACTCCACATGGCGAAAGGCAAACAGGCCCAGTTCGATGGAGGATATCAGCACAATGGCAATGGCGACCAGCCAACCGAAGGTGAACGTTTCCGACAACAGGGAGGCGCGGCGGTAAAAGAACCGTCTGCAGGGAAGCAGCACCAGCAGAACCACCAGAAGAACGGCGGTGGCCCCGTAGTCAAAGTCCCTGAGAAATGAGGTCACAATGCCCAGCGCCAGCAGGCCGAGGGCCAGTACATAGGCACCGTCCAGTCGTCGCTGCAGCCCCCGGGCGAGCAGGAGCAGTCCCATGCCGACCAGGCTGGAAAGAAAATGGGACAACTCCAGAAAGGGCAATGGAAGCTCGGAATTCATATAGGCCAGCGGTTGGGAAACGGCCGGAATGGCGCCGGAAAACATGAGGATGGCACCGCCCACAAAAACGACCAGGCTCAGCAGCGGAATGAACAGCGTTTCCATGGCACCCGCGGCCAGGGATTGAATCCGGGTATACAACACCCGCTGCCGCAGCAACTCTTCAATCCCCAATAAAACAGCGGCGACCAAAAGCGGCAGCAGGTAGTAGATGCCCCGGTAGACCACCAGTGTCCCCAAAACTTGGGGTACATCCAGGGCCGCGGGGGTCAACAGCAGCAATACCGATTCAAAGACACCCAGGCCACCGGGCACCTGGCTGATGATCCCGGCCGATTGAGCAATCAGGAAAATCCCTAGGAAATGCGCAAACCCCATGGGAAACGGCGCCGGCAAGAGGACATAAAGAACGGCACCGGCCAGCAGCCAGTCCGCGGCGGCAACCACGATCTGGACGCCGGATATTTTCCAGTTCGGGGAGACAAAACGCCATGCCTTGAAAGTCCACGGCTTCTTCCCCCAAAGGGTGAGTCCCCAGTAAAGGACGGTCAGCGCCAGAAGCAGAATGCCCAACGGCTGCATCGTGGACAGGGGCCAGTGCAGGCTCTGAGGCAGGGACAGGGGCTGGAAGGTGAACACCAACCCGCTCAGGGCACAGTAGCCCAGCCAAAGGCTGGCCGAGCAGAACAGTACGACCTGGGTGATCTCCACCGCGGAAAGTCCCCAGGCGCTGTAGAGGTGGTAGCGTACCGACGCCCCGGCAACCATGGCAAGGCTGACGTTGTTGCTGAATGCGTAACTCACGAAAGCGGTCAGGACCGTCCTGGCCGTGGGCAGGTCATGCTGAATATAACGCAGCGCCAGCATGTCATAGCCCGTCATCGTCAGGTAGCTGCACACCGTAAACACCAGCGCCCATCCGATGCGCGCCGGGGAGATGGCATTTACCTGAACGATAATATCGTGCAATCGATAGGTATGCAGCTGATGGTAAAGGACTCCCACGGCCAGAATAAAAAGCGCCAGCCCGAAAAAGGGGATGATTCGCTTCAGATTAACGGTTTTCATCTGCGCCCGCTCCATTGGAGAGGTCCTCACTTTGCGCTTCCGGCGTCAAACCGGCCGGACTGAAAGTGGCGCAGACCGCTACGCTTCACCGCACCCGCTGCGGCCATTCCAGCACCAGCATTAACGCTGTATTGCCGCCATCGTTCCAACCGAGATGAATCCCACGATCGCGACAAATTTTCTTCAGGTTCCATGTTTTCCTCCGTGTCCAATCGCTCCATCGGATCCTAACGGTAAAAGAGGATCAGTTGCTCGTAAAGTGCCGGATGGTACGCTTTCAACTGGAGCGGTTTTCGAAAAAAGCCTCGGTGATCACCGCGATGAACTCGGCCGGGTGGGTCGCCCCGTATGCATCACGGTCGGTCCTGTGGGAACGGGGGACCGCCCTATTTCCATTTACGGTGGATGGGCGTTCCCGGCAGGGTGGCGGCGGTCTGCTTGTCCAGCTTCAGGTGCACGACGCCATCGGCAATCTTCTCGATTTTGGAAACCGGAATGGTAACGTCCTTATGCCCCCAAAGGTGACCTTCGCGCATGATGATATGTGAAATCTGGTCGTTCAGGGGGTTGATCAGCAATTCATCCACCTTGCCGATTTTGCCATCGGTGGCGTTCACGCGCGAACCCCGGCGGATCAGGACTTCGCCCGGTGGGAAATGCGTTTCGTTTTCCAGTTCCTGGGGCTTGCCATGGGCGCCGTAAGGCCAGAGCACGACGGAATTTCTGTAAGCCCTCACATCTACCAACTCAAGCGGGTTGAGGTAGTCGTTTTTCATGAAAGGCTCAAGATCGGCAAACTCGCTTGGACTGCACCGCAGTTGGGTGGACGCCGCGGTGGACGACAGGATGTAGTCAAGCGGCACCAGGCGCTCCGTATGAGGAGGGAGTTTTTCGGCAACCACCAGGTGGGTCACTTGATCATTGACCGGATTGATCACCAGGTATTTCGAGCAGCCACATACCGCTGTGCCGCATATCACGTCTACGCCGACAGGAATTTCCATAAAAATTTCTCCTTTGTTCGGTTTTCATTGCTTAATGGAAAAATAATCACAGAGATAAAAACTCACAGTCGGATAATACCTGATTTATGTGTCGGTGTTTGGCCGACAAATGCACGCTTATTCTGAAGCACCTAATTTTATGAGATTAGCAATGAACCCGTTCGAGCAAAAATCGATTGCGATTCTTTGCCGTTCGAAATAGGATTTAACCAATATTTCCTTTTTCAATGATGTCCCACCGATAGGCTCCCGAAACGGAATGTATTCATGGATAGCGTGGGGATGCGCGGATATCAAGTTTACTTGTACAGGCTTGGGACTCATATAAGGAAACGGTGATGACCGAAAAGACTTCGATATCTGTCCCCCAGGGCGATAGAAAAAAATGGATGATCCTCAGTGCAGTGATGCTGGGCGTCATCATGGGGCCCATCGATGGAATCCTCACTTCAAGGGGCAGTAAAAGGAGGCGCTCATGTTTGAATCTGCGGAATTGGGACATAAGGTCAAAAAATCGGTGTATGAGAAGGAAGTTCCAGCTCTGCGAGAGGCCCTCCTCGATGTACAGTTGGAACTGGCGGAGGTTGGTGCCTTTCAGATGATCATTCTCATCGGTGGTCTGGACGGAGCGGGTCGAGGAGCTACGGTCAACCTGATCAACGAGTGGATGGATCCGCGCCATATCCAGACCCACGGCATGGGCGAGCCCTCGGACGAGGAACTTGATCGGCCAATGATGTGGCGCTTCTGGCGGGCCCTGCCGCCCAAGGGCAAGATTGGCGTTTTCCTCGGCTCCTGGTACACCTGGCCCATCATCAACCGTGTGAAGGGCAGGACCAAGACCGCGGATCTCGAACGGAGCCTGGAGCGGGCCAAACGGCTGGAAAAAATGCTGGTGGACGAGGGTGCGCTGATCATCAAATTCTGGCTCCATCTTTCCAAGGAAAAACAGAGGAAACGGTTCAAGGAACTGGAGAAAAATCCGCTCACCCGCTGGCGAGTGAGCAAGCGTGACTGGAAACATTTTAAACAGTACGACAAGTTCAGGAAGGTGCATGAGGTCGTCATCCGTCATACCAGTACCGCCGAGTCTCCCTGGTTGATCGTTGAGGGAGAAGATGACCGTTATCGCAGTCTTACCGTGGGCAACACCATCCTCAAGGCCATCCATGACCGACTGGAGCGGGTCAACAGCCCCATGCCCAAGTCCCTGGCCCCGCCCCTGATCCTGCCCATTGATAACCTGCATATCCTCAAGACCCTGGATATGACCCAGTCCCTGGACAAAAAAGATTACAAGGCCAAACTCGAAAAATACCAGGCCCGGCTCAACGAACTCACCCGCGATCCCAAGTTTAAATATATATCCGTGATTGCCGTTTTCGAAGGCAATGATGCTGCGGGTAAGGGGGGAAGTATTCGCCGTATCACAGGGGCTCTGGATGCCCGATACTACCAGGTCATCCCCATCGCCGCCCCGACCGACGAGGAACAGGCCCACCCCTACCTGTGGCGCTTCTGGCGTCACCTGCCACGCAAGGGTCGGGTGACCATCTTCGACCGTTCCTGGTATGGGCGGGTGCTGGTGGAACGGGCGGAAGGATTCTGCGCTGAAGCCGACTGGATGCGGGCCTACAGCGAAATCAACGACTTTGAGGCGCAGATGGTACGCCACAACCTGCTGGTGGTCAAATTCTGGCTGACAATTACCAAGGATGAACAGCTGCGCCGTTTCAAGGATCGGGAGAAGACCGCCTTTAAACGATACAAAATCACCGAAGAGGATTGGCGCAACCGGGAGAAGTGGGAACTTTACGAACAGGCAGTCTGCGACATGGTTGATCGAACCAGTACACAGCTTGCGCCCTGGATCCTGGTGGAGGCTAACAACAAGCACTTCGCCCGAATTAAGGTCCTGAAAACGCTCTGCGATCAGATTGAGCTAAAGCTCAAGGAGGTATACGAATCCGGGATAGACTACCTGGACAAGCCCAGGAAATAAGAAAAGCTTTCAAACACCCCTCGGAGGAGCATCAGACTCCACAAGAATCAACGTCCCGAGTGGTGGGGTTATGAAACTGCAGAACCGCCAATGATATCCACAGAGAACGCCGGCTTTTGCTCAGCAATCCCGCTCTTGATAGAGCTGTATTTTTAATTTTGGAAATACCTGTACGATCAAAACCCACCGCCGTTCTCATTTTATCGATTATCATCATAGAAGCAGCAGATAATCCTTGATCATTTTGTTGGTGATGAATTCCGGCGACGTCCGGTAATGTCTTGCCAGCCCGGTCACGGCGATAAGGTAGGAACGCCGGGTGTGGGGGAAAAGGTTGTCGCCGCCACCGCCATATATCTCCCCCACCCCCCCTGATCACCAAAGATACGATTATTATTCGATCCCGGTTTGTCGAAACCCTGAAATAAAAATGAACAAAAGAGGTCTCAACTTATATTTTTATGGTTCCGGTTTTCCCCCATTGAAATGTAATCTACCTATAATTCGATTTTTGACCCTGAAAATCGCAATATTGGCCCTAAATACTTACATTTCGCATGGCGGGCGAATAATTTTTTAATTTTCTTATGTTTTTGTTTTTTAAAATCAATCAGGTAGCTTTAAATTGCCACCAGCCATCTTGAAAATAATTGTAGATCGCCTCGGGTATCTCCAACAACCGGTTGATAAGTTTGTGCATGTCACCGATTCCCTTCACCACTGATTGTATACATACGCCATTCCGGATTATCTGCGAGAAGTGGACATTACGATAGAAATAACGGATGTTATTCCAAGTCGGCTTTTTTGTATTCATCCCTTGGGGTAATATGGGCAGCTTGTCTATCTCCTCGGCTGTCATATTCATCCGTATCTTTCGTTCGATAAGGGACACAATCATCAAGGCTATAAAATATAAAAAGAGCATGGCTTCAATACGGTGCTCCTTTTTTAAAAAAACAGGCGCTACTTCCAGAATCGATTTTTTGGTATACATCCGTTTTTCAAGGAATGGTTGGTTTTTATATTTTCCTAATACCTCACTGGCTTCAAGCTGCGTATTAGTAATCAAGGGAAAAACGCCATCAGTTCGCGATGCTTCGGTAAGAGATTGTTCGTTTAACTGCCACTCAATGCGGTGGGTATATTTCCATTTATTTTTGTAGATGCTTTGTGGAGACGGTCTGCCGGGAGATACTTTCACCTTGATCTGTTTGCGATCGGTTACTATCCGGACCTCTACAAACTCTTTAACATCCTTGACAATCTTATCGATAGCGGCCTTGATTTCCCTTTTGGTTTTCAAATGATACGCATTGAGTTTAGGTGACAGGCTTTCTAACTGTTCAATGGCCTTATCGATCTTTTTCTGTCTTTTGGCTTCGTCCTCTTTTTGTTTGGAACTGCTGTGAACAAAAATGACCCGAAAGCCTTCTTCGGTCAGTTCGGTCTCATAGGTGCGGTAAACGGTAAACTCACCTTTCTTCCGTGAGTTTTCAACGCTAACGGCGTCTTCCCAAGGCACTTCGTTTTTTTTCAGATATTTGATGAACTGGATGTATTCCTTGTGATTCTTCGGAACGATGGTGATAAACAGCCCTCCTTCACCAGCGATGTGCTTTAGATTCTTTTCGGTTTTCAACTTGCAGTCGGCGATGTAAATGAAATCCTCTTTTCCCAACAATGTGCGCAGGCCGTTCCAGTTGGGAATATGGGTCACATCATCGGTCGTATTCCCGTCAAATAGCTGATAACTGAGTGGAACATGTCCGTCCGCCGTGATATTCAGACCAAATACAACTTGTTTGCAATCGGGTCGAAAATCCTTGTTGTGCCCATGCTTAAGCTTGACCGCTTCCGGATCGGGAGTTTTGTATTTGCCGATGAAAGTCACGGATGTGCTATCATTATGTATTTCCTCCGTAAGTAACTGGTGTACCGATATGGCATTGCAAGAAGCCTCGGTCATCAGCGTATGGCGGTCTGCATGAAATAATGCTGATAGTGCCCTGGCAAGACGATCATCGTTAAAAAAATTTGGCTCGACCGGTTCTGTTACAAGTCCATCTGTATATTGGCACAACCATTCTTGAATCTTGTATAGTGGTTTGTTGTCACATATGATGTTGGCAATTAAGATACACAAGCTTTGCGCATGCTCCGCAAGACTTCCGTCGGATGCCGGAACATACTTGGAAAAAAGGTTGAAAAGGTCAAGCTGATCCATGAAATACTTGACCATTGGCAATACATCAACTTGCTTGAATCGAGTTTCAAATTGCTCCATAACGCCTCCGTAGTCTCGGTTATGAGGCGCTTGGATATAGATGAAGGAATCATTTTACCAGCCTCATACATTGTATGCATAACAGATAAGGCCGGAATTGTCCAGTGCTTATTTAATTCATTTTTTCAATATGTTATAGACTTGCCCCGCCTTGAGCAATAAATTTGATAATTACCGTTTCACTCGTGCGAAATGTAAGTAAATAGGCCTACTTTTAAAACATTATTTACCTTATTTCAGTTGGTTGGCTTGGGCGTCCCCAAACCAACAAAACGCTCTTTCCGGCCCCAAAAACATCGATTTAAGACCGTAAAACGACCCTGTTTTTGACCTAGAACCGCGCCAATTGGGAATCCAGCTTGGTCCGACCCCAGTTTTTTTGTGCTGGTAATAGCCCACCACACGGGAGAGCAGCTTGCGGTCCTTGACGGACAACGCCTTCTTGCCGGAAGCGGCCTTCCTTGCCTTGGAGGATTTTACATCGCTGTCGGAAAGGCGGTTGACCGCTTCCGGGAACACCACCTTGTCAAACAGTTCAACGAACCGGATCACATCACCCGCAGCCCCGCAGCCAAAGCACTGGAACAGATTTTCATCCGGATTGATCGATAAAGAAGGGTTGGTATCGTCGTGGAAGGGGCAAAGGCCAAGGAAGCTTTTGCCGTTTTTCTTAAGTTCGATGCCCCTGGAGCGGGCCAGGGCCATCAGATCAACGCCATGTTTGATGGCCTCGATCTTCTCTTTGGCGATGGCCATGTCTCGTTCTCCTCTCGCTCTCGCGCATTTTTCGAACATCGCGTCCCGCAGGTGGTTCAGGCTTTCTCGCAGTTGTATCGGGTTGACCCGCGCCCGTCCGGAACGATAGTCCCGGTCCAGGCGGTCCAGGCCATGCCCGGTGATCAAGAACGTGGCGATGCGTTTGCCATGCCGCCCGACCCGGATCCCGGCCAGGTCGCCGCCGCTGGCCAGAAAGAACGCTCCCCGGAAAATGTCCGTGGTCTCAAGGCTGATCAAATAATCACCCCCTTTAAAAAAGATACATTGTCACCAATACGTATTGTTAATAACGGATCGGTGCCAGACCGTCAAGCACCTATGGGGATTGACTATAACCTTTCGTTGCTAAATAATGGCCTGGAAACGGCAAAAATCAGGACAGGCGACATTTTTAGGTGACGAAATGGCAATCGGTGACAGGATACAGGCGCTGCGCAAGCAGCATGGATGGAGCCAACAGCAGTTGGCCAAAAAGATCGGTACCAGCGGGCCGATTGCGGGCCGCTATGAACGGGGGGAGATGACGCCGTCGGTGGAGGTGGCCAAACGGCTGGCCGACACCTTCGAGGTGACCCTGGATTATCTGGTCGACGATACGGGAAGAACAGCGGAGATCAGGGACAAGGCCATGCTCCAACGGATCATGGAGATCCAGGCCCTGGATACGGAGGACCGCAAAACCATCGTTACCGTGCTCGACAGCTTTTTGAGGGACGCCAAGGCCCGCAAGGCCTACGCGTCACAATAGGAGAGGATCGCATGCAACCGCAAAGCATAAAGGAACAGGCCCACCGGCTGGTGGACAATCTGCCCGACACCGCCACCTGGGATGATGTGATGTATCGGATTTACGTGCGCCAGGCCATCGAAGCCGGGATCAAGGACAGCGATCAGGGGCGTACCGTGGATGTGGAGGCGGTCCGCAAACGGTTTGGCCTGCCGGCATGAACGTTCACTGGACCCACAATGCCATCGAGCATCTGGCCAACATCTATGAATACATCACGCTGAACTCGCCCACCTATGCCCGGCAGATGGTGGACCGGCTTACTCGCCGCTCCGCTCAGATCGCCGACCAGCCCCTTTCCGGCCGTCGGGTCCCCGAATATCCGGCCGAGGATGTCCGCGAGCTGATCGAAAACCCTTACCGGATCATCTACCGCATCAAGAAGGACCGGATCGACGTCCTGGCCGTCATCCACGGCGCCCGGTTGATGCCCGATGCGTTTGAAAAAAACGGCGGTTAAAGGAGAAAATGAGTTCCTCAACCGCCGTTTGTCAGTCTTCTTTATGGGAAACTTATATTTTTATGGCTGTCCCCAACTCCCCCCAACTCGTTTGCGTCTGCGGAACCAACTGATCAAGCCGATCGACAAGATTCTTCTTATCGGTCGTATCCCGGAAAATGTTTTTTCTTTCGATCCCCCGGATGATCACGTGATGCAAAATCCCGGGAGCGTCTAATCGGGCTAACCGTGGCATGGCACCTTTCATCGCAAATGTTGAGAGGTAAATCAAGTTGGTTAGATAATGAGCAGCAATTGTAATTATGCGGTTCAGGTTTGTACCAGCATGGCAATTCGATCAGTTCTTCGAAAAATTTAGTTCAGGTTATGATCAAAAAGTGAAACAAAACTGTACGCAATTAGCCAGCCGATGAATTTTTTCATTTTTGGCTCTCTGTATCAGAAATTTTGATCAAACCTATCCATTGGTTAATAAAGGAACTCGTACGGTTTGATGTGAAAATCTGCCAAGGATTTTAACTGGTGTCTACGTATTCGATCTCCAGGCCTCGCATCATAAAAGTTAACATCGCCTCCCAACTGGGAAAATACATATATCGCGTCAAAGCGCGCACATCGTCAAAAAAGGTTTTGCGCGTTGGTAACTCAGCACGAACCAAGCTGTACTTCTCATCCATCAGTTCAAGAACGGTATGGAACAGAAAGGCTAACAAGTTGAAGGTCAGCAATAATGATGAAAGGTGCTTGTTCCCGTGACCGAAGTTGTGTTCAATATTATAGCCTCTGTTTTTCAAAACATTATTATTTTCGTTCTCGACTTTCCAGCGTGCTCGGCCATCTTTGACAATTTGCTTGACGTTGCTCTTTGAAACTTCAAAATTGGTTGCAAATGCGTTTTTGTACACGATTTTTCCATCGGGCAGGGTTGTTGTCAGTTCGCACCAATTAACATCAATGGCGTTTTCACTATCACGTAGCGGCAGTTTGTTGGCAAAGCGATACGTATCGATTTCATGGGTTTTGCCGGTCCAGCGCTTCTCCACCACGGTTTCGATGGTCTGCATGGCGTCCAATTCATCCAGCCACTGGTAAAGGGTTTTATGAGAATCGGGTTTACAGACCAAAATGAAATCAAGTTCTTGATCTAATAGTTTTTTGCAAATCGGTTGTTTACAGTATAGATCATCGCCCAATACAGTGATGCCAAAAGGTTGATACTCCGCCGCATATTGAT
The DNA here is from genome assembly GCF_009689005.1 of Desulfosarcina ovata subsp. ovata. NCBI lineage: Bacteria > Pseudomonadati > Thermodesulfobacteriota > Desulfobacteria > Desulfobacterales > Desulfosarcinaceae > Desulfosarcina > Desulfosarcina ovata. Next base: position 7,162,096 of record NZ_AP021879.1, on the reverse strand, counting down.
CGATCCAGCGTTTTGCTGCCGCGTTTTCGCAATCTTGTTTATCATGGCCATCCTGGGGGGTAATAAATTCCGGTTGCAAAGCAATCACCTTATTGTTTTCCGGTGCCACAATCACCGGGGTCACGACTGAATGCGAATAGGTTACGGTTCCATTTTTATGGTGCTTGCGACTACAATTATCACAATGAATTGTATTTGAAGCAAAATACTGCGTTCCGTCAAAGGCAACCAATAAATTGTTGTCGTATGAGCGAAACCCGTCCAGATGACCGGATTTTTCCAATCCGTCGAAAAGATATTTGAACACGGGCGTGACATAAGAGGGATGGACCTCGTCCATTAAACTTTTGATGTGGTTGGTACAGGGAATTTGAGTGAGGCCGAAAAGTGATTGCGCATTGTTTTTGCCTTTTGTTTGCTGCATAGCGGATTGAAAGGCTAAAAAGGATGGGCTTTGGGTAAAAAAAACAGAAAAAGCTCCCAGGGCTGCGTCTTCTATGCTGTAGCTGGTATTAGTGCCGATGCGCCGGTCAGGAAATGCAGAAATAGTTTGGCGAAAAAATTGGATCACTTTGTCAAATGTGAATTCTGCATGTTTCCTTTCAAGTAGGATGCGGTTTTCTTCTTGTTCTGGCAATCGCATGGCCCTGGCTCGCTTTTGGTAAAAGTGGATGAGTATTCACCCTCTTATATCCATTACAAGCTTCTGTGTCCAGAACATTTTGAAATAATAAAGAAAATAAATGCATCGAACTTTGATTGAAAAAAACTTCTGTTTGGGTAGCAAAGAGAGCCATTTCAAAATTACAATTGCTGGATAATGAGAGAATGTCCCTATTATTCACCGTTTGAAAAAAGATGCATTGTCACCAATACGTATTGTTAATAACGGATCGGTGCCAGACCGTCAAGCACCTATGGGGATTGACTATAACCTTTCGTTGCTAAATAATGGCCTGGAAACGGCAAAAATCAGGACAGGCGACATTTTTAGGTGACGAAATGGCAATCGGTGACAGGATACAGGCGCTGCGCAAGCAGCATGGATGGAGCCAACAGCAGTTGGCCAAAAAGATCGGTACCAGCGGGCCGATTGTGGGCCGCTATGAACGGGGGGAGATGACGCCGTCGGTGGAGGTGGCCAAACGGCTGGCCGACACCTTCGAGGTGACCCTGGATTATCTGGTCGACGATACGGGAAGAACAGCGGAGATCAGGGACAAGGCCATGCTCCAACGGATCATGGAGATCCAGGCCCTGGATACGGAGGACCGCAAAACCATCGTTACCGTGCTCGACAGCTTTTTGAGGGACGCCAAGGCCCGCAAGGCCTACGCGTCACAATAGGAGAGGATCGCATGCAACCGCAAAGCATAAAGGAACAGGCCCACCGGCTGGTGGACAATCTGCCCGACACCGCCACCTGGGATGATGTGATGTATCGGATTTACGTGCGCCAGGCCATCGAAGCCGGGATCAAGGACAGCGATCAGGGGCGTACCGTGGATGTGGAGGCGGTCCGCAAACGGTTTGGCCTGCCGGCATGAACGTTCACTGGACCCACAATGCCATCGAGCATCTGGCCAACATCTATGAATACATCACGCTGAACTCGCCCACCTATGCCCGGCAGATGGTGGACCGGCTTACTCGCCGCTCCGCTCAGATCGCCGACCAGCCCCTTTCCGGCCGTCGGGTCCCCGAATATCCGGCCGAGGATGTCCGCGAGCTGATCGAAAACCCTTACCGGATCATCTACCGCATCAAGAAGGACCGGATCGACGTCCTGGCCGTCATCCACGGCGCCCGGTTGATGCCCGATGCGTTTGAAAAAAACGGCGGTTAAAGGAGAAAATGAGTTCCTCAACCGCCGTTTGTCAGTCTTCTTTATGGGAAACTTATATTTTTATGGCTGTCCCCAACTCCCCCCAACTCGTTTGCGTCTGCGGAACCAACTGATCAAGCCGATCGACAAGATTCTTCTTATCGGTCGTATCCCGGAAAATGTTTTTTCTTTCGATCCCCCGGATGATCACGTGATGCAAAATCCCGGGAGCGTCTAATCGGGCTAACCGTGGCATGGCACCTTTCATCGCAAATGTTGAGAGGTAAATCAAGTTGGTTAGATAATTAGAGACGTCCCTATTATTCCCTATTATTCCACTGGCTGCAAAATCGAAGCGGTTTAGGCGAATTAATCGGCTATGACTATGAAAGTATGTCGCTAAAACGAATCTATGAAATATCTGACCGTATTTACAAAGACAAAGAAGCGATTGAAAGGCATTTATACAACCGAGAACGTTTTTTGTTTGGTTTTGAAGAAATAATTACACTTTATGATTTGACAAACACATTTTTTGAGGGAAGCTGTAAGTATAATGAACTTGGCAAGCATGGAAAATCAAAAGAAAAACGCTCAGACTGTCCCTTGGTAACTTTGGCTTTAGTTTTGGACAGTAGCGGCTTTCCAAGAAGAAGTAAAATATTTTCCGGAAACGTTAGTGAGCCATCAACACTGGAAGAAATGATTTCAAGCTTGAATAAACCATCAGAAAGTTCATTAGAAGACGATAAGCAGATGAGTGTTTTTGATAAAAAGAAACCAGTTGTCGTAATGGATGCCGGGATAGCAACAAACGATAATGTACAATGGTTGCAGGCGAATCATTACCGATACCTTGTTGTCAGCAGGAAAAGATATAGAGAATTTGATCATGATAAAGCTGTTGAAGTAAAAAGAGATAAGGATTACATTGTTAAAGCGTACAAAAAATATGTCAAGGAAACAGAAGAGACTGAAATTTATTGTCATTCAAGTGAGCGAGAAAAAAAGGATCAGAGCATTCAAAATCGATTTTCAGAAAGATTTGAAGCAGACTTAAAATCATTGAACGATGGTTTAAATCAAAAAGGTCGGCTAAAGATTTATGAGAAGGTTGTTGAAAAAGTAGGACGGCTGAAACAAAAATATACCAAAGCTGCTAAAAATTATGAGATTACCATCCATAAAGATAAAGGATCAAAGAAGGCGACAAAGATTACCTGGAAGATAAAAAAAAATTCTGACTCTTCAGATTCAAATCCAGGCGTTTATTGTTTGAGAACAAACTTGAACGATCTGGATGAAACTATTCTTTGGCGTACATATACGATGTTGACTGATCTTGAAGCTGTATTTCGAAGTTTAAAATCGGAGTTGGGTTTACGGCCGGTGTTTCATCAAATAACGAGGAGAGTAAAAGGACATCTCTTTATCACATTATTAGCTTATCACCACGTTCATACAATCAGGTTTAGACTTAAAGAAAATGGGATTCATACAAGTTGGTCCGATTTGAGAAAAGAATTAGACGGCCAAAATCGAACAACAGCAGTAATGAGAAGTAAAAATGGCGAGACAATACATGTTAGAAAAAGCACAAAAGCAGAGTCTCGTCAACTAAAAATTTATGATGCACTGGGTGTACCTCATAGTCCAGGAAAAGTGGTAAAATATGAGGTATAAAAAATAAGTAGTGCCATAAACGCCTTAGCGTATGACTCAACTATTAGAAATTACAGTAAATATTAAATTCAAGCGGAAAAGATGGGTTAGATGGCATGTTTTGACCTCAGAAACACCATTTTAAGATCCTGACTGGAAAATCCAAGGAAAAGTATTGCCCCAAGATATTTTAACCTCGGCTATCTTCTGCGGATTATCATCCTCATTTCCGTAGTTTTCTATGGCTTCTCGTAAAAGAGTTCGATCCAACGGTTGCGATCTTTGGCAAACTTTAAAAGGAAATCTCTCTTATGGCATCGGTGGGTGATATGCCAAATATATCCCGGTATAAAATGTCGATAAGCGCGTGCCATCGCTCATATTCGCTTAAAATAGGTTTTTTACCCCCAAAAGTGATCTCCTAAGACGTTTTCAGAGGTTATTTTTTCACCATTTATCTATTTATGTCAAATGGTTAATTTGGTGCGACCCCAGTACCTTGAGTACCTTGAGTGTTCCGCCCTTTAGGATTTGTCGAATCTGCTCCACTTGTTCCATCGGCAATTTGGAAATGTTGCCGAGGGTGCGCTTTCGGACTTTCTTGCCTTCCCGATAGGACTCACGGAGCAAGATGGCGGGCTTTGATCCACGGTTAGGAACGATCTCGATATGCATGGCTACCCTATACCACGAATACGACTGTCCACGCAAGGCCTAACTTGCACTATATGAATTATTACATGGCTACATTTTTACGCCCCAAATCAATGGGTGGTTGCTCCGCGTCCCCTGTTTTCGGGCTTTCCACTATTTGGGGGTCAGAATTCTGGCCGGAACTTCAGTTTAACCTCTTCATCGTCCAATATCCCCTCGCCATGTGTGGTGTGGATCGTATTCTAATTTTTCTTCGGGTTTCCGCTTGACGCAAGGAGCCAACGTGCGTATCATATAGAATATGACATCATGTTATTAAACGTGACGTCATATTTGTGTATTCTATACTGGACCAAGGAAACGGAGGTCAGGCAATGCAAGACAAGAAGCTCACACGTCGGGAAAGAGAAAAACTCAGGCATCGTCGTCAGATGCTTGTTGCTGCAATCGAGCTTTTCTCGGAGAAAGGATACCACAATGTATCCATGCACGAGATTGCAAAAAGAGCAGAGTTTGCCATCGGAACGCTTTACAAATTTTTTAAGAACAAGGAGGACCTCTACAAGGCCCTCATAATGGAAAAGGCGGCGGAATATCATCGTACCCTGATCAGGGCCCTTTCAAGAGAAGGTGACGTCCTGACTATTCTCAAAAACTACATTTCCGCCAAAGCCGGTGTCTTTGCCGATGACGTTGCCACGTTGCGGCTCTATTTTGCTGAAACACAGGGGGCGAGTTTCAACATCAAGGCTGGTCTCGATCAGGACATCCGCAAGCTTTATGACGAACTGGTAGAGCAACTGGCTTCGACACTGGAAAAAGGTATCCGTAAAAACGTGCTTCGCGATCTGAATCCCTACTATACGGCCGTAGCCCTGGAAGGAATCACCAACGCTTTTCTCTTCTGTTGGCTGGAAGATCCGGAACGGCATTCATACGAGGCGAATGCCCCGGTGATCAGGGATATATTTCTCAAAGGGGTGGTGGCCGAATGAAAAAAGCCTTAAGGACAACAGCTCGCGCCATGGTTATGCTTCTAGCGGGGGGTGGATTGCTGCTGCCAGCGGGTTGTGTGTCTATTAGCGCTGCCGCCGAGCCGTTGCACGGCCATTCCGATGCAATCGTCGAACAATCGCCGGAAATAGAAGGCAGCCGTCCTTCTGCTCCCGTTGAGGTGCTTCGCAAGCTCGAAAAGGATGGCAATATACACCTGTCGTTAAGCGATTGCCTGAAAATAGCGTTGCAACAGAATTACGATATCCGCCTTGCACGGGAAGCCCTGACTCAAGCCGATACAAAGATAACTCAGGCCAGATCGGCTATGCTCCCATTTTTGGGGGCGGATGCTTCCTATACCCGACTGGACGAGGAGTTGAGCTTTGCAATGGGGCCGCAATCGTTGACCTTCATGGATCGTGATCAATACAAGGCGGGGCTCGTCATCCGGCAGCCCATTTTCACGGGAGGGCGATTGAATGCGGCGCGCAAGGCGTCCCAGTATTCACGAGACGCTCAAGCTCAAGAGAACAGGGCCGTTGAAGAAGAAGTCGTTTTCCAGGTTGCACGCGCGTATCGGACCGCACAGTTGACCGAAGCGTTTCAAGGTGTTGCCGTGGAGGCCGTCGATCTTCTTGAGGTGCATGAACATGACGTGGCGATTCTGGTGGAGAAAGGGGCGAATCCGGAAATTGATCTCCTTCGCACCCGCACGGAGCTTGCCAATGCCCGCAAGGAGCTGAATGGCGCTGACAACGCCGTCGACCTGGCATGCTCTGCACTCAAGAATTTGCTGAGCATCCCCCTTGAAGAATCGGTCCTTTTGACGGAAGCCTTGGTGCGGTCGCCCGGGCCGGGGGCGGATCTTTCGTCTCTCACCGAATTGGCCCTTTCGCAACGTCCTGAACTTTCTGCAATGGATTCCAAAATGGCAACTGCGGAACAGGCGCTTAAAGCGGCCAGGGGAGAATACCTGCCTACCATAGCCCTGGAAGGACGTTACGAATATATGGAAGGCGATATTCGGGATCTGGAAGGCGGTGACCACTGGACGGTTGGGATAGGGGCACAGCTTCCCCTCTGGAATTGGGGGAAAACCGCTGCCAAGGTCAGAGAGGCAAGATCACAACTGGCGCAGGTAAGAATCCAGCGAGATAAAACGACGGATCACATTCGTCTTGAAGTGCGCCAAGCCTTCCTGGACCTTGGAAAAGCGGAAAAGAATATCGATGCGGCTGAGAGTGCACTGAAGACAGCCAAGGAGGCTTACCGCCAGGCGAGAGCCAGATACCGGGCAGGAGAAGGCACAAATACCGATGTGCTGGACGTCCGTACGGCCTTAAGTCGGGCTGAAGCGAATCACACGCAGGCTCTTTTTGATTACAACGTTGCCATTGCCGCCCTTCATCGAGCGGTGGGCGTAATGGTGATAGAGCCGCCTGATATCAAGGAAAAGGAGCCTGCCGAATGAAACGAAGAGGAGTCTATATATCCATTGCTATTGCGGCGGCTGCTATTGCGCTCTTGGTTGTCCATGTTTCGAAAAAACAATGGTACAAAGACGTGGACGTGGATACGGTCGACAAAGTGATACCTGTCACAATTGCAGCTGTTGTCTCACACGAATTCGCTGATGAAATCAGCGCCGTCGGCACCCTGAAAGCCCGAGAAATGAGTCCGCTAAGCCCCAAGGTGGCAGGAACAGTGAGCCGGGTTCTGGTTGATATCGGTGGGCGCGTCAATGCCGGCGACGTCATTATAAAACTGGACAGAACAAACTATGATCTAGGCGTCAAGCAGGCCCGGGCGGCGCTTGCCGCTGCGCAAGCAGCGGTCCCGCAGGCTGAAGCCCAGTTTGAACATGCCAGGAAAGAACACCGCCGCGCAATTGAACTGCTGCAAGAAAAGGTGATTCCGCAAAGTCGCTTTGATGCATCAGAGGCGGCCTTTAAAAGCGCCAGGGAAGCGGCGTCCTTTGCCAGAGCACAGAGGGACCAGGCAAGGGCCGCCTTGGAGACAGCGATGGAACATCTCAAGGATGCGGACATTCGGTCGCCTATCGGCGGCACTGTCGTGGAGAGAAATGTGGAAATCGGTCAGGCGGTTGCGCCCGGCAGCCGACTTCTGCGTATCGTGGACCAAACATCCCTGAACCTGGATGTCGATTTGCCGGAAGCAGACATTGGTCGGCTTGCCATTGGAACTGTAGCGCTGATTACGACAGACGCCTTCCCGGAGCATGAGTATTCAGGAAAAGTAACCGTTGTCAATCCGATGGTGGACCGAAAGACGCGTACTTTCCGCATGAGAATCGAGGTGCCGAATCCGTCCGGGAAGCTGGTGGACGGAATGTATGCCAGGGTGAAGCTTTCAGAAGAGAAAAAAAGCTCCCTTGCCGTTCCCCGTGACGCCTTGCAACGACTCCCCGGCAGCGGCACCTATTACGTTTTTGTGGTGGAAGAAAATAAGGCCCATAAGCGAACGGTCAAAATTGGTGCCATGGATGACCAATATGCCGAAGTGATGGACGGCCTGGTGGAGAGCAACAAAGTGGTTACCAGCGGAGCGGGGCGTTTGCAGTCAGGCATGGAGGTAAGCGTGCAAGATATTCCGAACAAGAATGAGAAGGATAACTCTGGGGGTCAAATTCTCAAGTAGATCGATGGTGAACATGTCGGACGATAACTCAGATTTTCCGAAAAATATCGGACTGGCGCTGGGCAGCGGCTCCGCACGGGGATGGTCTCATATTGGTGTAATACGGGCACTGGTTGAGGCAGGAATGGAAATCAGGTACATCGCCGGCACCAGCATTGGTTCGTTGGTAGGGGCCGCATGTGCCCTTGACAAAATGGATGTGCTGGAAGATTTTGCCCGTCAGCTCGACTGGAAACAGATTATTTCCTTCCTGGATGTAACTTTTCCGAGGTCGGGACTCATTGATGGAAAGAAGATCAGCGATTTCTTTCGTTCTCATGTTCGAGAAATGAACATTGAAGAATTACCTCTCCGCTATTGCGCGGTTGCCAGCGATTTGGCCACGGGTCGTGAGGTCGTGTTGAACAAAGGGGACATCATAGAGGCAATCCGCGCGAGCATCTCGGTTCCGGGCATTTTTACGCCGGTCAGGCAAAACGTCGGTTTTCTGGTGGATGGCGGGCTGGTCAACCCCGTGCCGGTGAGCGCTGTCAGGAAAATGGGAGCGGATTACGTCATCGCTGTTGATTTGAACCATGACATTATCGACAAAAGGAGTACCGCCGACATCGCTCCGGTTGATTCATCGGTGGCAGGTATGGTTGTTCAGCCCCAGCCCGCAAAATGGAAAATCGCGCAGGAACTGGGCAACAGATTCAACGAATTCAGTTCGCCCGCGTTATCGCAAGTGCGTCAGTGGCTGCACAAGGATCCTGTGCCGAACATTTTTGATGTGTTGACGACCGCAATCAACATCATGGAGGTACAGATAACTGCAACAAGATTGGCAACCGATCCGCCCGATCTGCTGATTCGGCCGAAGCTGGGGGATGTTCGTTTTCTCGAATTCCATCGGGCCGAGGAGACCATTGCCGAGGGGTACCGGGAAGCCATGAGGCAACTCAAAGAAAAATGGGGGTGTGCCGCCAAAAGAGATTTACCAGGAGATTTTTTACCGGGGAGAACGGAAGATGGGAATTAATATTTGTCAGTTACAAGAAAAACGCCTTGTTGATCGTCTGCGTTCTCTGAAGGTCAAAGGAGAAGTGATCGAGAAAAGAAGAATGAAATCATTCAGTGGACGGCCCGAAAGGAAGATTGTCGTTGTCAAATTCAAGGACAGGATAATTGAAACAAACCTTGATGACGCAGAATTCGAACGGACTGAGATCGGGGAACGGACTTGGTTTTCTCCTCCGGTCCCTGATCGTGATCCGTGCACTTGCCATCTATTCGTCTGGCTGATTTTTGGAATCGCATCTGGGGCACTGGCAATCTGGGCCATCACAAGCCATTTTCCCGGAAAAACCGCCCCTATCCTTTCTCTTGTCGCAGCAGGTTGGATCAGCGTTATTGCCTGGGCCAGGATATGTTCGCACGAGCAAAACAAATGCCTTCGGGACCTTAGGACGGAAGTCGATTTTTTTGAAGCTGACGGTGACGACAAGCAAGGGGAACAGAAATGAAATTACCGGAGATATCCGTCCGCAGGCCGGTCACGACCGTTATGGTTTTCGCTGCCATTACATTGCTGGGTTGCGTGGCTTTTTTCATGCTCAACCTCGACTTGCTACCGGATATTGAACCTCCGGCCGTGAGTGTCATCACACCCTATCCGGGGGCTTCCGCCACGGATGTTGAGTCGGAGGTGACCAAGTACCTGGAAGACCAGCTTTCAACCACACCGAATCTCGACCGGCTGGAGTCAAAGTCAAAAGACAACATCGCCATCGTCAATTGCATATTCAACTGGGGCACCGACCTGGATGTTGCGGTCAACGATATCCGGGAGAAGATCGATCTTGCCAAGCCGGACCTTGCCGATGGAGCGGAAGACCCCTTTATCTTCAAGTTCAGCAGCTCCATGGTGCCGGTGCTCATCATGACGGTGACGGCGGAAGAAAGCAGTCCCGATCTTTACAGAATTGTGGACAAGCAGATCGCCGATCCGTTGAAGCGTGTGCCCGGCGTGGGCGCTGTCGTCTATATCGGCGGCCAGGAAAGACAGATCAATGTGCATTTCGACCGCGAAGCAATAGATGCTTATCACATTTCCGTTCAGCAGAGCAGAAATGTTCTCGCCGCTGAAAACCTGAACCTTCCGGTGGGCACCGTCAAAATCGGGAGGAATGAACTCCAGATCAGAGTAGCGGGGCGCTATCGGGATGCAGCGGAAATCGCCAATACGGTGATCGGAAGCAACGGCGACGCGCTTGTGCGGCTTAGAGATGTGGCCACGGTCACCGATGCCTTTGAGGAGCCGCAGGAGTGGGCGCGTTCCGGCAAGCTTCCTGCGATTGCCTTGATTATTCAGAAGCAGTCCGGGGCCAACACCGTTAACGTGATCAAAGCCATAAAAGACCGCCTCAAGACACTGAAGACCGAAGTGCCGTCGGATATCAAAATCCACGGGATTCTGGATAACTCCGATCACATTTATGCGATGATCAATAGTTTGACCGAAGCCGCCGTCGTCGGAGGTCTTTTGGTCATTGTCGTCTGTTTCCTGTTTCTCCGGCGGTTTCGCACCAGCCTGGTCGTCTCAATGGCAATTCCTTTTTCGATTATCATCGCCTTTATCGGTCTTTTCGTCATGAATTATACCATCAACGTCATTTCCCTGATGAGTCTTGCCATTGCCGTGGGAATGGTGGTGGACGACGCCATCGTCGTACTTGAAAACATCGTACGGCATGTGGACGATGGCAAGTCTCCGCAATTGGCCGCCGTGGAGGGAACATCGGAAGTGGGCATGGCGGTGGCCGCGTCAACGTTGACCATTGTGGCTGTCTTCGCCCCTCTTCTCTTGGTGAAAGGGATCGCCGGTATCATCTTTGGTCAGTTGGCGTTCATAATCTTGATCACGATTCTGGCCTCGCTCTTCATTTCACTGACGTTGACGCCTATGGCTGCTTCCCGTTTGCTCCGTTCACGGGACCAAAAAAAGCTCAATCCGGTATTTGCATGGAGCGAGCGTTTGCTGAATGAAATCGAAGCCGGTTATTCTCACATCCTGGGATGGGGGCTAAGGCGCCGTAACGTTTTTCTTTCATTTATAGTTATTGTATTTATCGGCAGTCTGGCGCTGATTCCTTTGGTCGGTACGGAATTTTTTCCGGAAGTGGATTCCGGGGAAGTGGAGGTAGTCCTGGAGATGGCGCAGGGCACCCGAGTGGAGGTTACGGCCGGAACCACGGAAGAAATGCTCAACGCAGTGAACGCCATTCCGGAAATGGAAGCCTCCTATGCCCTGGCAGGTCAGACCAAAAAAGGTTTTTTAACAGCCCTCGGTTTTGAAGAGGGAACCGGCATCGGTCGCATCGGAGGGCGTCTCATTGATAAAAAAGAACGGAGTCGCCATGCCAAGGAGATCGCTTCGGAGCTTCGTGAGCAAGTCATAAAACTGCCGGGCGTTGAGAAATTTTCCGCCAGTGCTGTAAGCGCCATTCAAAAGGCGTTCCTGGGAGGCGGTCGGCCCATCAGCATTGAAATTCTGGGTCATGATATCGAGATAACAGACAAAGTCGCCGCGGAAATCCAGCGTATCGTGGAAACCACCCCCGGCGCGGTGGATGTCTCCGTCAGCAGAAAGAAACCACGGCCGGAAGTGCGGATTTGTCTTGACCGGGACAAGGCGGCATCCCTGGGATTGAATGTGGCGCTTGTCGCCGACGCATTGAGGACCAACTACTATGGATTCGATGATACGAAGTTCCGGGAGGCGGGTGACGACTTCGACATCGAGTTGCGACTGAAAAAAGACCAGCGGGAAACGATTCGTGAAATCGGGGAAACACCCATCACCACCCTGACCGGTCAGACCATTAAGCTCCGGAACATCGCGTCTGTTCGTGAAACCTTTGGGCCTGTTGAGATCGACCGGAAAAACAGGACCCGCGTCACCAAGGTTCAGGCGGGCGTCCAGGGCAGGGTTCTGGGGGATGTGGTGCAAGATATTAGAGAATCGATGGCTTCACTTGATTTGCCTCCCGGCGTTTCCATTGAATGGGGCGGAGAGGTGGAGGAACAGCGAAAAGCGTTCCGCGACCTGACCCTCCTTTTGATTCTGGGAATAGTCCTTGTCTACATGGTCATGGCAGGGGAGTTCGAGGATTTCGTTGATCCATTCATCATCATGTTTTCGGTTCCTTTCGCCTTCGCCGGAGTGATATGGGCCTTCGTTGCCACGGCCACTCCGCTCAATCTGATGAGCTTCATCGGGGTGATCATGCTCATGGGCATTGTTGTAAAGAACGCCATTGTGCTCGTGGACTATACCAAGCAACTGAGAGCAGGTGGGATGACGCTAAACGAAGCGGTGGTCACGGGAGGAAAAACACGCCTGAGGCCGGTGCTCATGACGAGTTTGACCACCATATTCGGCATGGTCCCGTTGGCCCTTTCCAGAGGGGAAGGCTCTGAAATATGGAATGCACTGGGCATCACGGTCATTGGGGGGCTGTCGATCAGCGGCCTTGTGACATTGATTCTGGTACCGCTGATGTATTCGCTGGTTCACCGAAACAAAGCGGAATGAGTCCCGAAAAGGACGAAGATGCAGTCCAAGAATTGGAGGCTTTTGAAGGAGAGTAAAGAGCAGAATGATGACTGATATTGTAAACATACTTTTTTCTTTTTCCTTTTTTTGCATCCTTGGTTGGGCGCTTGAGGTCTCCTATCGTTCCGTACGTGACAAACGGTTCGTCAACCCCGGCCTCCTGAGGGGACCGTATCTTCCGCTTTACGGTTGGGGTGCTCTTTTACTCATGGTGGCGGTTTCCCTGTTGCAGGTCTCTCATGTGTTGATTAAAGCACTCGCTTATTTTGCCGTCACCACCGGGCTTGAACTCGGCTTCGGGCTTATTGGCGAATGTTTTGCTCAGCCCCGGCTTTGGGACTATTCGGGCCAAAGATTTAATTATAGAGGGCACATCTGTCTAAAATTCTCCCTGTACTGGATACTGCTGGCCTTCGCTTTTGAATATGCCGTTTTGCCCCCCTATCAAAGCATGCTTGTCCTGCTTTCACCGGTCTTCAAGTGGATAGTTGCCGGAGCAACGATCTCAATCATGTCGATTGATTTCCTGGCGGTTGCAGCCGGGCGTTTCCTCCGCCTGACGCCGGAAGAGAAAACTCTGATGGAGACGGAATTCGTCAACACGGCAAGGCCGCTTCTCGATCTGCCGGATGTTGCAAAACTGGCGCAGTATAACCATCACAGGGGGAAAACCCGATTGGATCATGTGGAGGAGGTGGCCTGCCTGAGCTTTCGCTGGGGGAAAAGACTTTCGCTGGACACCCGGGCGATTATCCGGGGGGCGTTGCTGCACGATCTTTTCTATTATGACTGGTTGCATGACGGACCCAGGTTGCACGGTTTCCGGCACCATACTATCGCTCTTGAGAACGCCCGCAGCATCACCCGCCTTACCGAAAAAGAAGCGGATATTATCAAAAAACACATGTGGCCTCTTACTGTTATACCACCGCGCCATATGGAATCGCTGGTGGTTTCTCTGGTAGATACCTTTTGCTCTGCAAGGGACTATCTGAGCATAAAAAAACAAGACAAACCCGCAAAGGCAGCAGCCGTTTGCGTTAGTTCGGAATCAGGAAATAAAAAAAGATGACAAAACAGGCAGACAGTCTCTATTTTGCCGGGATCGATATCGGTTCAACTACAGCCAAGGCGGTCATCCTGGATAAAGAGGGCGGCATGGTATTTTCCCGCTACTGTCGTCATCAGGGAAAAACCGTTGAAACAACACGGCGTATTTTTAATGACGCCCTTGAGAAACTTGGCGACGTGGAGCTTGATTTGGCGGTTACCGGATCGGCGGGGATGGGTGCGGCCGAATTCTTCGGCCTGCCGTTCGTGCAGGAAGTGGTGGCCTCCGCGCACTTTATCGAAAAATTTTTCCCCGAAGCCAGGACGTTTATTGAAATCGGCGGCGAAGACTCCAAAATCATATTTTTCGACGACAATGGTCGTCCCGATATCCGGATGAACGGCAGTTGCGCCGGGGGGACCGGCGCCTTCATTGACCAAATGGCGGTTCTCCTGGATATTGATGTAGCTAAACTGAACGTTCTGGCCGGAAAAGCCACGAATATTTATCCGATTGCGTCCCGGTGCGGCGTTTTCGCCAAAACCGACATTCAGGCCCTGCTGAGCTGCCATGTATCCAGGGAAGATGTGGCGGCTTCCATATTTCATTCGGTCGCCCTTCAGGTGATAACCGCCTTGTCCCGCGGAAGGGATATGGAAAGAAAAATACTGGTCGGGGGCGGGCCGCTGACGTTTTATTCAAACCTGCGGAAAGCCTTTGCGAATCTGCTCAATATTGAGCATCCGGATGACCTGGTCATTCCGGATCATCCGGAACTGCTTCCCGCCATGGGAGCGGCCATGGTGCGCAATGGCAAACCATGTCGGGGCCGGATCGGCAATTTTTTATCCATGTCCGAGAGTGGCGTCAGCCGTGTAACCAACAGCGGCACCAAAAGGCTGCCCCCCCTGTTTGAAAGCAATTGCGAATTTGAAATGTGGCAAAAAAGGCATGAGCGAAATTTGGTTCCTAGGATTGACCTGCCTGCGGCAAAAGGAAAAGATCTTTTTTTAGGTGTGGATTCGGGGTCAACCACCACCAAGATCGTCCTTGTCGATGAGAAAGGCAAACTGGTTCTGGGCTATTACGGCTCCAACAACGGCGATCCCATCCAGGCGGTAAAAAAGGGACTGGCCGAATTCAGGGAAAAGTTTGTTTCCGCCGGATTTCACCCGCGGATCGTCAGAACGGCGGCCACCGGCTATGGTGAAAGTCTCATAAGAACCGCCTTCGGGCTGGACGACGGCCTGGTTGAGACCATGGCGCATTACCGGGCGGCGCGGCGCTTTGAGCCGGATGTATCCTTTATTCTGGATATCGGCGGGCAGGACATGAAGGCGATCTATATTCATGACAACGCCGTGGCTGAAATTCAGATCAATGAGGCCTGCTCATCGGGATGTGGTTCCTTTATTGAGACGTTTGCCCGTTCGCTGGGGTATAGTGTCCAGGAATTCGCAGAGATTGCATGCGATAGCGAATCACCTTTTGATCTGGGAACCCGCTGCACCATCTTCATGAACTCCAAAGTGAAGCAGGCCCTTCGGGAAGGGGCGACGGTCGGCGACATTTCGGCAGGTTTGGCGTATTCGGTTATCAAAAATGCTCTGTACAAAGTGCTGAAGCTGAAGGACGTCGATGTCCTGGGGAACAAAATCGTAGTTCAGGGCGGAACATTTCGAAATCCGGCCGTATTACGCACCTTGGAGGTGCTTCTGAACAAGGAGGTTATAAGACCGGATCTTTCCGAACTGATGGGAGCCTACGGTGCGGCCCTGACAGCCCTTTCAAATCATCGTGCGCATGTTGTGGCACCCGTTGCTCCGCAACAAGAAGCGCTGAAAGGTCCGGATCGGCCGGCACAGGAGACCGGCGACCTGTCTTTTGAGAAATTGGTGATGGAAAGTGGTTTTTCAAAAAAGGAAATCCGCTGCCGGGGATGTGAAAACCAGTGCAGGGTTTTGAAACTGACTTTCAGCAACGGTAACCATTTTTATACAGGGAACCGATGCGAGCGGCACTTCAGCAACAATCCGGATGTGCAATGCAAAGGAAGGAACCTGATTGATGATCAGATAAGGCTCCTGTTTGAGCGAAACACGGAACCCGAAGGCGAACCGATTCTCACCTACGGTATTCCCCGCTGCCTGAACATGTATGAAAACTTTCCCTTTTGGTGTGCCTTTTTGACCACATGCGGCTTCAGGGTGGTTCTCTCGTCCGAGTCCAATTTCCAATTATATGAAAAGGGGTCTTCCACTGTCATGTCGGAAAACATCTGTTTCCCCGCTAAACTTGCCCATGGGCATATTTTCGATCTTGCCGGGAAAAACATCGACAGGCTGTTCTATCCGAGCGTCGTCTATGAGGAAGAAGAATACGCAGATGCTTTAAACAGTTATAATTGCCCGGTGGTTACCGGATATCCCGATTTATTGAAGAGTGCTGTCAATCCAGAGAAAAAATTCCAAATCCCCCTGGACAATCCATCTGTCAGCTTTAAGGATTTCGGTTTACTGAAGGATCAGCTTTATCTGTTTTTCAGGCGGGTTGGAATCAATTACCGGACGATATCAGAAGGTGTTGAAAAGGGCGTCAAGGCGCAATCGAATTACAAAACGGAACTCAGGTCCATGGCGAAAACGCTGCTGGCCGGGTCGGAGGCCGAGGGACGGACAACCGTTGTCCTCTGCGGCCGACCCTACCATGCAGACCCGCTTGTCAACCACGGTGTTCCGGATGTATTGACGGAACTCGGCGTGGACGTCGTCAGTGAAACCGCGCTTCCCCTGAATGCAGATACCGTCTCTCTGGAAGATGTCAATGTCCTGACCCAATGGAGCTATACAAACAGACTGTACACAGCGGCATGGTGGGTAACGAACACGGCGAATACCCAAATGGTTCAGTTGACCTCTTTCGGCTGTGGGCCGGATGCGATTTCGGCTGATGAGGTCAAAGAAATTCTGCGCTATGGCGGGAAGATTCATACCTTGATTAAAATGGATGAAATCGCCAACCTGGGTGCCGTCAGGATCAGACTGCGCTCCATGCTGGAAGCGGTGAAGGAAAAGAACGGCAAAACGAGGGCCGCAGGGGGCGGCACAATGCAAACGGGCCGGGCGGTTGTGGGCAAGGCCGGAAAGAGAACCCTGATCGCCCCCTATTTTTCACCCTTCTATTCACCGCTGGTCCCGTCGGCTTTCAGGCCCTTCGGTCATCGGGTTGAAGTTCTTCCGCCCCAGGACAGGGGGTCGGTTGAATGGGGGCTTAAAACCGTCAACAATGATATGTGCTACCCCGCTGTCCTGGTAGCCGGCGACATTATCAAGGCATTTCAATCAGGCAAGTACGATCCTGAAAAAACCGCAGTCGTCATGACCCAGACCGGCGGTCAATGCCGGGCATCCTCCTACGTGTCGCTTATCAGAAAAGGACTGGCCGCCGCCAGCCTGGATGAGGTTCCGATAATCGCTATATCCAATGAGGAAATTAATGCACAACCGTGGTTTAAAATAGATAAAATGGGGCTGATAAAACGGATGGGCTTGGGAATTATTTTCGCCGATCCCCTGGCCAGGATGTATTTATCAACAATGGTCAGGGAAAAGGTGCCCGGGACATCCAAAAACCTGCATAAAAAATATCTCTTTGAAATGGAGACAGGCATCGAAAATGCAGATTATTATTATCTTCTCAATCTTCTGAAAAAGGCCGTGGCGGACTTCAACCGGGTTGAGATCAACGACAAGACTGTCCCAAGAGTCGGAGTCGTTGGAGAAATCTTCGTTAAATATAACTTCTTCTCCAACGGAAATATCATCGACTGGTTGTCCGGCCAGGGGGTGGAAGTGGTTCTTCCTCCTATACAGAATTTTTTCGCCCAGCGCTTTATCAATGAGACCTACGACCAAAAGGCCTTTTTTAAACGTTCTTTGGCGGATCGTATTAAATACAGACTGCTGGAGATATACTCAAATTACCATGTCGGCCAAATCGAGCGGATTATGCAGGGATTTCGTTTTTACAGAAAGGCTCATGACATAAGAAAACTGGCGGCGATAACCGGCGAGGTAGTCAGTTTGGCCAATCAGTTCGGCGAAGGATGGCTTCTTACGGCTGAAATGATCGCCATGCTCAATGAAGGGATCGGCAACATCGTCTGTCTCCAGCCCTTCGGCTGCATTGCCAACCACATCACCGGGCGGGGCATGGAAAACAAACTCAGGGATATGTTTCCTCATCTGAATCTACTTTCACTGGACATGGATGCAGGGGCAAGCGAGGTCAACGTGATGAACCGCCTCCATTTTATGGTGACAGCCGCACGGGAAGAGGTACCCTGCGAGGTGGGAACACAGCCGGCGCAGAGGACAGCTCGAAGATTTGCCATTCCCGATGCATGGCCGCGCGAACTGGATTCCTTCAACGCCTACACGTCTTTGGAGGTCGAAAAATGGAGGGCCTGGGCGTCCAACCTGGGACTGTGGGATAAGGCGCGGCAGATGAAGCGCTGGATCGGTATGTAACCTGCAGCATTACTGAATTTGACGGTCAGAAGGCAGAGGGCATAACCCTCCGCTCGTCAAACGAGACATGCGGATTCCTCCCTCCTGGCAGGACTCTTCTGTGAACTTCACCTGAAGGGGAAATATCTCAGATGAACGAATGGAGAACGGTTATGAAGAGGGTTGCACGCGGGGAGCCAAACAAAACAAGGGGTTACAGATTTTCGGTCTGCAACCCCTTTTTCATTACCCACCGCTATACCCACCACTGACAAAAGGGTTAAAAGGTTCCGTCACCGGAAACGAAACCAGCAGGTCCAGTGCTTTGGCGCCGGCTTTGGTTCGGGTTTATTTTTTATTTGGTCATTATGACCAGATAAATTCCTGTCTGATTCTTTTTGGCGGACACGCCCCCTTAACTGCTCACCACTCACCCGATCCCCATCCGCCGTACCTTCGTTAACCTTTTTCGACAATGCCCTGGTTACCGCGCGCGTGGGGAATGCGTCTGGTTCGGGTTTATTTTGTCCTGAGGACATTTTAAGACCAACCATATGGCGCCCCTCCCGCGCGCGTGGGGAATGCCAAGCTTTATCAGCATCTGAGGCTTAAAAAGCCGCCCCTCCCGCGCGCGCGTGGGGAATGCTGTTCGTCATAAACACCGAATAGACCGGTATACATGGCATCCGCGCGCGCGTGGGGAATGCCGGGCTTGTCATCAACGAATGATCGGCAAACCCGTTTGTGGATCATATTTGGCGGATTGTGAGCCACAAACAAAACGGCCCGGTCCCAGGGCGTCGCTTTTCGTTCCCGGTAACGAAAAGCGACCAATCAGGCGATGGGCTCAAGTCTTCCGGCTTCCGGCCGATACAACCCCCACTGGGGGACACTGTCCCCCATAGTCCAGACCCGCTTCCGCTGTACTGTTCTGCGCTTCCTATTGGGGCAAAGCCTTTTCCCTTGGTTTTGCCCATTTTTATTTCCAGCTTCCAGAAATAAAATGAATTCCATCCTGTTGTGATTGATAAAATCAACAGTCTGTTTTATGATCGCTTGCTTAATACACGATATGGATACAATAACGTTTCTTTTCAATTTCGTTCCCCAATAATAGCTCCATTTCCATTTTGATTGATAAGTATCAGAACTTGATTTGAATTTAGTTTTACA
Organism: Desulfosarcina ovata subsp. ovata; assembly: GCF_009689005.1. NCBI lineage: Bacteria > Pseudomonadati > Thermodesulfobacteriota > Desulfobacteria > Desulfobacterales > Desulfosarcinaceae > Desulfosarcina > Desulfosarcina ovata. Next base: position 7,142,972 of record NZ_AP021879.1, on the reverse strand, counting down.
CGAAATTCACTGACGGGAGGTGTGGGATGGCTGCAATCAAATGTGAAAATTGTGGTAAAATGATCAGCGATAAAGGAAAAACATGCCCGTATTGTAATATCCCTTTAGCTCTGCCTAAGAAAAAATCCGTTTTTCCAAAATGGGTTGTAGTCGTAATTTCATTGGTTTTGCTTGCGGCATCCATATCTTTTGTGGCCTACAGTCGCTATCAATATAAACAGAAACGAATCAATGAAAATTTTGATTTTTCGATGCGAATGATCAGCGGTGATCTGTTTCGAATGGCTCAAAAATCGGACCTAATTGTGGTTGAAATCAATAATGCTTGGCGAGAAGCGATTTTCTCGGAAACAAACAAACGGGACTTTAATGAAGCCATCGTTGATGTAAAAGAAAGCCGATCAGAGGATATAAAGGAATTGATTAAACTTTCAGCCAGCATAGAGAAAAGTCTAAAAGAAACTGTTATTCCAGAGGGAAAACAACTGCAATTTGACAAAATTAAGGAATTCTATCTACTCGAGTTTTCGAAAAATAGTGCGGGACATTATTCTCAATATGTGCGATAATATTTCTGGAGGTGTATAACGTGCTGAAATAGAAGGGATAATAAGGATGAAGATTCCGTGCGCTAAGCCGCTCGCATTCCTTGTCACCGGGCTGTCCTTTTTGAAACCAGGGCTAACCAACATTCAATTTGATAACATGATACTGGTCGCAACGGCCTTGGTATTGGGTTCTGGATCAATACCGTTCGGCATACATATTGCCGTAACATCTTGTTATTAAAATAAAAAATAGCGCTGGACAAAAAGATCGCTTTGTGTTTTAATCATGGTGGGTACAATTAATTAACCAGGAGGTCTCCATGAGCGAACACATCGACAAAAATGTTTTTCAAACAATTCTATCACCGGTGCTACCATTGATTGAGGTTACTCAAAATAGTCTCCATAATGATTTGGACACTTACAAGCTTTCATTATCATCGTTCACCACAAATTTGCTTTTTGGAATAATAACCAGAATTAAAAGCGTTGGACAAATCGTCACTGAGATCAAAACATCACCAACTGCTAAGGCATTAGGATTGGTCGTCGCATCGAAGTCTATGTATAATGAAGCGTTTAATCGTTATCCCCCAGAAATATTTAAAGATATATTCCATCAGTTGGTAAAAGAATTGGATTTGCATAAAATTCCGGAAATCAGTCATCTTGGAAAAATGCTAATTGTAGATGGTTCGCTTTTTCCGGCCATTTCCAATATGGCATGGGCTTGTTACAAGAAAACCGCTAATGCGATCAAAATGCATTTATCTTTTGAACTCAACCGAATGATTCCAACCGAATTTATCAGTACGGAAGGTAACTTTTCCGAAAAAGAATTTGTTAAGCAAATTCTTCGCGAAGGCATTACATATGTCTGTGATCGAGGCTATATCGCTTTCAATCTGTTCAAGCAGATATCCGACAGCAATGCATTTTTTATTATTCGCGGAAAGTCGAATATGACGTACACTGTAAAAGAGTGTCTCACTGCCACCGTACCGGATACATTCTTGAAATTTTTCAGTGACATCACAGATTCAAATATAATATTCAATAGCGATGAAAACAAAGCAAGTTATCGTATTGTTAGCTTTACGGCTATGGGCGAAAACTACATTTTGATCACAAACAGAAATGATTTGACAACTTACGAAATTATAATGCTTTACGCTTACAGGTGGCAAGTGGAACTTTTTTTTCGCTTCATAAAAAGAACCTTCAAGGGAATTCACTTAATGAGCCAATCTCCTCATGGCGTACAGATACAATTCTACTTGTATATGATTGCTTATCTATTGTTATTATCATTCAAACAAGATACGGAAATAATAAGCAGAGAAAATGAAAAAGATGAGCATGAATCTGAAGAAAATAATAAGAACGAAACCTTGCTAACTTCATCTTCATGCTCCAATTCAAATGCAAAAAGACCATATGTTTGCGGGTTAGTAACTCTTCTTGGAGAAAAATTAAAACAGTTTTATAAAATTGGTCTTCACTGGTTATTAGCAGTAAAAAATAATTTGTTAGAAATATTTGATGTGAATATCGCCAAAGTTATTGCTCAATACTCTTATCAATGACTGTGCCGAACAGTATTGGTTCTGGATTCAACCTGAGCCGCATTAGTCGAATGTGGTTGGAAGAAAAGGCGGTTAGCACGCTTTCTTATTTTTTATCCGATGCAAAATTTTACATCCCCGAGTTGCAATTGCTTTATGCCAAACGCATCCAGCAAATGTACACCCTTCAACCAGGTTATTTTCTGATCGACGACACAATGAAACACCATACCAAATTCTGCAAATGGATTCACGGTGTGTTTGTTTTATTCGATCATGCCTTTGGAACGAACATGAAGGCAACCTGCCTTGTTTTTGTGTATTACAGTGATGGAAACCTTATCAAATTTCCAATCAATTTCAGAATGTTTCACAAAGAAACGGGGACGATGCCTTGGCAAAGAGGGAAAGCCCATCCATACAAAACCAAGTATGCGCTTGCCGTCGAGATACTGGAGTGGGCATTGGAAGTCGGTTTCCCCCCTTCCATGGTGTTAGCGGATTCCTGGTTTTGCACAGGGCCGTTTATCAAAGAACTTAAACGCCTTGAGCTCAGTTATATTATCGAACTCAAACCCAATTACACGGTCAGGGTCCCATGCCAGCCCCCTAAGCTCACCCCCAAAGGGCGATTGTCAAAAAATCAATATTACACGCGGTCCCTGCCCGAGGTTTATAAATCCATTTCTTACGTTGAAAAATACGGCTTTACAGCAGACCCGGCAACTGGTAAAGCTCAAAAAGTTCTTTATCACACGAAGACTAAGACGCTTCGTTTAAATTCTATAACTGGCAAGCATTGTGTTGTTGAAAGTGTTGATCCCACCACTCAAACCACGAAATATTTACTTACCGATCAACTCACTTGGGAAGCCGGTAAAATTCTCATCACTTACAGCCATAGATGGGTAATTGAAGAGTTTTTCAGGAATGCGAAGCAGCTAACCGATATGGAGGGAGCCACTATCAGGAGTGAGCAAGGCGTATCAATAACGATATGCCTGGTGTCCTGGATTGACTCCCTCCTCCATTTTGAAAACTACAAGCAAAGCACTGCTGGAAAACTGTCAAAGGGATCATTAACGATCCCCTCAATTATACGTCAATCCCAATACGAAAATTTCAAGGCAGTATTTGAGAGACTGAAGGCGGACGAAGATTTTTATCGCAAGTGGTTAGAAGTGGAAGAGAAAAATATCTTCAGGTTCCGCAAACCGAGAAAAGAAGTGGAGTTGCTCGAACGGAACCAGAATCTCAATCCCCAAGAGGCTGCATAGCAATGAAAATGCCATAATCACAATTTGTCAAAGAACTATTTTTCGAAAACTCGAGAAAATAGTTAACCGGCAAAAGTTCAGCCTGCCGGGCAGACAACCAACGTTGCTTGGTGATGGTCTGGCATTTCGGGCAATGCCGGTTGCGGCACGAGTTGTAAAGGATGCGTTCGGCTGCGCATTGATCGCACATTTCAACGTGCCCGCCAAGATAAGCGGTCCGGCAATTTAAAATGTCGTATACGACCCTGTAATGCTCCGGCGGCATATTGTATTTTTTGAGATAGTCACCGATGTGGCAGCGCAAAATATCCGCCACCTCCACCTGTCGGTTTGCCGGTTGAGGATAATTATTGATTGGATTCATCGTCATCCTCCCACGGCGGCGCCTGTTGTTCCGGCTCTTCGATAAAATCCAGAGGGCTCTGGACCTTTGCCAGCCCGTTTCTGGAAACGTGGAGATAGACCATGGTGGTGGACAACGAGCGATGCCCCATGAGAAGCTGTATCTTGCGCACATCATAGCCGGCTTCCAGCAGATGCGTGGCAAAGCAATGGCGAAGGCAATGAATGCCCTTGCCCTTGGTGATGCCGGCATCGCGTTTGGTCCGGCTGTACATTCTCTGAATCGATGTGATGCTCATGGGGGTGTCGCGGCGTTTACCGTAAAACAGCCAATCTGTCGGGCGATAGACCTTCCAATAGGTCCGTAGTTCCTCCAGCAGCTTTTTTGAAAGCAGCGTATCGCGGTCTTTCATGCCTTTGCCTTGATAGACCCGGATCACCATCCGCGCACTGTCGATGCTTTTGACTTTCAGTGCTGCCACTTCACTGACCCGAAGCCCTCCAGAATAAGCCGTCATCAATATCAGCCGATGCTTGAGATCCGCCGGAGTGTCGATGATCATGCGAACCTGCTCTCTGCTTAGAACTTCAGGTAGGATTTTTGGTTTACGACGGCTTGGCATATTCAATGCGATTTCGCTGTTTACCAGTGTATGCTGGTAGAAAAACTTCACCCCGGAAATGATAACATTGCGTGTGCTTGCGCTCTTCCCTTCATCTTTAAGGTGAAGCACGTAGTCTTCGATTTCTGTTTGCGTTAGACGATCCGGTGACTTCCGATGAAATTTTGATAGGCCTTCAACTGCAGACAAATAGGATTGCTGAGTCCTCGGTGAAAAATCCTTAAGTTCCATTGCCCGGATCATCTTTTTACGCAGTTCTGACATGAGTTCCCTCCTTTGATTAATGAGATAAATATGAGATTTTCGGAGTTATACCGATGGAGGGAATTATAATAAAATCGGAGAAAAACCGGAAATAAGGAAAGAATTACAGAAATTCTGGTGGGTTAGCTGCCGCGTAGCGGCTTAGTCCAACGCTCAGCATAACCGGCTGGAAAAAGCTGCACAGCGAAGCGGCGCAGCTTTTTCAAGTCCGAGTTTATGCTGTTGTTGGGGTTATTTCCATTTATGTAAGGGCTTTCTCAACTGATACCACATATGAATAGGGATTTTCTCTTAATGCCTTCCTTTTGTCTTGGTTATACAAAATCCCCATACCTATTAGCGAAATCCCTGCACCTACAAGCAAAGCATTTGGAACTGCTAATCCCGCTCCGACGAGCGCAGAAGATGCACCAGCGGAAATGAATGAAACTTTCATCAAACTTTTTGTCATCCATCCGATACGATTATCAGTAAGTGCATCCTTTAAGTCGCATATTGCTGGTGCCACCTCGTTTGTATACTTATCATGAACATATTGACGCAAAGCGTCAGTAGAAAGATTCTCAGGAACATCGCTGGTGAGTTCTTCAATCTTTTTCCTGAATTTTCCAACTTCGTTTTTGTGGCCATTTTTAAAATTCAAGATTTTATCGGTTGGGGTTTTAGGATCAATTCCAATTTGTTCAATAATCAGATCAACCATCATACCTTCAGCCAACTGCCTTGGGGCATCTCTTCTCCGCCTTCTTGCTCGGAATTCATAATCGTAAACATTGCGATATACACTGGATAGTTCTGAATCCGCTTTAGCTTTAGCACTAAGGCGATGAGATGATGGAGAATCAGTCAATAACCCCAATCCGAAACGCTCAGAAAGCCGAGTAGCCAGTAAGGTCATGTAAAATGATGCAAATTCACTATCAACCTCCATCCAATTTCCACGCCTTCGGCTAAAGCCAATCTCTTCCATCATATATCTAATCTCGTGGTCCATTTTTTCTGGATGAAGATGTGCTATCCTCCTAATGCTATCCGGTAGCTTTTGTGGATGCAAATAGGCGGAACGACGATTTTCAGTAGATAACATTAAATTTGCTGCTTCATCACTCGACAAGTAGCGGATCACATCATCTGACAATGATTCTATTTCTTGCATATCTGAATCAACTCTTAGCGGAATAAGAATGCCGGCATCTTCAAATTCCTTTGCCGCTCTTTCTTCATATGGAGACTCTATAGAGGCTGGAACGATTGTCTGAATTTTTTCCCAAAATAATGCCGATGTCTTAAGCCAACCACTATTCTGAACGTCTATCCAAGGATAATAAAGTGCTTGTGTATGTGACATAATTTTGGCCTCCTCATTAGTACCCCAACGCTTGCTTCACCGGCCGGGCGACAAGCGAGGAAAGCGGTTCAAAAAGCTTTGAAATAAATGCAAGAACAGGCTTTCCAAAAAATGTCTGGACCCGCCCGGTCGAGTGTGTAAGCAGTGGTTAAGTGTGTTCAAATTTGTCCAATTTTTTATGAAAATTCTCCCTATGTTTTTTGCATACTTCCTGCAACCAATCGAACTGATCGATAATATGATCAAATTCAGGATCGAATTCAAATTGAATTTCGCAGTACCTTGCTTTACCTTCGAGATTTGTTAAAGGAGTGTTTTTAACAGCTTCAACTAATTCTTCATACTCCTTTTCAGTTATTTCAAAAGGTGTCCAAATTGCTCCCGGGCTCATACCGCCATCGCCTCCACCTTCAAGAAAAATTGTATTAACAATATGGATTGGAGGGAAGATACCGCAGGCTCCAAAATATGGAATATCATATACAAATGATAACAAATCATTTTCCACACTTTCATCACCTGCATGAAATTCAGTTCGATCGTATTTAATTTTTCTCATATTGCACTTAACGTGGCGGTCAGTAGCAGCCAGGAATTGCACTGACATTCATAGGAACTGCAGAGACGTGAAATAAGAATAAATTCACAGAGTGGCATCGTCCTGGATGTCTACTGCACTGCATGGTTGTGTGCAAATCTTTACGGCTATTGGCTCAGTTTGGAACTGGCAATACGGTTAAGACTCACGCCAGCTTCCGCAGCTTGAATGGCCAATTTTCGATGAACATCAGGTGGGACCCTGACCATAAATTTCCCACTGTAGCGCTTGCTGGCAAAGGGTTCAGGTATTGATTCACCATTTTCGCCCATGTCCAATACGACATCAGCCACCAGTTTGCGGATTCCCTTCAAAGCTTTTTCCGGTGTCTCAGCCAACCAACTGAGGCTCGGAAATTCAGCACACAGGCCTACATATTCATTATCATCATCAGACCAAGTTACCCGGTATGTATATTTGTCATCTTTTTGGCCCATCTCCGACCTCCAGCTTTTCAATAGCCAAAAGCACCTGCCTTACTTGGTATGCCTTGGCTTTTCCTTTATCGTTTTGGATATTTACCCTTGGATCACCTTGCCAAGGTGTTTTATAAATTCGATGGCTGCTTTTCTTCTGACGTGGTTCACCGAAAAAATGGTCGCATATCCTACACAATTCAGAGAATCGCACATCCTTCGGATTTCTTTGCATTTGAATAAGCAGGTCGCCGATTTTAGTCATGGCAACATAGTATCATTATTGGTACTAATGTCAAGGATCGATTTCAAACAACTAGGACAGGGGAGGGTAAAAGCGATATAGGCCACACACAACATAAACTAGACGACCCAATAGTCGTCGTATAATGCGACGTTAATATTTACGAAATCGTAATAGACGACTGATTTGCAGTCTAATAACCCAATTTAACCTGACTAGACGACTAATTCGTCAAATAAAAATTTGGCATTTCGTAAGACAATGGAACAAGATGAACAAACGTTCACCATGGATCTTTTCATAATATGGAGCTTTAGCGGTTGTGCTGATGGAACGATGGTGATTTTGATTATCTTCAATTCCTTATTATGTCAATAAGGTCTTTCAGCATTAACGATTTATGGCGGGACCGTTGGATGGGATATGGCTCACAGAACCGTTATATCTGGATGCCGGATCAAGTCCGGCATGACCAGTCAGGCATTTTTTGGGAAACGTTTCCGATGCGGGACCGTTTTCTAAGATTACATATTCCACCGCGGAGCGCAGGCAAGCTGCTTTTTCCGAATTCATCAAGCTTGGCACTTGCCTATCACCCGCTTTCCACATAAGACAAAAATGACGGAGTGGGAACCTATTCGCGGTTAAATGAAAGGCAATTGGTACTCCCACGCGGAGCATGGGAGCAAGACGAGGCGTTGAAGCAATTATTTTTCGCGGGCATGGCCCGCTCTTACAGCCGCCATCGGATTTGGCGTGTAGGAGCTGGCCACGCCTGCGACCCTGCCAAATGAATGGAGGTGGCCGATGAAACCAGACCCGGCGGTGGTCGAAACCTTTATCCAGAAGGCGGAAGCGGTATCCGCCAAGGTCGTGCGCGTGGCCTCACCGGAGGCCGCATTCGCCTATGCAGTGGATGTGTGCGCGACCAAGGAGGCCTGCCAGCTGCTGGTTTCCGGCTGCGAGGCACCGTTGTCGGCAACGGCCGAGGCGCTTTGCGAGACCAAGCAGGAGAAGATCATGGCCGCGCCCAATCTTCCCGAGACGGAATTCAAGGCCCTGGAAGAATTGTGCCGGGAGAAGTCGATCGGTCTAATCAAAGATGATCTGCGCAGCCATCTGGCCGGCATCGACATCGGCTTTACCCGGGCCGATTACGCCATTGCCGAGACCGGCACCCTGGTGATCAACTCCAAAAGTGAGGCCCTGCGCCTGGCCACCATGGTCAGCGAGATCCACATCGCATTGCTTCCCGTATCCCGCCTGCGGGCAACCGCATTCGACCTGACGGAAGAACTTAAGCAGTGGATGAGCGATCCGGCCGACTACACGGCGATGATCACCGGTGCCAGCCGCACGGCAGACATCGAACGCGTACTGGCCCTGGGGGTTCACGGCCCCCTCGAACTTCACATCCTGCTCTGGGAGGAGTGCTGATGCAAACCGTAACCAGCCTGAAAGCCTACAAAGCCAACGTTGACGAGGCCTTGAGAAACCGGTTTCAGCGCCAGGCCCTGGACAACTTTGCCGTCACCTATCCCACCGGCCGGGCCAATGCCTTTGCCGGCATGAACATCGCTGAACTGGTCGACAAGGTGGCCGATATCAAGGACCGCGCCCTGGGCCGGATGGACGAGCTGTATGCCCAGTTCAAGGCCAATGCCGAAAAAAAAGGCATCCATGTGCACCTGGCGGCAACCGCCCTTGATGCCAACGCCATTATCGCCGACATCGCCAAAACCGGCCGGGCCACCCGAATCGTCAAATCCAAATCCATGACCGCAGAGGAGACGCTGCTCAATCATTACCTGGAGAGCGAAGGGCTCGAGGTGACCGAAACCGACCTGGGCGAGTGGATTATCCAGCTGCGCCACGAGGGGCCCACCCACATGGTGATGCCGGCCATTCACCTGTCGCGTCATCAGGTGGCGGACCTGTTCAGCGAGGTCACCGGGAAGCGGCAGGAGACGGAGATCGAGCGCCTGGTCAAGGTGGCCCGCCGCGAGCTGCGCCAGAAGTATGTGGAGGCGGACATGGGCATCAGCGGCGCCAATTTCGCCCTGGCCGACACGGCCACCATCGGGCTGACCACCAACGAGGGCAATGCCCGGCTGGTGACGACCCTGCCGCGCATCCATGTGGCGCTGGTCGGATTGGACAAACTGCTGCCGTCCCTCGAAGACGCCCTGCACATCAACCGCGTCCTGCCGCGCAACGCCACGGGCCAGCAGATCACTTCCTATGTCACCTGGATTACCGGGCCGACCCCATGCGCGGTCGCCGATTCCGGCCGCAAGGAGATGCACATTGTCTTCCTGGACAACGGCCGCCGGGCGCTGGCCAAAGATCCGGTTTTCTCACAGGTGCTGCGCTGCGTGCGCTGCGGCGCCTGCGCCAATGTGTGCCCGGTCTACCGCATGGTCGGCGGTCACCAGTACGGGCACATCTACATCGGCGCCATCGGCCTGATCATCACCTACTTCTTTCACGGCCGCGACAAGGCCAAAAACCTCGTCCAGAATTGTATCAACTGCGGGGCCTGCAAGGCGGTGTGCGCCGCCGGCATCGACCTGCCGCGACTGATCAAGGAGATCCACGCGCGCATCCAGGATGAAACCGATCACCCGCTCTCCAGCATCCTGCTGGGCAAACTGCTCAGCCACCGCAAACTGTTCCACCAGCTGCTGCGCACGGCCCAAAAGGCCCAGGCACCGGTGGTGGGCGAGAACGGCTACCTGCGCCACCTGCCCCTGATCCTCTCCAAGGAGCACAACTTCAGGGCCCTGCCCCCCATCGCCAAAACACCCTTCCGCGAACGCTGGCCTGAAATCAAACCGTCGGTGGCCAACCCGACCCAGCGGGTGGCCCTTTTCGCCGGCTGCGTCCAGGATTTTGTCTATCCCGAGCAACTGGAGGCCGGCGTGGCCCTGATGGCCCGCTTTGGTGCGGCAGTGGAGTTTCCCATGCAGCAGTCCTGCTGCGGGCTGCCGGCCCTGATGATGGGCGAGAAAGCCGCCGCCCGGGATGTGGCCCGGCGCAATATCCTGGCCATGCGCGGCAGCGAGGTCGACCAAATCGTGACCTTGTGCGCCTCGTGTGCGTCGCACCTGAAGCACAACTATCCCCAGCTGCTCGCCGACGATCCTGCCATGCGGGAAGCAGCAGAGCGGTTCTCCGAAAAGGTCGTGGCCTTCAGCAGCTTCATGAACGACATCCTCGAGATCCCGGCGGATGCGTTCCGATCGTCCGGTACCCAGACCACGTACCACGCCCCCTGCCACCTGTGCCGGGGCATGGGCGTCAAACATGCACCCCATGAGCTGATCCGCAAGGCCGGACTCGCATTCGTTCCCGCCCGGGGAGCATTGGGGACGCTCCTCGGTTTTACGGATTATCAGATAACCTCATCTGAAAGTTTAAACCCTTGCTCTTCGACAATCCGCAGGCCCCTTGCCGCGGACTCGCTAGCCGTTGAGGCAGCGATGTTCAGTCGTTTTGATATCGCCACCGCGCTCATCCCAAGTTCCCGCGTCGCCCAATAGCACAACACGCTGCGCGCCGTTACCGTTTTGCGTTGTTTTCCACCAGTCAACAGCTCCTTTGACGTGAGGCCGAACAAGCCGGTCACCCGCTCTACCAACCATTGAAAATCGTATCCTCGAGCCAGGAGCATATATTTACGGTCCAAATTCTCCTGGGCGGCTTGCAATACGCTATCGACGAAATCTCCCTGGCCTAGGATGCGCTCATCTCCCTTTATCCGGCTTTCGCCTTTACGCATGGTTCTTAATGCGGCCCATCCTCCGGCGCTTCGCACCAATCCGCCTCCTGTTAAATCGGGTCGGCGGCCTTGCGAGATCCCCTTCTTTACGAATTCCAGATAGTGTCTTCTGGCCTGCTCAATCGTTTCGCCAAAAAGATTCAATACGTAATCGATATTATGAAATCCATGGATGACGTTGCCCATTATCACGCTATGACCACAGTAAGGGTAGATATTCAATGCTTTTATTTCATCGACAATGCCGGCCCGCAAAGGATTGAGGTGAATATAGCGCACCAGTTCCAATAGGTAGGGATCTTCCTCGCACAAAATCGACTTGTAGCGATTCTGAAACAAGTGTCCAGATCGCCGATGTCGCCGGTTAAAACTCACCGCGTAACCGGTCAACAGTCTGCGCATCACCGTGGCGATAGGAACGGTTCCAGTCCTCAATAACAGGTGGGTGTGATTTGTCATCAATGCCCACGCATAACATGGTGTTTTGCTATCGGCCAGGATACCTCCAAGCCGATCCAAAAAATCATCCCGGTCAAAATCGTCGAAGAAGATCTTTCTGCGATTGATCCCCCTTAAAATGATGTGCTGCAGCGCTCCGGGGGCGTCTATGCGGGATTTCCGTGGCATAGTAACCGTTTAGCAGGCAGATCTAAAATTGTAAACCGGAAATCCGACGAACGTCCCCGATATCCCCCGGAAATCCGACGAACGTCCCCGATATCCCCCCCGTTGACTCAGCATATCAGCGGCCCGTTGCTCAAATTTGTTCCCACTGCTATCGAGGATAGGGTCATCCGTGGGTCGCCCATTAAAGTGCGGGTCAAGTAAAAAAACACCTTCCCGTACGAAAAAAACAGGCTTTTTTCGCTTGGCCAATAAAATGCTGTTTAAACGACGTTTTCGCTGTTTCCCTTCTTCCGCGCCCGTAGCTTCAATTTGGTCGGTTAGATCGATTGTGGTCGATCCGCACCAGTCACCCATCGGGATCAAGATGGTCTATGCCATCCCTGGCTCAAAGAGCCCCAGAAGACCTTCGGTACCATGCCGATTCCAAATGATGTTTCACAGACCAGTGGCTTGAAGCCAACCCTACCTTGGTTCACGGCATGGGCGGACGAATCGAAAACAAGCAGGATACGGCAGTACCAATCAGACCATATGGATTGTACCAGACCCTATTCGTGGTTTGCTGCCGTAACCAAATCTTACCCAAACAACAACGATGGATCGTAAATTGTTTGATCTCTCATGATAAAATATGATGCTTTACTCAGCTTGTTGGCAAGGGCCTTGATAGCCACCGTGTAGTTTTTCTCAGCCGTTTTGCGTTCGATAAACTTTCGTGCCAGAGGGCAACTTCTCTTGTTGTGATTAGCGGCTTCCACATAAGCCCAGGACAGATAGCGATTGCCGTTCTTACGATTGTTATTGCTTTTCTTTTTGCCGTTTGACGTGCTTTGTGCCTTTACGCAACGGCAATACGATGAGTAGTTCCCGACTTTCTCAAAACGTCTTATATCTCCAACCTCAAGCATGATGGTCATCGCCAAAATCTTTCCAATACCGGGGATGGTGAGCAAACCTCTATAGGCGTTATCCAACTCAACCACGGTCTCCACCTCCGCTTCGATTTCTTTGATTTGTTTTTCCAGAAAACGGATGGTTCCAATCTGGTGCAAGGCCGTGGATACCAGATTAGGGCAGTCAAACATTTCCTCGTAGGATTCGTCATCAAGATGAACTATGACGCTGGCGCTATGCTCTATTCCCCGATTACGAGCAATCATACTTTGTAGGCTAAGAGTTTGAGCTGTCCGTTGTTTTACGAACAATGTCCTTCTCCGAAATAGATCTCTTACTGGCCGTAATGATTTGGGGTAGATGTAGCCTTGTGGGAGGATGCCAAGTCTGAGCAGGTGCGCAAGCCAAAACGCATCATATTTGTCATCCCGGTTTTTCAAACCCTTGTATTGCTGTATGGCTGTTGGGTTGGCCAAGTGGACCTTGTATTCTTGCTCCATCAATCCATCGACCAGCCAATACCAGTTATAAGTTGATTCGACGACAACTCCTTGAAGGCTTTTTTTATACTTTCTGAGCACCTTCAAAATCTCCTTGAGATTGTTGTAATGACGCCGACTGTGTAGCTTTTCGTCATTCTGGTTGATTACCCCGATGAAACTATTACTTGAATGAAGATCTATCCCAGCGTAGGTTTTCATATGGCACCTCCTATTTTTTTGACATGTTACTCTATTATTCCACAGCGATGGTAGCTATGGAAGGGAGGTGTCTTTCTTATTAGCGGTCAGCAGAGAGCCATCATGTATTGAGGTAAAAAGCCTGTAACAGTTCTTCGGTGTTGATTCCCGCAATAAATGGAACGAAATTTTCAGATTAAATTGAAGCGTTTTCCAGATTCTCTGATTGATTGGAAGAGTTATTCTCGCATTTCCCCAGTTGGTGGAAGTCCCGTAAATTGATGACTGAAGGATGCGCTACGCGCGTCGATTAGATTGGGTTTTTTAAGGCATGGGCAGGAAGGCTTGAATAATGAGGGGAACAGCAAGTGTGGTCTGCTGTTCCCCTCACGGCATTATTCAATGCCTCCTGCACCCGGCTATCCCTTGATAGGTTGCTCCCCAGCAGAGCCTATCTCCGTTTCACCGGGCAAACCGTATCCACACGGATTAAAATTTCATCTTCTTTTGCTGGCTTACCACAGACAATTCATCAGTTAAGCGGTTGAGCACATTTAAAATGGCGGCCAATACCAGGGCTTCCAGTTGTTGCCGGATATCTTCGGCGGTCGGATGGGATGGCATATTGACTCCTTTCTTAAAATATTTCGGATGCAGCGAGCCGGACATGTTCCGCGTTAACCGTTTTATCGTGACTCATTGCCGCGGCCACCAAGGCTCCTCGAGCCAGGTGATTGGCTTTTCTGAAGATGCCGCCCGACCCTTGATGGATGGCCGTAATGGCATCGTCTTCGAACAGCATCCGGTCGATCCCGGCAATGGTCAGATGGTGCCTGAGATAGGCTTGCATCTGCTCTTTTTTCGCACCGATAAAATGGCTTTTTGCCACTACTCGCGATGCCAGTGGCAAACACCCCGGATACCGCAGGTTGTCGATTAAATGGGTTTGCCCGGCCAGCACGATGGGAAGATAGGGCTTGGAGTCCATTTCGAACTGACAAAGGGTATGCAACTCCACGAACACTTCAAGCCGAAGCAACGAGGCTTCATCGATGACCAGGACCCCATGTTGTTTTTTGCCGTGGATCAATTCCAGGATTTCACGCTTGATTAGAGGGGCTTGGGGTCGGACCAAGCAGAATAACCTAATATCAAAGACTTATGTTTAGAGGGGCTTGGGGTCGGACCAAGCAGAATAACCTAATATCAAAGACTTATGTCAATAACAGGGTCAATTTCCGAGCTTATGCTAAGGCAAAAATAGTGTAACGGCCTACCCCGCCTATGCGGCAAAAGTGTAACGGTTGGTTCTACTATCCCGCAGCGAGACCCCGCCCCAAAAATCAATAAACCTACCACGCTACCCCGCCGCAATAGCTCCCGCCGGCAATCGTTTTTACCAAAAAGTTTTTGTAGGTTGTAAAGTGGGTATTGTCATGGTCCAAGAAAATGAGGAGAAAGCCCGGAACCATCACTTCCGGGCTTTCAGGGTGAACTCCGTATCAAGGCCGGATGTTCATTAAGTAAATTACTTTAAACTCCGGCCACTTTCAAGGCCGGATGGTAAAGCTGATCCAAATATCCTGTCGTTGGTGCAACACCGTTTTTTGTGTGTGCCGGTGCTGCTTTCGTGGGCATGCTTATTGTTGCGATGCATGCCGCATCGCCGGTCGTCTCCAGTCCCGTCGAAAAGCGCAGCGACGCTACCGTAAAACCGATAAAGGTAAAAAAGCCCACCGTCTTGCCGAAAACCGTCGTCGGCATCGTGAAATCGATCCACGTAGAAAAAACATGGATGATCATACTTCAACAAGCCCTTTTAAACGGGTTATGTTGCCACCACAGATCGAAATTTCGGTACCTTTTCGCCTCGGTTTTCGATGCCGCTGCCATTTTTGCGGTCGGCCGGGTGAAATTGTGAGCCATTTTCCACGCCGTGGTTATGGATGAAATCTTTTTCAGGATTTTTTACGCAGATAAGGAGGCCAATATCATGAGACGACGGTTTACAGGGGGAGAACTGTTTCAACTGCGCAATCGGATCCCGGTTGACTGGCTGATCAAAGAACAGCTTCATATCCCATCTAAAGTGATCGAAGGCATTTTTCGTTTTCTATGCCCGCTATGCAATGAATTTCAAACCGCGACCAACCCCAAGACCAATCTCGCCAGGTGCTTTCTTTGCGAGAAAAACTTCAACCCGATTGATTTGGTCATGACCGTGAAAGGCCTTGGATTCGTTGACAGTGTCAAATATTTGCAAACCCTTGTACCAAACAGACCGGATCCTTTAACGGACCAACGGTTGGAATTGAATCAACTGCTTGGCGATATCGGGAAACGGATGAGCATCGGGTGAACAGATGGCCAACAACCGACTCACCCAATTGGAGGAGATCATCGCTGCCAATCAACACCATTTTCACCAAACCGGTAAGGCATTAAAGCAGATTCGAGACGATCAATTGTTTCGAGATTTGCTGTTCGATTCGTTTGAAGGCTATGTCAAGGACCGGTGGGATATGGCCCGATCCCAGGCATATCGTCTGATTAAGGCCGCCAATGTCATCGACAATTTGTCTCCAATTGGCGACGGCATCCTTCCGGAGAATGAATACCAGGCCAGGATTCTAACGCGTTTTACAAAAGAGGATCAACGCAAGATCTGGCGTGCATTTATCGCATCCGGCATGGCGCTCACGGCTAAGAATATTAGAAAGTACGCCCATCAAACCCTAAAGGCCAAGCATGTCAAAAAAAAGAATGCGTCTGTGGTCGATATCATCAGCGCAGACTATAAAACGGCCGTGATGGCCATGCTGGAACAGATTCGGTCGGCGCAAAACGATGATTGGCAAACGACATCCAGACAAGCGGCCTTATTCTGGCTGAAAGTGATGAAAGAGAAAATCATTCGTCATGAAAGACAAAGACTTTGAACAACTGCCCATGGACGACCGTTTCCTGATCTTGCTGCACAAAAAGATCATGGACAAAACCGGCAGCGCCAAACGCAGGGCCAAAAAATATTACATGGATCAATACCGTAAGACCGGCGTCATTCCCAAACCGCTGCTGCTTGCCGGCCAAGGCATCATGGAAGGCAGAAAGTGCAGCGGCCGGCGCCGGGTCTTGACCGAAAAAATCCAAAACCGCTTCATCGAGATGGTCAAGGCTTCCAGCGATCCATCGGACGATCGTTTTGTATTTATCACCCGCCATGGACGAACCATCAAAAATTACCACGCCTGGCTCGAACAAGAGTTCGAACGTAGCATCTCACTTAGCGCTTTAAGGCGTTTTGCCAGGCAAGCCAACCTCAAGGTCTATTTGGAAAAACCAGACTTCGAGGAAAAGAACGATCCCAGCGTCTGCTTTAAGGACGAACCGGTCTTCGATTTGATTCAAATGGACGGATGCAGGTTTCGCTATTTCAAGATTCGATCGGACGACGGCGTTTGGGCCAAGCCCCAGGTGATCGAGTTTTTTGACACCGGATCGCGCAACATGCTTGTGCTTGACGCCTATTTTTCCGAAAGCAGTCTAAATTCGGTGGACCTGTTCGAGAAATTTTTGGTGAGCACCCCCTTTCCGCAAAAAAAGATACGGCTGAGACCGGACAATGCAAAGGGTTTTGTCAACCTGAAACGCCCCATCAACGAACTGAACATCAAATTTTCATTGCCAGGCGGATTTTATCTGCAACCAAACTTCTCACGCATCCATGCGCCCAAGGACAAAGCACATCTGGAATCATCCCATCGCAGCATCCATCATTTTGAAATGCGGATCATCAAGCACTTTGAAGACCGCATCGTTAAGACAGAACCGGGCTATATCTACAAAAAGGGCAAAAAAGGAAAAATTACCATCACCTATCTCGACATCGATCTTGCAACGCTGCGCCAGAGTGGTTTACTCGAAGCCTATCGCCGGCAGCACAATGAGCAAAAGCACTATTATTCTGTGAACGGTAAAACATCGGCCTGGGTGCCCAAGGAGAAGTTTGACGACGGTCTTGCCCAATACGAGTGGATAACGTTCAGTGCGGATGACGTACGCCATTTCGTCAAATACGGCTATGACAAGATCAACGCCACCGTGGGGGCGAAAGGCATCATTACTTTCAAAAAGCAGACCTACTATGTGGCCGTTGGCGCGCAACACTTCAGCCGCCACAAGAGCACCAAGGTGTATATCTCCGATCTTGGCGACAAGCTGTTTATCTTCGAGCATAAGGAAAACGGTATCCTGCTGGGTGAAGCGCTGCGCCGGGAACCTTACGAAAAGCCGGTCAAAAAGGCAGGCACCGAACCCAACGCGGTTGAATTGATCAGCGCTTTTCTGCAGGAGAAAAAGATGGCGGTGGACAGGCCACGACTGATTGACATCCATCTTCGGGGTTTGACCCTCGATGCCGCCCAAACAATCTATCGGCAACACCGGAAACGATATATCGCTTACGCGATCAAACTACGCCAGCCTGAAACCATCACCGGCAAGGCGCTTTTCAATGCGTTCATTTTGGATTGCGAAAGACAATTGTCAAACAACCCTTTGGCCCCGTATGCCTCATGCAGCGAAAACAAAGTTTTATAAACGATAAGCGCCGGGTCTCCTATCTATCCGCGGTATACAACCGGATCTACCGGGGACAGAGCGTATTGATCGAGGGCGAATATGGTGTCGGAAAAACTCGTTTCCTCGAACTGCTCAAACCCAAAAAACTTCAAGGCGTATGGGTGGAGTCGCTTTTCAATGTGCATGAAATGTTGGCCTCCATCCTTCAAGGGTTGAACTACGAGGCGGTGGCCACTTATCGGCGCACGCCCCATCATTTGAAGCTGATCCGCAATCTGACCGATTATTACATCATCATCGACGAGGCCAATGACATCGAAAAAAGGGTTTGGCCCTACCTGAAACGAATCATGGACGCGCACGTGCCCATCGTTTTGGCCGGACTGCCAAAGGTGAGGACATATTTGACCAGCCAGCATCCGGATATCCTCAGCCGATTGAAAACCTTGATTCTGTATCCCATCGTAGTCGAGGATTTCATCCTGGAATACAAGGATTTTGAATCTGAAGCCATCGAACAGATTTATGTGGCCACCAGGGGCGATATGAGAAAATTCAAGGAAATTTGCACGGATTGCCGCGACAAGGCCAAAGAACTGGGCCATAGCTTCGTCGATTTAAATCTGGCGGTCGACTTTCTCGCCAATCTTCATCCCATGTAGGCTCCAAAAAACAATCTCTTCCCTCACTCTGCGGCGAATCAGCTTTCTCCCAAGACCTGTTAATCTAAATCCCACATCGTAACTTTTTTTAACTCTCGTAAAGTCGATTGTTATTGCATCGTTTCTCTATTAACCGCTAACGCGCAGCGGCATAAGATGCTTCAAGGCCTGAAATACGATGAAAAAGTTACATTATTTTGCAACGTCCTAAAGGCAGCCAATGATCACTAACGCATTAATATATTTGGGATATTTTTTAAACGGGGCCTGAATAAACAGAACGGGAAGCGTTACACTATTTTTGCCTTAGCAAGCTTAAATCGATGTTTTTGGGGTCAAAAAGGACGGTATAGGGGCCAATGTCAGGAAATTTTCTGCGATCGCACCCTGAATTGGTTTCAAATCCACCGAAAATTGCATCGACAGTCAAATCAAAAAGTTGTGATAAACGCTCGCCACTTTTTTTAGTCTGAATGACCGACTGTAAAGATTTGAAAAGTTTATCGTAGGGAAATGATCGCCTTAAAAGCAACAGCTTATCGAAACTATCTTGTAGGATTTCGGCCGGCGAAAATCGACAGATACCAATACCATACCAATGTATCGGCATTATTGCAGATACATTAAAAAAGTTAGGGGCTTGGGGTCGGACCAAGCAGGATAACCTAATATCAAAGACTTATGTCAATAACAGGGTCAATTTCCGAGCTTAAATCGATGTTTTTGGGGTCAAAAAGGACGGTATAGGGGCCAATGTCAGGAAATTTTCTGCGATCGCACCCTGAATTGGTTTCAAATCCACCGAAAATTGCATCGACAGTCAAATCAAAAAGTTGTGATAAACGCTCGCCACTTTTTTTAGTCTGAATGACCGACTGTAAAGATTTGAAAAGTTTATCGTAGGGAAATGATCGCCTTAAAAGCAACAGCTTATCGAAACTATCTTGTAGGATTTCGGCCGGCGAAAATCGACAGATACCAATACCATACCAATGTATCGGCATTATTGCAGATACATTAAAAAAGCATAAACGAACATAATCGGGAATCCCCTAGGTTAGGTTGCCTTCAGCGGCACGACAGCCACACCACGCTTCGATGTCAAGCAACGCCGGCCCGATCTCTACCGAACCGACCCCATCGTATTTTCGTTTCACCCATGTGCCAATATCCCAGCGCAGACGGCCTTGCCACGGCGTGACACCCCGTGCATGTGGGCAGCCGGGCCGTAAGGCGGGGCCGCCATGGTCATGGTGGCGGCCACCGCCGTGTTCCCCGAGGGCCGCATTTCGCCGTGGGGCATCGGCAACGGCCATAATTCCGGCACCGAGAGGCAAATCGTCGTTATCGAATCCGAAAGGGTATCCCGTACCGTTGAGCCGCTTCTGATGTGGCGCTCCCCATCGACTGGCCGGGCGCAGCTCCTCGAAGGGCTCCAAGGTCTGATAGGTATAACGGAATGACCGTTGGTTTGCCGGTACGGCAGACCGCAGGCTGGGCCCTAATCAAATCCTAACCCCCTCCTAATTTAATACAAACCCTTGTTCTTTAAATAGATCCACCATAATCGATTCACCATGGGGATCACCATCATCCATGATTTCCATTTTCATTCGAACCCATCCGGAATCATTTGGTTGGTCGATTGCCGGACAAATACGATCTTACGATCATTAACAGAAAGGGAGTATTAACCATGTATTCCATTGGTGGCGGGCTGGGAATCAGTGCCCGGAAACGGAAAACGGCTCAGGATAAAGGCTGGCAGCCCAATAAAAACAATGAGAGGCAGCAGTTTAAAACCGGCAAGGCATTTGTGAGCTGCGTTTGCCCCAAGTGCGCCAGCCATCACAACGTATTTATGATGTGGACCGGACGGGGCACTCCGCGAAAGTACTGCCCCAACTGCAGACCGCTGGTCGCCGGATACGATGATGCGGCCATTTACGAAGCATGTATCGCCGCCCCTGGCCATTCCAAAAAGAAGGGCCGCCGCCTGGAAAGTGAATAGCCGTTAACCTGAGAAAAGGAGACAGAAGTGAGAAAACGCCCCATCAGCAAATTCATCTTCTTCGCATTGTTGACCGTCTGTCTGCTGACCATTTCCTTTACCGGATCTGCCATTGCCAAAACCGCACGATTCGCGGTCTTTTCCGACCCCCATTTTTACGACACGGATCTGGGCACCGAAGGCGCCGCCTTCGAGGCCTACCTGGCCCAGGACCGCAAGCTGATCCGGGAGAGCGAGGCCCTGGCGCAGGCCGTGGTGGAACAAATCATCGCCGCCAACGCCGAAACCCCTCTTGACTTCGTCATCGTCCCCGGTGACCTGACCAAGGACGGCGCCCTGAGCAGCCACGAGAAGTTCGCCGCCTATCTGGACGAAATCGAAGCGGCCGGCATCCCCGTATTTGTCTGCCCGGGCAACCACGACATCAACAACCCCCATGCCTATTCCTATGACGGCGATACGAAAACCGAGGTGGACAAGGTGTCTCCCGAGGCATTCGCATCCATTTATGCCGCCTTTGGCTATGACGAGGCGGCCGATCACGATGCGGGGTCCCTGAGCTATGCCGTCGAGCCGGTGCCGGGAATCGTTCTGCTCTCTTTGGATTCCTGCAAGTACCAGGACAATGTCGACTCTCCGGAAACCAGCGGCGCCTTTTCCGAGGAGACCCTCGATTGGGCCGTGGCCCAAATCGGGGCCGCCAAGATGGCCGGCAAACAGGTGATCGCCTTCCAGCATCACGGGCTGGTGGAACACTACACCGGTCAGAGCGATGCATTCTCCGAATATGTCATCGACGACTATGAAACCGTTTCCGCAGCCCTGGCCGATGCCGGCCTGAAGCTGGACTTCTCCGGGCATTACCACGCCAACGACATCACCATGACCACCGGCTCCAGCGACGATGCCGTCCTGGTCGATATCGAGACCGGATCCCTGGTGACCGCGCCGTGCCCCTACCGCATCGTCACCCTGCACGGCAGCAATGCCGCCCAGGTGGAGACCCGTTATATCACCGAAATCGACTACGACACCGGCGGGGTAGCCTTTCCCGAGTATGCCCAGGATTTTCTGTACGATGGACTGCTGAGCATCGCCCAATACTCCCTGATCTATGACTACGGACTGGATTCTGAAACGGCCGCTTATCTGGCGCCTTATGTGGCCGACGCCTTCGCCGCCCATTACGCCGGCGACGAACAGCCTGATGACGATACATTGACCCTGATCAATGGTTTTCTGGGCAGTGCGGATACCACCACCCAATATCTGGGACAAATGCTCTACTCGTTGTGGAACGACCTGGCCCCCACGGACAATCGCGCCTTGACCCCCCTCAATCCCAAGATCGCGCTGGGCAAGCTTGGCACCTATGCCAGCGGCGTGTTTGACGAAGGCGCCGCCGAGATCGTGGCCTTCGATCCCAAAACCCAGTGCCTGTTCGTCTCCAATGCCGACGCCAACACCGTGGATGCGCTTTCCATCGCCAGCCCGGCCGCACCGGTCAAGGTCTTCACCATCGACCTGTCGCCCTACGGAGGCGGCGTCAACAGCGTGGCCGTGAATGACGGCATCGTGGCCGTGGCCGTGGAAGCGGAGGTCAAGCAGGACCCCGGCACGGTTGCCTTTTTCGACACCGAGGGCAATTTCCTCAACCAGGTCACGGTCGGCTCCCTGCCCGACATGCTGACCTTCACTCCCGACGGCGGCAAGGTCCTGGTGGCCAACGAGGGCGAGCCCAACGATGACTATTCCGTAGATCCCGAAGGCTCGGTTTCCATCATCGACATCTCTCGCGGCGTTCGTCGGGCCAAGGTCAACACTGCCGGTTTCGAGAAATTCAATGACTGCAAGGACAAGCTGGTGGCCGACGGCGTGCGTATCTTCGGCCCCGGAGCCAGCGTGGCCCAGGACCTGGAGCCGGAGTACATCGCCGTGGCCGAGGATTCCTCCCTGGCCTGGGTGACCCTCCAGGAGAACAATGCCGTGGCCGTTTTGAATCTTAAAAGTAACCGCATCACGGAGGTGCTGCCCCTGGGCGTCAAGGACCACGGCATGACCGGCAACGGCCTCGACGCCTCCAACAAGGACGACGTTATCAACATCGCCAACTACGACAACCTGTTCGGCATGTTTCAGCCGGACGCCATCGCCGCCTACGGCGACAAGGGCGGGCCATATCTGGTGACGGCCAACGAGGGCGATGCCCGCGAGTATGACACCTTTGAGGAAGAAGCGGAAGTGGGCGACCTGGTTTTGAATCCCGAAGCATTTCCCGAGGCCGATTCAATTCAGGATAAAACCAGGCTGGGAAAATTGAAAGTCACCTCGACCCTCGGAGATCTGGACGGCGACGGAACGTATGAAGAACTGTACGCCTACGGCGCCCGTTCGTTCAGCATTTTCAAGCCCACCCAAAAAGGGCTGAAACTGGTCTTCGACAGCGGCGACCAGCTTGAACAGCTCACCGCCGCGGCCCTGCCCTTCGACTTCAACAGCACCAACGACGAAAACGACTCTTTCGACAACCGCAGCGACAACAAGGGCCCGGAACCCGAGGGGTTGACCCTGGGCGAAATCGACGGCCGGACCTACCTGTTCCTCGGTCTGGAGCGCATCGGCGGCATCATGGTTTACGACATCACCGATCCCCGAAGCCCCGAGTTCGTCCAGTACCTCAACAACCGGGATTTCAGCGCCGAGGATATCGAAGCCGCCGGTGACCTGGCCCCCGAGGGACTGACCTTTATTCCGGCCCGCAAAAGCCCCACCGGCGACAACCTGCTGGCCGTGGCCAACGAAGTCAGCGGCACCACGACGGTTTACCGGATCGATATGAAAAAACGCTGGCCCCATTGGGGTGGGCATCATCGCTACTATTTCTGGAAATAACCGTACCCCCCTACGTTCAACCAAAGGCAGGGCCCGGATGGGCCCTGCCTTTCTTATTCCATCGACCGGTCTCCGCCATGGCGCTCACCAACGACAAAACATAAACCTGACACAAATCTAACGTAAATCTCACAATAATCTGGGATATTAAAAATTTTGCTGTCGAAGCGACAGGCGTTTCGATGAACCCGTTTTACCCGGTTGTTCGTTTGCTTCAAGGTCCTTGAATATGGCCCACGGATTCGTGCGGGAAATGCTGGAGGCGGAACCGAATCACTTCCGCCTGACATTGGGGACCTGTCTTCTCGGTGGTCTGCTTCTGGGGGTATCGTATCTGGCCCGGTTGGTGTTCGACCAGGTTGAACTCTCGGCGATGGTATCCCTGGCGGCGGCAATACTTCTCGGCAGCCCGCTGGTCACTAACGCACTGAAGGATCTGTGGCGCAACCGCCTGGAAATGAACGAATTGGCCGCACTGAGCTTTGTCGTTTCCCTGGGAAGCACCCAGTATCAGACCGCCGCGCTCATCGCTTTTTTCCTGGTAAGCGCCCAACTGATCGAATATCGGTCCCAGCTAGGGGCCCGAAAGAATCTCGAGGCCCTGCTGCGGCTGGCCCCACAAAAAGCGTGGGTGAAACGGGAAAAAGGGTTCGAGGAGGTCGAAGCGACAGCCCTTAAAACCGGCGACGTGGTCCGGGTCCGGGCCGGAGACCAAATTCCGGGCGACGGCACGGTCATCGAAGGCATCAGCTCCGTCGACCAGGCCACGATCACCGGCGAATCCCTACCCATCGATAAAAAAACCGGCGACCGGGTTTTCGGAGGAACGATCAACCAAACCGGATTGCTCACCATCCGTATTACCGCGAAAACAAACGATACCACCCTTGCAAAAATCCAGACCCTGATCGCCCAGGCCGAAAACAACCGCACGCCCGCGGCACGGCTGGCCAACCGCTATGTCTCCTGGTACACACCGCTCGTTCTGATGTGCGCCGCCATCGTGCTGTTTTTCACCCACGATCTCAACCGGGCCATCGCCATGCTGATCGTGGCCTGCCCCTGCACGATCATCCTCTCCACGCCGACGGCCTTCGTGGCCGCCTTGAGTGCCGCCGCCCGGCTTGGTGTGATCGTCAAGAAACTTCACTTTCTCGAGGTGGCCAACCGCGTCGACACCCTGATTTTCGACAAGACCGGAACGCTGACCACGGGCCGGCTGAAAGTGGTTGCCGTCAACGTCAACAAAGCGGTGGAGGAAGACGAGCTGGTGGCTCTCGCCGCCGGCCTGGAACAATACTCGTCCCATCCGGTGGCCAAGGCGGTAATGGCCGAAGTCCGAAAGCGGCGGATCGATCCACGGACGGCGGTCGATGTGGAGGAAACCCCCGGTTTCGGCATCCAAGGGAAACTCAACGGCAGTCGCATTGCCATCGGACGCAGGCGCTGGATAGAAAAACAGTGTCCCGACCATACCCTAGAGGCCGTAGGACATGAAGGCACCACCGGTCTGCACGTCGCCCGGGACAACCGCTGGATCGGCAGCCTTCATTTGGCCGATACGGTCCGGCCGGACGCCAGGGCCGTTATCGAAAAGCTGCGCTCCCATGCGGTGCGTCAGGTGGTCATGCTGACCGGTGACCGGCGGTCAGCCGCGGAAAGAATCGCCGCGCAGTTATCCTGCGAGGTGGAAGCGGAGGTCATGCCCGGCCAGAAAATGGCCCGCGTGGAAGAGGCCCGCCAGCAGGGCTGTATGGTGGGCGTGGTGGGCGATGGCGTCAACGACGCACCGGCCTTGGCCGCCGGCGATGTTTCCATTGCCATGGGCGCCGCAGGCAGCGATGTGGCCATTCACTCCGCAGGAATCGTTTTGATGAACGACCAATTGGATCGAATTCCCTTCGTATTCACGTTGTCGCGCCGCGTGGTGGCCACCATTCGCCAGAATCTCGCTTTCAGCACGCTTTTCATCCTGGTGCTGTTCTGGCTCAGCGCCGCCGGATCCATTCCACCGGTACTGGCGGCGGTCCTGCACACCGCAAGCTCCTTGTTTGTCGTTTTCAACTCCGCGCGTTTGTTGCGCGTGGGAGAGGAGCTGTCATGAACGATGCTGGAAAACTGCTCGGTCGCGGCGCCATCCACAGCCTGACGGGATTGGCCGCCAGCCTGATCCTGACCGGCCTGCTGGTCTGGATCTCACGGATGGATCCAGGTACCACCGCCTGGCATGCCCTCTGGCCGTGCCTTACCGGTGTAATCGCCTGGACGTATTTACTGCTCTCCTACTGGCTGCTGGCCCATGAATCCCGCCATTCGGCCGCTCCCGGGGAAAATAGCCCGCTTGCACCGGGCAACGACCGCGCACGCAGGATTCATCGGATTTATTCCCGTTGGGCGGTTCCCGTCATGGAACTGGGCGCGGCGCTGCTGCTCGCCCAAAGCCTTCGCGCAAGCCTGGGTACGTCGCCATCCACGATGGCGACCGCCGATGCCGGCAACCTGCTGCCGGTTGCCGTTTATGCGGTCACGACCCTGCTGTTGATTGTGTTTTCGGTTTATATCACCCCCCTGATGCGGACCAACACCTGGCATTTGCTGAAAACCGGGCGCAATATCGTCAACCTGATGACCGTTTTATTTATCGGACTGCTGGCGGGAGCCTGCAGCGACCATTTCGGATATGGCCGGTTGACGGGTATCGTCCGTTGGGGGACGGTAGCGGTCAATACCCTGTTGGCTGCGGAGATCCTGCTTTCCATGGGGCTGCGCCTCTTCTCGCCGCGAAAAATCCATGCCCTGCCACGCCCGGCCTTCGATTTCTATCTGCTCGAAGGGCTGTCCCGGCCGGACCGGATCGGACAGACCTTCACGTCCATGCTGGAAGGTATCTTCGGCTTCGACATCGCGCGGACATCCTTTGGCAAGGTCGTTCAGTCCCTGGTCTTGCCGACGGTACTGATCACGGTCGGATCGCTTTGGGGCCTGTCGGCCATCGTGATCGTTCAACCCCATGAGCAGGCCGTTGTTCTATACTTGGGACGCCTCGCTCCGCAGCCGCTTGGCCCCGGCCTGCATGTCAAATATCCCTGGCCCCTTTCTTCCGTCCGGCGGTACAACGTCGGCGCCGTCCGCAGCGTCCATGTGGGTTCCCATAAACCGGGCCGCACGGGGGGGAGCGTCTACCGGAAAGGGGTCCCCATTTTATGGACCAACATGCACGGCATCAATATCGACGAACTCCTGATCTGTTCATCTCCCCTGGATAGAAATTGCGGGGCCGTGGATGCGCAGACACGTAAAAAGGACATCCTCAAGGTACCGTCCGTATCCTTGGCCGCCGCCGATGTTCACCTCCAGTATGTGATCGACAATCTGCTCGACTATGTACGCACTTCCGCAGTACCGGAAGTATTGCTACGGAAAATAGCGGAAACCGGTGCGACCCGACTGATCTACCGCTACGACATCGATGCCCTTTTTACCGAGGCGCGCCTGGATTTGGTCGACGATATCCAACATGCCGTCCAAAAGGCCTGCGACCGACGCCAATTGGGCATCAAAATCATTCATGTCGCCATCACTGCCGCCCACCCGCCGGTGGAGGTCGCCGGTGATTTCGAAGCCACGGTGGTCGCCATGCAGGAAAAGGAGACCCGGATCCAGCAGGCGCGTCAAACCGCCATTCGAACCCGGGTGGAGACCACCGGCGCGGTTAAAGCGTTTGACCGGCTGGCGGCCCTGGCCGACCAGGTCGATTTTCAGAAAAAAGCGGCGGTGAAGGACTACGACGCGCTTTTGCAAGACGCCGGGGGAGCCGTGTCGCAACGTCTTACGGAAGCCAGGTCCTATCGTTTCACCCGGGAAAACCGGGAACGGGGGACCACCGAGCGTTTTGCCCAGCAACTGCGCGCCTATGACGCCTCGCCCCGAAATTACCGCTACGACACCTATTTTTCAACGCTGGAGAAGGGCCTGGCGAAAAACAGGAAAGTCTTCCTGCTCGGCAATATTGACAAGACCATTGTTCGCATGGGTGTTGGGCAAGGATGGGTGGAATTGGACCCGATACCGGATGAAACCGGTATCGAGTAACGCCAAGCCTTCGGATGACAAAACCAACGGCGGGAAGAAAACGAGAACACGGAACCTATGAATCGAATCATGAAAATTTCCTTGGGCATGGTTTTGCTGGCGTTTTTTCTCGGTATGCTGTTCACCTACCAGGTGAATTTCGACGAGGTCGTGCTGGTGACCACCTTCGGCCGGGCCACCCAACAGTCGGTGATCAACCAAAACGGAGACCAGGCGGGTCTGCACCTGAAATGGCCTTGGCCCATCCAGACGGTCTACCGCATGGACAGACGCGATTTCGTGCTTGAAGACCGTCTGGAGCAGCAGGAAACCAAGGACCGCCAGGTCGTGATCGCCAAGGCGTTTGCCGTGTGGCGCATCGACGATCCCTTGCAGTTTCACCGCATGTTCCGCTCCAACGCGGAAGCCGAAGACTTTTTGAAAGAACGTCTGCGCGCCACCAAGGCCGAAATCAGCCGCTTCACCTTCGATGAACTGACCAACGCCGATCCCCAGAAACTCCGGCTCGACGAAGTCCAGCAAGCCCTGTTTGCGCGCATGCGATCGGATCTGGCCGAACACACCTGCGGCATCGAGGTGGTCAACATGGACATCAGCCGCATTCTTTTGCCCGAGCGGATCACGCGTTCCGTCTTTTCGCGCATGAAACAGACCCGCCAGCGGTTTGCCCAAAATGCCCGATCCGAGGGCAAGGCCATTGCCCAAAGCATCACCGCCGAAACCAACAGCGACAAACAGCGGATCATCGCATTCACGGACCGGGTCGCCCAGAACATCCGCGCCCAAGGGGATGCGGCAGCGGCACAGTATTATGCCGAGTATAACAAGGATCCGGAATTCGCCTTGTTTCTGCGAAAGCTGGAGGCGCTCGAAAAGAGCCTCAAAACCAATACCACCTTTGTTCTGGACACCGATTCGGAACCCTTTGATCTGCTAAAAAAATAACGGAAAGCGATCCGTGCCCGTGAACGATCCACAACCCAAAGATAGACCGGCGAACTCGTACTTGGACAATGTAACGGCATCCGGTGGCACCGAGGCGGTGAGTAGCCTCGATTCCCTGTCGCGCGCCCTGGGCGTCGGGTTTCGTATTTTACGGGTCCTCATGGTGGTACTGGCAATCATGTTCTGCTTCAGCAATATCTATTGGATTCCGGAAGGGATGGTTGCCGTTCAAACCCGCTTCGGCAGAATTGTCGGCGACAAGGATGCCGCCGTACGCCTGCCCGGCGGCCCTTATCTGGCAATCCCCTATCCGGTGGACAACATCGTCCGCATTCCCACCGGCATCCGGAAAGTGGCCGTCTTCAATGCTTTCTGGTCGGAAACGGATACCTTCGCATCGACCATCGACGACCGGCCCGAAACCGAGTCGCTGCGTCCCGGCGTCCACGGGTCGCTGTTGACGGCGGATAAGAACATCGTTCAGGGAATCTGGATCGTCCACTACAAATTGGACGGCGGCGGTGATGCCCGCTCTCGGGCGGCGGCGGTGGACTTCGTACGCCACGTGGGCTCCATGGAGCGGGCCGGAGAAATCATCCGCCGGGTGGCCCAGTCGGCCATAGTACGGGTGATTGCGCAAACCGAGGTGGCGGATTTCGTTGCCGGAAAAATCGACAACCCGGCCATCAAACATTTGATTACCACCCGGCTCGACCAACTCCATGCGGGGTTGACCGTTACCGGGGTGACGGCCAGCCAATACGCCGTTCCTAAAATCTTGATGGGGGATTTCCAGGCGGTCAATCAGGCCGAAAGCCAAAAGGCCCTGTCCATCGAAAAGGCTTCCCGCCGGCGGGTGTCCACCTTAAGCGAGCTTGCCGGAAGCGGCTGGCAGGACTTGTTGGAGGCGATCGAGGCCCATGAACAGGCCCTTGAGAAAGGCGACCGGGCCGCCGAGAAAGCCGCTTTCGGCGCGGCGAAGGACATTCTGCTGGCAGGCGATGTGGGCGGCACCGTCCGGCAGATGCGGGATGAAGCCAAAAGCGAAAAAACCGCCACCATTCAACGGGCGCGGGCTGCGGCGGCCCGGTTCACAAAATTGCTGCCGGAATATGATCAACATGGTGAAATCCTGAAGGCGCAACTGGTTCAGGATTCGATCCGGAAAATCTGGTCGGACATCACCGTTGACGCATTATACGTTCCGCCGGGACAGAAACTAGTTCTCGACCTGGGGCGCCCGGAACAAATCAAATAAGGCGATTGGCAAAAAAGGTAACGCATAGAATGGAGGAAATGTGAAAATCAAACTAACCGTCGTTGTTGTCATTGTCGCATCGCTGCTTTTTGCCTGCGGATCGAAAAAGGAATCCGAACCGCCCAAAAGCTGCCTGGAAAGCATACCTGAGGCGATCTCGGGGCTGAAGATATCCGGGGCGCGTCCGGAAAAGAATGTCATCGCCAACCTGTGGCCCACCATTTGCCGGGCCAGGGAGCTGTACGCGCAGCGGATGAAGGAGAACCCCAAGCTGGGCAAAGGAATGATCGAATTGAAATTTACCGTGGATTTCAACGGTGAAATCGAGGCCTATTCCATTGCCCGCAGCACGCTCGATGATCCGGTTTTCGACAAAAAGGTATTGCGGGTTTTCGAATTCATGGATTTCGATCCCTACGGCCCACACAATGCCGAGACCCAAATCCTTCTGCCGATCCGTTTCAAGCCGTAACCGGGCAATCCAGGCAGCGATCGAAAAACCGGAAAAAACAAAAAAGGGGGGCGCCCAATACTCAGGGCGTCCCCCTTTTTGTTTAACCAACGCGTGGCCGGCGGTTAAAAAACTACAGGCGGCGCAGCATATTTACTGCTTGCTTGGAAATGTACACCTTACCGGTCATCGGTGCGTATACCGTCAGCCCGGGCATCTGAATGGTCTTGCCGTTGTAGACCATGTAGTCTTTGCTGATGGGCATCTCGGCACCCTTCACGATGAGTACCGGATTTTCCGCATCGGTTTCGTCGAGTTCGTAATCGTCGAACACCGTGGACACTTCCACGTATAGATCTTGCGTTACTTGGTCCAGATCAGCGCCCATGGCATCGGCGGCAATCAAGGCCAGATCGGTGTTGTCGATGGTGCCCACCGGCGCGTCGTCACCGTAGACCCAAACCGGAACGGTTTCGCCGTTGTGGCCGTGGGTGGTCCAGCCGATGACGGTGTAATTCTTGGACAGCACGGCTGCCATGGAGTAGGACAAGCTTTGTCCCATATCATCCTGATAGGCCCGAATTTCATCGACGTCATCCTGGGTAATGGTCAATCCCCAGTTTTCAGATACCGAAGTGATCAGCTCCGCGTCAGTATCTTCAGCCATCATGGCCACCACACCATTGGCGCTCATTTTCATGCCCTTCAGCGGATCGACCAGGTCTTCAATGGTCGTTTCCGTGTAAGCCACGTCGGTGTAGTAATGGCCAATTTTCATACCGCCGGTGTTGTGGTCCGGGTAGGCCAGCACCAGGGTCTGACCGTCTTTTTCAGCAAAATCGCAGGCCACCTTGACCGCATCGTCAAAGGCGATGAAATCGGTAATCATGTAGATGGGGTCATTGTTGTGACCGGCCCAGTCCACCTGGGAACCCTCCACCATCAAGAAGAAGCCGTCTCTATCCTGGGAAAGCAGTTCGATGGCCTTGTCGACCATTTCGGACAGGGCAGGCTCATGTTCGGCAAAGTACTGCCGGTCGATGTCCGGCTGCATGTGGCTGTCGTCAAAAAGGCCCCAGACTTTCCCCGAGGTCAAGGTTTCCAGCCCTTCCTTGCTGTCCACGAACTGGTAACCGCGTTCGGTCAGCACATCCATCAGGTTCTCGCCATCGGTGCGTTTTCCGCCCCAGGAGTCACCGAAACTGGTCGTGTAGGTCTCATCCTCGGGAATCAAGTGACGGGCGCCGCCACCGAAGACCACATCGATATTTTCGTAGACAATATGCTCCATAATCTTGTTGGTCTCACCACGATCATCAATATGGCAGGCAAAAGCAGCCGGCGTGGCATGGGTGACACGGGATGTCGCGGCGATACCGGTGGCCATGCCCTTCATCTTGGCGGCTTCCAGGATGCTGGCCACCGGGGCATAGGGCTCGGCGGTGGGTTCGAAACCGGTGAGCAGGTCATCGGTGCGCGGTCCGATGCCCAGGAAACGGACGGTGGTTTTATGGCTGGTGGCAAACGCCGTGGCCGCCGCCGCCGAACCGGTGATCACCGAATTGGCCATGTGAATTTTCACGGCCGCGTTCTGCATCTTGTCCACTTGCAGATCTTCCCCTTTATACCAGCGCGCCGCGGTCTGGACGGCTTCGTCACATCCATCGGGAATCATGACGATGACGTTCTTGTAGCCCATTTCACGGGCTTTTTTAAGCAAACCGTAGCCGTGGCCATTTGGATTGAGCGCAAAACAGCCCGTTGCGCTGATCGTCGTTACACAGGCGGTCACGACGCCTATTTTCATCATATTTTTGAACAAATTCATCTTTGCCTTCCTCTGCATCATTGAATGTTAACCAGTAGGACTATCAACCCCGAATTGAATTATTAATTATTAAATAGCAAAAAACAGAACTCACCCTCCAAAATGCCTTTCTATCGCATCACCTCCTTTTCTTTTTTCTCCCTCCTGCTGCCTTCAGGCGTGTTTGCGCAGCCATCGTTCAGGAAATAGTAGTCCTGTTAAAAGAGATGATCCGCGCGGTCCTTCGTGGAATTGACCGGGGTGAGCGGGCATGAAGGAAAGCGCGGTTCATCTTGAGGTGGGATGAGTATGTAAACGGTCACAGGCGAAACCCGAAACCGGTGGAGCTTCAGCTCACATGGCCAAACAATACCCTCGAACCATGGCGTCATGATCGCAACGACGCGTTGCCGTTTGATTAGCAAAGGGTCAGATTTCTGTTAGCGCCGGTTTGACAATCCTGGATCAGGTCCGGCCCGATTCACCCTGCGGGCGTGCAGCCATTTCAAGCAGCCGCTTCACACTCTGGGCGGCAAGAAAATCAAGCCCCTTTAACAACCCGATCGATCCGATCAGGACAAGCAGGCCACCGAGGGGATAATGAAAATTGAATTCCGGCATCGCGATTCTCTCTTTTTCAGGTTGGTTTGAAACTATGCCGGCATGGATACAGACGAACCGGGTCACCGTTGTTACACCGGCATGCACATCAGGATATTTGGCAGAAAAATGGC
Source organism: Desulfosarcina ovata subsp. ovata (assembly GCF_009689005.1). Lineage (NCBI taxonomy): Bacteria > Pseudomonadati > Thermodesulfobacteriota > Desulfobacteria > Desulfobacterales > Desulfosarcinaceae > Desulfosarcina > Desulfosarcina ovata. The sequence goes on along the minus strand of NZ_AP021879.1, from coordinate 7,110,332 downwards.
ATGCCAATGTTAGGAAACCATTAGCCCGTCATCCCGACCCCGCGTCCATTATACGAAAAATCTTACCTTACATTTTCTATGCACCTGTTATTACTGGGGAAAAAATCTCAAAAATCAATGCACAGGGGTGAGGAATGTTTTTGTGGGATAGCCATAGCGGCGGTATGGATTTGTTTCGTGTCGACGATTTTTTATCTTTCCCTACCGGCCCATTCTGCCACTTTTTCTGATAGCTGCCCGGGATTAATGGGTTTGGTAAGGTAGTCGTTCATGCCGGCCTGCACACATTTCTCACGATATCCTTCCATGGCGTGGGCCGTCAGTGCCACAATGGGTATATTGGGGTTGAGAACATGGGAGTCTTCCGAACGGATAACACCGGTGGCTTCGAACCCATCCATTTCCGGCATTTGGATATCCATCAGCACCAAATCGTAAGGTTTTGTTGCAAGCGCTTTCACGGCCTCAAGCCCATTATTGACGACATCGGCAATATATCCTAATTTCTTCAGTATGTTAAGAACCACCTTTTGATTGATCAGATTGTCCTCGGCCACCAGGATATGGGTTTTGTGTTTAACCGCCTCATTTACCGAGTGCCTGGTAATCAATCGGTTCGGACTTTCCGCACCGCCATCCGCGGGTGTGATGGCGGTGACAATGCTGTCGTAAAGGCAGGACGCTTTAATGGGCTTGGTCAAGTAGGCGGCGAAGCCGATTGTTTTCATACGGTTTGCGTCACCGCGTTGACCGATAGAGGTCAGCATAATCAGCGTTAAATTGCTGAGCTTGGGATCGGCCTTGATCTTTTCTCCCAACGTGGCCCCATCCATGTGGGGCATCTGCATATCGAGAAGAGCGACGGTATAGGGGTCACTATCCATAACCGCCTGATGGAGCGCGTCAAGAGCTTCACGTGCCCCAGGTGCTTCACCAAACCGGCAATTCCAGGAAGCGAGCAATTCTTTCAGGAGCATGCGATTGTTTTCGTTGTCATCTACGATCAGAATCCGCTCTTTGTTGAGATTTTTGGATATCGTCCACTTTGGTTTCGATGCGGAAGGTGGCTGCTTGTTCAAAACGACGGTAAACCAGAAGGTGGACCCCACGCCGAATTCGCTTTCTATGCCGATTTCGCCGCCCATCGCTTCAACAAGCCTTTTGGAAATGGCCAACCCCAGCCCGGTTCCGCCATATTTGCGTGTGGTCGAAGCGTCAACCTGGGAAAAGGAATCGAAGAGGATGCCGATCCTCTCCGCCGGTATACCGATTCCCGTGTCTTTGACGGTAAAGCGGATGCGGGCTTGACGATCGTCTTCGGATTCCAGAGCCGCACGGACAAAAATGTCTCCCTGCTCTGTAAATTTGACGGCATTGTTGACCAGGTTCACAATGATTTGCCGCAGTCTCCCGGGATCCCCCTTCAACAGCGCCGGCACTTCAGGCTCGGCATAAAAAACCAGATCGAGCCCTTTTGCGTGAGCAATGACAGCCAGGGATTCGGCCATGTCCTCCATGGCAAGGCGCAGGTCAAAATCCAGTTCTTCCAAGTCCAACCGCCCGGCCTCAACTTTTGAAAAATCCAGGATATCGTTGATCACCCGCAGAAGGTTATCGCCACTGTCACGGATGACCTCGGCATACTGTCGCTGCTGGTGCGTCAGGTCGGTATCCAGCAAAAGACCGGTCATACCGATAACCCCGTTCATCGGCGTACGGATTTCGTGAGACATGTTGGCCATGAATTCGGATTTGTATTGGCTGGTCTTTTCAAGATCGATGGCCTTTTGTTCGATAACCCGGCGTGCCCGGTCGAGTTCTCTGTTTTTCTCTTCAACCTTGGCCTTCTGCGCTTCGAGCGCCTGGCTTTTGTCCTTCAGGTCTTCATTGGTCCGTTCCAGACGCTTTTGTTGGCTCTGCAAACAGGATTCGGATTCACGAAGACGCCGGGCCTGCTGCTCCAGTTCGGTGTTGGATGCCTGCAATTCGAATTGCTGCTTTTGTAATTCATCAGCCTGGATTTGGGTTTTTTTCAGCAGCCGTTCCATCCGCCACTGTGACCGGGCGGTATGGAAGGCAATGGCAATTTTCTCGGTTGCCGTTTCCACAAACTCGATATCCCGGGCTTTAAAACGGTGGATGGTTCCCAGCTCGATCACGCCTTGAACCTGCCCGTCGTAGATAAAGGGCACGATCAGCATATCGGCGGGGGAGGATTGCCCCAGACCGTATTGGATGGGGAGATGGTTCTCTGGTACATCCATAACGGTTATGCGTTTTTTCTCCTGCGCTGCCTGGCCAACCAACCCCTGGCCGAACTCGATCCTTCCGCCCCGACTGCTGTCAAATGCGCCGGCATATGTTCCCATCACTTCCAGAAATTGACCTTTTTGGACCACATAAAGCACACCGACCTGGGCTTCCATGTACCCGGCCAGAAAAGAGATGACACTCTCGGCCAGCGCCGCCATGTGCGTTTGCCCGTGCAGCAGATTGCTGATCTCGGACTGGCCCGTTTTGAGCCAGTCCTGTTTGTTCTGTTTCTCTGTTGCTTGCCTGAGTTTGCGGGTCATTTCTGAAATGGCGCTGCCCAACATATCCGTGGGCCCCTTCTTCTCAATGGTCTGTTCCAGGTCCCCAACGGCAATCCCTTCACAAATAAGGGCCACTTCCTGGAGGTAGCTTACCAAGCGGTTGAAGGAAACGGCAGCTTCTGCAAATTCGTCATGCCCTTCAATGGATAGTTTGTCCTTGATGTTGCCCTGGCTCATCGCCTCGAAAAGTTTCAGGAACTTGTGGAACTTGCGACGCACATCGGTAACGACCAAAAGGGCGATGAAAATGGTCACCAAACCACCGAAAGCCGCGATGCTGACCGAAGACAACAAGATTCGCTGAACACCGGACAGGATCTGTTTCTCTGGAATTAGCGAGATCAACTTGAGACCGGGAGCATGATCAGTCCCTTGAAACAATGCATGGGGCCCTATCAGATCGGTGAAGGTTGTATAGAAGCTGCTGTTTGCCAAACAAACGGCCCGGCCTCTTCGACCGCAGGAGAATGCAGATAGGCTTCCAGCGCGCTGTGATTGTCGATCTGGCGTCCCACCTGTTGCGGCCTCGAATGGGCCAAGGCCGTCTCCACGGTATTGTCGACAACGATAACCTCGGCTTGTTGTATGCCATTGGCGAGGTATTCATCCATTGTCGCAGCCGTTTTGGCCTGAACCATCGACCAGTTGACGTAGGCCAGAAAAAAACCGTTACTCTTTCCTTCGGAGTCCCGGGTTTTGAAGCGGAACAGATAAGTGTGGGGAAAAGGCAAACTGGATTGAATGAAATCAGGGCGCTTGACATACATGGCGGCACGATCCGGTCCGTTTTCCAAACCGGCAACGAAATCCATGGAGGACCCCTTGAACAATTCTGTTCGAGGCTTTTCCTGGCGATCAACCGCCGACAGAACCTTACCATGCCGATCCACCAGCAACAGCATGTCGAAGCCGCTGTTTCCGCCCATCAAGGTTTTAAAGTAATCCTGAACTTCATTCAGGGTTCTGAACTCAATGGCCAGACCGAAGACATCATCTTGGGTCCAGTTTGAAAATGTCTCTTCTTGTAAGCGGATAAACGCATTAACCTGTCTGGCGCCGTTGTTGTTGATCAGCGCCATGATGCGTTCGCTGTTTTTTATCGTATTGCCGTGCGCCAATTCGTAGGAGAGGTAGGTAATGGTCAGCATCGGCACCAAAGGCAGCAGCAAACCGATGATTAACTTGGACTTAAGGCTCATTGAGGATAGCCGTCTGAACATATTCATGATGATTCCCCTAACGGTGCAGAAATATCGCCTTATTCATCCGGTAGCGGCTCCAAGCGGACGGGTTTGCCTGCTGAACGGCGTACAGCTTCCCATTGATGGTGACTGCGCACCGCCTCCTCTCCTGACAAACTCGCGAGGATTTCGAAATAGTCCAACTTAAACTTGTCACGCAGAACGATAACCTGGGGATTACAACGCACGGCATATACCGTCTGCACGGACTGGTGGTCAAAGGATCGCCAATATTGGCGATCCTTCAACAGCACATAGGCGTGCCCTTCCAGGGCCCTGATCACCGCGGGGGTATCGAAGGTACCGGCTCGTTCAACGGCTTCCTTGTATTGCCATAAAATCGTATAGGCGGAAGCACCGGATGTGCTGGGATATCGGTTGTAGCGATGCGTAAATGCCTCCACAAACCGGCGGCCTTCACGGTAGTCATATTTATAAGGGACTTTCCAGGTCCAGGGCAACGCACCAATCACCCCCTCCATCACCTTGGGACCAGCGCCCTCGGCCATGCCCAATGTCAGGTTCGGGACAACCATCTGGATGTTTTTCTTAAGGCCAAGTGCAGTGGCGATGCGTATGGCAGTGGACATGTCGTTTCCGAAAAGAACCAGGACCAGGACATCGGGTTTGACAATTTTGGCAAAGGCGAGGGCTCTTTTAAAATCCTTTTCCGTAGCGTTTGGGAACGGTGTCAGCACCCCCTTATGCACGCTGCGATCCTCAGTCCGGCTGAAACGCCGTACCGATTGCTCCGTCGTCACCCCCCATGTATAATTCGCAGTCAGGTAAAAATATTTTTTGCCTGCGTATTTTTTGTTTAAAAAGGAGGCGATTGCCTTGGCGCCCATCCAGGAATTGTAGCACTCCCGGAAGACATGCCGTTTGGCCTCTTTCCCCGTGGTTTCGGTAGAGTAAGTCAGGGTCCCGAAAAACAGAATGCCTTTATCCTGGCAAATCTTGCCGGCGGCGATGGCGACGCTGCTGGCCGAGCCGCCAAACACCATCTTTACTTTCTCCACATCGATTAAATGATTGACATTGCGAATGGTCAGATCCACTTGTGACTTTGAATCTCTTACAACGATCTCAACCGGCCGCCCCAAAATACCACCGCACGTATTAATTTCGTTTACTGCCAACTGACTGGCGCGCCACTGGTCCAATCCCTGCTTGGCATAGGGTCCGGTTTTGGAATAGTTCAAACCAATTTTGACGGGATCGTCCTGGGCCAAAACTGTAAGAGTCTGCATCAATAGCAAAACCAGAGCAAATGTCATCGACAAACGGTTATTTTTCATGCCGACCTCTTCGCCGCCGATCCAAAGGGCGAGGCTATTCTTATTAAAAAGTCTATCCGTCTTTTTAAGAAAAACTTGAGTTGGCGGGCATTCTGGGTTGAAGGCCCTCTTCAATCTTTGCAACGCCATGCAAATTAGGTCTTTAAGTCTTTAGAACGGAAACACTGTGACAACCGCGTGTAAAAATGGGGTAAAATTCCTCGAAGGCCCTGATCTCGACCCGATCGGCCGGTTTCCGGACAGGCACTGGCCGGTTCCTTTTTTAGGGGCCCTAACACGATCCTAACAATCGGGCGTTACCAGAGGGACACGGTGGTTTGGTCACTCCGCTCGATTGCCCCTTTCGGGATGCTCTCGCAAGGGCGACCTGAAACTATTCTCAAGCTAAGGGAAAGATAATGATTTCGGAAAATTGTGATATTGACGAGTTTGTCGAAGCGGCCAGAAACAAAGATATTCTTGAAGTCATTGCACTGGCCATCGATGAAGCCACGGCCGCCGAACGAATCTTTTACCATACCCACCGGCACACCGAAAAAGACCGCCTTTGTGGTGAGCAGTATTCACGCCAACTGAAGCAGTTGATCAATTATCTGCGATTTGAAATCAAACCCCGGCGCCCCAAGAGCAGGGCCTATCAGCTGTATATGGCCAACTGGGGCGGGGAGGATTCAGGTCTGCCGTCATCGGTATGCATACCCCTATGATTGTGTTTCGTCCCTTGAAAGGCTCTTGCCCATGATTGCCAGCGAACGATACGCCGCCATCGATATCGGTTCCAATGCCGTGCGCCTGCTGTTGAGCGAGGCCTTCGAGACCGACAGCGGCCCTTATTTTCGCAAGATTTCACTGATCCGCATGCCGGTGCGGCTGGGCAGCGACGCCTTTATCCGCGAAAAAATTTCCAAGGGCAACGCCAAGCGCCTGACCCAGACCATCCAGGGGTTCAAACAACTGGTTAAAGCCTACCGGCCACTTGACTTTCAGGCCTGCGCCACCTCGGCCATGCGCGAGGCCGCCAATGGAAACAAAATCCGCAAGCGGATCCGGGCCAAAACCGGTGTGGACATTCGCATCATCAGCGGCAAAGAGGAAGCCCGGACGATCTTTGCCAACAACCCCTGGGGACACCTGCCCGAAGGCGGGGCCTGGCTGTTTGTGGACGTGGGAGGCGGCAGCACGGAAATTACGATCTTCGCCAACGGAAAGACCGTTTCCCACTCGTTTGGCATCGGTACGATCCGCCTGCTCGAAAATCTGGTAAGTCCATCCCAGTGGAAGGCGATGAAGCGATGGATCCGTGATCATACCCGCGATTTCACCAGTATCGATGCCGTTGGCAGTGGCGGCAATATCAACAAACTCATCAAGCTGGCCAAATGCACCGACGGGCGCTCGATCACCCTGGGAAAGATGAAAAAGGTCCGGGGGTATCTCAAATTCTTTTCCTATGAAGACCGCATCACCAAGCTCGGCCTCAAGCCCGACCGTGCCGATGTCATCATGCCCGCCCTGAAGATCTACATATCGGTCATGAAGTGGGGCGGGATTCATACTCTTTCGGTCCCCCAGGTCGGCCTGGCCGACGGTCTGGTGCGGCTGATGTATCGCAAGCGCAACCAGCCGCCGGGAGGGTAAGACGCTACCAATTTCTTGATCCGCCATGGCCTCGCGTTGTTTCCTTACCGCCGTTGTGGTATCAGCGTCTTTTCAGGACAAGATTCCCCGGCATTCCCAAATTGATTACGTCATCCGGCCTGCCGCCGGCACGGGAGAAAATACCCATGAAAAGACGCTGCTACCAAATTCCGACGGAAGATACCGTTGAGGCCGTCAAAACCGATTTGGGTCAGGCATTTGCTTCATTGGACGAAACCATCGAAACGGCCACTCTCGACGTCTGGGACACGTTTGACTGGCGGTTGTACAACAATGGCTGGTTGCTGCTCAAACAGGCCCGCCAATATACCCTCATTGACATCAATACCGATCTGGCGATCGCCCGTATCCATGTGGAAGGCGACAAGCCCAGGCGGTTTCACTGGGAATTCTCGGCCTCTGAATTGACCGATCGGCTTAAAGGTATCCTGGAGATGCGCGCCCTCCTGCCCGTGTTGGCCATTCAGGCGGAATACCGCCATATCGCCGTGCGCAACAACGATGAGAAAACGGTCGTGCGGCTGAACGTCGAATCCCTGGAGGTAACGGACGCCGCCATCACCCAACGACGCTGCTTCATGGAACCGGTGCGGGGGTATGCCAGGGAGGCGCGGGCCGTCCGATCGATTGCCGGAAAGCTGGCCCTTACCGAAACCGAGGAATCGGCGGTGCCGGCCCTTCTCCTGCAAAGCGGCGCCTCACCTGGCACCTATTCGTCCAAGGTACGGGTCTCCCTCCAACCGGAAATGCCGGCCGCAGAAGCGGTTCGCCGAATTATGGAGAACCTGGTTTCGGTCATGCACGCCAACCTTCCCGGCGTGCGTGACGATATTGACAGTGAGTTTTTGCATGACCTGCGCGTATCGGTACGCCGGGCACGCAGCCTGCTCGGCCAGATCAAGGGCGTCCTCTCTGCCGATACCACGGCTCGCCTGCAAGGGCAGCTGAAGGCCATGGGCACAATCACCGGGCCGGTTCGGGATCTGGATGTCTATCTGCTCAAGGAGGAAACCTACACCAACCAGGTGCCCCCGTTTCTGCAACCGGGCGTGAAGCAACTCTTTCAGACACTCAAGCGCAAACGCCGAACCGCCAGAAACCACATGCTCAAGGCCATGGACACACCCGACTTTGCCGCCGCCATGGCCGGTCTGGATGAATTCGTGGCCACCGACACGCCAGAGGATCCCGATGCCCCGGCAGCCGCCATGCCCATCGGTGAGATCGCCAAGGCGGCCATCTACAAACGATGGCGCCGGGTGGTAAAAAAAGGCAGCCGGATCAAGGCTGACACGCCGGATGAACGGCTCCATGAACTGCGCATCGATTGTAAAAAACTGCGCTACCTGCTGGAGTTCTTCACGTCCCTCTTCCCACCGGATGAGATGAAAAAACTCATCAAGCAGCTCAAACAGCTCCAAGAGAACCTGGGGGATTTCAACGACCTCTCGGTTCAGCAGGATTTTTTGATGCAGCACCTGTCGTCTGTCAGGCCGCGTTCGGCACAGGTGGTGATTCTGTCGGCGGCCACCGGCGGTTTGATCACCCACCTGGCCATGGATCAAAAATCCGTTCGTGACCGCTTCCTGGGGGTGTTTGCCGCATTCAACGCACCGGGAAACCGCAACCGTTTCAAATCGCTTTCCACCGGTTAGGCGGATACCACAGCGCATTCTTTCAGACGGATTCATCGACAGGAGTTGCATTTGAAAACAATCGCCATCTACAGCATCAAAGGCGGCGTCGGGAAAACAGCGACCTGTGTCAACCTGGCCCATCTGGCCGCCAACAGTCGCAAAAAAGTACTGCTCTGCGACCTCGACCCCCAGGGCTCGGCCTCCTTTTACTACCGTATCCAGCCCAAGGCGAAATACAGCAGCTTGAAATTCATCAAAGGCGGCAAACGCATCGACAAGGCGATCCGCGGCACCGACTTCCCGGGACTCGACCTGCTCCCCGCGGACCTCTCCTACCGGAATCTCGACATCCTGCTCAGCGGAACGGCCAAATCACGCACCCGTCTGAGGCGCCTGCTGGGCGATAGCCAAGCCAGTTACGATTGCATCTTTCTCGACTGCCCGCCCAATATCACCCTGGTCAGCGAGAATATCTTCCATGCCGCCGATCTGATCCTCGTGCCGCTGATCCCAACGACCCTTTCTATCCTTACCTATGGCAAGCTGCACGACTTTTTCGTCCAGAACGATCTGAGTCTAAATAAACTGCACCCCTTCCTCTCCATGGTGGAACCCCGCAAACAGATGCACCGCCAGTCGATTCGTGAAATCATGACCGGCACAAACAACCTGCTGCGCACCTACATCCCCTTCAGTGCCGATGTGGAGAAGATGGGCTTCTACCGGGAGCCCTTGACCCATCGCCACCCGGCGGCGGCGGCGTCCATGGCATTTAAAAAATTGTGGAGTGAAATCGAAACCACCATTTTGAAAGCGAGTCCCCATGGGAATTGAAATCGAGCGTAAATTTCTGGTCCGACACCTGCCCGAAAGCCTTGACAACGCGTCCGGCGTATCCATTCGCCAGGGCTACCTGATCATCTCCGCCGATGGCACCGAATTGCGCATCCGCCAGAAAGGAGCCCGGTTTTTCCAGACCATCAAAATGGGAGAGGGTCTGCGCCGGACCGAGATCGAGATCGAGATCTCCCAGGCGCAGTTCGAACAGTTATGGCCCCATACCGAAGGGCGCCGGGTGAGCAAAACCCGCTACCATCTGCCGCAGGGCGAATATACCGCCGAAGTGGACCGCTTTGCCGGAGCGCTCCAAGGCCTGCTCCTGGTCGAGGTTGAATTTCCTTCGGAAGGGGCCAGCCGGGCTTTTTCACCGCCGGAGTGGTTCGGCACCGATGTCACCGAGGATAAGCGGTACAAAAACAAGCACCTTGCCGTGAATGGCATACCCCGGGGCAGCGCCCCATGAACCCGTGTTTCATCCAGGCCGGAGCCATTGCCTGGCGGCCGGTCGGCGACCGTATCGATGTACTGCTGATCACCACCAGCAGCGGCAAAAACCTGACCATTCCCAAAGGGCTGATCGACCCGGGATTCACGGCCGAGCAGACCGTTCACAACGAGGCCTTCGAAGAGGCCGGTATCCGCGGGTCACTGCAGCCGACGCCCGTGGGAATGTATCGTTTCGCCAAGTGGGGCGGTATCTGTGATGTCACCGTGTACCTGATGACGGTAAACGCGATGTTGGATGACTACCCCGAGAAGGCCATGCGCCGGCGGATGTGGGTCGACCACCGCCAGGCCGCAATACAGGTCAAACACGCCGGATTGGGCGCCCTGATTCTGAAGGTGCCGGAAAATGTGGATATGCAGGATGAGAAATGTTCGGATGAGGGATAATCGATCCCACGCATCCGCGTGGGACCGGAACCGTTTTTGAGAATCACGCCGGTTTGGCAAGTTTTTCCGGTTTGCACAGCATGCCCTTCAGTTTGGCTGACCGCAAGCACTTGCCGCACACGAACTTGGATTTGCCCACCAGACCGGAAAACTCCGCCCAGCTCTCTTGGGCATCGCTCTTATCCCACTTGCAAAGTGATTTCTTTTTGAGTTTCTTATCCATCAACCGCCTCCTTGGGTAGATGTAACGCTTTCGACAAGGCTTAACCTAACTATCCCACCGCGTATTCGCAACACGGTCACGATGGTTTTAGGCATCAGCCTTGTTCTTGGGAAAATCGAAAACGCTCCTGACCAGCCGCTTTCGTCGAAGGTCTCGCCAGCGTCGGATGTCGAAGGTCAATCCCACAACGCCCGCTGTGGGCAAGTTGGCAATCGGTGTAGGATAGAAGCGGTTGACCAATTCGGTCAGACCGGGGTTGTGGCCGAAAAGGATCACCCGGCACCAACAATCGTCCAGCTTACGGACCATCTTCTCAATCCGATTCGCCGATGCCAAATAAAGGAGGGAGTCGGCAATGATGATGGATGGCGCCAGATCCAGGGCATGGCAGATGATTTCTGCTGTGTCCATGGCTCGGCGGGCATCACTGCTGAGCAACAGATCCGGGGCCATCCCCTGGCCCCGGAACCGCTCCCCCATATCGGCGGCGGCCCGTTTGCCGCGTTTGTTCAATGGCCGCTGATGGTCTTTCAGCCCGGCATCCTTCCAGCTCGATTTGGCGTGGCGCATGATATGGAGGGTTTTCATGGCATGCCCGAAATGGGATCAGTTCACTTTCTTAGGTTTGTTTTTTCTCTTCTTTTTCATCTGGCCGTTCGTCCCGAGAGCAGAGCCCCGCCCCGACAGGCTGGGATTGGTCATGAAAAACTGGTGGGCGTTGAACGCTTCCGGCTCCGGCGAACAACGCCGGTAACTGCCGTCCGGCTGCAGGGTCCAGCTCTGCTCGTTGTCCCGCAGGTTGGCAACCATGATCTGGTCCAGTACCTGCCGATGGACCGTGGGGTTTTCGATAGGGACCATGGCTTCGATACGACGATCGATATTTCGCGGCATCCAGTCCGCGGAAGAGATGAACACCTTGGCCTTGCTGGAGGGCAACTCGAAGCCGTTGCCGAAACAGGCAATCCGGGAATGTTCGAGGAAGCGGCCGACAATGGATTTAACTTCGATGTTCTCGCTCAAACCGGGAACCCCGGGCCGCAGGTTGCAGATTCCCCGGGCGACGATCTTGATCTTCACCCCGACCCGGGAAGCCGCGTAAAGGGCGTCAATCACTTCGGCATCCACCAATGAGTTGACCTTGATCCAGATTCCCCCCGGACGATCGGCTTTGGCATGTTCGATCTCGTTGTTGATCTGCTCCAGAATAAATGCCCGCAGAGACAAGGGCGAAATCACCACCTTTTTCAGGTTCATGGGCTTGGCGTAGCCGGTCATGTAGTTGAAAACCTGCAGCACGTCGTCGCAGATGACCGGGTCGCAGGTAAAAAAGGAGAGATCGGTGTAGATCTTGGCCGTTACCGGGTGGTAGTTGCCCGTTCCCAGGTGGGCATAGGAACGCAGGCGCCCGCCTTCCCGGCGAACCACCAGGGAGAGCTTGGCGTGGGTCTTGTACTCGATGAAACCGAACACCACCTGGGCGCCGCTGCGCTCCAGCTTGCGGGCGATGCCGATATTGGCCTCTTCATCGAAACGGGCCTTGAGTTCCACCATGGCGGTGACGCTCTTTCCCGCCTCGGCAGCCTCCACCAGGGCCTGAACGATGGGCGAATCCTCGCTGGTGCGGTACAGGGTCTGGCGGATGGCCACCACGTTCTTGTCCTGACTGGCCTGCCGCAGGAACTGCACCACCACGTCAAAGCTTTCGTAAGGATGATGCACCAGAATATCCTTGGCCTGGATCGCCGCCAGGCAATCGCCACCGTAATCCCGGATCCGCCCGGGAAAACGTGCCCGATAGGGATGGAAGAGCAGATCCGGTCGATCATCGATAACCAGTTCGGCAATATCGGAAAGGCCGATCATGCCATGAAAACAAAAGACATCGTGGGTGGAGATATCCAGTTGGGCCTGGATGAAGTAAAGCAGATCGTCGGATATGTTGTCATCCACGGTGAGGCGCACCACACTGCCCCGTCGCCGCCGTTTCAGGGCACTTTCAAAGGTGCGGACCAAGTCTTCGGCCTCTTCGTCGATCTCCATCTCACTGTCCCGGATCACCCGGAAAGTGCCGCTGGAGACCAGGCTGAAGGAAGGGAAAAGCAGATCGAGAAACATCAGCACCACGTTTTCCAGGGCGATGAAGCGGATGGTCTTTCCGGGCAGCCGGATGAACCGATCGAGCTGGGAGGGCAGAATCACCAGGGCAACCATGTTTTCACTATCCGCATCACCGGCCAGCTCGAGCACCAGTCCGAATCCAAGGTTGGGAATAAACGGGAATGGATGGGCCGGGTCCACGGCAATGGGACAAAGAATCGGGAAAATGTTCTGTCGAAACAAAGTGCCCAGCCATTTCCGGTCGGTCTCCGAAAGGCCATCCGGTCCAACCAGATGAATCCCGGCGTCGCGCATATCCTCCAACAGTCGTTCCAGGCAGCGGTGCTGGTCGGCGGCCAGTTCATTGACCTTGGCGGCAATGGCCCGCAGTTGCTGGGCCGGCGTGAGCCGATCCGGGTTGACACCGCGAACCCGTGATGCCACCTGCCCTTTGAGACCGGCCACGCGCACCATGTAGAATTCATCCAGATTGCTGGCGGAAATAGAGAGGAAGCGCAACCGCTCGAGCAGGGGATGGGCCGGGTTCATGGCCTCTTCGTAAACCCGACGGTTGAATTCCAGCCAGGAAAGTTCCCGGTTAAGAAACCGGCCGGGCTTGTCATCGGCCACTTCACTATTGACATCCGGTACCGGCCACGGCTCGGTCAACTCTTCGGCCAGCTCACTCATCGCATCCCTGTTTGTCGCGCGCATCGCCTCCATGGGTCGACCCCCTGCCTGTTTAATGCGTCCATTCGCTCAAACGCCAACACGCACAACTACTCAAGAAATGTTAGAAAATTGTTAGAATGACGACAAATCGAATCGATCGACTTCAAAAAAAAGAGAGGATGTGATAGCTGGCGGCCATGGTAAACATTCAAACAGGAGGCCGTTGGGTTGGGAAAGGGTTGGGGATCATCTTCCTGGTTGCCGGTTTATGGCAGGCGATGGCTACCGCATCCGCAATCGGCCCGGAAGAAGTGCACCACTACCGGGAAATCACCGGGAAATCCGTCAAAACAGTGGAATGGCGCCTGAGCAAAGGCGACCCAATGATCCTCACTTACACCTCGCCCGGCGAACGGTATGTGACCGCCACCGGGCCGGACTACGATACCCGTCGCTGGCGTGTGGCCGCCGACAACGGCCGGACGGCATTGATCGCCGAGCGGGTTGGTGCAGCCATCACCATCCGTGGCCGGTTTAAAGGCGACACGGTGAACAAGGTACTCGCTATCGACGATGCGCCCTGGTATCAGGCCACCTCACTTTCCCTGCGGCAGCTGGTAGCGTCGGAGGCCAAGGAAAAATGCTTCTGGACCATCCGCATCGACACCCTCAGCGCCCATAAAATCAAAGCCATCAAAAAAGGGGTGGAAAACCTCAACAAAAATGCCTGTCAGCAATCGTTGATGCACATCCGCCTGACCCTGACGGGATTTTTGGCGCCCTTCTGGAAAAGCGACTACTGGTTCGCCCTGCCCGGCGGGATCTTCGACCGGTTCAAGGGCCCCAGCGGCCCGCCGGGATCGCCGATGACCACGGTCACCCGCATGGTGGCGTGCAGGGATTCACCGTGATTGCCCATCTGGTGCAGCACAATCAGAATATCCCCCTCGGACCGGGCATCGATGTAGTCCTGAAGGCCCACTTCATACCGACAAATTGAGCAGTTCGATCTGAGCCTTGACCGGGGTCATATCCGAAATGCCGGTGACGTTTTTCTCACCCGACGCGGTGGAGCGGATCAGGCCCGCACCCACCGGATCGGTAACGGCACTGTAAATCACCGGACAATCCTTTGAGCATGGGCGAAGCGGCAAAAAGCGGTGTGGCCACCATTGCCATCATTTAAACCAGCAGAAACACCAAACCTGCGGATATCGTTTTCATCATTTTTTTCCTTTCTTTTCCTCCGGCTTTTATCTATGTTCCTAGGCACAATAAAAAAGCAAGCCCTTTTTCCTTATAACGTCAAAGGGTTGAAACCGGAACTCGGTTTTTCAGCCAACAAGACCAGCCCCATGGACGACACAACCGACGAACTCATCGAAATCTTTGCCCGCACCACCGACCGCAACAAAATGGAAGTGCTGTTCCGGGAAATATTCACGGCCAACGAGATCAATACCCTGAGTCTGCGCTGGCAGTTGCTCAAAGATCTTTACGAAGGCAAAACCCAGCGCAAAATTGCCGCTGAGCACAAAATCAGTCTTTGCAAGATCACCCGTGGGTCAAAGATTCTCAAAACCCGGGGCAGTTACCTGAAAAAAATACTGGATGAGCTGTATCAATCCCGCAAACCGAGTTGAAACGACGCCTCCATCAATGAAAACACAAGCCACCACCGGAATCGACCATCCGCCGCAAAATATATCGAACCTGTTAAAAGCGCTGACACAGCTGGCATACGATCATGGCGCCAGCGCCGCCGCCGTCATCCGGTGTCCGTCGATACCGGTGAAAGACCACCTGGCCGACCTGTGCAAGCCACCGGGATGCCCCAATTATGGCCTGGCCGCCAGCTGTCCCCCCCATGTTGGCGGTCCCCAACGCTTCCGGGAGCAACTGACCCGGTTTGAGCATGCGATTGTTTTCAAAATCGATGTACGGGCAGCGGATCTGATGGGGGCGGCAAGGCCGGACATTTTCAGGACGCTGCATCGGATCGCGGCGACCATCGAACAGGCCGCCGTTGCCCGGGGATGCAAAGATGCCTGCGCGTTCGCCGGCGGGTCCTGCAAAGAACTGTTCTGCACGGACCATCCATCGTGCCGGGTGGTTCAGGAAAATGAACCCTGCCGCTACCCGGCCGAGGCCAGGCCCTCCATGAGCGGATATGGAATCGATGTGTTCGGATTGATGGCTGCCCTGGGATGGCCGCAGCACCGCATCGGGGACAACAACCATTCCGACGATGGCCCCACGGGATCCATTGCCGGAATGGTCCTGATCTGCTGACCACAAATTGGCTCTGCAGCAAAACTGAAGCTAAAAAAAGCTGGTGGAGCCAAAGGTTTATGGGAAGGCCGGGCGGCCTTTGTAGGGACCCAAAACCGGGTTAAAGGGTGTTCCACGTCCTTTAACGCTCCACAAGGGATATGACTCCACCAGCTCTCCTATACAATAGCTAAAGATCTGATAATTGCAATAGAAGAAACACGCCGGGTTTCCGGGTTCCCGATGAATACAAAGGGCCGGCGGTCCGGTCGCATTGCCGGTAATTACCGCCGATTGTTATTTGCGTTCGATCTTGACCACCAGATACCCCGCATTACGCCGCTTGATCAGCAGTTGGATGGATGCCTTGTCTTTGTTCTTTTTCATCAGGTCGATAAAATCGTTGCGGTCTTTGACAACAGCGCGGTTGATCTCTTTGATAATGTCACCCGGCCTGATATCGGCCTCTTGAGCCAGGCTGTCTTCCTTGATATCGGTGACCAGCACGCCGTTCTCTTTACCATCGATACCGAACCGCCGGGCAAGATCAGAATCCAGATCGGTCACGTCGATTCCCATCTCCTCGCTGTCACGGCTCTGGGTTGTCAACCCCTTGTCATCGTCGTCCCGTTTGGCCAGGGTCACGGTCAGGGATTTGGGACGGCCGTCGCGGATCAATTCGATAGCTGTCTTGTGGCCCACCGCCGTATTGGCAATCACCGAGGAAAGTTCCCGGCCGGTGGCAACACGCTTGCCATCCACCGAGAGGATAACGTCATTCACCTGGATGCCGGCCTTGCCGGCCGGATCCCCATCAAAGACCTGGGTCACCAGCACGCCCTCTTTCGCCTTGAGCCCATAGTATTCGGCCAGTTCAGGCGTCAAATCCTGGATCCCCACCCCCAGCCAGCCGCGGGTGACTTCCCCTTTGTCTTTCAGTTGGTCGATAATCCCCCTGGCCAAGTTGATGGGGATGGCAAATCCGATTCCCTGGCCGCTGGCGATGATGGCAGTATTGATGCCCACCACTTCGCCATCCATGTTGAGCAGTGGTCCACCACTATTCCCCGGATTGATGGAAGCGTCGGTCTGGATAAAATCATCGTACGGACCCGATCCGATGATACGGCCTTTGGCGCTGACAATCCCGGCCGTAACGGTCTGCTCCAGACCAAACGGGCTGCCGATGGCGACCACCCAGGTGCCGACTTTCAGGTCGTCCGAATCTCCCAGTTCCAGGGGATCGAGATTTTTAGCGCCTTTGATATGGATCAGGGCCAGGTCTGTTTTCGAGTCCCGCCCGACCAACTCGGCATCGAACTCCTTATCGTCGGCCAGGATGACCTTGATCTGATCCGCATCCTCAATCACATGATTGTTGGTAACGATGTACCCGTCTTTGTCAATAAGAAAACCAGACCCCAGACTGCGCTGTTTGAAATCCCGCTGTTGGCCGTTTCCCTGAAACGGCCCAAAAAACTCATCAAACGGGTTGCGTTTGTTACCAAAGGGACTGCCAAAAAAATGCCGGAAAACCGGGCTACCGCCCTTAATGGTTTTCACGGTCCGGATATTCACCACACCGGGCTTGGCGCTTTCGGCGAGTTGGCTGAAACTTTCTGGCGCCGAAAATGCGTAAACATTCCCGGCAGAGAGCAATGTGTTCCATGAAATCATGGCGAGGGCAACAACCAATGGTAGAACTCTGATTGCAATTGACTTCCTTTTGGATTTGATCATCACCGGCCTCCTTGAACATTAACATATTATATTTTACAAAACGAATGACACAAACCAATTAATTTGTTTCCGTATCATAATCCTGATCAGTTACGATAAGATGACGGAACGATTACCAAACGGTAATATTGAGGGGGGGGCATTCGGCCCATTCAATCGGTTGTGGCGAAAAGGGGTGGATTCCTCGTATCAACCGGAACTCGAGGCATCGAATAATTTACCGGTGGGATCTGACAACATCTGTTCCTTAAGTGCCAGGCCGATCTGTTCCATGCGATACGGTTTCCGGATGTATGGCCCCGCACCAAGCTGCTGGGCCTCCAAAACCCGTTCGGACTCGGAAAAACCGCTGGCAATAATCGCTTTCTGGCCGGGCACGACACGAAGAATCTGACGATAGGTCTCCAACCCATCCATATCCGGGTCCATAATCATATCCAAAATCAGAATATCCACCGGTTGCTTCCGAATATAATCAATCGCGTCCGCGCCACTGGCAACCGTAGCCACCCGGTAATTCAGCCGCTTCAGCATAAACGACGCCAGGTCACGCTGTTCTTTGATATCGTCGACCACAAGCACCATCTCTTTGTTTCCCATGTATTGTTCGATGGGTACGACAGTATCCTCGGTCTCCAGACTCTTTCGGGTAATGGGGAAATAAAGATCGAAAATGGTCCCCTGCCCCTCGATGCTGCGCGCATCGATATAACCGCCATGGTCTTTGACCGTCCCCCAGACCACGGCCATCCCCAAACCGGTACCGCTGCGTCCCATTTTCTTTTTGGTGTAAAAAGGCTCGAAAATCCGTTCCAGGTCCTGGGCTGCAATCCCGATGCCCGTGTCAGCCACCCGCAGTCGCACATATTCGCCCTCGGGAACCGTCTCAAACCCATGCAACGGACGGTCCAGATAACAGTTTTCCGTGCTCAGGGAGACTTCTCCACCATGGGGCATAGCCTCAGCCGCATTGGTTACCAGGTTCATGATGCTTTTACCAAGATGAACAGTCGATCCGACAATGTTGAATACCGCCGTTGGCAATGCTGAGCAGATCACAACCTGGGGATGAACCGATTTGAGGCGGGCCAATTCCGGGCTACCAAGATAATCCCGAACGATCCGGTTCGGCTGAATCACATCGGTAACGGCAACGCCGCGCCGTGCCAAGGTCAACAGGTCCTGTACAATGGCGGCCGCTTTTTCACCGGACTTCTTTATCGTATCAATGATAACATACAGTTCGCTGTCTTTGGGCATATCCATGAGCAAAAGCTCCGGGTAGCCAACCAAGCCCGACAGAATGTTGTTCAAATCATGCGCAACGCCCCCGGCCAGCGTGCCAATGGCCTCCATTTTGCTGGCTCGCTGAAGACGGGCTTCCATCTCTTTCATTGCGGTAATGTCCGTTGAAATCTGGAGCTGGACCAGACGGCCGTCCTCCCAGACGATGGCCCGGGCATAAACGATGTACCAGCGACCGTTAATGGGGTTTTTCTCCTCCCAGGAGTGGTGTTCCGTTGAATTGCCGTCTTCATTCAGCAAAAACTGATTTTTACAACGGCCGCAGGATTGATCCCGTCCTTGGACCACCGCATAACAGGGCTGGCCCACAATATCCTCGCCGAACGTCTGTTTCATGTGCCGGTTGGCCAGCAAGATTCCGCTGGTCTTGATGTCGGTCACAAAGATATTGGCATCAATGCTGTCGATGATCGATTCAAGCTGTTCATGACTGCTGCGAACCCGCTGTTCGGCCTGTTTCCGTTCAAGGATTTCCCGGTTCAGATCCTGATTGATCTGCTGAAGTGCCTCGGTACGCTCCTCAACCCGTTTTTCCAGGTTGCGGTTGATATCCTCGGTTTTTTCCTTCTCCTTGTTCAACAAATAGTTGAGGTAAAAGCTTTTGCGCTGCTGGGTTTCAATGGAATAGCAAATGAGCATCCCCAGACAGTTAATACCAAAAAAATGGGCACCGGATATCAATTGCACCACGGCACTGGCGTCCAGCAACAGAATCAATGCAGCCTGATAGCCGGCGATCACCAGCAGACCTGCAATGGAAGCGGTAATAAACCGGGCATGAATAAAGGTGTATCCAAAAAACACACAGAAAATGGTTCCCACCCCATAAAAAAAGGACTCTGGCGTCGGGGTAATCACCACCATGGCCACATAGGCAAAACCGGTTGCAATAATATAGAGGGCATTGATCGGTTGCCATAAGCGCTGGTAAATCCGGGTGTAGGAAAAAATCAATCCGGCGACAAATACGGGACAGACCAGCAGATACCGGATAAACCACAATTCAAACTTCTGATCCGGAAACACATAGGCGTCAAGAATGCCGAAAATGCTGAAAAAAAGAATTGCGTAAAGTTTACACCGCCTCACATGATCCAGCGAATTGGCGAAATAGGCCGCTCGAAACGGTTTCTCCAGAGGTTGGTGGTCCCCCGTGAACACCAAAGTGACCGGATTCAAACTGACGCGCAGCCGACTGTAAGGGATGGCGACATCAACTTTATTCTGAGTAAAATTCATTGTTCTCCGTTGCAATGTCAAATCGATCTGAAATCGGGCAAATCAGGCACAGGGTCAAGACGTGTATTCAAAAAACGCGAATGGAAATGGCCCCGTCGACCATTGACTGGACAGGACCCAATCCGAGGCAAGCTATAGCATTCAAGATAATGTTTTTGGGCTGCGTTATCGGTCGTCGCGGTATGACCTATACAGCTTCCTCCCTCTGGCCTTGCCAAAAACATTATCTTAAACTCTATATTGGCAGTATTTTCATTCACAGCACCATGGGCCGTGGATGGTTGTCAAGGTTTTTTCCAGCAGGGAAGGCAGAGTGTAAAACAGCTTCCCTTTCCGGGCTCACTGGTAACATCGATCCAGCCGCCATGGGCATGGGCAACTGCTTTGACCAGGCTTAATCCCAATCCGCTGCCGCCAGTTGTCCGGCTCTGATCGCATCTGAAAAAGCGGTTAAAAATGTTGGGCAGATCATCGGCCTCAATACCGACCCCGCTATCTTTTACAAAAATGTATATTTTTTCAACATTTTTTTTGTCTTGAGGCACATAAATCTCGATCGTCCCTGGTGACGGGGTATATTTGATGGCATTGTCCACCAGATTGGCTATGGCTCGCTGCAGCAGGCGCAAATCGCCGGCCACCATTACCGATTCCGGGGCCGAACAAGTCAGGAAGAGGCCCTTGTCTTCAGCCAGGGGTAAAAAAAGCGTTACGGCACCTTGAACGACCTCGCTAATATTTACCGGCGACGGACGCATCTCCATGGCACCGGCGTCGGTTTTGGAAATCATCAGCATGGTATTGATCATATCCAGCAACCGGTCGCATTCCTCGATGGTGTTTGCCGCCAATGACAGATCATCCGTGGCATCGGATGCGCCGGAAAGACTCATTTCAGCCAGCCCCCGAATCCGTGTCACCGGACTTTTCAGATCATGGGCAATATTGTCACCCATCTCACGGATACCAACAACCAGTTTCTCGATACGATCAAGCATCTGATTGAAGGTTACGGCCAGTCGGTCAATCTCCTCATGGCGTGCCATGACCGGTACCCGCTGACCGAGATCGGTTTCGGAAATTTTGCGTGCGGTACGGGTGACGGCCTCCACCCCGGAGATGGCGCGGCGGACCATAAACCAGCCCACAAGCACCGCCGTAAAAATCAATACGGCCATGGTGATTAAAAAAATGCGCTTGAAAATGGCGATAAAGGTCGTATCGCTCTCCATGGAGTAGCCCAGTTGAACCACCACCCCGCGGCCGATGATACCATAGGCAATCCGCACCCGGTCCGGTCGGTTGGGGATATTCAGGGTCTCATAGACGCGCGCGGATTTTCCGTCCACCAGTCGTCGTACGGCCCACCGGTTGATGCCGATGGACTGCCAGTAGGACATATTGGATGAAGAGAAGGCTACGCCACTGGCATAAAGCAGGCGAAAAAAAATCTTTTTTTCACCTGCAGCCTGGGATTCGATCAACGCGGCGGCCTTGACATCCTCAAGGCCCTGAAGGTTATAGATCGCCTCGAACTCGGATATCTTCCCGGATAGTTGGCTGTCCATGCGCTGTCTCAGATGGTAAGAGATGAGCACATAAAAAAAAAGAAAGGCAACCCCGGCCGAAAGAGAAAAAATCAGCCCGTACCAAAGGGTCAGGCGGAAGGATAATGTTCGGGGCAGTCTAATCGTTCTGACGAAGGACATAACCGACTCCGCGAACCGTATGAATCATTTTCTCATCAAAGCCCTTGTCCACCTTGTCGCGAAGCCGACAGATCCGTGCCTCCACCACGTTGGTCTGAGGATCGAAATGATAATCCCAGACATGTTCCATAATCATGGTTTTGGACACCACCCGGCCGGCGTTGCGCATCAGGTACTCCAGCAGGGAATATTCCAGGGGCTGCAAATCGATTTTATTGCCCTCGCGGCGAACTTCACGCGTCAGCATATCCACCGTCAGATCGCCATAGGAGAGACGGGTCGGCTCTTTGGTTCCACTGGCACGCCGGATCAGGGCCTGAACCCGGGCCAGCAGTTCCGAAAAAGCAAAGGGTTTGCTCAGATAGTCATCCCCGCCGATTTGAAGCCCCTTGACCCGGTCATCAATGGCCCCTTTGGCGCTAAGAATGATTACCGGCGTCATCACTTTTTCCCGACGCATGCGTCCAATCAGGGAGAGGCCGTCGAGCTTGGGCAACATGACATCTACCACCGCCGCATCGTACGGCTCGCTCAAGGCCAGGTCCAACCCGGCCATGCCATCATTGGCATGGTCCACGGCGAACCCTTCGGCCTTGAATCCCTTTTGGACAAAAGAAGCAATTTTGTCATCATCTTCAACCAGCAATAAACGCATTGTTTCATCTCCGCTGTCCGCTTTTGGGGAACGGTGTTTTCCCCAAAAAAGAAATAAGAACTACTTTTTAATGGTTTGGAATATAACTGTACCCAAACGTCTTCGCAAGCTGACACATTGGGAAAAATGCATAAATGCAGGATCTTAAATCCATACTGCAATTTGCTTGACAAATCAGAAGCCCACTGAGAAAGTGGCCCCCAACAGATAGAACCCATTGGTAAGGAACGAAAAAAATTATGCCCAACAAAACATTGTCCCTGCAATGGAAGGGGACGTTCATCGAACTCTGCCTGGGGCGCGTCAATCGGCAGCAGCGAGAAGCGCTCGAAAGCCGGGGACTCGACCTGGACAGGGATATCGGGAGTACATGGTACGATAACACGGATCTGTTGGAATCGGTGTTCAACGCTGAGAACTGGTGGTCGATTGACGATCTGGATCATGCCATGGGGCTCGTTTTCCAAGATCGCGCTACGTTGGACAGGCAATTGTCACAAATCACCTACACGATCGATGCCCAGTCCGTCAGCGTGGATCCGGACGCATTACAAATAAGCGTCTATGCACCCGAAACCCTCGACCCGCTGGACGCGCATGAACGAATCGTCTGTCACGGTACCCGTCGCCGGGCGGTACTTCATCTGGAAGTCGAATTCAGCCCTCCATTTGATCCATCACTGATTACGCTTTCTCTTCTACGCTACCCGGACATCGGCTATATTTTAATCGATATCGATTATGACGGTGACGACGAGGCCCGGTTTACCTGGGGAGAAACAGAATATATACAACCCCGTTTTTATAGAAGGGATCATTTTGATGACACTTCAGGATAAACTCAAAGACGATCTGAAAACGGCCATGAAGGCGCGGGATGAGGCAACGAAAGATGCCCTGCGCGTCGTTATGGGAGAAATGGCCCGCCTGGATAAAAAACAGTTTACGGATGAAGAAATTATCAACATCCTGAAAAAACTGATCAAGTCGGAAAAAGAGATGCTGTCCAAAAGCAATCAGGGGGAAACCTCCGACTTTATCCGGGTTCTTGGCACCTACCTGCCCAAAATGGCCACGGAAACGGAGATCCAGCAGTGGATCGCCGAAAATATCAATTTTTCAGATTATAAAAACAAAATGCAGGCCATGGGGACCATCATGGCGCATTTCGGTTCGGCAGCCGATGGCAACACCGTCAAAAAAGTGCTCCAGGCGTTTCCCGCTTGATGGGGCATGGATCAATGGTCCGGCGGGTAAGGATCGGGGATGAAATTAATTGAACGTAATTGCGCCGGGCTTGTGTTCGTCTTCAAGGCCCATCAAGGGTTGCATACCGGGAGTATGTGGCCGTTGATGCAACGCGGAAGACGGGCGCAAGAACAAGCAATTTCGTTTAATTAATAAAATTCTCGATCCTAAGCCTTCCCGCCGGGCTGTTGATGTTTGGGTAAAATCCCGCATTCTGCTGGTCTGAGATCTCCAGATGCCCGGATAACCCATCGGACAAGCCGCCCCATCAAGCTATCCCCCATCCTGAATCAGTGCCCTGGCGATCTTGATATCGTACGCCCGGTTGGGATCGAAACGCCCCCGTTTTTCGTACAGCACCTGGGCCTGCTGGATGGCTGCGTGGGGAACCCAGCCATGATCGTTCCAGATGCTGGGGTCATCGTCATTTTTCATTCGGAATTCAACCTCTCCGGCTTTTTCGCGCACGTACATGCGCACCCGCTTGTTTTCCGGAAAAGGGTAATAATAGATACCGATCCTGTCTTTCATGTCGCTAATCATCCTTCAATGATGCTGTTCTCCCAAGCCGGGGCTGGCGTCGAAAAGATCGTTCGCATTCAACACGGCCGCCGCCTCACCGCCGAGGTGCGTCACCCGGGTCAATGCCTGCGTCAGCTGGTATCCGGTTTCCTGGGGCATACCGATAGAATTACCAACAACTCGCTTTTCTAACGGATATTTCGCCGTTTTCAAAGTTTTTTCTTTTCTAATAGAAGCTTCTGAGATACTTTTCGGGACAGAAATGTGTATCATATCAATATGTATCGTCAGCATCCCATGGGAATTGGACGGATGACCACACACGACCGACCCAAACACCTAACCATGCCCATCGGAATTCATCCATCCGATGATACCCTGCGTTTTGTTTTCGAAGTACCGACCGATCCGTTGGATGCCGCCAAAAACCCCTTGAAGGAGGGATATCTTCAACAGTCAGCCATCATCAAGGCCTTTGACGGGTTCGTGTACGTGGTCGATGAAAATTACCGCATTCAATTCATGAACAGCCGGCTGGCTTTGCGGACAGGCTTTGACGGCACCGGACAGCGCTGCTACAAAGTGATGCACAATCTGGATCATGTTTGCCCCTGGTGCCGAAATGACCGGGTGCTGAAAGGCGAAACCGTTCACTGGGAAGTGCTCAGCCCCAAGGACAAACGCTGGTACCATGTCATCGACACACCGATTTTCCATTCGGACGGTACGATTTCCAAATTTGGCATTATTCTCGATATCCATCAGCGTAAACAATCCGAAACCGAACTCGAGCGGCATCGCCGCAACCTTGAAGAAATGGTCCGGTCGCGCACCCGCGACCTGACCCTGATTAACGAACATCTGATCAATGAAATCGAAGAACGCAAAAATATCGAAAAATCGCTGAGGGAAAGCCAGGAACGGCATCGCATCATTTTTGACGGTTCCCGCGATGCCATTTTCATCAGTGGTTCCGACGGTTCGATCCTGATCTGCAACCGAAGCGCCGCCCAATTGACCGGCTACTCGCTCAACGAGCTAAAAAAGCTTAAAATATTCGATCTTTATGCGACAATGGCACCCGAACGATACAGCAATTTTTTCGAACGGATCCGGGCTGGCCAATCTATCTCCGGTGAAATCAGAATTGCCAGAAAAGATGGCCGGACCATTCATGCGGAATTCAGCAGCCGCAAAATTGTATTTGCCGATAATGCCTGTGCCCACACCATCGCCCGGGATATCACCGCACGCAAAAAGTCCGAAGCGGCGCTACGCCGTAGCGAAGCCAAATACCGCGAACTGGTCCAGAACACCAACAGTATGA
Source organism: Desulfosarcina ovata subsp. ovata (assembly GCF_009689005.1). NCBI lineage: Bacteria > Pseudomonadati > Thermodesulfobacteriota > Desulfobacteria > Desulfobacterales > Desulfosarcinaceae > Desulfosarcina > Desulfosarcina ovata. Next base: position 7,085,158 of record NZ_AP021879.1, on the reverse strand, counting down.
TCCTGCGTTTCGATCCTTTGGGCCGAATCACATTTTTCAATGAGTATGCGCGTCAGTTTTTCGGTTTTGCCGAACATGAAATTCTGGGCATGAATATTTTGGGCAGCATCATTCCCTGGCGATCGACCACAGGAATCGATTATCGGCTGATGATCGTCGATTTTTTGAAAAACCCGGAACGCTATCCGGCCAACGAGATCGAAAATATTCGTAAAGATGGCTCACGCGCCTGGATCGCCTGGACCAACAAGCCGGTTCGGGACAAACATGGCCGGGTGTTTGAAATCCTTAGTGTGGGCCTGGACGTCACCCAGCGAAAACAGGCCCAGCGTCAGGTTCAGTTTCTCACTCACCAACTGATAAAAGCCCAGGAGAATGAGCGTCTGAGAATATCACGAGACCTGCATGACCACATCGCCCAGGATCTCTCCACCCTGAAAATCGGCCTGGAAACAATGTTCAAAGGCCACTCCGAGGAAACCCGGAAGAAGGTGTCTCTACTCTCCAACATCCTGCATCGCAGCATCGCATCGGTCAGGGATATGGCCTATGACCTGCGTCCTCCCGGTCTGGATCAGTTGGGATTGGTCAAGACACTCTATCGCTATTGTGAGGATTTTTCCAAGGCCAACAGCTTGGAAATCGATTTCGCAGCCGCCGGAATGGAGGAATTGAACCTGGAATACGAAACGGAAATCAATCTTTACCGGCTGATCCAGGAAGCGTTGAACAACATCAAACGCCACGCCGCCGCCGACCGGGCGACAATCCGTCTTGTCGCCTCATCACCGGATATCATGCTTCGTATCAAGGACAACGGCAAGGGGTTTGATGTGGATGCCCGGAAAAAACGGGCCCTCAAGGAAAAACGAATGGGACTGCAGAGCATGGTCGAGCGGGTTCACCTGTTGCAAGGTAAAATCAATATCCAGTCCCGACCGAACAAAGGGACCTACATCTTCATAGAAATCCCCCTGAAGGAGAAAACCAGTGGCTTCGAAGAAAAGTATTCTCATCATTGACGACCACCCGCTGTTTCGTGAGGGATTGAAATCCATCATCGCCGGTGACCGGTATTTTTCTGTTGAAGGCGAGGCAGGGGATGCCCGCAACGGTTTTGTCATGGCAAAAAAAATCAAACCGGATGTCGCCCTGGTGGACGTTTCTCTGCCCGACGAAAGCGGTATGCAACTGACGCGACGAATCCGGGAAGCCCTCCCGGATACCCGGGTGATGATCATCAGCATGCACTCCAAAATCGACTACATCGTTGAAGCCTTCCAGGCCGGCGCTACCGGCTATGTGGTCAAGGAGTCTGCCGCCGGCCGGTTAATCCAGGGTCTGCGTGCCGTCACCGAAGGGGAATACTATCTGGACAGCTCCATTTCGCACGAGGTGGTCGAACGGCTGATGCGGGCCCCGGTGCGTGAGGCCCGCGTCAGCGACAATGACTACGGTCGACTCACCCCCCGGGAGCAGGAGATCATGCGCATGCTGGCTGAAGGACTCTCCAAATCCGCCATCGCCGAGCGCCTTTGCATCAGCATCAAAACCGTTGAGAACCATCGTTCCAACATCATGAAGAAACTCGATCTGCACAGCGCCATGGATCTGGTCCGCTATGCAGCCAAACTGGGGCTGATCGATATCGACCTGTGGAAAGAGTGAATCGTACCGGCCTGCCTTCGAAACCACATTTTGACGCTATTTTTCATTCCCGTTCGGAAGAATTCTCACCACACCCGGGATTTTCTCCCGGGTGTGGTAAAAAAACCCAAAAAAATGAGCCTGAGCACCTATAGACATTCTCGCCCCTACCGATAATATAGACATACAAAACGGCAGCCGATGAGCTAAAAAACAGAATATCGGCCTGCTTTTGCAATCAGACCGATTCTCGACAGATTGAAAACGTTAACGGGTAGCACGTTCTTTTAACCATTACTGATGCCAGGAAAGGAGAACAAGATGATATCTTCTCCGTGTAAAAACTGCGAAAGAAGGAACGACCCGAAAGACGAATGCCTGAAAAGCTGCAAAATTCTTCACGACGTTCAGGAATTCCATCTGATGACTGCCAAAAGCATCTGTTACAGTGCAATTGATTGCACCGAAGAGAGCCGATACCACATCAAATCCCCATCGCCGGCGGCAATGAGTCCATTTTAGATCTTATCCTGCGGTTTAAATGGCTTGATGCTTTTTATGGGCGATCCATTTTCCGGTATTTTGCGGTGGCCAGACCACTTGCGGTGACCGTTCAGTCAGCATTGAAGAATGGGATTTGTTACGGTTGGGAAATGGTTGGTGGCTCTTTTCTGTGGCAATGCTGTGTACCGTCATCTGTGGGCAGCGTTTTGGTCTCAAATCGACCTGACCCCATGACCGGAATCCAGAAAGTCAATAACCATGGAAGAACACCGATCTTTCCGTCCGGAAGGCCAGTCTCCCTGTCCTTCATGCAGCAAGGCTGACAAGAGGCGCGGCAACGACAAACGGCAAAACGTTCCTCCTGCGGAGCCTGTGGACATCGTTGCGCTGGTTCGCAGCCTTCAGCGAACGGCGGGTCTCAACGACTGCTTCAAAAGGGGCAACACGAGCTGCGCAATCCTTGACTGTGCTTGGCGCGCCCATTGCCTGGAAAAACCGGACCCCTGAAGAAAACAGAAACAGGGTCGGGCAATCATCGGCATCGCCTAGGCGATGCGGGATGGCAGGCGTTTCATGATCAACGGCACGACTCAGGCATCGGTTGTCCAGAATTGTTTGAGATGTCGTGTCAGCTGTGCCTGGGTATCGATGGCCGCCGCGGGCCAATGCTCCGGCAAAAGCCGGCGGTAGGCATAGGTACAAAATCGCTGATCCACCAGAAGCAGTGCACCGCGATCCTGATCCGTACGAATGACCCGTCCTCCTGCCTGGAGGACCCGGTTGATTCCCGGATATCGATACGCAAAATCAAACCCCCGTCCCCACCTATCGAAATAATCGCGGATCAGGTCCCGTTCGGGACAAATCGACGGTAAGCCGACCCCCACGACCACGGCGCCGCAAAGGCGCTCGCCAACCAGATCGATCCCTTCTCCGAAAATCCCTCCCATGACGGCAAATCCAACCAGCAGCTGTTGGTTCCGGGCCGAAAATTGATCCAGAAAGCGGGCCCTGTCAGCGTCGTCCATCTGGCGTTCCTGAACCAGGATCACCACATCCTTCACTGATGTTGAAAACCGTTCGACCACCATGGCCATGTACGCGTAGGAAGGAAAAAAGCAGAGGTAGTTTCCGGTTCTGGAATCGGCAAAAGAATGGATCAGGTCCGCCACCCGCTGGGCACTCTCCGCCCGCCGGGCATAGGTCGTATCGATTCCACGGGCGATGAAAACGCTCAGGTTTTTCCGTGGAAAGGGCGAAGGAATCGCCAAACGGGTGGCCGAGGGCGTACATCCCAGGATCTGCTGAAAATAATCGGCCGGGGTCATTGTGGCGGAAAAAAAAACAGCGGCCCGGCAGCGTTTAAACGCCACGGCCAGGTGTCGCGACGGGTCCAGACAAAAAAGCTTTAGCGTCAGCTGAGAGCCGGTTTGCTGGTAGCAGGTCCGATAATTGTCGTCAAACTGATCCCACACCCGCAGGAATCCGTTCACCCTGAAATAACACTCCAGCACTATCTCTCGAAATGGGGCCGCTTGATTTTTTGCCAGCCACTTTTCGGCCGCCCGCAAAAATCCGTGCAACAAAAAATCGAGCCCGTCCGGCAAGCTGGCAGCGGATTGGAATCCGCCAGCCTCCCGGGTCTGTTCCCGGGCCTTAACCATCCAGGTGTTGATTTTCCCGGCAGCCCGGTAAACTGGGGGCAGATGGGATTTGACGGCGCGGCGCAGTTCGAGAAACGCATTTTTATCCAGATGGACCGAGAACATCTCACGGGAACGGTCCACCAGGTTATGCGCCTCATCCACCAGAAAGACATAGGAACCGTTCTCTTCGTCAAAAAATCGCCTCAGGTACACACGGGGATCGAACGCGTAGTTGTAATCGCAGACGATGCAGTCAGCCCAGCGTGACAGTTCCAGGGAAAATTCAAATGGACAGACCCGGTGGGCACGGGCAATGGTTTCAATGGTCTCCCGATCCAGGTTGTCGCAAGCAAAGGCCGCTTCAAGGGACTCTGTCAGACGGTCAAAATGCCCTTTGGCGTATGGACAGAGCTGCGCATCACAGGCCGCCTCGGGATTAAAACAGATATGATCCTTGGCGGTCAGGCAGACCCGTTTCAATCGGAGCCCCACCGTCTGGAGCAGATCAAGGGCCTTTGTGGCCGATGCCTTGCCGGTATTTCGGGCGGTTAAAAAAAAGATCCGGTCCGTATGGCCCTCCCCGATCGTCTTGACTGCCGGGAACAGCGCAGCCAGGGTCTTGCCGATACCGGTGGCCGCTTGAATAAGTGCCTGCCCGCCATCGCGGATGGTCCGGTAAACCGTAATGGCCATGCTGCGCTGGCCGCAGCGGTAGGCAGCAAAAGGAAAATCCAGTCGGCCGATGGTCGCATCACGCAACTGCCGCCAGTCTGACAGGGTCTTGGCCCACTTCAGGTATCTCTGGATGAGATCCTCGAAAAACGTCTCCAGTTCTTCACGACCGCAGGTTTCGGTCTGTTCCAAAATCTCTCCGCTATCCAGTTGGCAATAGGTCAGCTGGACCGTCACCGACGGCAAATCCTTCTCTCTGGCCAAAAGACAGGCGTAGACCTTGGCCTGACCCCAATGGCATGGATCAGGGCATTGTCCAACAACACCAAGCTCCCGGGAGGTGGACTTGATCTCCTCGACAATCGTCGCCTCCGCCGTTTCCAGTACGCCGTCAATGCGCCCGCTCACCACCAAAATCAGTCCCGGTGTCTCCACCTCGGTGGAGACGCTGACCTCGGCCCGGTACCCTTCGGGCCGCTGCCTCTGGATCCGCTGGTGAATGCGAATTCCCTCGAGGGGGCGTCCCGGCGAGGTGAACCGCATATCCAGATCACCCGAACGCAGAACATAGTCCACCAGCGTCCGGACGGCAATTTGATGTCGTTCCTTCACGCAGCGGATCCTTTTGTCGCCGGCGCATGGATCCCCCTTACGGGGAAAATCAAACGGTTTGATAACAAACTTGGAGTCATGAGTTGCCAATCAAAAAAATACGCACTACTGTAGAGACCAAAATCATTTTGGTCAAGCTGACACAACCGTTCGGAAGGCATTCGCGGACACCCATGCGGGCATCTGGATCAATACCGCAGCAACTCGCCGGCGGACGAAAACCCTACACAGGAATAGGAAGAAACGATGCAGACCACCATTTTGGGCAAAACGGACATCCATCTGTCGACCATCATCATGGGCACCTGGCAAACCGGAAAAGCCATGTGGGCGGGAATTAGCGATGCGCAGAGCGAAAAGGCGATCCGGGCCGCCATGGACGCCGGCATCACCACCTTTGATACGGCCGAGGTTTACGGGAACGGCCACTCGGAAAAAGTGCTCGGCAAAGCCATTGGCAGCAACCGGGACAAGGTACACTTGCTGTCAAAAGTGTTTTCCAACCATCTCAAACGTGATCAGGTCATCCAGGCCTGCAACCGTTCTTTGAAAAACCTGGGAACCGACTACTTGGATCTGTACCAAATCCACTGGCCTCCAGGCAGTTTCGGTGCCAAACCCGTGCCCATGGAAGAAACCATGGATGCGCTGAACGAATTGAAGTTAGAGGGGAAAATCCGTGCCATTGGTGTATCGAACTTCTCACTCGATCAGCTCAAGGCCATCAGCCGGATTGGGGCCGTCGAAAGCCTGCAACCCCCCTACTCCCTGTTTTGGCGCCATGTGGAAAATGACACGCTGGCGTGGTGTCAGGCAAACCAGGTAACCGTTATGGCCTACTCCCCCATGGCCCAGGGCCTGCTCACCGGCAAGTTCGGCCCTGAACATCGGTTTGAAAAGGGCGACCATCGCAGCAACAACCGCCTGTTTCAGCCCGATGTCTATCCCAAAGTACAGACAGCGCTGGCCGCCCTGCGTCCGATCGCTGAGAAGAAAGGCATCACCCTGGGCCAGCTGGCCCTGGCCTGGGTTATCGCCAAACCGGGAGTCTGTGCCATCGCCGGTGCACGCAACGCCGAGCAGTCCACATCCAACGCCAAGGCGGCCACCGTCACCCTGAGCGAGTCCGAACTGGCCGAACTGGATCGAATCAGCCGCCCGGTCACGGCTTGCATTGACGACAACCCGGTGCCATGGAAATGGTAACCAAAGAACCGTCAAACGGGAACGTTTCCCGGAAGCGGGCCCTGCTCTGCCCCAACTGCCGCAGGCTGGTGAGTGCCGATGAGCCGCAGTGCCCTTACTGCGGCCTGCCAACCCCGGGTGCCCGTTGGAAGCACGCCATCCTGACCCGGGGACTGAACAGTGAAAAACGACTGATCCAGACCATTATCACCGCCAATGTGCTCATGTACCTGATCAGCCTCATCATGACCCGTGGCGGCCTGCGGTTATCCGCCAACCCGATGTTTTTTCTGTCACCGGACAGCCGGGGACTGTTGCTCCTGGGGGCGACCGGCACCATCCCCATCGATCGCCTGCATCACTGGTGGAGCTTGATCTCCGCCTCCTACCTGCACGGCGGGATTCTTCATATCGTATTCAACATGCTGGCTCTGCGCCAGATTTCACCACTGATCATTCACGAATATGGAACCCATCGCATGTTTGTCATCTACACCCTGAGCGGCGTAGGTGGTTTTCTGCTCTCCTATCTGGCCGGCGTGGGCAGCACCATTGGTGCCTCTGCCGCTGTCTGCGGGCTCATCGGGTCAGCGATCTACTATGGCAAGCGCCGCGGGGGAAACTATGGCCAGGCCATCTACCGTCAGGTGGGCGGGTGGGCTTTGGGAATCGCACTGTTCGGTGTTATCGTTCCCGGGATCAACAACTGGGCCCACGGAGGCGGCATGGCCACCGGCATTCTACTGAGCTTTGCCATGGGATATAACGAACGCCAACCCGTAGCCTTTTCCCATCGTCTACTGGCAGGCGTCTGTATGGCCGCCACAGGGGGAACTTTGCTGTGGGCCATCTTCACGGCCCTTTTTTATCGATTATAGCGGTATTGATTTTTTTATGCGACCATATTAGAGCAGTGACGCACGTAACCCCTTGTTCCATTCAAAGGAGGCCTTTAATGGCAAAAGCGCCGCTGAAGTACCAGTTGATCAATCCGCTCAAAATAAGAACAGACCCATCGGATCTGGATTTTCCGCAAGCGCAGACATTGGCCGAAGAAAAGGCGAAATCGCTTTGTCCAGCGTCCCGATTGGTCTGCTGGTATGATGCCACCACCGGCGAATCCCATCCCAAGCTTGAGTGCAGTGCCACGGGCAAACCGGGCTGGCTCAATTATGCGGAATCCTGTAACTGTGACATGACCGTCGATATCAATGACGAACAGTTCATTTTTATTTACCTGTCTCAACCCTGACCCTACCGGACTCATCTTTTAAGGGAAAATGTTGGCCCGATCGATCCATGGCGGATCGATGGTCCCAGGCTGATTTACAAAGGAGGGATACCATGTCGAAACCCATTATCCTGCTACCGGTTGACGGATCCGAGCACGCCATGCGGGCCGCCGAGTATGCCATTAAAATCGCCCGGCAAATGGATGCCCACCTACGACTGGTTTACTGCCACCGCCCCTTTCCGGTAAGACTGGGAGAGCCCTACTTTCAAAACGCCATCAACCAGATCATGGACCGGGCCAATACCCTGCTGGAGCCTTTCCGGACGATGCTGAAGGAAAAGGGAGCCACCTTTGACGACCTTGTCATCGAAGGCCAGCCAGGAGAAAAAATCTGCGAAATTGCGCGCATTGAGAAGTGCGAAATGGTCATCATGGGCTCACGGGGACGATCAGACCTGAAGGGATTGTTTCTTGGGAGCGTGGCGCACCGTGTCCTTCAGCAGGCCCCTTGCCCCGTGCTGGTGGTTCGCGGATCAACGTTTGACCGATAGAAAGAAGCGATACGCCATGGCCAGAGGGGATCAGCTCAGTCGGCAGTGGAAAATTATTCATCTTTTGAGTAAATCCAACGCAGGAAAAACCGCCGCCCAGTTGGCTGAAAGTCTGGAATGCACCCCGCGGACCGTTTATCGGGATCTGGAGGCGCTGCAGGCCGGGGGGTTTCCCATCACCACCGAAACCCGTGACAACCACAGCTACTGGCAGATGCTGAATCCCGGCCGCCAGGAGCCACCGATGGCATTCAGCATCCCCGAACGCATGGCGCTGTACTTTGGCAAGGAGATGCTCAAGACTTACCGGGGCACCATTTTCTTCGATGCCATCGAGTCGTTGTTATCCAAAATCAACGCAACGCTGCCGTCCGCCTATCGAGACTACCTGGATCGCATCCAACACCGGGTTAATGCCGGGCCGGCACCCAGAAAGGACTACACCCGCTTTGCCGCGATCATTGCCGAACTCAACCGGGCAATCATCGAGGAAAAACAAATCGGTATCGTCTACTTCTCCATGGGAAGGCAAAAACAGAGCCGGCGTACCGTTCACCCCTTTCAACTCCGCCATGTGGAGGATACCCTTTACCTGATTGGCTGGTGCACGCTGAGAAGCGGGATACGGACATTTGCCGTGGACCGCATTCAATCGGTGGACGTCACCGACAAGCCGTTTCAGATGCCGGAAGCATTCGATCTCAAGGCATTTTTGCAGGACAGTTTCGGAATCTACCAGGGACCTCCGGTCACCGTGAAAATCCGTTTTCTTCCATCGGTGGCCGGTTACGTCCGCGAGCGCATCTGGCATCCCAGCCAGCAATTCTCTGAGGAACGTGATGGGGCACTGATTTTTACCGCCACGGTTGCCGGTATCGAAGAGATCAGCCACTGGGTCTTGCGCTGGGGATCCGGCGCCCAGGTGCTGGAACCGCAAGCGCTACGCCGGTTGATCGGTCGCCATGCCGCGAAAATGGCCGATTTTTACCGGAAGGATACAGACGATCAGCGAAACAAGTAATGGCCCAATTTGCCATAGTGATCGGTAGTCTGGAAGGCAATGCCCACCATATTGGCCTGGATCCGCTTGACAATCCCCTCTTCGCGAATCTCGGACCGGTCGCGATCGTCCAGAGTGAACTCAACGGTCAGTGTATCGCCGGTTTTAAATTCCGGTTCGCTGTTCACCGCAAACAGGAGACCGGACTGAGAGATGTCCCGAACTCTGATCAGCCCGCGTTTGTGCACGCCGTCCCCCCTTTTATAGAAGTAACGGCCAAGCAGGTTGACCGACTTGCGAAAATGGGCTCGCCGTTCCACCAGCACGCGATAAACATGACCGCAACTGCACTTGCACTTAAGCCGCACGGCTGACTCGATGCCGCTGAACCGGCTCAGATCCCGGATGACCCCCTTATTGCAGGCCGGGCAGATAAATGTGCCCTCCTGCCGCTCATTGAGAAAAACCCGCGGCTCTTTTTTCGTGTCTGAATGGCCGGCGTTCGGTTCGGCCAGTTGTGATGCGTTGTCGTGAACCATAAAACGATACCTTCCCCTTGTCGTCGATCACCGATCCTTAAAGCAGGTATCGACGCTTTTGGGGAAGACTTTAACCAACCCGATGGAATCGCTCAAGAAAAAGCATCAACGGTGTCTTGATGGTTTTTCAGGGAGCGCGTCACCCGGCGCCATAGCCCGAATCCACAGGCAGGTCTTTCTGGGCGGCGGCCTGGGTGGCCAGCTGATCACAACGCTCGTTGCCGGGGTTGCCCGCGTGCCCTCTGACCCAGACGAAACGGACGTCATGCCGCTTGCAAAGTACCAGCAGCCGTTCCCATAAATCGATGTTCAGTGCCGCATCACCGTTACTTTTGCGCCAGCCATTGCGCTGCCATTTCCGGGCCCACCCCTTGGTGATGCCATCCACCACATAGCGTGAATCGCTGAAAAGGGCCACGGAGGATGGTGCGGACAGCGTTTCCAGGCCCTTGATGCAGGCCAGGAGTTCCATCCGGTTGTTGGTGGTCAGGCTGAACCCGCCGGACAGTTCGCGGTCGCCCCCATCCGATGGAATCACCACCCCGTAGCCCCCCGGGCCGGGATTCCCGAGACTGGAACCGTCGGTGTAAATAATCGTCCGCTTTTCCAGATCAACCGGCGGTTGGGCAACTTTGTTTGCACCATTTCGAGGCGCCTGCTTTCCCCCTACTCGACTTTTTGTTTCAGGATGCTGACGAATAAATTCGCGAGCCTCCTCAATGGTGGCAAATCCTTTGTAACGGGCCCCTTTGACCCCTTCCACTTGGGCAAGGGCACCGGTTTTCCCGAACCACTGGGTGTATATTCCCGGTTGCCGGCCAACGGCAACGGCATAGTATTTTTTTACGGCCATAATTAAAGCGATGGTCCTTCCCGCAAACGCGCATGCCAACGGTTGATATTTTGGACGTCTGTATATGCGCAACCATCGCTTGTTGGCAATCTTTAGTTTTGGGCGGACCAATGGCGACCGGAACCGACGGTTCCGTCAGGGATCAAAATGCGAGTTAGGCCTGGCCAGGTAATAGAAGGGACATTCCTGCCCAAAAACTACGCCGCAATCAGAGAGTGGTCGCTATCGCTGTGGCCAAACCGCACCGGTGCCCCGTCCATGGCCCGGGAATAGAGTTCAATGACATGTTCAATGGTTACATCTGAATTCGCCTGCTCCAGGCTGTCACGCATGATGCGCTGCACCTCACGGGACCGCAGGTCCTTGGGCTGACGATAAAAGGCCATGGCTTGATCGATGGCCCAGAAGAAACCGGTGGCATCGAAATAGCGGAAAAGAAATCCGTTGCCGTGACCGGTCTCCCAGTTCAGATGGGCGGTGCAGTCGTGGATTGCACCGGCATCAAAGGCGATGGGCAGCGCCCCGTAACGCTGGCCGATCCGACAGGGGAGTGCGCAGGGATCCAGGTAAAGGGGCATCAACACGAAATCGGAACCACCATAGGCCAAACGGTATCGCCGGGCATCAAAGTCGCATACCGCCACACGGTCGGCGGCCCCCAGGGACGCGATCCGATTGGCCAGTTCTGACTGCCCATCGCCATCGGCAACAAAAACGATTTGCAGATGGCGATAGCGCTGCAGGATCTCCTCCAGGCAATTGAGCATCAGGCGGCAACCGCGCCGCGAGCTGTCCAGCCGGGTGGGCCAGAAACATATCGGTACTGTGGAATCCATGCAAAGTCCCAGGGTTTCCTGTAGCTGCAGTTTATTGAATAGCTTACCGGAAAAATGAGTTTCCGGGCTGTAGGGCCGCAGCAACGCCCGGTCTGTGGCCGGGTTGAAGGAAGGGTCGGGGGCCGGCAACACCGCACGAACCCTGCCGTCCTGCATCTTTCTTTGCAGTTCTCCCTTGAGTACCGGTGGTGCCAGATCCGACTGGCTTTGGGTCAGGCTGGTCAAATAGGTCGGGCTCAACGCCCCCACCCATTGGGCGGCAAACACGCCGGTGGCAAGCAGGTCCACTGGATTGGAGTGCCGCGTCTCCTCGTAACTGCCGGGCATGCGACCAAAAAAGCAATTCTGCCAGAAAAGCGCCGCATCAATGCCTTGTTCCTCGATGGTATGGAGCAGGAGATGAGGCGCATCAAGCCGGTAAAATGAGAACAGGCAGGGAATGCCGACACATTTGGCCATGGCCGGAATCAGGCCCGTCATCCAGTCATAGCAGTGGATCAGGTCGGGCTGGACCTCCGGGATGATCCGGTTGATCACCTCGCGCTGGAATGCCAGGGAAATTCGAATCGTCTCCCAACTGGTATCCATAAATAGCCTGGAATGGTAATAGAAGGAGCGGTCCTGGGCCAGGTGAATGCGGTTTTCAGGCAGCTTCCGCGGTCGCTGGGGGATATCCAGCGCCGGGGTGGGATGGGTGCTGTTTTTAAACACATTGCGATAGTTGGGCATGGCCAGGTGGACATCGACACCGCGTTCGAAAAGGGCATGGATCTGGGCGGCGCAGATATCCCCCAATCCGCCGGCACGGGCACAGATGGAAAGGGAGTCCGGCCCCATTCCGGAGGGGGCAAAGGTGACCTCCGGGGTGACAATCAGGATCCGGGGCGTTGCATGTGGCGACTTACCATTGATCGACTGTTTTTCTTCCATGACTGTGCCTCCCCTGCGTCATCGTGTGGGTTGGGTTGCCGGACAGCAAATTTCAGTGGCTCATCGCGGATTAGTGTGATTTTTCCCCATGATCAAAGTCATAGATATTTTTACCCATTGATTTTACACAAAAAATTAAAAGCACATATTTAGTTTTCACACTAATCCGCGATGAGCCATTTCAGTCAATATAGCGCAATCCCATACCATAGCACGGCCGCCCATCGTCCATCCGTTCCTGTATCCAGCGAACCTCGGCCAGACAGATCAATCGTGGACGCTCATCCGTTTCCGGGTCCACCGTCATGGTGGGGTAGCGAATCATGCGCACAATGAGAATCGTCCCCGGCGTGAAAGGCCTGTCCGTCTCGATATAGGCACCGTCACTGGAAAAATTACGCATCACCCCTTCTGCCATCCGCCCATCACCACCGCTGGAGTAAGGCCGGCAGCTGACGATGGCATCCGTGGGCTGGCGCAAAGCTGTCCGTGAAATCGTTTTTTGCCGCGCTGTCTCTTCCATTTGCCTGCCAGGTGAGAAATGTTGCATGGCACCGCAGTGGTGTTGATCCAACACGAAGCGCTCCTTTCTGGTTGAAAATTTCAGTGCGTTACTCTTCCTGAAAAGCGTGACTGAATCGGCCGGTCATCTCAATATCAACCTGGCCACTGTTCAACGACGTCATCCGGGGGATAAAGAGATCCAGGCCGAATGGGCTGATTGTTCTCAGCCCGTTCGTATCGATGGCAACTTTTCTGTTTTTTTTGAGCCCCGTGTTTAAAATGTTAATCAGTTCACAGGCGGATGACGCATCAAAATCCCCGTATAACCGCAACGCCAGATTCTTTTTGCCTTTATCTTTGGTGCAAACCCGAAAGTTTTTTGCCATATCTACTTCTCCATTCCCGGGAGAACGGCTTTGCCAAGTCCCCGATTTTTAACTTTCAGCAAGAGCTATACCAAAGCCGGCGATTTGCTATCCCACGACGATTGCGGTCTCTTTGCCATACGGATCAGGCCATTGGGCCCATCATCGGTGTTCATCTTTTTTACAGGTTGAAAAGATACAGAGGCACGCAAAACCGTTTCAGGCACTGTTTTAAGGGATCACACGCTGTCTGCCGACTCGGTCGATCTGCTTTCGCATGGTCTTCAGATCGAAAGGCCTTAGGAGCCAACCGTCAATAATGTCCCCAGGCGCCACCGGCTCAGAAATGGCTCCGGTGTGGCATTGCGTCATAATGATAACAGCGGTACCGGAATACTTGCGTTTTATTCTCAGCGCCAACTGATAGCCGTCGATTGACCGCATTTCATCGTTGGCAATGACCACCCGGTAACTTTGCCGAGTCAGATAGTAGAGTGCGTCCACCGCATCAAAGGCCATGGTTGAATGAAATCCCAATCGGTGTGCCATTTTCGCCACCCGGGCCAATACGGCCGGGTCGTCGTCCACGATAAGGATTCGGCAGTCGTCGGAATCAGTTTGCAGTAGATGGTCGTTATCTGCCAGCCGACATTCAGGAACTGCCCAATAAGCGGTCTCAAATGGTGCGGGCAGCATTACGGAAGGCAGCGCAAGCGGTACCGTCAGGCCCTGAGGATACATACTTAGCCTCCCTTTCCGTTTTCTGGATAGAAACATGACATCGTCAAGGAAGCATTTCACACCTATCCTACACGTCAACCAGAGTGGAAGCTATTGGCAAAACTGCTCAATTAGCGGTTGCGATTTAGGCAATTTTACCCACGGGTCCGATTGCCAAGCGCCTAACGGGTGATATATCCCTGGGAAATGGCATAGCGAACCAAATCGGCGGTGTGTTTCAGGTTGAGCTTGGTTCGGATATTGGCCCGGTGCCGGTGAACCGTCCGGATACTGATAAAAAGCCGTTCGCTGATCTGGCGGTCGGTGTGGCCCTCGGCAATCATCTGCAGCACCTGGCGTTCGCGCGGGGTCAACCGGTCCGCGGCGGGGCTGTGCTGGCCGCGGCAGATAGAGATGATGGCCGAAGGAAACTCGCTGCTCAGTTTCCTGGAAAGATACGTTTCCCCTTTGCGGATACGTTCAATGGCTTCGACCAGTTCCTCACCCGAGTCTTCCTTGAGAAGATATCCACTGGCACCGGCAGCCAGCGCCATGGAGAGGAACGCCTCGTTTTTATGCATGCTCAGTATCAGTACTTTGACGTCTGGATAAAGCGCGCGAATCTCCTGCGCCGCCTCGATGCCGCGAAGACCGGGCATGGAGATGTCCAGAATCACCATATCAGGCCTCTTTTTCTTGAGCAGGCGGAGCAATTCCAGTCCATCTCCGGCCTGGCCGATGACGCACAGGCCCGCCACGGCATTGATCATATACTGGATACCCTCGCGCATCATGACATGGTCATCGGCAATAATAATGGTGTAATCGCTCATTTTTTCCTTATTCATCCGGCAGGGGCAAGGTAATGGTCAGTCGGGTTCCCTTGCCCGGACGGCTGTTAATCGACAACCGGGCCGCAATCATGCGACAGCGCAGGGCCAGCGTGGAGAGCCCCATCCCTTTGGGATCACCGGTCCGCGTGGATTGTTTGGACACATCGAAACCCGTGCCATTATCCCGCAATTCGATGCGCAGGCGTTTTTCGTCACTGCGGACCGTTACCCATATCCGTGTGGCCCGGGCATGTTTATAAACGTTAAGCAGTGCTTCCTGAAAAATTCGAAACAGGCAGATCTGATGTTTCGGGTCCCGGATCCGGTCGAGCAGATCGATATCCGTATCGACCGGAATCGCGGTGTAAGCCGAAAATTCGGTAATCGTTTGCCGGATCGCCACGGTGAGTCCCAGGGCCTCAAGTGTCGCCGGATTCAAGTTATACGCAATCATTCGAATATCATTGATAATTTTTCCAGTATCGGTCATCAGATCATCAACGGCGCCAATCAGGTCGCCCCGATCTGCCGGACAGCGGTCACGAATGAATTTCAGGCGCAATTTCAACACGTTTAAATCCTGGCCGCAACCATCATGCAGTTCCATGGCAATACGCCGCTGCTCATCTTCCTGAACCGACAGCAGGTGACTGGACAGGGCATTGAGGGTATCCACCGATTCACACAGTTTCTGCTCCAGCTGAAACCGCTGCAGCGCCAGCCCCAGGCGCTGGGCCACATTTTCCAGGTTTTCAACTACCCGCAGGGAAAACACGTTTGGCCGGCGGTCGACCACATGGATCACTCCTCTAATGGCCGTATCGATACGAATCGGCACCAAGGCAAGGGATTCATATCCGCTGGCGTTGCAGCGGTTTTTGACGGGCGCGGTCCGCTTGTCCGTTGAAGCGGCCGAAACCGATGGAGCGGCGTTGAAATAAACGGACCCCCTGGTGGTGCAAAACGATCCGTCAGGAACGGATCTGCCCTTGACCACATCCATGCAAAGGCATTGGTCGGGATTGCTATTCATCTGACGCTCTGAAAGAAGGAATGCCTGGGAAAATCCATCGTATGATTGGAAGGGGATATTTCCGAAATCATCACGGATACGAATGCCTACGGCATCGCACTTGAGAAAGGATTTGATGACCTGAACAAAAGCATCCAGCAGCGCCTGCATGGATTTGGCCTGGATGGCCACCTCGAGACAATCCTGCAGGAGGGTAAAGCTGGATGAAAGCTGAACATGTTCGCTGATATCGACAAGGGCGATGCTGTACCGGGATGCATCCGTCCGGCGACTGGAGATCGACTGCATCTGCAGTTGGGCATCGAAAAAAGTACCATCCGTTCTTTTCATCTTCAGTTCAAACTTGGGTGTTTCCAGATTTTTGCGGCACTTCTTTTTTTTGCGGTCGAAACCGGCAAGATCATCCTGATGAATAAAGTCTGTAAAACAGTGGCCGGTCAGCTTGGCTCGGGGCGCATTCAGGCTGATCGCGGCTGAGAGGTTGAGTTCATGGATCATATCCTCACGGTCAACGACGATATAGCCGATCGGGGCAAAATCAAACAGACTGGCATACTTGCGATAAAGATCCTCACAGGTTTGCCGGGTCATCCGGAAACGCTCCCGATTTTCCGGGTCCCGGTCAGCGTCATGACAGTTGTCGACATGGCGAACGGATTCTGGCAGCGAATTGTCGGCAATCGGTGGTTCGGCCATCTGCGTCCCCCCTTTTAATTCTTCGACAAGCAAATTGTGAACCGTTCGACCGGTGGCAGGTTAGATCGAATTGTTCGTCATTTTAAGAAGCGGCGTGAGCAAGCAGATGATCTGGAAAAAATCCGAAATAGGATCAACATCTTGATATTTTTAATCCTATGGGCAACGTTCAGATCTTGTCAACCCGTTTCCGCAACCGTTCGAAAGCCCCAACGAACTTATCCCCAATGATGGGTTGGCCGGCAATGCTGTCAGTCCTTCTTACACGCTGAAAAAATCCTCGACGAAAGCGGAATGGTGCAGATGTGATACCAGCCGGTCATCGGCGCCGGTGGTAATGCGACCCAGGCAGCCGCCCGGCGGCGTCATCCGGCCCAAAAAATCGATCAGAAATGTGACACCTTCCCACCAGGCAAGCTGGTTTTCGATTTGCATAGTTTTTGGTTGTCCATATATAATGAAAAAGGAAGAAAGGTCGGGAAATATGAACGCACACAAAAAGGCTCCCGCATGCAGTGAGTTACCAAAAATTCCCGATGAAATCGGCATCCTGCCCTTGAACCACATGGTCGCCTACCCGTACATGGCCCTGCCGCTGGCCGTGGCCCGGCCAGGGTTGATGCGCCTGATCGAGGATGCGGTCAACGACGGTTGCCTGATCGGCCTGATCACCAGCAAGGAGACTGGCGTTGATGTTTCCATGCCCTGGCAGATTTACGAAGTGGGCACGGTGGCCCGGATTCATCGGGCCGTCAAAACGCCCAGCGGCCACTTTCATGTGATGGTCCAGGGTGTCGAACGGTTTCGGGTCAAAGTATGGCGGCGCACCGAGCCTTATCTGACCGCCCTAATCCAAATCAGCCCCGAAACCCGGGAGGAAGGGGTTGAGCTGGACGCCCTCAAACGGCGACTGCAGATCCTGGCCCAGGAGGTGGTGACCCTGCTGCCCGGCACCCCCGACGACGTCGGCACCCTTCTGGAAAGCATCGACGACCCCCGCTACCTGGCCTATATGGTCGCGGCCAACTCAAGAATAAAAATCCCCACCAGTCAGAAAATTCTGGAAATCGACAACCTCAACGAAAAACTGCGTGCCCTGATCACACTGCTCTCCCGGGAAAAGGAAGTGCTCTCCCTGGGCCGTAAAATCCAGGCCGAAGCCCAGGAAGAGATGGCTAAGAACCAGCGTGACTACTTCCTGCGTCAGCAGCTCAAGGCGATCCAGAAAGAGTTGGGCGAGGAACGCCATACCAATGACGAAATCGCTGAATATGAGGAAAAACTCAAAACGGCGGGTCTGCCGGCCGAAGCCCTGGAAGAAGCCACGCGGGAACTGCAACGCATGGGCACCATGCACCCGTCATCGGCCGAGCATTCGGTGATCAAAACCTACCTGGACTGGATTCTGGCCCTGCCTTGGCAGACCCTCAGCGACGACCGTATGGACATCCCCCACGCCCGGGAAATCCTTGACGAGGACCACTGGGATCTGGAAGATGTCAAGAATCGGCTGATCGAGTACCTGGCCGTTAAAAAACTGGTGCACGAGCGTCAGCCGGCCCTGGATGCGGGTAACTTGCCCGAGGGAATCCCGGCCACCGGCACCCTGCTCTGCTTTGTGGGCCCCCCGGGGGTGGGCAAAACCAGCCTCGGCCAGAGCATTGCCCGGGCCCTGGAACGCCAGTTCACCCGCATGAGCCTGGGCGGCATGCGTGACGAGGCCGAAATCCGGGGCCATCGGCGAACCTACATCGGCGCCATGCCCGGGCGGATCATCCAGGCCATCAAGCGTACCGGCACGCGCAATCCGGTCTTCATGCTCGACGAGATCGACAAAGTGGGCAGTGACTGGCGCGGCGATCCCTCCAGCGCCCTGCTCGAAGTCCTCGACCCGGCCCAGAACCACGCCTTTCGTGATCATTACCTGGACGTGGATTTCGACCTCAGCCAGGTAATGTTCATTACCACGGCCAACCAGCTCGAAACCATCCTGCCCCCCCTGCGCGACCGCATGGAGGTGATTCCCCTGGACGGATATACGGAACAGGAGAAACTCAATATCGCCACCCGCTATCTGGTCCCCCGTCAGATTCGCGCCAACGGGCTGCGCCCGGAGGAGATCCGCTTCACCCCCATGGCGCTGACCACGATCATCCGCGACTACACCCGCGAAGCCGGAGTCCGCAACCTGGAGCGTCAAATCGGCGCCATCTGCCGCAAAACCGCCGTCAGCATCACCACCGGAACCCACCAGACCGCACAAATCACCCCGGAATCGGTTGGAACGCTGCTGAAAAAGCCGCTTTTCGATTCCGAGCGGTCCGAGACCATCGATATGCCGGGCATTGTCACCGGCCTTTCCGTAACTGCCTACGGCGGGGAAATTATCTTCATTGAGGCCACGCGCATGTCCGGCAAGGGGGAATTGACCATTACCGGCCACCTGGGTGACGTGATGATGGAAAGTGCCCGCATCGCCCACAGCTATGTCCGGGCCAAGGCGCCGGCACTGGGCATCGATACCGAGGGCTTCCGGAAAAACGACATCCACCTGCATGTGCCGGCCGGCGCCACCCCCAAGGACGGGCCGTCGGCCGGACTGGCCATGATCCTGGCCATGGCCAGCATCTATACCGGCCAGGCAGTGCCCAGCGACATCGGGTTCACCGGCGAGGTAACCCTGCGGGGACGCGTGCTGCCCGTGGGCGGCATCAAAACCAAGGTGCTGGCGGCCCACCGTGCCGGTCTGAAACAGGTCGTCTTGCCACGCCGCAACGCCAGGGATCTGGATGATCTGCCCGAAGCCGTGCGCCGTGAAATCACCGCCCGATTGGTGGATCGGGTGGAGGAGGCCCTGTCCATCGCCCTGCCGGAGGGTGAAGCGACAGACGACGGCGACGGCCAACCCATTTCCGCCACAAGGTGACAGCATGTCCGTCAACCATCAACCAGCGATCCTCGAAGCCATGCGCCAACCGGAATTCTATCGCCATCCGGTGGCTGCGCTGACCCGTTGCGAAACGCATATCCCCACGGTTTTTCTCACCGGTCAATGGGTCTACAAAGTCAAAAAGCCGGTGGATCTGGGATTTCTCGATTTTTCTACCCTGGAGAAACGCAAGGCCTGCTGCGACCAGGAAATCCTGTTGAATCGTCGCCTCTCCAGCGGTGTTTACCGGGATGTCCGGCCCATCACCCGCCAGGGTGGCCGCTACGCGCTCGGCGGATCGGGTCAGGTCGTGGAATACGCCGTTGCCATGCGCCAACTGAATGAGGCGGATGCCATGCACTGGCAGCTGGCGGAAGGCCGGTTTCGGGAAGCGAAGCTGGAGCCACTGGTTCGGCGTCTGGTTGGGTTTTACGAAAACGCCGCCGTCAGCGTTACCTCAACGCCGGTCGAAGCGTTGGCCTGGAAGGAGAACCTCGATCAGGTGGCGGCCGTCACCGTTCCTGCCCAGCGATCATCGTTCGCGTTCGTGCGCAGTGCCAGCCATTCGTTTTTCAGCCGCCATTCGGGCCTGTTCGAAAAGCGTCGTCTGGCCGGCCGGATCCGGGATTGCCACGGCGACCTGCGTTGCGATCATATCTATTTTACCGACGATGGCATCCAGATTATCGACTGTATCGAATTCAGCTCCCAACTGCGCATTCTGGATGTGATCTGCGACCTGGCGTTTCTGGTCATGGATCTGGCCGCGCATGGTTTTGCCGATCTTTCCAGAACACTGGTACGGCGCTATGTCGAACTCACTGACGATCTGGGTGCACTGCCGTTGCTCGATTTCTACTGTTGCTACCGGGCCATGGTACGCTTCAAGGTCAGCTGCCTGCGCCTCAAAGAGCAGGGGGTGCCCGCTGCCGAGCGGAAAGCCCTGCAGCTGGCCGCAGCCGATTACCTCTCCATGGCCACAGGCTATGCCGCCACGTTTTCCCGTCCCACCCTGTGGCTGGTCTGCGGACTCCCCGCCACCGGCAAGAGCACCGTTGCCGCGGCCCTGGCAGAACTCTGGGATATCCCGGTGATCCGTTCGGATGTGGTCCGCAAAACCATTTTCGCCGACGACCGTACCGCACCGGGCACAGCGCCCTTTGAAAAGGGAATTTACTCCGCCCAGGCCACTGAAATGACCTATCGCGAAGTGCTTGCCCTGGCCGAAGAACTTCTCAAAAAGGGCCTGAGCGTGATTGTCGACGCCACCTTCAGCCGCCGCATGCAGCGCAACTGTGCCTTGCGACTGGCTGAGGCTATCCAGGTGACAGCCGTATTCGTGGAGTGCCGGGCCACCGAATCGATTATTGCCGACCGCCTGCGCAAGCGGGAATCGGAACCGTCGGTCTCGGACGCCCGCCTGATCCATCTGGACGCCTTCCTAAGCCGTTTCGAGCCATTTCAACCGATGGCCAATGCCAAACACATTGTGGTGGACACCGCCGTGTCACCGGCCCTGAGTCTGCGTCAGATCGTGCTGGCCGATGCGCTGTGGGACCACCCCACCCGTCAAGGAGGCCCCCATGTTTAATCGAATTCTTGTCGCCAGCGATCTTGTCGCCACCCCTGACGCACCGGTACTGTCGGCCATTGGCCTGGCCCGGCAACAGGGCAGCCGGATTTTCCTGCTGCATGTCATGGAGTCCGCCTCAACAGAGAACCGTCATCAGGTGCGCCACTTCGCAACCGATGAAACGATTCATGCCAATCCGGCGTACGAGGCCACGGTGGCCCAGGCCCTGGCCCGAACCTACGGCGACCATCTGGCGGGCCTCGACCATGGCATCGAGGTGGCTGCCGGTTTTCCCTGGGAGGCGATCCTGCAGATGGCGGCGGCGGTCGATGCGGACCTGATCGTTTTGGGGCCCCATTCGACCCGCGCCAGGGACAAAGGCGTGGTACGAACCGCCGGCCGGGTCGGCTCCACGGTGGAAAACGTCATTACCCGCGAGACCTGTCCGGTAATGGTGGTCAACCGCCCGGCGCAGCCGGATCAGCTTCGATTCCGGCAGGTGCTCGTCCCCATCGACTTTTCACGGGCCTGTGAATGCGCCGTCTGCTTTGCCGCCCGGCTGGCTGCCCGGCACGTCAGTCGCCTGCAGGTGTTTCATATGCTTCCCGTGCCCCCGTACCCCAAATACAGCCATGAGGATTTCATCGCCGATTCGGAAAAAGCCCGCAAGCGGCTGGAAACGCTCTGTTCGCCCTACCTGGAAGGAATCGAGCACGAATACAGGGTACGGGCCGGTTCCATGCCGCACCTGGAAATTTTGAAATCCGCCACCGAAACCGAAACGGACCTGATCGTTCTGGGGTCCCACACCAAGGAGGCTTCGGGCAAATGGTATCCGGGAAGCGTGGTGGAACGCGTCAGCTACCGCGCGGCCTGTCCGGTGATGGTGATCAATGATCCCGAGGTGCTGATCCGCTGGGAGGGTTCCGTTGCACCGGCCGATGATGCGGCGGATGACCACCTGATCCATGTTCTTACCGGTCGGGTCTCCCGGTAGCCGGGCAACGACGGCAACAACCGTTTACTAGGAACAAACGGATTTTGCCGCCGGCACCAGAGACGAACACACACCGATCAGGTTGAACGGCTTTTGGAAATAGTAGTCGGCCGTGCCCGCTTTGAGGAGATCGGTGGCGGCATCGGCATCGCCGCCGGTCATCACCGCTATTTTAACCATGGGCGACCGTTTCCTTATGCGATGGGACAATTGGGCGCCATCCAGGCCCGGCATGCGAATATCGGTCAACACGAGATCGATGGGTTCCCTGTTGAACACCGCCCAGGCATCGACGCCATTTTCGGCTTTGAAAACCCTGCAACCGTGGATTTCAAAGCCTTCCGAAAGCAGTTCCAGAATGAGTACATCGTCGTCGGCGATCAGCACCGATGGGACCCGGTCGTTACGAATGGGCTGGCTGGCCATCATTGTTCCCCCCTTATCCAATAAAGTCAACCACCGGCTTGCGGCTTCGATTTTGCGGCGGTCGCCCGCCAGAGCCATCAATTTTAATCGGCGCAGATAAAACGGTTCGGGTGCATGCTTCTCAATCCGGCACAATCGATTGATGCCCTATCGATCAGGAAAAACGGAAAAAAATTATTGGAGAATACCGCCGGGAGAGGATGAAAGATGTGACCGAGCTCACATTTTTTCGTTTGAATAAAAAAAATCAAAATCTTGAACATTCAAAACCGAATGCACCACTCGCTCCCATGCTCCGCGTGGGAGCGGCAATGGATTTCCGCTGACCGGGTGTGGGTTCCCACGCCGGAGCGTGGGAACCAGACATCGATACCCATCACTGCGGGCAGGGCACCCCCAGGTCCTGCCAATATGGACTAGTCGGGCACACGAGCAGGCAGAGATCAACGTAAAGGCTAGGCGTAAACCGATACCGGCAGGTATGCTCGTCCGCCGCGGCCTCTGTTGCGGCAAGGTCCGTCTGGTCTGTTGATTCTAGACCGTATGCATCTTCAAGTACCTTAATCAATACCTCCTTGGTAACATAGTTTTCCTCGATGAGTGAGTTGATCAACTCCCCGACATGGGGAACTGTAATTGCACCAGGGCGATCGCATTTGGATTGATTTTTGTTTTTTCGCGGGCATGGCCCGCTCCTACGCGCGCCAATCGTTTGGTTCTACGCCGTTTTCTGCAGGAGCTGGCCATGGTTGCGACCAGATTTTTCTAATCCGGGCTCTAAATGCGATCACCCTGGTATTTGCACACGCGTTGCTTGACGAACCGGATCAAGCCAAGTACCCCCGGCACCCAAGGCCGATGCGGATGGAAAAGGAATACCTGACTTACCAATTGAGTTCGTTCTGGATCTTAAAACGGTGGATCTGGAACAAATGGGTGGAACTGGATCTGCTACGGTGGAAACGGAATGGACGACTCGCTCCCATGCTCCGCGTGGGAGTAGCAATTGGGGCTTGGTTATAGCTTCGTCCACCTGGATTTAGGAACGATTAAAACGGGCTGATCCCATATTACCTCTCGTTCCCACGCTCCGCGTGGGAACGTATACGGCCAAGCATTTCCACGCAGAGCGTGGAAACGAGGGGGTAAGTGGACGAAGTTGGAACCAAGCCCGGCAATGGATTTCCACTGACCGGGTGTGGGTTCCCACGCCGGAGCGTGGGAACCCGGCAAAAATACCCATCACTGCGGGCAGGGCACCCCCAGATCCTGCCAGTCGGGAGGCGGCGGGCATGCCAGCAGGCAGAGATCAACGTAAAGGCTATGCGTAAACCAATATCGGCAGGTATGCTCCTCCGCCGCGGTCTTTGGTACGGCACCCACCCGGTCGGTTGATTGGAATTCCAACCCCTTAAACGCTTCCTGCAATGCCGTCTTGGGGACGTAGTTTTCCTCGACTTCCGCTTTGGGGATGTAGTTCTCCTTGACCTCCGCCTTGGGCAAATAGTTCTCTTCAACCTCCGACTTGAGCACGTATTTCCCGCAACCCATTACGGATGCCAAAAAAAACGCGATACCAATTGCCAGCACTGTTCTCATTGTCGCTCCTCTCTGTGTTGATGAATAGAATCAAGGCCGTCGAGCTCATCTCGCAAGCGGTTGTGGATGCGCAGGCTGTCATGGCCGGGTAATTCTTCATGATGGGCCTAAAACGACACGGTGACCTGGCCGAAGATCAGACGCTCCGGCTGGTACAGGGGCGTCGTGGGTTCCTCGGTTGCGAAATTGACATCCTGGAAGTTGAAGGATTGGTCGAACAGGTTCTTGATCCCGAGCGTCGCCGTACCCCAGCGTTTGGGCAGGCGGTAGCCCAGTAACAGATCCACCACCCAGAAGTCGTCGCCCTGGCTGCGATCCGCGAACGGCGTCACTTCCTGGTCCACAAAACTGGCGGTTGTCTTAACGGAAAAACCGTTGGGGAAAAAGTAGCTCACGGAGAGCGGCAGCCGCCAAGTGGTCAGCTCCTCAGGGTCCAAATCCGGGTTCTCGAATCTTTCGTAGAACCCCTCCAGGCTCAATGCGAGCCGGTCCGTGGGGGTCCAGTACAGGTAGAGGCGGTGCAGGGCTTCCTGCTGATCCAGTGTCGTAGCATCAGTTGTTGTGGTGCTAAGCGCTTGGAAGTCAAGATCCCGCCAGGAAAGCTCCACACCGCCGAAAACCCGGTCGCTGAACCGGGCGTCCAGGCCAACCCCGTAACGCTCGGTTTCGGCACCGGAGGCATCGTCGAAAATCTGGTTGAAGCCCGCCACCTGGGTGGGCTCGAGGGTCTGGTCGATGGCAAAGGGCCGTTTGATGGCCTGGAACCAGGCCGCACGCAGGGTGACGATTCGGTTGGGCGACCAGGCGACACCGGCCTTGGGATGCAACTTGTGCTCGTCCACGCTGTCGCTGTTGTAGTCATCGTAGGAGACTCCCAGGGTCAGGGTGAGGTTTTCCCTGGGTTTGATGTGGGTGTAGACATAGCCGCTGGTGTGGCGGGCGTCCTGGTTTTGTGAAGTTGTACTTTTCGTTACTACCGGTGGCAGCGATAGAAACGGCGACTGCAGGATCGTGGTAATGGTATTGTTGTAATCGACGGTTCTATCCTGGTTCAGGTGGCCGGCACCGACGATCAGGTTGAAGCGGGACGCCTGCCGCAGGTATTGAATTTCGCCGCTGTAGGCTTCGGCGTCGTCGACCAGTTCCTGGTCCGTGAAGATCTGCGCGACCGAGGAAATGGCTTCAGAGCTGTCCGTGACATTCTGACGCCAGTCGCTGTGGATCAGGGAGGCGATGAGGGTATCGTTTCGGCTGAGCTGAACCTTGCCGCCGATGCGAAGGCTCTCCCTTTTCTGATCCCAGCGCTTAGTAGCGTTAAATAGACCCGGATCGAACAGCATTCTCAAATCCCCCCGCTCGGTATCCTCAACCCGATACTCCGCCTGAACGCTGACCTGGGGAGAGAGCACGGCCTGGGCAAAAACATTGTAGACATCCTGGGTCAGGTCGTTGTTTTCCCGCCAGCCGTCGGTTTCATAGTGAAACTGGCCCAGGCTCAGGGAGAGGTTCTGGTAAAGCCCGGAAAGCATCATCTCGTCGCCCAAAGTATCGTTGCCGCCCACAATGCCGGAGGTCTGCAGGTTGACGCCGTCGCTGACGAACAGGGGATTGAACTCGTTGAAGGCGGGGCTGGCCGGGCCGGCCCCTTCCAGCACCAGCAGGTCGGTCGAACCGAGTTGGGGCTGCAGAGGGGTGACATTCAAGGGCTGCAGAAGCTGGGACTGGAGCAGTTCGCTGGCCCGGGCGATCTCGTGGCGGCGCAGGTTGGCGTAGCTGTCGGCCAGAAAGCGGTGGCCGGAGAAGTCGCCCGGGTCGGTGTTGACCGATTTCGCGCCTTGGTTGAGGGCCATCTGTTCGAAGCCCAGATCGTCGTAGATGCGCCCCAGGCTGGCGTTGCGCGCCGCAAGATCCTCGTCCAGCATCAGGCGGGAGCGGTAAACCGCGCGGTTGCCGTTGCGTTCGATGGACGTCTGCAGGTCCCGGAGGGCTTCCACCGGGCGGTTTTCGGTCTGCTTGCGGATGGCGTCGTAAAACCAGGCGGTGGGATCGTTTGGGTCCAGGGCTTTGGCGATCCCGAACTGCTGGCCGTCCATGGGGCCGCGCTTTTCGTCAAAGTAGGCCTTGCCCAGGTAGCTGCGGATCAGGGCACTTCCGGGGTCCAGGCCGGCGGCGATTTCGATCTCGGGCCGGCCTTTTTCCAGGTCGCCGTCACGGATGTCGGCCAATCCCAATCCCAGGCGCGGCAGGGGGGCGGCGGAATCCAGGGCAATGGCCCGCTCGAAGGCCCTGCGGGCCGCTTCGGTCCGGATGCGCATCAGGTGGGCGAAGCCCAGGACGGTATGGGCATGGGCCGTGTCGGGATCGATTTCCACGGCCTTTTGCGCGGCGGCCACCCCCGTTTCCAATTCACCCATCGAGAGGCGCAGTTCGGCCAGGCGGGCCCGGGCCAGGCCACTTTGCGGGGCGCGGGCCACGGCGGCTTCGGCGGCCTGCAGGGCACCGGGCAGATCGAAATCCGCCTGCCGGGCATGGGAGAGGGCGATCCGGGCAACCGGCGATTCGGGCGCCAGCGCCACGGCCTGCCAGGCCAATTCGAGGGCCTCGGCCGTGCGGTTCTGCACCACGGCGACGACGGATTGCAGGGCCACGGCATCGCCGTTTTGCGGATCCAGCTGCCGGGCCCGGCGGATATCGGCCCCGGCTTCGGCCACCCGGCCCACGTGCAGCAGCAGTCCGGCGCGGTAAACGTGGAAACCGGCATCCCAGTCAGCCTCGCCCACCGGTTCCAGGCGTTCGAGGGCCTCCCGGGTCCGGCCCCGGTCGAACAGGGCCTTGGACGCGGCCACCGCCTCCGAACGCCGGGCCAACGCCAAGTCCGGCACGGGCGGATAGTACAGGGCCCACTGCACGCTGTCCCGCGGCTGCACCAGGATCTGCCGTTGGGGGGCGCTGCCGGCCGGCACCCGGATGCCCTGCCCTTTTTCCAGATGCAGGCGGCCATAATCGTTCTCGGCCAAAATACGGCCGTGGAACAGGTCCATGCGGGTCTGGCCGGCATCCACCCGGACAAAGAACTCCGTGCCCTCGACCACCCCGTTGACAAAGGGGGTGATGATCTTCAGGCTGCGCGGCCGGTGGCTAAAAAAATTCGCCGCGCCCCGCAGCAGCTCCAGCACGAAGGTGGCCGGCTTCTCGATTTCGGTAAACACCATGGTGGTTAGCTGGTCCAGGCGCAGCACGGCATCGTTGCTCAAGACGATACCGGCCCGGCTGTTGGCCCCGACCCGGATCTGGTCGCCCACAAAGAACGTGTCGTTCAGGCTGACCGGCCGCCAGTCGGATTCATGCATCCGTTTGGCCAGCACGCCCCCCTGAAGAGAAACCACTTTGCTCACCCAGGCGGCATCGGCAGTCCCGATGGTCGCCTCGGCAGCGAACACGCCGTTGATTCCAATGCCCAGCACGCAACCCAACCAGACCATCCACAATGCCGTTGCTCTCGTAAAAAGTCTCATTTCTGCTCCAGATGCATGGCCCCATCCCATGCCTCGTCCGGTGGCTGCTCCCGATACACCTGGCAGTAGCGGCGATAATACCGCGACGGCCCGTCGCTGGCGTCGATTTGAAGCGCCAGGTCAAAACGTTTCAGCGCCGCATCCCAGCGTCGCTGCCCGAACGCATCCAGACCCGCTTCAAAATGACGATACGTCAGAGCCTGTTGTTCCAGGGAAAAACTGTCCGCATCCAAAAGCTCATACACCTGCACGGGCCGTGACTTGCCTTTGAAGACGAACCACCCCACCAAACGGGACATGCGGTCGGTTTCCGCACCCATGGCTTCACGGGTGGCCAGCAGATGGGTGCCCAAAAACTTGTTCAGCCCCTCCACGCGCGACGCGGTATTGACGATATCGCCCACCGGTCGGTACTCGTAGTGATCCATGGCGCCGATGTTGCCCAGCAGCATCTCGCCGGCATGCATGCCGATACGGGTCGGCATGGCCTTATCGCCCGCCTGCCGGTTGAAGTCGTCCACCGCCGCCGAGACCTCCCGGGCCGCCCGGCAGGCCGCCCGGGAAAGCTCGGGCCGGGGTTCCGGTGCCGACCAGAGGGCCATGACCGAGTCCCCCACGACCTGCAGCACCAACCCGCCGTGAGCCTTGATGGGCTTGAAAATGACCTCGTAATACCGGTTCATCAGTTCGGTCAGGCGGCCGGGGTCCAACCGTTCCGAAAGGGCCGTGTAATTCTGGGCGTCGGTGAACAGGCAGACCCCGTAAAACACCTTTCCACCGAGACTCAGCTCCTTGAGGTTGGCGGAAAGGCGGTCGACAACCTCGTCGGGAAGATAATGGCCGAATGCTTCACGGATGTTTGCGCGATCGATGTTGACCTTGCGGTACTTCCATATGAGGCCGGCAATCAGTGCCGTCGGCGTTTGCACCAGCATGGGCACCACCAGGGGGTACCAGATGCCGCCGGCCCTGAACTGGAAACAGGCCAGACAAAGATAGATTCCGTTGATCAGCAACAGGCCCGCCGCGGAGACAGCGGTGGTAAAATGCAACCCGGTCAGGGCAACCAGCACGCCCCAGCCGACCAGCAACAGCACATTGACAAACGGGGCCAAGGGATAAACCGCCTTGTCCTCAAGCAGATTGGCCAAGGCCGTGGCGGCAATCTCGACCCCGCTGATGTCCTTGCCCGACTTTCCGGAAAAGGCCGTGTAAAAACTGTCATGGGTCTCAATCCAATTGCTTGCCGTTTGGCCGACAAAAACCGCCGCGCCGTTGAGCAGGGCCGCCTCGTCATCGTCGCAACCCGAACCGGCCGGGCTCACCAGGCAATGGTAGGGGATGGTTCTGACGGTTCCGGGCGGACCGTAAAAATTGAGATAGCGGCTGCTCTCGGTTGCATATAACCGGATCATCGCCCGCATCAATTGCATGGCGTCGGCGGACAGGGTTTGCGGTGAATACCGGGCCAGCCGTTCAAGGGCCCGTGACGCCAGGGTGGCATCGTTTGCAAACAGGTTGCGCAGGGGCTGGATCAGGCCAATCATCCGGCGCACGTCAGCGGCGCCCGTTTCAGGGACCAAAAGGGTTTCGGCGGCGACCGCATCCACCTCCCGGAGCAGGTGGATGAAATCGAT
This sequence comes from Desulfosarcina ovata subsp. ovata, assembly GCF_009689005.1. Lineage (NCBI taxonomy): Bacteria > Pseudomonadati > Thermodesulfobacteriota > Desulfobacteria > Desulfobacterales > Desulfosarcinaceae > Desulfosarcina > Desulfosarcina ovata. The sequence goes on along the minus strand of NZ_AP021879.1, from coordinate 7,056,122 downwards.
AAAAACCTCCCCGGCGTAAACGTGCAAGGCCACCACGGGCGTTGTGGGTACGTTTCCGGATCCGGGCCAAAAGCACCAGAACTGATTTAATTTGACGGGTACCTTCGGCAGCGGAAACGGGGCCTGCCCGACGGCTGCATCGGCCAGAATGGGAAGGGTTGACAGCATCCGTTCGATATTCACATGGGCCGCGCGGCCGCCGGCGCTAACGGGAAGCGACAGGGTTTGCCTGTCAATGGCTTGGGTAAGAACGACATTGCCGGCCCTCTCCATGGCCGAGGCCAGGATCCGGTCGCCGGCCTCTTCTTTGGGTTCGTAAAAGAAAAGGTCGAAGGCAATCACCGCCGCCTGCCAGACCGTCAGCCGCTCCAGCAACCGGGCATGCAGCTGCCGCGGCCATTTGCTGGCTCGCAAAGGAAGATCCAGGGCACCGGCCGATTCTTTATCGATGGCCACAATGGCCACATTGGCGCGGCTCTGCTCCGTTCCGCGCAGCTGATAGAGCAGATCCAGGCCGAGACTCTCTTCGGCATCCGAAAATACGGGCACCATGCTGGCAAGCACACCCACGAATCCGACACCCAGGCAAATACAATAAAAAGCTACCGGTTGCCGAAAGGCCATGACGTCCCCAAAATTGTGCAATATAGACCTTACCCGCAGAACCACTCGGCATCATCTCCCGATGCCGGAAGGCCTTCCGGTCCTCTCCCTGGCAGGAAAGGCGCCAAGTCTATTTGGGTATTTTTATGCAAGCCGTAAACATTAAATGAGTATTATGGAACGATTCCGAATCGACCGCCCAGCGGTAATTTATTTCAAAATCCGCGGGATATGTCAAACGGAGTTTGAATTCTCCACAGGGTAACGGCAATTGGAACCTGAGCTAAAAAAGTCGCAGGCATGGCCAGCGCCTACGGAAAGCGGTGTAAAAGCAGACGATGGAGATTCGTAAGAGCGGGCCATGCCCGCGAAAGACAAAAATCAATCCAAATGCAAAAATCCAAATGTCAATTGAAGGATCGGATCGATTATAAATGGATAGAATACCACCAGTTGGCATTTTTCATTGGATATTTGCAATGCCCATAAGATGGCTGTATAATCCTGAACGTTACCGCAGGTAATATCAAAATGATTCCTTCACCCAAGAAAATAAAAAAATGCTTCTCAAAACTTTTCACCTGGAAATTGTCAACAACCACTGCATGCCCGGAGCCATGAGCGTCAACGGCATTGCCCGGCTGGATCAGGATGTGGGCTGTGCCCTGCCGTACTTAAATGCCGTGCTCGGTGCCATCGAATATATAAAAGACCCACCAACCGCCACGTTTCGCACCCAGGGACGCCTGATCTCCGTGCGGTCCGATCAGATCACGGTCAACGCTGTGCAGGATCGCGAGCAGGCCGAAAAAATTATCGATTGGATCCGCCGTGAAATCAACGACGCATGGCAAAACCGCGAAACCATCACCCCGCGCTTTAAAGGTATTGATCGCCCTCAGGTGGTGAAAGTATTAAAGCACCTGCCCCACACCAACTGCGGCGAATGCCGCCAACCGACCTGCATGGTATTTGCCCTCAGGCTAGCCGAAGGCGCCAAGAGTTCGGACGATTGCCCACACCTTAAGGGGGAATCCAAGACTGCTCTGGATGAGTACCTGGGCGGATTTGTTTTTGATGATTAAGATAATTAATCAGATGAAATCATTGCTGCCAATTTTTTTCACACTCAGTTGACCAACTCCACCATTTTACAGTCGCCATTTGACTTTCAACGAAGATTTAAACATTCATCGAGAATTGCTGATTTTCGAAGGTTCAGATTGCGAAGAAAAACAAACTCCTATCATACAGGCCCTATCTTCTCGCTAGTTTACATGAACAGGAATCAATAAGAGGTCTATTTCCGGATGCAGAAAAATCTTAAACATTTAAAGCCGCACCCGATATTACTTTCCCTGTTGATTGCAATGCCTGTCTTTGCCGTATCTCCCGGCAGCGATAACGAGGGAGATGAAACGGGAAAGCTGCCGGACAGGGTCGTGATAAAAACCCCGCTGCAGAGTTTTAACCGATTTTACTATTTCGCCTTAAAAGACGGAAGGATCTATTATAAACCAAATGCTGAAACTACGGGAAAGCAAGGCACCTGGAAGCTTTTTCTCGCTACCGGACTTCCCGGAAACAAGTCAGTTGGGGATTTTCCCGTTCCCTCCTCGGTAAAATCAATATATGCCGATGCGGATGAAATCATTGCCCTTTCAGACGCCGGCCGCTTTTACTGGCTAAGGCTGGGAAAGGGCATCAGCTGGGAAGAAAAAATATGGAACCATCTCTGGGGATGGCCCGAAAAGGAGCCCCTTTTTCTCACCGGGCCCGCCTCCTCCCCGGTGGGATGGGCCATCGGCAGAAGAAATCGGGACGTTCTGTATCATGAAGACATAGACGGTAACCCGCATCATTTCGGGACAATGGGAATTACCACCCTTTACGTGCTGAACTCAAGGGGACGCGAGATCCGCTTCACTGATTCCGGGCTTCCTGCCGACTTCAGCCATACCATCTGTCTTCCCAACAGGGGAAAGTTCGTGGCCGAGAATATCTCCGTGAGCGCTTCAACGATCTTTGTCATTGATGCGGCAGGGGATATGTATACCCGGCTGATAGACTTCGATACTTCTGGAAGCGATCCCATGTTTTTCAAGTATTCCTATAAGAGGGAAAAGAGACATGATAATGGAGAGGACTGGGGATCCAATTTCACAAAGTGGTCACTTCCTGCCGAGGGATGGCGCAAACAGCCAGGCATCGATTTAAAGGGCAGGGCCAGGCTGTCATCAATGATAACCATTCTGCAAAACGGTCACGGCAACGCGGCCAGGGAGTTGAGGATGGCCGGTATAAACGAGGATGGAAATACCGGTTATTATTATAAGAACATATTCGATGACGCCTGGAGCTTTTCCCTTGCTGAATTGACCATCCCGGACAGCTCGTTCCTGAAGGAAGGGAAAAAGATCGATTACAGCAAACTCAAAAATTCTGATTTCCACTATCGAGGGAAAATACGCCGGGCCTCGGTTTATTTGGGCAATGTTTCGGCGGAACTGCTGAATTTCAATCTTACGGAATCCCCTTCCATACTGAGGATAATAGAAAACGGCAGACCATTTGATATCACCTTTTATACGGTGGAGTCATGGACCTATTTGAAACGCATTGACCCCGGACGGGACGGTGTGCCTAAAATTTTTCTCGGGACACTGGAGTTCCCGGTGGAGACTGAAAACAATAGTCATGGATACGGCCCTGTTCTAAGGGAGCTGAAAAAACAGAATTTAAAGACATTCAGGTTCCTGGTTGAGGCAACTACTGATTATGTTTACATAAAGCCGAGGTCTGAAATATATACCGACATAGAAATGATATTTGCCGCCAAGAATCTTCCATTCCGGCACCCCATGGTGGCAAGGACTTATTCGCTTGCCGTCAACGGCTTCAATAAAATCGCGTCATCGGATGATCTCATTATAGAATCGTTAAGCGGCCTCTCTTCAAAGGATATCCCCCTGCTGAAGAAAAAGATCAAAAAAAACAGGGAAGCCATATCCGGGATGAAATCAATCATGAAGAGAATGAAACGTGCTTCCAAGGAGTTGAGTGAATCCAGTCTGAAGTACAAATTCTTCTATACACTGGTGAATGCCACGGGACTGGTCTTTCTTGATAAACCGAAGATATGGACGTCGACACGCCATTTCGGCGCTATTCTGAAAAGTTACAAGGACAGCTATAAGTACCTCTATTTTGTAAAGGAGCAGGATTATGACCAGGCCGTTGCAAAAATTGAAAGCCGTATTGATGCATACAGCCATAAAATCCATGAACTGAATGGCAAATCAAAATCAGAGATATTCTATTCCGAAAAGTTTTTCGATTACTTTGAAAAGCTTGGAATAAAAGACGAATATCTGTCATATCTCTCTTTATCCGGTGTCATCAGTGCACGGTGTGATGTAAGCCCCGTTAAAAAGGGGTATTCCTTCTTTTTTATCAGGCTCGGTAAGAACGGTATCTGCAATCGTCTTACTTTTATTGTGGAACTGCCGGAAATATCAAAAGAAATGCTGCAAAGCAGTACAGAAGGCATTGTTGAGAAAGGCAAATTTGAGGCGTTGCTTACACTTTTCAACATAGATGAAAGTCCTGAATCGCTGGATATATATAAAAAGATATTTTTGACCAATTATCCTGCCGGGGAGAGGTCCGAAAGCTTAAAGGCCCTTCTCAAGATAGAGAAAGGCGAATGGCAGCTCTATGATACCTCCGGCTTTTCGAAAAACCAGGTGTGGCTGAAGGGAAAAAGACAGCTCCCTTTGTAATTCTCTTGAATTCATCCCGTCCGACTGAATTTTGTTTTTATAGAAAATTTGTTTGAAAAATGAAAAAAAGCCGTTATTATTTTAACAGAGACGTTTAACGGAATAGTTAAAAACGGGTTTTGACCATGGGAAAGTAAAATCAGATGGAAAGTAAAACCAGAATATTAAATGCAGCCGTTCATATCTTTGCGAAAAAGGGTTTCCATGGTGCCCGCATGGAGGATATCGGAACAAAGGCCAAGATCAACAAAGCGATGGTCTATTACTATTATTCGAATAAGGAAAACCTTTTTCAAGAAGCGCTAAATATGATTGTCAGGCGAATATACTCTGAAATTATTTCGGGCATACGTGATTCCGATACACAAAAAGAGGACCCGACACAAATCCTTGTGAAGTTTGTCAGGCTCCATTTTTCAGCCTTTTCCAAAAGCAAGGAATGGTCCAAGCTGTTTATGGAGGTGCTGAATAATCACCCGGAATACCTACGAGCGGCGTTCTTGAATGCTTTTGAAACAGAAAAGATTAGCGAGCATGAACTGATTGAGCAGACCTATCAAAAAGGCGTGGCACAGGGAATTTTTCGTAATATCGATTTTAAACAAGTATTTATCAGTATCCTTGGAATGAATGTGGTCTATTTCCTGGCCCACCCTATTGCCGAATTCATTCTTGACCTGAGCATCCAAGATGAAAAAGCCTTTCTTAAAACAAGAGAAGACAGCATCGTCGATCTGTTGTTACACGGAATACTGAAAGAAAACCAATCCACCGATGGTGGATGAAGTCGAAAAACATCATCCAACGGTTTTTTGCAATTTACATAAATACGGACAGTCGGTTATGGGACAAAAAAGCAATAGACTCAAAATGGTCACGACTTTATGAGCTAACCTGTTTATATTTTTTTGCAATGAGTTAACGAATACGTTAAACGAATGAGTTGTCATCTGTCATAATCACGACATCCTGAATGAATGATGGAGGCATGAGAATGTGGAAAGGAAATAATAGGGAACAAAATTATTCTGACCATACTTCCGAGCAATTTCGTCTGGGTTTGGATATTGGGTCCACAACTGCGAAACTGGTGTTGATCGATCCGGGCGGAAACGTCAGATATTCCGATTATCGTCGCCACAAGGCAGATATCCTGGGAACCCTACAAAATATGTTGACGCACCTGAGGAAAAACCGGGGCAATATATCGATTTCGCCGATATTTACCGGTTCCGCCGGAATGGGCCTGGCTGAACGTACGGATTTGCCATTCGTGCAGGAGATGGTGGCGGTGGCGGAGGCCGCTTTGATGCAGCACCCACAATGCAAGATGGTTATCGATATCGGCGGTGAAGACAGTAAAATGATCTTTTTCAACCGGAATTGCCGTCCGGATATGCGTATGAATGGCAATTGTGCCGGAGGAACAGGCGCATTTATCGATCAGATGGCAAGCCTGATGAATGTGGCCACAACTGAGCTGGATGAATTGGCGCTAAAGGGAAAACGTTGTCATACCATCGCGTCTCGCTGTGGGGTTTTTGCTAAAACAGATATTCAAAACCTGATCAACACCGGGGTTCCCAAAACCGAAATAGCCGCTTCCGTGTTTCAGGCGGTGGCCATTCAAGCGGTGAATTCGCTTGCCAGAGGTCATGAAATCAGGTCCCCGGCGATTTTGGTGGGTGGGCCGTTGTCTTATTATTGTTCGCTGAGAAAATTTTTTTTAAGAATTCTGTCGTTAAAGGAGAAGGAGGCGATTCTGCCGGATATGTCCAAGGTATATCCGGCCTATGGGGCGGCCTTGACCCTTAACGCGAATGCCTCCAATACAAGCACTCTTGCTGAATTTGCACGCGGGCTGCAGCAAAAGGGAGGCAATCTCGCCATACCAACCCAATATGAGATGATCTTCAAAGATGAGCGAGAACGATCCCGGTGGGATCAAGAAAAAGCTCAATACGCAATACCCCAGGCCCCATTGTCAAGCGTGGACGGAAAAAATGTTTTCGTGGACATTGATGCCGGCTCCACGACCACCAAAATTGTGGTCATCGATAACAAGGACCAGATCCTGTTTCGTCATTATGATAACAACCACGGCAATCCCATCAAAAGTGTCAGAAAAGCGTTAATCGCACTCAAGCAAACACTTGACGCACAAGGAATCCAAGTAAACCCAAAGCAATGTGTTGTCACCGGCTACGGTGAAGAACTGATCCGTGCGGCATTTAACATTGATAACGGCATGGTCGAAACATTGGCCCATTTTTATGCTGCCAAGAAATTTGATCCCCATGTGTCTTTCATTCTGGATATCGGTGGGCAGGATATGAAGGCCATCTTCGTTGAAGATGGAATAATCAAGAAAATCGAAGTCAACGAAGCCTGTTCATCCGGTTGTGGTTCTTTTATAGAGACATTTGCCGATTCTCTGGGATACACTGCGGCCGAATTCGGTGAACTGGCCTGCTCCGCCAAACATCCCGTGGATTTAGGCAGCCGCTGTACGGTTTTCATGAACTCCAGTGTTAAACAGGCATTGCGCCAAGGCAACGATGTGGCTGATGTGGCAGCAGGATTGTCTTACTCGGTTATCCAGAACTGCCTGCACAAAGTATTGAGAATTTCCGATACGGATGAACTGGGCGATCGTGTTGTCGTACAGGGCGGCACATTTAAAAACCCGGCGGTCTTAAGGGCCATTGAGAAATTATTGGGAAGAAAAGTGATTCGGCCAACCATTGCCGAATACATGGGCGCCTATGGGGCGGCCATTACTGCCCGGCAGTGTTCAGGAGAAGAAGATGGCAATGCCGGGAGTAAACCGACGCTGTTTCAAAACCTGGATTCAAGCTGCAAGGCAGTAGAAAAACAACTCGTCTGCAAGGGGTGCACAAATAACTGCAGGGTGCAGATGCTGCGGTTCCCCAATGGACGCAGCTATTATACCGGGAATCGTTGCGAACGCCATTTTACCAATGGCGATAAGGTGATTAAACCCGGCGATAATCTTTTCAAAGTAAAGCATGCATTGTTGGAGCGTTTGCCCGATGCATCGGCTGACAGGGGCACATTGTCCATAGGTATTCCGATGGTTTTGAATTTTTTTGAGAACTACCCGTTTTGGGCCACCTTTTTTGCTGAAATCGGTTTCAGGGTCATCCGCTCTTCGCCCAATGACGGTCTTCGTCCAAAAAGTGCCACGACAATCATGTCCGACAATATTTGTTATCCGGCAAAGCAGGTTCATGCGCACATATTTGACCTCATAGAGAAAAAAGTGGATCGCATCTTTTTTCCGCGTGTCGTCTTCGAGACCGGCCAGTTCAAAGATGAAGCCAATCATTTCAATTGCCCCATCGTGACGGGTTATCCGGACGTCATAGACAGTGCCATCAACCCGGAGCGATATGGTGTGGCGCTTGATAGCCCTGCCATCAACTTTAACGAAACAAAACTGTTAAAAAAGGCTTGCTGGCAGTATGTTAGTGGTTTCCATGTCACTGAATTAAAATTTCAACAGGCCTTTTCCAGGGCGTTGCAGGCGATGAATGATTTTAAAAAGACGCTTCAGGAAGCAGGCCGAAAAACCATTGAAAAAGCAAGGGCCCATAAAGAATTGATGGTGGTCCTTGCCGGACGTCCCTATCATGTCGATCCGGCAATTAATCATGACATCCCCGATTTGATCAGCCGAATGGGGATTCATGTGTTGACAGAAGATGCTCTGCCACTTGACAATATTGTTCTACCCGATTCACTGGAAGTCGCCGATCAATGGGAATATTCCAACCGGCTTTACCGCGCCGCCCATTGGACCGGCAAAGAGCCCCATGCGGAATTTCTACAACTCAACTCATTCGGATGCGGGCCGGATGCCATTGTGATCGATGAAGTGAAAGCCATTCTCAAGACATATGGAAAAACGCCCACTATTTTGAAAATTGACGAAGTCACCAGCATTGGTTCGGCGAAGTTGCGCATTCGATCCTTGGTGGAATCACGCTCGGAAGCCTTAAAACCAACGGTCCCGGCCTGTCGCCACAAGTTGCCGGCGTTCAATAAAAAAGACAGGCATCGCAAGGTGTTAGTGCCAAACTTTTCTCCGTTTTATTCGATTTTTATACAATCCGCTTTTTCGCTAATGGGATATCCGCTGGAGGTTCTTCCACCGTCAGATACAAACTCGGTAAAACTGGGGCTAAAGTACGTCAATAACGACGCGTGTTATCCGGCCATAGTGACGATCGGCGATATTATCAAAGCGTTGAAAAGCGGAAACTATCGTTTAAATGAAACGGCGGTGGCACTTACCGAAACAGGTGGACAATGCCGAGCGACAAACTACGTGTCACTCTTGAAAAAGGCCCTTTTGCTGGCGGGATACGATAACATTCCGGTTGTGGCCGCATCCTTCAGCACAAAGAGTGCAAACATCCAGCCCGGCTTTTCCGTTAACAGGCCTAGAGTGATCAGCTTGATATTCTCAATCCTCCTGGTGGTCGATCAGCTCATCCGAATGTATCATGCCACGGCTGTCAGGGAGATCACAAGGGGGGATTCCCTGGCGGTGCTGAAAAAGCATTTTGACCAGGCCCGCAATCATATCGGCCGATGGACCCTTAAAGACGGTGATGATATTTTGAAAAAGGCGATTGGTGATTTCAACAGGATTAAAACGTATGCCGGCAGCTATCCCAAAGTGGGTCTGGTCGGTGAAATATATGTAAAATACAATCCGTTTAGCAATGGAAATATTGTTGAGCGATTGACGCGTGAAGGCATCCAGGTCATCGTTCCGCCACTGATTACTTTTTTTCTTCAGACGTTTGTCAATATCCCGTTTAATCAGGTCCATCACATTCAGTCATCTCTCAGTTTGGACAGATGGAGTTTGGCTTTCGTGCAAAGGCGGGTTGATGCTAAAATTCGGTACGTCAACAACCTGATGTCGTCTTTCAGGTTTGCCTTGGAACCGATTCAACCCATCGTTGAACTCTCAAAAAAAGCAGAAAAAATCGTTAGCCTTTCCAACCAGGCCGGAGAGGGGTGGTTGCTGCCCGGTGAGATCGTTACCATGGCGGAATCCGGAATCCGGAATATTATCAGCCTTCAGCCGTTTGGATGCATTGCCAACCATATTGTGGCCAAGGGTATTTCCAAAAAAGTAGCAGATCTCTTTCCGGATTTAAATTTTCTCACCTTGGACATGGATGCAGGCAACAGTGATGTTAATATACAGAACCGATTAGCCTTTTTTATCCATGCCACAAAGGATGGTGCCGCCGATTCTCTTGCTGTAGTGAATGGTTAAGGCTGGCGGAAAGGTGGCAAAAAAATATTGGCTGTCAAGGAAACAACGATCGGATGGCAAAAAGCTGCCTGATGGATGAAACAGAGCTCTCATTATATTTGAAAATTTCCGTTGCATTTTTCGCTGCCGGCATGCATGTCCTCCTTGGTTTTGGTTTTAAAAGGGTTGAAGGATATTGGCCATGGGGACTATAAGAGCATCAGCCTCATCAGTCATCCTCATGAGCGCGAAGGTTGTCAACGCCATTTTGAAAACGCTTACTTGTTATGAAAAGAGATCGGTTATGTCTGTTTGTGTTGAGAAAAACGTTCTTGAAGAACTGTTGCAATTGTTGAAACTGGAGAAAATCGAAGAAAATATTTTCCGGGGGCAGAGCCAGGACCTGGGCTATAGAGCCGTGTTTGGTGGCCAGATTTTGGGTCAAGCGCTGTCGGCCGCTTCCCAGACCGTTCCCGCCGACCGTCATACCCATAGCCTGCATGCCTATTTTATGCGTCCCGGGGATGCAACCAAGCCAATCGTCTATACGGTGGACTGTATTCGGGACGGTAAAAGCTTCACCACTCGCCGGGTGGTGGCCGTTCAGAAAGGCCATGCCATTTTTTTCATGTCCGCATCGTATCAGATCGTTGAACCCGGGTTCGGCCACCAGAAAAAAATGCCCGATGTGCAGGGGCCGACGGGGCTGGAACCGGATATCGAGATGGCCCGGCGGCTGGGCGACCATTTGCCCCCGGGCATCCGTGAGAAAGTTCTCTGTGACAAACCCATTGAGCTCCGGCCCATTGATCCGATCGACCCATCGCGTCCGGAAAAAAAGGCGCCAAGTTGCGCGTTCTGGTTCCGGGCCATCGGTCCCATGCCCGACGATCCGGCCGTGCACCAGTACATGCTGGCCTACGCCTCGGATTTCGGCATGGTCCCCACCTCCCTGCGTCCCCATGGCCACACCGTCTGGAATCCCGAGATTCAGACGGCCAGCCTGGATCACGCCATGTGGTTTCACCGGGATTTCCGTATGGACAACTGGATGCTTTTCGAAATGAACAGCCCCAGTGCGTCTGGGGCCAGGGGCCTGACCGTTGGCCGTTTTTTTACCAGGGAGGGTGTTCTGGTGGCCTCCGTGGCCCAGGAGGGGCTGATTCGCTACCACAAGGACGATGCTTAAGTGGACCAATCCCATCAATTTGCAGTCGCTATTTGACTTTCAACGAAAGTCCAATCATTCATCGAGAATTGCTGTTTTTCAAAGGTTCAGCTTGCGAAGAAGAACAAAAATATGTATAGTGGTTGTTATTCAAGATTTACTTTCACTGCTTACTTCTATATTTTAAAAAAAAGGAGGTTTTACATGGCTATGCCTGCTAATGAGAAAAACAGTGAATGGGTTACAAAGGATTTAGATTACTGCAATGAGAAAGGAGATAAATTCTTTAATCTATATCTGAGGGATGGAACGAACTTCGTTTCCTGTAGCGAATCAGTGGTGGATCGATTAAGCAGATCCATCAGGTATTTTAAAATAGAAAGTAAAGGTCAGCTCTTGAATTCAAAGCGATCATTAGTCAGTATATTCAGAAACGCAGGTAACTTCAAATTGTAGCGGGCGTTTCGCACTATAGTGTTTACCAACTGACAAAAGGGTCAAGTCTGCACTTGACCCTTTAGCTTCTTTTAGAGCCTGTTTGAGAAGTCTGGATCAGGCTCGATAACAAGGCGGAAAATGGCTCAAAAGCGGAGCACATATGTAATATGTGAGCATTTTGAGACACTTTCCAACACCGTTAGCGGGCCTTAGACGGATTTACCAAACGGGCTCTATACCGCCAGCGACTATTCGATCCGCTGCACGGATATCACCGAACCGGCCAAAAGCGTTTCCTCTCCTTCGGGAACGCGGGCCACGGCTGTCGTTTCGGCAATGCCAGCCAGGCGGATGCGTTTTTTCATGGGATGAAAGAGCGGCAAATCGTCTCCCGCTTCAAGTTTCCCGTAATAAAAATCCGACCAGTCTTTTTTGCCGTCCTTGATATCCTGGGCCAGCCGGGCAGTGATGGTGGGCAGCCCCGGGTCGGCATGGCCGCAAAGGGCCTGAAGTCCCGGCAGGGCAATCTGGAGAAAGCCCATCAGGTTGGATGGCGGCCCGCCGGCAAGGACGAATACGGGTTTGTTGCCCAGCATGCCGAAACCCACGGCTTTTCCGGGGCCCATGCGGATCCGGTGAAACAGTTTTCTCCAGCCCAGCTCATCAAAGGCCTGGGCAACGAAATCACGGTCGCTCATCCATGCGCCGCCGGAAGTAATCAGGGCGTCGGTTTCTTCCGAAAGCGCTTTCAGGGTATCGTACAGGGCGTCGTAATCGTCTTTGACCGTAGTCATGCGCGAGGGCATTGCGTATTTTTTGCACCACCCCGCAAGGGTGACAATATTGCTGGCATACAACTGACCGTCTTTCAGAGGGGTACCTGGCTTGACGATTTCATCGCCGGTTCCCACAATGCCCACCGTGGGTGTTTTCCTCACCGGAACCGTGCTGTATCCGCCCGCGGCCAGCAGGCCGGCGACGAGCGGGCTGATCAGTTGCCCTGCCCCCACAATGCGGTGTTCCATGGAGATATCGCTGCCGCGAAGCAGCACGTTCTTGCCGGGCCGGATCGGTGAGCCGAAAAGGATGGTGTTTCCCTTCCGGACAACGTATTCCTCGGCCACCACCGCATCGACGCCGGCGGGAATCCGGGCACCGGTCAAAACCCGGACGGTGGTTCCGGGGCAAAGCGGAATGTCGCTTTTGTCACCGGCGGCCAGGGTACCCGAAACCGGCAGCTGGACGGGATCGCTTTCCGTGGCCCCGGCAATGTCCCCGGAAGCCACAGCAAAGCCATCCTTGCGGGAAGAGTCCATGCCCGGTGAATTTACCAGCGAGAAAAGATCGGCCGCTGCCATCCGTCCCACGCTTTCCACCAGGGAGACCTCTTCGGCGGGAAGGGGACGGATGGTCTCAAGGACCAGCCGCAACGCCTCTTTCAGGCCCCAGGAGAGCGGTTCCGGTCCGTCGGGCGCCCATGTGGTGCTTCGTCCGGAGACGCCGCCGCCCGCCAGTCCATTTTTCAGTACCAGCGATGTTTCCATGGACCGGAATCCGTTATAAACGTTTTGGGGATGTTCTCGGCGGCATATCATCTATCCGGCCACTTGTTTTTTCATATCCGCCAGTTTCCGGATATGTCCCTTTTCCTCATCAATCATTTTCTCAACAATGGTCCGGTCGGATGAATTTAAAAAGGGAAGGAACTCGCGAAAATATAAAATGGCATCTTTTTCAAAACCGATGGCCATATCAAACACATTGCCTTCGCCAAGGGCCTTTTGGACGAACGCCTCGGAGTCGATGTCCGCATAGAGTCGGTCGTCAATGACCGAATCCATATAGGCTTCCATATCTTCGACATACTCTTCCGGGTGCCCCCCTTCTTCGGGAAAATGATCACGAATGTTTTCAAATTCATGGACGTGATGGTCTTCTTCCTCTTTGAGGAAGGTAAAAAGCGCCTTGAGTTTTTCGTCCGTGGTCAGTTCGGCCACGGACTGATAAAACGCCCTGCGCATCTTTTCTTTTTCAACCGCAGCTGCGGCGATCTCTCGGGCGGAAAATAGTGCCGCCATGGGTCACCTCCTATGGTGTTTAAGCCTGCGCAACCTCATCCAGCGAAAGCGACGGAAACGCGATGGCATGGGTCAGATGGTAAGCAGCCTGCAAATATGATGTCGGACACAGCGGAAAACACTCCTTGCAGTCCCAGCAATATTGGGCGGCCAGTTCGGGAATGAAATTAATCTCCCGTTTGGCACCCTGATCAACGAACCCGATGACGTTTCTCTTTTTGACCTCGGCACAGTATCTCACGCACAAACCGCACAGGATACAGAACGAAGATTCCTTTCCGAAGCGGTCTTTGTCCGCCCCGTATTCGGCGGCTAACTCATTCATGCGTACGGAATCCGGGGCATGCGCAAGCAAGAATTCCAGGACCAGTTTGCGAACCTTATCCACCATTTCCGTGCGTGTGCGGACAATCAGGTCCGGCTCCACCGGGTAAAGACAACTGGCCACCAGTTTTTTCCGGCCGCGGCTTTCCACCTCCACCGTGCACAGTCGGCATCCGCCGTACGGTTCCAGCATTTCGTTGTGACAAAGCGTGGGAATGAAAATATCCGCGCTGCGGGCAGCTTCCAAAACGGTGGTGCCCTCTTTTGCCGCGATGCTTTTGCCGTCGATTTCCAATGTAATGTCACCCATCGATCAACCCTCTTTATAGTCCGTTTGGCTAGTGAATGTTCGTTTCGTATTCCTCCCTGAAATATTTCAGGGTCCCCCGGAGCGGATCGGTGGCGGTTTTTCCCAACGAACACAAAGATGCCGCACTCATCACGTCGGCAATCTCCTCCATAGTCTCGATATCGCCTTTTTTTCCTTCTCCCTTGCAGATGTCGGTCAGAATCTTGAGCAGTTGCTGAATTCCCTCGCGGCAGGGGACGCATTTGCCGCAGGATTCATTGGTGAGAAAGGTAAGGAAAAATCTGGCCATCTCGACCATGTCCGTATCTTCGTCCATCACCATGAGCGCACCGGCACCCATGGGGGCGCCTACCTTTTTTAGCGCGTCAAAATCCAGCGGCGTGTCGATGAGACTTTCGGGAATGGAGCCACCCATGGCACCGCCGAAGTGAAGTGCCTTGAGCTTTTTTCCTCCGGGAATGCCGCCGCCGATATCGAAGATGATCTGCCGCAGCGTGGTGCCGAAAGGCACTTCCACCACACCGGAGTTGACGATGTTGCCGGAAAGCGAAATCATTTTGGTTCCCTTGCTGCTCTCCGTTCCGATCCCGGTATACCACTCGGCCCCTTTTTCGATGATCTGCGGCACGTTGGCCCAGGTTTCCACGTTGTTCAGATTGCTGGGTTTGTCCCAGATGCCGCTGACCGATGTCCGGATGTACTTGGGCCGCGGTTCCGGATTCTTTCCTTCAATGGAACGCATCAGGGCGCTGGATTCACCGGAAACGAAAATACCCACATCAAAATGAACTTCCACATCGAAATCAAAGCCGGAACCGAGAATATTTTCTCCCAACAGGCCATTTTCCCGGGCCTGTTTCAGGGCACGGTCGATATTCTGCTTCAACAGCTTTGAGTCATGGCGGGTGTAGATAAATCCCTGATGGGCACCGATGGCGTATGCACCGATAATCAGCCCCTCCAGCACCAGATGCGGGTTTCCCGTGAAAACGGCCCGGTCCATGAATGCACCCGGCTCTCCTTCGTGGCCGTTGACAATCACGTATTTTTCCTTCTCCGGCGCATTTCTGGTCGTCTCCCACTTCAAGCCGGCGGGAAATCCACCGCCGCCGCGTCCGCGGAGGTTGGCCTTTTTGACTTCGTCCAGCACCTGTTCGGGTTTCATTCCAAAAAGCGCTTTGGCAAGCGCCGCATATCCGCCGATCCCGATATAGTCGTCGATACTGGAAGGATTGATCCGGGTATTGTTGCCGATCAGGTTCCGGGATTGGTATTTGTAAAACGGAATCTCGCTTAAATGCACGGCTTTCTCACCGCTTGCCGGATCCGAATAAACCAGGCGATCGACCACCTTTTTGCCTTGGACGGTTTCCTTGACGATTTCCGCAACGTCCTCGGGTTTTACATGGACATAGTAGATCTCTTCCGGATAGATGACCACATTGGGCCCCAGCTCACAAAGACCGTGGCATCCGGTGGCCCTGAGGTCGACTTTTCCCGCCAGCCCTTGGCTTTCCAGTTCTTTTTCAAACGCTGCGATCACTCGGCCGTTGCTTAAGCCCGCGCAACCCGCACCGGAACATACGGCAATGGCCGGCCTGTCAGCGTCTTTCCCGGCCCGTATATCTTCTCTTCTTGCATCCAACTCAGCTGCTGAATTTATCCTTTGCATGGTCATTCCTTATGCGTAATTTTTCAGCACTTCTTCCACTCTGTCGGAAGAAAGCCTGCCATGGTGTTCTCCATCCACGATCATCTCCGGCCCCAAGGTACAGGAGCCCAGGCAACAGCCGGTCTCCAGACTGAATCTGGCGTCCGCGTCTACTTCTCCGGCCTTGACACCCACCAACTCCTGAACCGAATTCAGCAGCTCGTCCGCGCCCCGCAGATGACAGGAGGTGCCACTGCATACATGGATCCGATGGCGGCCCTTGGGCGTCAGGCTGAAGGTTTTGTAGAAAGAGGCAACCTGCATCACCCGGCTTAAGGGAACGTTCAGCCTGTCGCTGATGGCGTTCAGGATCTCCTTGGGCAGCCAATGATTTTCGCTCTGGATTTCCATCAGCACGTGAATCAGCGCGCCGGGCTTGCCTTCGTATTTGGCGATGATCGCCTCTATTTTCTCATTGTCCAGCGCTGCGGCCCGGACCGTATCGGTCTGCGCCCCGGTGCGCTGGTCATCGTTCTCATAATATGCGGCGGCAACCAGGTTTTTGCTTTCATCGAACCGGCACAATCCCTGCCGCGCCGAAATGTTCGCATGCCGGGCGATCTCGGACGGCGTCAACCCCAACAACTCGGCAAGCTCTCCGGTGGTGCGCGGCTTTTCCCGCAAAAGCGCGATCATCTGGCTGATTTCCAGCTTGTCGGTGATCAGTTTTTTGAAAAGTGTGTCGAATTCTTCGCTGGCATAAAACTTGGCGTATGCTTCTTCCGTTCTCTGATTGCTGTGCAACCGCTCTCTTTCCGCCAATTTAATGTAGGGGATCATCTTCATTGCCGCATCGAGTCTTCGCTTCAGCACATCTTCAGCCACGCCTTCACTTTTTCCCATGGGCCCCATTTTTTTCAGTTTTGCGGAAAAATCGTTCATTACCTCCGCAAACCGGATGCCCTCGCCGGCCGATACCCATTCCAGGCGTAACCGTTCGGGATCCAGGCCGATTTGTTCCAACAGTTTTTTAACGATACCGACCATGCCGAACGCGTCGTAGTTGCCTTCCGTATTATAATGGCAGTCGTTGATGTGGCAGCCTCCGACAAACACCCCGTCGACGCCGTTGGCAAAGGCCCGCAACACAAATGCCGGATCGACCCTGCCGGAGCACATCACCCGGATCACCCGGATGTAGGGGGGGTATTGAAATCGGGAAACACCGCAAAGGTCCGCGCCGCCATAGCAACACCAATTGCACAGAAATCCCACGACCCTCGGTTTGAACTCACGCTCTCCGTCCATTACCTTTTTCCTCCTTAGCCGTTTTTTTCTATGCCGCTGCGCAGGCTTTCAGATCCGGAATTTCCGCGTCGAGCTGGCGGACAATTTCCTTGTCGGTATAGTGCTTCAACTGAATGGCCCCGGTCGGGCATTTGGCGTTGCACAGCCCGTCTCCCTTACACAGAACGGGATTGACCCTGGCCGGACGATAGCCTTTCGCGTTTTCGTAAAAATCGATGGCCCCGTAGGAGCACACTGAGATGCAGGCGCCACAGGAAACACACCGGGTTTCATCCACCTGACAGACCGATCCGGATGCGATCAACGCATCCTGGGACAACAGGCCGGCGGCACGCCCTGCGGCACCGTATGCCTGGCTGATGGTTTCGCCGATGTGTTTCGGATAATGCGCCATGCCGCACAGGAAAATCCCTTCGGCCGCAAAATCAACGGGCCGCAATTTGACATGGGCTTCCGTGAAGAACCCGTCCGGTCCCAGGGTCACCTTGAACTGGCGCGATACTTCGTCGCTGGTGGCCGCCGGGACCGTTGCCGCCGACAGGACCAGAAAATCGGCATCCAGTTCGAGTTTCTGACCCAGGACGTAATCGGTAGCCGTCACCCGAATAACAGGCGTTCCTTCTGCTTCGGCCGCCTCCACGGTCGGGGCGTCTTCCGGCTCAAAGCGGATGAACTTGACTTCGTTTTCCGATGCTTTCCGGTAGTAGTCTTCGGCAAACCGGTAGGTTCGCATATCCCGGAAAAGAACATAGATGTTCATGTCCGGATTTTTCTCTTTCAGCGTCAGCGCATTTTTGACCGCATGGCTGCAGCAGATCCGGCTGCAGTAATTCCGATCTTCGTTTCGGCATCCCACGCACTGGATCATGACGATGTTTTGCGCCTCGGTGACGGCCGCATCACCTCCGGCGATGCGCTCTTCCAGCTCCAGCTGGGTCATGACCCGCTCGTCTTCACCGTAAAGGTATTCGTTGGGACGGTGTTCTTCCGCGCCGATGGCGATAATCGAAGCACCGTGCTGGATGTCCGTCAATCCCCGTTTGGAGCGCACCTTGGTGTGGAAATTGCCCACATACCCTTCGGTTTCGACAATCGACGCCTCCGTGTACACATGCACTTGCGGATGCTGAAAAACCTTCTGCGTCAGATCCTTCAGATAGGCCTGCACGTCCATGCCTTCCAGCGTGGAATGAAGCCTTCTGGCCATGCCGCCGAGCTGTTTTTCCCGTTCGATCAGGTACACATCGTGATGCTGATTGGCCAGGGAGAGGGCCGCGGTCATGCCGGCAACCCCACCGCCGACAACCATCGCGTTCTTGTCCACGGGCAGTTCGAATTCCTGAAGCGGTTCCAGGCAACAGACACGCGCCACCGACATACGAATCAGGTCCTTGGCCTTTTGCGTGGCGGATTCCGGTTCCTTGGAATGCACCCAGGAACAGTGCTCGCGGATATTGGCAAATTCGAAGTAGTACTGGTTGATGCCGGCCTCACGCAGCGTATCCCGGAAAAGCGGTTCGTGGGTTCGCGGTGTGCAGGCGGCGACCACCACGCGGTTCAACCCCTTTTCCCGGATGGAATCGGCCAGCCGCTTGGCGGCCTCGGTGGAGCAGATAAACAGACTGTCCTCGGCGTGCACGACGTTGGGAAGGGTCAGCGCATAGTCCACCGCGGACGGGATGTTCACCACCCGCCCGATGTTGGCGCCGCAATGGCAGACGTAGACCCCCACCCGGGGTTCCTCGGCGGTAACGTCCCGCTCGTTGGGATAGACCCGGCTGCGGGCCAGCTCACCGCGCTGATAATCCAGCATTTCCCCGCACAGGGAGCCCGCCCCGCTGGCGCTGAGCACCGATTCCGGAATATCCATGGGACCGGCGAATGCGCCGCTGATAAAAACCCCCTTGCGGGAGCTTTGCATGGGATTGGTGGGGTTGATCTGGCAGAATCCATGCTCGTTGAGCTGGACACCGAACTTGTCCGCAAGATCCTTCATGCCCGCCGGCGGGGTCAGCCCCACGGACAGCACCACCATATCAAATTCCTCTTCCTTGACGCCCTCATTGGGCGTGGAATACCGCACGGTAATGTTTCCCGTTTGCGGATCCTCCTTGACGATGGAGGCATAGCTGCGAACGAATCGAACGTCGGGCAGGCTGGCGGTGCGCTGGTAAAAGCGTTCGAAATCCTTTCCGAACGATCGGATGTCATTGTGAAAAATGGTGCATTTGGCATCCATGTCGTGGTCTTTGGCCAGAATCACCTGCTTCTGGGTATACGTGCAGCAGACTCCCGAGCAGTAGCTGTTTTCCCCCGGCGTGATCCTTCTGGAGCCCACGCACTGGATCCAGGCGATGTTGTGGGGGTGTTTCTTGTCGGTGGCGCGCAGAATCTCTCCTTCATAGGGGCCCGTGGCGCACAGCAGCCGTTCGAAGTCCAAGGATGTGACGACATTGGCAAACTCGCCGTAGCGGTATTCTTTCTGCACCGTCGGATCAAAGGCTTCGATGCCCGGTGCGAGAATCACCGCGCCGACCTTGACGGTCATCTTTTCCGGCTTTTGCATGAAATCGATGGCATCGGCGGTACAGACCCGCTCGCAGAGCCGGCATTTCCCCTCTTTCAGGTACAGACAGCTGTCATCGATATAGGTAACCAGGGGAACGGCCTGGGCGAAGTAAATGTGGATGGCCTTGTTGTCCGAAATATTCTGGTTGAACGGGTCGGGATAGTTGATGGGGCAATACTCCACACAGGCGGTGCATCCCGTGCATTTTTCCTCATCGATATACCGTGGTTTTTTTATCAGCGTAACGGCAAAATTTCCCGCCTCCCCCTCGACTGCAGCGATCTCCGTATAGGTCAGAATTTCAATATTTGGATGCCGGTTGCACTCGATGAATTTCGGCGACTCGATGCACATGGAGCAGTCATTGGTGGGAAACGTCTTGTCCAGCTGAGACATGTGCCCGCCGATGGTCGGGGATTTGTCGACCATGTATACCTTGAAGCCTGCCGAGGCGAGATCCAGCGACGCCTGAATGCCGCTGATGCCACCGCCGACGACCATGACGTCTGCGAAATCGCCGTCTGCGAGACGTTCCTGTAAAATTTCGTTCCGTTCAGTGTCCACTTTATATCACCTCACCTGTTTAAGGTTAGATAACGGCCTGTATGATTTCGGTAATGTCTTTGATGACGATCTTGTCCTCGATTTCCATGGTGATCCGGCTGTCTTCGAACATGGTGATGCAGTACGGACAGCAGGTAACCAGTTCTTCGGCTCCGACGTCCAGGGCCTGCTGCAGCCTGAGGGCGCCGAACCGCTGATCCTTGTCCGTTTCCATCCACACCCTTCCGCCACCGCCGCCACAGCAAAGACTTTCCCGTCGGGATTCGTAAAGTTCGAGCAGTCCGATACCCGGCACGCTTTTCAGAACCTCGCGGGGCTCGTCGAAAATGTTGTTATGCCGGCCCAGATAGCAGGGATCATGGTAAGTGATGGTTTTTTTGTATTCCTTATTGATCTCGAGCCTGCCCGTTTGGATCAGTTCGAACAGGTACTGGGAGATATGGACGATCTCGAAATGGACCATGAAATCCGGATATTCGTTTTTGAAGGTATGGTAGCAATGCGGCGAGGAAACAAGAATTTTCCTGACGCCCTGATCGATGAAGGTTTTGATGTTTTCCTTGGCCAGTTTGACGAAAAGTTCCTCGGCTCCGGTTTTGCGGATGCTTTCCCCGCAACAGCTTTCTTTTTCTCCCAGTATCCCGAAACTCACCCCGGCTTTGTTTAAAATTTCGGCAGTGGCCCGGGCGACCTTTTTCATCCGCGGATCAAAGCTGGGATAACAGCCTGGAAAATATAAAATTTCCATATCCGCGGCAAATGGCTTGACGGCCATTCCGTCCGCCCAGGCTCCCCTTTTCCCCCGCTCCCCGCTCAGAGAGTTGCCTTCGCTGATCAGGCTTCCCCGGATGGTGCGCAGAGGTTTTGCCGTTTTGGGATAGACATCGTACAGGTTTGCCATCCGTCGCAGGGCCACGCCGGATTCGATCTGTTGCACCCCCCTGGGACACCGTTCGGGACATCGTCCACAGGTGGTGCAAAGCCACAGGTCTTCGCCGTCTATTTCGGTCAACCCGAATGTGGCCTCCCGGACCAGTTTGCGCATGGAAAAGTCTCTGAACCGGTTCCAGGGACAGACGCTGTCGCATAGGCCGCACTGAAAGCACATCTTGAAGGCTTCGCCGCCGTTTTCCTTTATCTCTTCAATGACTTCTTTGAAAGGGGCTACAGTTTCCAAAGGATTTCTCCCTGTTTAGGCATTCACGCTTTTTGAGACATTCTGGCAACGGCGTCTTTGATTTCATCCATCCCATACCGGTTAGCCAGGGCCTCGAGTCCGATCTTCATCTCGTCCAGTTTTAGGTCCTCTTCCTCGACTTCCACTTCCCGTTCCTCGTAAGTGAGTACGTCACGCATGCACCATTCCACGCAAGCTGGTGTTTCCAGCTCCGGATCGCTCTGGCACATGTCGCATCCAAGCGGCAGGCCGGAATCCGGTTCGACGAAGCGTCCCCGGGAAGGGCATACGGCCCTGCAGAAGGCGCACTCTCCGTATGATTTGTTGTCGATCTCGTAGTTGAGCCGTCCGCTGCACTCGGCGGGCGTGTATTCTCCGGCAAATACCGGTAGCCAGATGTCTTTCAGGGGATCGCGAATGATCTGAATACGGGCCCTGGCCGGGTTAATTGTGCCATATTTGGGAGTGGAATGCGCCGCCGAGCACATGATTTCGCACAACCGGCAGCCGTTGCACAGATCCGCCTTGATGTTGATTCTTCTGATCGTTTTCTTTATCTTGGCCATTTTAAGCTCCTTAGCGATTATCTAGTATCCCCATTGCTCCTTACGCCGGCTTTCCCACGTTTCCTTATCCTCATCCGTCGTTTCGACCTTTTTCAAAATTCCCAGGTCCTCAAGCTCATCGGCGACGTATCCCAGATCCAGCTCCTCGAGGCGTATGCGCGTCGGAACCCCGTCATCGTTCCATCCCTTGAAATTGTAATAGGTCGTCAGGAGTTTTTCCTCGAGTTCGGGGAAGCGGTGGCGCCAGTGATCCGCGGGTGGCGCGTCGTCGGCCCGGGTCATGCCTCGTCTCATTTGGAAGGCCCGGTGCAGATTCCGGCTTCTGTGAATAATCTTCCTGAGCCCGTATTGATCCACATCGATTCCGGCTGCCGTTGAAACGAATTTATAGTAATTGTGCACATGATAGGCCGGCTTGAGGCAAAATCCGCCCATCCCGCAACAAATCCCCAGGGAGTCGTCATAGTTGTGGATTTCCTCCATCCAGTCCACGATGTCGGAAGCAATCTCCGGAGTCGGGTATTCGGGATTCATGAACGGTCCGCCCTCACGGCTCTTGGGCTCCCAATCCAGAAAATACTTGATAAACCGTTCATGGGGAAGGTGGATCCAGTCCTTGACAAATTCCTCACGGTCCTTAGGATCGCGAAAAGCATCCTGGGTCCAGTTACCCTCGATCTGGGGAACACTCTGTTTCTCATTGGTAGCAAACATGAGAAAGTACATGGGATCGAGCATGCCCAGCTTGACATTCATCTGCTCTTCCCCTTTGGTAATGTTGTGCGCGTAGTGCTCCGGATTAACGCCGATCTTTTCGGCCGCCGCCTTGGTTCCCAGAGCAAGAATCTTGCCGATTCCCTGTCCTTTGCCGATCCGGTCCAGAATCCACAGGAAAACCTCCTGTTTTTCCTCCGGAGGCGGGCAGGCAGGGTACTCATCGGTTGCGGCAAAATCTTCTTCCTTCAGGACGCCGTCGCGTCTCATTTCCACGGCCATCGCCAGAACCTGCGGAGTGGAAAAGGAATCCACGCCATATCGGAAGGACTTCGAAAGAATTTTCCAGCTGAAGTTCTGGTCTTCGGTCTCGGAACCGAACAGATAGGAAAGCTTGGAGTAGCACTTGGCCATGTAAGGCGGATCCTCTTCATGCCAGATCAGGGCCCCACATTGCTGCGGGCAGGCATAACAGCTGATGAAACGCTGGATCGCGCCGTATTGAATTTTTGTCCAGGCCTCCTCGAGTTCATCGTTCCAGAAGTCTTTTTTGCGGTAACGGGCATTTCCCCATGAAAACCCGCCCGTATGCCAGCTTTCATCCACGATCTCCATGGCCTGCGGCGATCCCACGCCGGTGTGAATATCCATGATATTCTTGCTGGACAGACGGTTGTGATTGCGTTCGTCTACAAACGCACGCATATCCTTCAAGGCTTCCAAAAAGGCCGGGCCATCGGCCAGGTTGACGTCTTTGGTCCCTCTGACCGCAACGGCCTTGATTTTCTTGTCCCCCCACACGGATGCCGCCCCCATGCGACTGGCGCTGCCGCGGCCCATCTCGACGGTGGCGATATATGACTTCAACTCCCCGGCCGTTCCGATCGCCGCGACCTGGGCATTGGGTTCGTTCAGTTCTTCCCGAATGAGATCCTGGACTTCGATGGCACCCGT
Organism: Desulfosarcina ovata subsp. ovata; assembly: GCF_009689005.1. Classification (NCBI taxonomy): domain Bacteria; kingdom Pseudomonadati; phylum Thermodesulfobacteriota; class Desulfobacteria; order Desulfobacterales; family Desulfosarcinaceae; genus Desulfosarcina; species Desulfosarcina ovata. Next base: position 7,032,620 of record NZ_AP021879.1, on the reverse strand, counting down.
CCCCAGCAGATGTTCCGCGTCTCGGATCTCCACCTTGTCATTGTGTACCCACAGATAGACCCACTTGGGTGATTTGTTGGTAAAAATGATCTTATCATAGCCCGCGTATTTCAGTTCCGGAGCAAAGAATCCCCCCCCCATGGGATACGCCAACAGGTTCGTTTTCGGAGAAAGGGTGCAAATAAGGGTGCGGTTGGAACTGAATGCCGGCGTGCCGGCCATCAGCCCGCTACTGATGATAAGGGGGTTTTCCGGATCAAACGCGTGCGTGTCCGGGGTGGTCCGGTCCCACATGATTTTCAAACAGGTGCCCAGGCCACCGAGAAGGGTTTCCGCCAGCTTCGGATCCGTTTGGACCCGTTCAATGTTTCCCGTGGCCAAATCGACTTCTAAGTTATACCCCGTTTCTGCGTATCGCATACCTAACCCTCCGTTATGTTAACATCCTCACTAGTTGTAATTACGGATTTGTTTGCCGCTGTAACGCCACCGAGTGAGAGCGTTGATAAGCGTCAAGTTCTGCATAGAGATTTGTTGTGTTCTATATAGATCATCGTTATATCAGATTCGACATAGCTGTCAAACTTTTTTTGAAAAAATTGCATGCAATCGAATAAAATTTTTAAGAAGAAGAACACCGACAATATTTTACTTTCACCCAACAGCCTTATTTAGCGGGAGATCCGCTGTTTCAAAACGATCGGTGATGATCAACCGGACTATGAAAATTATTCACAATTTCGATGACGCCCCATAGCTTTTCTGTAGAATGGGACCGTTCGGTCCAAAATCGGCCCACCGCATTCACGATTATTTTATAGGTACGGCGAAGTCGCCTTTCGAGTGTCAGACTTGCTTTAATGGTATACATTTCCATGGGTGCCGATTTTCTACAGAGAGAAAATCGGCCAAAAATTGCTCAACCAACCGGCGATGGAAGTATTTCTCCTAATAGTAGATATTTGACAAACATTCAGGAATCTTTTTTGGTATTTTTTTCTATCAGGAGATAATCTACGAAAAATCGGTGGCAATTTTTTTCTACAGATAGATATTTCATACAATTTCAGTTTTTTATTGACACTTTTTCCCATATGGCTTAGTTGTGGAAAAAGCTATTATATAGCTTTTTTATAACTACATTGTAAAAAATATGGTTTTTCTTTTTTTCTCATTTCTAATTATTTGATGCTTCACCAATACTGTGTTTTTATTTGGTCGATATAATACTTTTTTGGGCTGACTGAGGCACTGGCGAGAGACCCTTCAGGTCCGCCATGAACGATAAATAATAAAAGACAAAGAAGTGGATACGGATAACCGTGGAAACATTAGCCCCTTTCAAAGAAGTCATCGAAGAGATCAAAGAGGCAGGTGGAGAGGTATTCAAGCTGTGTTTTCAATGCGGCAAGTGCGATACGGTCTGCCCGTGGAACCGGGTGAGGCAGTTCAGCATGCGCAAGCTGATCCGGCAGGCCACCTTCGGGCTGACGGAGATCGATGGCGAGGACATCTGGCGCTGCACCACCTGCGGGCGCTGCCCCGAGTACTGTCCCCGGGGGGTCAAGCAGATCGAGCTGGGCGTTTCCCTGCGGCGTATCGCCACGGCCTACGAGGTTTTTCCCGCGTCGGTGAAGTCGGCCCGCACGGCACGGGCCAGCCTGATTTCCGAAGGCAACCCCTTGCAGTTCGACCGCAAGAAACGCGCCGACTGGGTCAGCGCCAATGACGTCGCTGTCAAGCCCTTCGAAGAAGGCATGGAGATGCTTTATTTCGTGGGCTGTTACTTAAGCTTTGATCCGCGCATGAAAAAGGTCGCCGTGGCCACGGCCGGCATTCTCAACAAGGCCGGCATCGATTTCGGCATCTTGGGCGAGAAAGAGAACTGCTGCGGCGAGAGCATCCGCAAGACCGGCAGCGAGAACGTGTTCAAGGACCTGGCCAGAGAGAACATCAAAACCTTCGTGGATCATGGGGTCAAGCGCATCCTGGTCTCCTCCCCGCACTGCTACCACACCCTGAAAAACGAATATCCCGAGTTCATGGCCAATTTCGAGGTGGTGCACGTCACCCAGTACCTGCTCGAGCTGATCGAGAGCGGCCGGCTGGAGATCACGGGCAGCTATGAAAAAACGGTGGCCTACCACGATCCCTGCTACATGGGCCGGCACAACGGGATTTACGACGAACCGCGCGAGGTGTTGCGGCGCATCCCCGGCCTGAAGCTGGTGGAGCTGGCCGACAACCGCGTGGACAGCCTGTGCTGCGGCGGCGGGGGCGGCCGGATCTGGATGGATACGCCCAAGGAAGAGCGTTTTTCCGACATCCGGTTGCAGCAGGCCATGGACGTTCAGGCCCAGGAGCTGGCCACGGCCTGCCCCTACTGCATCACCAACTTTGAGGAGAGCCGCCTGAACATGGAAATCGAGGATGTCCTGGACGTCAAGGACATCACCGAGATCGTCCAGGCCGTGATCTAACCAAGGTTCCGACGGATTCGTAAAAAGCCTGAGATCAAGGCTTGCGGATTCTTGAGGAATGAAGGCGTACTATGTCGTACGCCGCAAGACGAAGGATACGTGTAACGCCGATATCGGGCTTTTTACGAATCCGTCTATAAAGGTGTCAAACGACGTACTGCCGAAAGAAATACTATAGCTGTTCTCCGACAAGCCCGGAGGAAACACGAACCACGGCGACGTAATGATCGTCGGCGGCGGGGTCAGCGGCATCCAAACCTCGAAGTTCTGACACTGATGAGGATTTTTACACCAGCGACCAGTTTGGCGGGCTCTTTGAGGAGTTGATTGCCAGCCGGATGTCCATCAGCCAGATTACCTCGCTGTTGGAAGAAAAGCCCCTTTCGACCGGAGAGATCGCCGAGGCGCTGGGACTCAACCCGTCCGAAGTTTCCCGGCACATGAACAGCTCGTCACGCTACGGGTTTGTGCGCTACGACACCGAGCAGAAGTGTTACGCGCTGGTATAAAAAGAATCGCCCCGGGAAAAAGGACATGACGACGGATTCGTCAACAATCAGGAAGGCCATTTATGAACAACGCAAAAATCGATCAGATTATCGACCAGCATGACGGCGAGGCCAGTTCGCTCATCCAGGTGCTCCTGCAGATCCAGAGCGAGAACAACTGGCTGCCCAAGGAAGCGCTGGAGCGGGTCAGCCAGCGTCTCGATGTACCGCTGACCCGGGTCCAGCACATTGCGACCTTTTACAAAGCCTTCAGTCTGGTGCCCAAGGGCCGCCACGGCGTTCACATCTGCATGGGCACCGCCTGCCATGTGCGCGGCGCCGCGCGTGTCCTCGACGCGGTCCAGGACCAGATCGGCATCCATCCCGGCGAGACCGACCTGGATCTCAACTTCAGCCTGGAGACGGTCAACTGCCTGGGATGCTGCGCGTTGGGGCCGGTTGTGGAAATCGATGGGAAGACGCATGGCAAGATGACGCCAGGCCAGAGTGCAGACGTGTTAAAACAATACGAGTAGGATAAAATTATGCCGCTGATTAATTCACCTGCTGAATTGGACACATTCAGGGAGGACATCCTCTCCCAGAGAGACCCGAACAAACCCTGCATCACCCTGTGCTCCGGGTCGGCCTGCCATGCCACGGGCAGCCATGACGTGGCCGCCAGGCTGGCCGAGGAACTGGAGAAACAGGGCCTTGCCAAGGAGGTGGATATCCGCCGCACGGGCTGTCACGGGTTCTGCGAACGGGGCCCGATCATCGTCATTCATCCCGACGAGATCTGTTACTTCCAGATCCAGCCCGACGACGTGCCCGAGATCATCACCGAGACCATCAAAGGCAAGAAGGTCATCGAGAGGCTGGTCTACGACGATCCGGCCACCAACGAGAAGATCGTCCAGGAATCCAAGATTCCTTTCTACAAGCACCAGCAGCGCCTGGTCTTCGGTTCCAACAGCAGCGTCGATCCCAAGAGTATCGACGACTACCTGGCCATCGGCGGATACAACGCCCTGGCCAAGGCCCTGGACCGCATGACCGACGAGGAGGTTCTGGAGGAGATCAAAAAATCCAACTTGCGCGGTCGCGGCGGCGGTGGTTTTCCCGCGGGCCGCAAGTGGGAGGGCTCGCGCAACGATCCCGAGCCGGTCAAGTACGTGATCGTCAATGCCGACGAGGGCGATCCCGGCGCCTATATGGACCGCAGTTTACTTGAGGGCAACCCCCACGCTATTCTCGAGGGGCTGACCCTGGGCGCCTATGCCATCGGCGCCCACGAGGGCTACATTTACGTGCGCCAGGAGTATCCCCTGGCCGTGGAGAACGTCCACACCGCCATCCGGCTGGCCGAGGAGTACGGCTTTCTGGGCAAGAACATCCTCGGCTCAGGATTCGATTTTGAGGTCAAGGTGCACAAGGGCGCCGGCGCATTCGTCTGCGGCGAGTCCACCGCCCTGATGACCGCCCTGGAGGGCCGCGTGGGCGAGCCCCGGCCCAAGTACATCCGCTCCAACATCAAGGGCCTGTGGGAAAAACCCAGTGTGCTCAACAACGTGGAGACCTGGGCCAACGTGCCCATGATCATCAACAAGGGCGCCGACTGGTTCACCGAGCACGGCACCGAGACCAGCAAAGGCACCAAGATCTTCTCCCTGGTGGGCAAGATCACCAACACCGGCCTGGTGGAGGTGCCCATGGGAACGCCCCTTAAGGACATCATCTTCAAGATCGGTGGCGGCATCCCCGGCGGCCGCAAGTTCAAGGCCGTGCAGACCGGCGGGCCTTCCGGCGGCTGCATTCCCGAGGATCAGCTCGATCTGCCGGTGGGTTTTGACGAGTTGACCAAGGCCGGCTCCATGATGGGCTCCGGCGGCATGATCGTCATGGACGAGGACACCTGCATGGTGGATGTGGCCCGCTACTTCATCGAGTTCCTCACCGATGAGTCCTGCGGCAAGTGCGTGCCCTGCCGGGAGGGGTTGCGCCAGATGCTCAAGATCCTGACCAACATCACCCAGGGCAAGGGCAAGGAGGGCGACATCGAGCTGCTCGAGGCCCTGTCCGAAACCGCCATGGAGGCGGCCCTGTGCGCCCTGGGCAAGAGCGCGCCCAACCCGTTTTTGAGCACCCTGCGCTACTTCCGGGAGGAGTACGAGGCCCACATCAATGAGAAGCGCTGCCCGGCCCTCTCCTGCAAGGAACTGATCAACTACTACATCGATCCGACCAAGTGCAAGGCCTGCCGGATGTGCTTCAGAAAGTGCCCGGCCAACGCCATTGACAGCGCCAAGAACAAGGTCCACATCATCGATCAGGAGAAGTGCACCAAGTGCGGCACCTGCTTCGAGGTCTGTCCGCCGAAGTTCGGCGCGGTGACCAAGATCTCCGGTCAGCCGGTCCCCCCGCCCGTTCCTGAAGAAGAACGAACAATCAGAAAGAGCAAAGACAAATGAGTGAAATCCGCTTAGAAATAGACGGCAAATCGGTAACCGCCAGCGAAGGCATGACCCTTCTGGAGGCGGCCCGCGGCGCGGGGATCAAGATTCCGACCCTGTGCTACCACGAAAAGCTCGAACCGTTCGGCGGCTGCCGCCTGTGCATCGTGGAGGTTGAGGAGCGCGGCTGGACCAAGATGGTGGTCTCGTGCGTGTTCCCCGCGGCCGAGGGTCTGGTGGTGAGAACCCGCTCCGAGAAGATCGACCGCATCCGCAAGATGATCATCGAACTCTTGCTGGCCCACGCGCCGGATGCCTTCGAGCTGCTCGACCTGGCCAAGGAGTACGGTGCCGACCGCAACCGCTTCGAAAAGGAGGCTTCCTTCTGCATCCACTGCGGGCTGTGCGTGCGCTACTGCGCCGAGGTCAAGGGCAAACACGCCATCGGCTTTGTCGACCGCGGCGTGCGCAAGGAGATCGCCTTCGTGCCCGAAATCGCCGCCAACGAGTGCTGGAACTGCAAGGAGTGCTTCGAACTCTGCCCCACGGAAGCCCTCCAGGCCGCTTATGTGCTGACTACGGCGATGACATCGCCCCTTAGCGGGGCATCGATACCGGTACCCGGCAAATCAGGCGATCACGGATAATACCAGTCAATGACTTTCGCCGGTCGACGGGTATCGTCTCACCGCCGCTGGCGATTCCCGCTTACCCGTTTTTTCATGGCGGGAGCATGTTAGAAGGGTTCAGGTATGATTGATCTTAAAAAAGCCCAACAGCTGATTCTGGACGCAACACCGGTACTGGGCCGCGAGAGCGTTCCGATTCTGGATGCCCTGAATCGCGTTCTGGTCGAGGATATCACCGCCGTACAGGATCTTCCGGCGGCCGACATTTCAGCGGTTGACGGGTATGCGGTATGTCACGGATCACTGACCGGAGCGTCGCCAAGCCATCCGGCAAGCCTCCGGATCATCGGCGAAGCCCCTGCCGGCAAGCCTTGCCGGTCAACGGTCGGCACTGGCGAAGCGGTACGCATCATGACCGGCGGATTGCTTCCAAAGGGCGCCGACACCATCGTTAAAATTGAACACACGACCGAATCCGGCAACACGGTGACCTGCAATACCGACCCCGGAACCGGTGCCGGCATCCGCTTTAAAGGCGATTCACTGAAAAAGGGCGATGTGGTGCTTCATGCCGGCGACACTGTTCACTCGCTGGAAATCGGTTCACTGGCGTGTCTTCGGCGTGCCTATGTCACCGTGCATCGCAAACCCCTGGTGGCAATCGTCTCGACGGGTGATGAAATTTCGGATTTTCATGAGCCCCCCGCCTTGGACAAGGCCATGTGCTCCAACCTTTACGCCCTGGCGGCCCAGGTATTGGAAACCCATGCCACGCCTCTTTGCCTGGGCACCGTGCCGGATGACCTGGAGGCGCAAAAAAACGTTCTGTCCGAAGCCATGCGTGCCGATGTCATCATCACCTCAGGAGGAACGTCCCGGGGCAAGTACGACCTGATCCACAAGGCATTCGCTTCCCTGGGTCTGGAAACGCGCTTTTCCAGCATCTTCGTCAAACCCGGTAAACCAACCATCTTCGGAACCATCGGGAAAACCCTCGTTTTCGGATTGCCGGGCAACCCGTCGGCAACGATGCTCTCATTCGAGCAGTTCATTCGCCCGGCACTGCTTCGAATGATGGGCCATCTGAATGGTTCCGATGCCTCCCCTGCAAAATCAAACGGAAACAGCAGGAATGACCCCTTTGCCCAGATCGACTCGTTCAACAGGGCACTAGGTGGCAACAAAGCGCATCTCAGGCCATCCCAGGTCCCGCTGGGAAACATCCGGACCGGTAACGGCAGACCGCTCGGTCGGCAAACGCCCTGCCACGACATCCAAACGGATCAGCTGAAGGTTGCCGCCCACTAATCATCTCAATTCCCCCTCCCGTGGGCTGCACACAAACGCATGGCGGCGGGATTTTCGCGAAACCGCCCGTTTTCCCACGGGGGATTAAAATAGACGAATAATCAGAACCATGGAGGCATTCAATAATGAGATACGCTGAAACCGGATATAACTTGGAAATCGATCTATCCAGAGGGAACATCGAAAGGGTGGAAACCGACCCCAAGCTGCTTGAGACTCACCTTGGCGGGCTCGGCACCAATGTCAAAATCCATTACGACCGGGTCGGGCCCGAGGTCAACGCCTTCGACCCGGAGAACCTGCTGATTTTCAGCACCGGCCTTTTGTGTGGCACGCCGGCCTTCAGTGCCAACCGGACCCTGGTCAGCTTCATCTCTCCGCAAACCAATTTGCTCGCCTACCCCATGATGGGTGGTTTCTGGTCCGCGGAATTGAAGTACGCCGGATACGACAAGGTGGTCATTCGCGGAAAATCCCCGGATCTGATTTACATCTGGATTAACAATGACAAGGTGGAATTGCGCGACGCCTCCCATCTGAAGGGAAAAGGCGCGGTAGAGACCCAGGATCTGATCCGACAGGAACTAAAGGATCCCAATGTCCAGGTGGCGGCCATTGGCATGGCCGGTGAGAACCGATGTTTTACGGCATCGATCGAGCAGTCCCGCTCCAGCTCCAGCCGCGGTGGCGGCGGGGCCGTCATGGGCGACAAGAACATCAAGGCCATCGCCGTACGCGGAACCAAGCCGGTCAACCTGGCCCGCGGTGAGGAATTCATGGCCCACATGAAGGATATCCGCAAATACATCGACTTTCGCAATGAAAACCCCATCCCCGAAGTCATGCCGATCTTGTCCGGTATCGGTTCTCCGCAAATGATGAAGCACGTCGACGAGAAATGGCATACGGAGAGTTTCGCCTGGGGCAACTCTCGCGTCCGCCGCAAGGATTTCTGGACGGACGAAATCGACAAGACCTGGACCGAGAGCCAGACGTCGGCCATCAAACGCTTCATCAGTTGCTTCAACTGTCCTCAGCAATGCGGCGCTCTGATCATGCACGATGACGTTCCGCCCTATATGATGAAATGCTTCTCCAAGCTGACCTACACTATGGCGGCCTTTGTCGACGACCTCGATTTCACCTGGAGAATCTGCAAGCAAGCCTTCGAATACGGGTTGGACTCCTTTTCTACCCCCCAGATCCTGGCCTTCGGCGTAGAACTCTATGAGGCCGGCATTTTCACCGATGAGGACTTCAAGGGCTGCCCCACCGACAAGGAAGGCCGCTTCTTCTGGCTGCTCGACCGCGTCGCCCGCCGCGAAGGGATCGGCGATTACCTGGCCGACGGCACCTATTGGGCCGCCCGGCGGATCGGCAAGGGGGCCGAGGCGTTCGATCACAATACCACCAAAAAGCACGAGCAGATGAACATCAAGCTGGGCATGCTCGATCCCTTATACTACCTGATGTTCGCCACCAACGAAAAAATCAGCATCACCCAGATCGAGGGCAACTGGCCCCAGGCCGCCTTCCCCGACAAAAAAACGCGTGAGGCGTTTGTAAAGGACTGGCCCCAACTGCCGGACGAAAAATTCAAAAAATACTTCGTGGATTGGGAACCGCGCGGCGAAATGGCCAACCCCCAGTATCCGACACCTGAAATGTCCTCTGAGATCGTGGACTGGATGGAGATGCTGCACAACATTGATGATGCGCTCGGTATATGTTGCGGGATGGGGTCCTTCTGCCTGAAACCGCCCTACCACGTGCACAACTATTCCAAACTGATCGCTTCGGCGACCGGAATGGACATCGATCAGGCCGGGGTTAAGAAAATCGTCAACCGCAGCCGCAACCTCCACCGGGCGTATAATAACATCCGCGGCATGCGCCGAAAGGACGAGCTGCCACCGGCGGATCACTGGAAACGCCGTTTTCCCGATCTTGAAGAAACGCTCATGCAGACCTACTACAAATTTAAAGGCTGGAACGAGGAAGGCATTCCCACTCGCGAACGCCTGCACGAATTAGATTTGGATTATGTTGCCGATGACTTAGAAAAAAGGGGGATCCTGAACGATGGCCAAAATTAAAAAAACAGTCAAGACAATCAAAATTGATGCGGACAAGTGCAACGGCTGCCGCACCTGCGAGGTCGTTTGCTCCGCCTTTCATTCCGAACCCAAATACAGCAGTGTCAATCCGGCGACATCGCGTATTCGCGTGATTACCCACCGTCTCAAGGATATCTGGCTGCCGGTGTTTGCAGGCGAGTACACGCCGGCGGAATGCATGGGTCGCGATAAATACATCATTGATGGCAAAGAGTATGACGAGTGTACCTTTTGCCGGGCGACCTGCCCGTCCCGGGACATGTTTAAAGATCCCGATTCCGGTTTGCCCCTGAAATGTGATATGTGTGAGGGCAACGAAAGCGGCCCCCTGTGTGTGGAGTGGTGCCTGAACGATGTCCTCATTTTCGAGGAACGTGAAGAGGAAGTCGAGGAGGAGGTTGTCATCGACGAGATGGAGGCGGGTTTGGAAGCCCTGATCGACAAGTACGGATACGACAAACTGGGTACCGCCTTTGCCCGGCTGACCCAAAAAGCCTGAGTGACAGCATTCAAGATAATGTTTTTGGGCTGCGTTATCGGTCGTCGCGGTATGGGTTATACAGCTTCCTCCCCCTGGCCTTGCCAAAAACATTATCTTAAACACTGATATCAATAACGATAGACCGATCCATGAACAAAGTACAAATGGGTTACGATGAGGCGCTGAAGGTAACCCTTGAAACCATCGCCCCTTTAGGCATCGAACGCATTGCCCTTTCCGCGTGTACGGACAGGATTGTTGCCGAAGACCTTCGTTCAACGGTCAACTCCCCTTCCATTCACGCATCGATGAAAGATGGCTACGCGGTCCGATCGGATGAAATCGAACATGCCTCCCCCAAAAATCAGGTACGTTTACGACTGATCGGAGTGGCGGCCGCCGGAGGTCGGAGTGACCAACCCGTAACCGGCGGTACCGCTATTCGAATTCTCACCGGCGCGAAAATTCCCGAGGGTGCCGATGCCGTTTTGGCCGAGGAGTTTACCTCCCGTGAAGGAGATATGCTCACCGTTTTCAATAATGCCCATCCCGGCCGCAACATCTTGCCCAAGGGTGCCGATGTGGCTGAAAATGAGCTTGTGGCGTCCCGGGGAAGCCGCCTTTCCCCCGGGATGCTGGGCATCCTGGCCGCCGCCGGATACAGCACGCTACCGGTCTATCGCCAGCCCCGGCTGGCCATCCTGGCCACGGGAGACGAACTGGTTGTCCCCGGCCACCCCCTACCGGATGGGAAACTGTATGCCAGCAATCTGGAAATGCTTAACGGGTGGTGCCAGCGTTACGGTATGCGGACCACCTTCGCCATTTTAAGTGACCGGCCGGATACAATCACCGCAGAACTGGCCGAACGGGTAAAAAGCCACGATGCGCTGATCACCAGCGGCGGTGCCTGGACCGGTGATCGCGATTATGTGGCCGAGGCGCTTGGCACCCTGGGATGGGAAAAGTATTTCCACTGGATCCGAATGGGGCCCGGCAAACCGGTCGGGTTTGGTCTGCTTGAGCAGAAGCCGATTTTCCTGCTGCCTGGCGGACCGCCATCCAATCTTACCGCTTTTCTTCAAATTGCCCTGCCGGGTCTTTTGGCCCTTGGCGGTAATAAGACCCCCTCCCTGCCCCGGATCATGGTAAAACTGGCAGACACCCTCACCAGCCGACAGACCGATTGGACCGAGTTCGTCTATGGCGTCTTCCGGTCCGTTGACGGTCACGCCCTGTTTGACCCACTTAGAGGAATCAGTCGATTAAAAGCCTTGGCCCGCGCCGAAGGAGTTGTGGCTATTCCCGAAGGCGTGAAGTCCCTGCCGGCGGGCACGGTTGTTTCCGTGCAGCTTCTCGTCTAGCCCCCCACTGCAATCAGACCATTGCGGTCACCCTGGATGAAGCCAACCTCAACCTGCAAGCGGTTTCCGCCTATTTCAGAGTTGTATTTCTGTCGCCTATTACCAGAGTAGAGCTTGCAGGTTCGCATTCCCTCGCCACTTTACCTTTGCCAGTACGCTTCCTGTGAACGGTTACATATTTTCTAACAGATCGACGCGGATACCGTAATTCACCATAGCAGCGTTAGGTGTTCGAATCACATTCACCTTGCCACTTTTCGTAAACTTAACAATAGGAACGATATTCATAGCATTTACCAACCCGATAACCTGACCATCCTTATTAAAAATAGGACTTCCTGAAGCACCACCGGTAACACCCATATCATGTCGGATAACTTTATTCGCTTCCGGCCCGGAATCGCCAAGCCACCAGTCGCTTACCGCACTAATGGTGCCAGATTGTGTAGTCGCCAGTACGTTATTACAATTTACATTGCCTCCTTGGAGATTTTCCGTCGGAAAACCAATATATTGAATGGCGTCACCGGGATTCAGGTTTTTAAGTGTCTCTTTACTGGCAACGGAAAGCGGAAAAGGAAGCTTTTCCTTCAACCGCATAAGAGCCACATCCGGAGAATTGACTGGGGATTTGCCATTCATGTCAACACCAATTTTTTTATAATCGGAGTGGATTGAAAAATTAACAATCTGTATAAATTTCCCTTTTGATTGATTAGGCAAATAATATGGTACACATCCTGATACGCTTTCCTTTTCACAAACGTTCAATACATCCTTAACGGCCAGCGCAACATGAGCATTGGTTGCCAGGACATCTGTTTTATACAGCCATGCTGTACCTCTAGGAATGGGTCCATGTCCGGGGACAGCCACAACGACCAAACCGACACCCTTTGCCCTGTCTTCAGCGTTAATCGCCGTTGAAGAATTGATTGACGAATTCTCCTGGGCAGTTGTATCCATATTGCCCAGATCATCCTGCCCGACGACCGTTTCCCATTCTGAAGCATATGCCGACATGTGAAATGAAAGACCAAAAACAATCACCGCGAGGACAACAACAGGCAACTTCATAATAATTTTCTCCAATGCAATGGTGTTATACAAATCTCAGAAATGGTTTATACGGTTCTCCAGTGGCCTGAGTCCCTCACTCCTGCGTGGAAACCCCATCCGATCCGAAAGGTTTACAATGGTCGTTCCCACGCGGAGCATGGGAACGAGAGATTGGTCACTGGAACTGCGCAGCACACCGCATAAGTTTGAAATCCGTCGATGATCAATCGAAGCCTTTTGACTTATAGGGGTCATGGCGTTCTTCGAATTCCTTGTCGCGAAGCCGTTCCCGGTCGATGACAAACTGGACCTCCCGGCTGGTCGCATCGCCGGGTCTGATCCCTTTCAGCAGATCCACCTCTGCCGCTGTATACCGGTAGGGAACGCCGTTCAGCATGACTTCACCACCTCTATCCAGAATATCATGGATCATCTTCATCATATTGGTCTGCAAACGGAAGGGATCCGTATCTTCGATGCGCGCCCGCCAGTTCACATAACAGGCCTGGGGATTGTCGGGAATGATACGTGAACCAAATCGCTTTGCCTCGACGACACCGGTCACGGTATTGATGACTTTGCCAAACACCTCAGTGGTCTCATATTCCGTCGCGCCATCGAGTCTCACATTGATCAGGTTTTCGAACTTATCGGCGCTGCGTTGAAGGATCCCCCCCTTGACCGTCTGTGTTTCTTCAGCCCGCATCGTGCCATGACCGCCGTCCGACACCACCACACCGGACCCGCCTTTATTTCCACGCCATCCTGTGAGTTTGCGCCCAACCAGATCCCCGACCTCTTTTTCCACTTCGGCAATGGCATCATCACGGTCCCTTTTGGTCACATAAAATGTTTTTGAGAGACCGGCACCCATGTCTCTGCCGCCGCTGTCATACCCCTCCCCGTCGACCCTTGCCTGGGCTTTGTAAAGGCCCTCGTCCACCGGTTTTACCTTGACTTTCATCCACACAATGTAGGCCATGTCTGCACTGTATTTTTTACACATCTCCATACTGGCGAGAACGGAGTCCTCGCGAGCCCGTTCCATTACCCGGTTGTATTCCCTTTCCGCGGCATCTTTGGCAAACGGATTGATGACCTCGAAATCGTGACGAACCAGTTGGTTGTTGATGAAGCGCATCATGCGGCGGTAGTCCAAGGTCGCCTTGCCGCCTTTTTTTGCGTCGGCGCCCTCTTCAACATAAAAGGGCAGCACCACGACTCTCGTTTGGGCCATTGCCGCGGCATTGAACACACTTCCCAGCAACAGAATCGCAACCAGGCCAACAGTGATCTTCCAGTTTTTTCCCTTTACGCAATTGCCATTCTGCATCGGTCTCAGTTTCATGCATGCCTCCTTTGATGGACAACTGTTCCTGCTTGTAAATCGATATGGGTTTTTAAATTTTCGGAATTGCATTACTCACCTTGGAATTCCTTATCCCTTGCGCGTTCCCGGTCGATGACGAATTGAATTTCCCGGCTGGTCGCCTCACCGGGCCTGATCCCCTTGAGAAGATCGATCTCACTTGGTGTATAGCGATAGGTGACGCCTCTCAAGGTCAAATTGCCCTTGGCATAGAGGATATCGTCAACCATTTTCATCACATTGGATTGCAGCCGAAAAGGATCCGTATCTTCGATCCGCACCCGTCAGGTGGCAAACGAGGCCTGGGGGTTTTCCGGCTGGATGCTGGTGCTGTAACGTTTGGCTTCGACCACACCCGTGGCCGTGTTGATCACCTTGCCAAAAATCTCCGTAAGTTCATATTCATTGGCGCCGTCCAAGCGCACATTAATCAGGTTGGCGGTTTTGCTGAGATTACGTTCCAGAACCCCTCCGCCATCAGAACCCGGCCCATCAAAACCGGTAGATCCACTGCTCGCCCTTACTGTATCATGCCCCCTTCTGCCACTCCATTTGGTCAGTTCTCTGCCGACCGTATCCCCGACCTCTTTCTCAACCTCGGCAATGGCATCGTCGCGGTACCATTTGGTTATTTTAAACGTCTTGGAAACATTGGCGCCCAAAAGCCTGCCGCCGCTGTCATACCCTTCCCCGTCGACCCTGGCGGAGGCCATCCAGAGGCGATCCGATGTGGGTCTGAGCCTGACGGTAAGCCATACGATGTAGGCGGCATCCGTCCCATATTTTTTACACATTTCCATACATGCCAGCGATGAATCCTCCCTTGCCCGTTCCATAACCCGGTTGTACTCACGCTCTTGTGCGTCCCTGGCGAAGGGACTGATCACCTCAAAACCATGGCGGACGAGCTGATTGGTAATGAAGCCCATCATCCGGCGATAGTGCCTGGTCTCGGCGCCGCCTGCTCTGGCGTCCTGTCCTTCTTCGGTATAGAAGGGGAGAACAACGATTCTTGTTTGTGCCAAGGCCATCCCGGCCAGTGGGCTGGCAAGCAACAGGCCAAGGAGCAGAAATGAAATGGCCACCTTGCTAAGCAACCCGGCTTTTTGAGATGAGTGTTTCAGTACGTTGGACATGATTGACCTCCTCTGACGCGATTATTTTGAAATTGAACTGTTCTTGAATGCTTATCCGGGGGTATCGAACAGACTTCGCTTTTTACAAGTTCCGAATAAGGGTATTTGCTAAGGATCGGGAATTTTATTAATTGAACAAAATTGCTTGTTCTTGCGCCCGTCTTCCGCGTTGCATCAACGGCCACATACTCCCCGTATGCAACCCTTGATGCGCCTTGAAGACGAATACAAGCCCGGCGCAATGACGTCCAATTCATTTCATCCCCGATCCTAATCAAATCCCCTTTCAAAGTGGACTTCCAACAGATCGTATCCTTTCGGCACCAGCCGAAACGGCAAAACGGTACTGGTCCTCAGGTTGCGCCGTAAATAACCCGATATTTCATCCAAATTGCCTGCATATCGCAACACGTAGCAACGACACGCCGTCTGATCGTCACACAGTGCATCCTCACGCCGGATCTCGGAAAGGCCGGGCGCCTTGATCAGCACGGGGTAGATCCGCTTCTCATAAACATCGGTGAATTGGTAAAAACAAATATCCAAATCCTGTAAAGGCGCATAATCGGCCGGTGTGTTTACCGTCACGGGTCTCCGATGATCTCTGTGAGCGCCCTGCACCCTCTGGTTTATCACATAAGCTTTAGATGTAAATCCAGACAAATAAGTCCCAGCAACATTTGTAGGAATAAAATCGCCATCCCTTGATTCGAGCGGACTCACGCGCCAAAGTGCCCTTAAAGCGACTCCGATTTTATCACCATCGGGATGCCGGAACATTTCGGTCATGAGAAGAACGGTCCCGGCTTTGAACATGGATTCATCCATGTCGAATACACGCCGTGTTTTATGATAGAAATCAATCTGTCGAAATACGGGTCCGAAATCTTCCTGGCTGACGACGCAACTCACGCCCCGGTTGCCGACCATGGCCTGTTGAAGGGTGTTTTGAATGAGATCCTGAAACCCTCTATCCACCCTGGCTGAGGATTCTTTTACAAATAACAGAACGCGAATATCCTCGTCTGCCGCATGGTGACCGCCGGCCTCAATTCCGGCGCGGTATGCATCAACCAACTCGGCGGTAAGACTGTACGCCAGTCGGTCAATGGATTCATAAGGCCTTTCCTCCAGCCCCTCGGGAAATGGGGTGGAAATTTGACTGGCCTGATAAAGTTCGTAAGCAGGGGTGCCCGGCGCGTAATCAAAGGTAGCCTCACCAACCACGCCAGGTATGGTTCTGCCGTTTGCGTCGGAGGCCGTTATCCTGACCTTAACCTGATTTAAAATATCTTCACTCGAAGCGGTAACTTCATATACAATAAGGTTTTTCAAAATCTGCCAATCGCCGAAAGCCGCTCCGTAAAATGTCATGGGCCGCCCTTCCCGACATTCAAACCAGTTCTGTCTGCTCAGGGTATAGAGGTCGCGGGTCTCACGGACCCGTAGAGCCAGCCTTTCCATAACCAATTCTTCAAGGCGGCTGTAAGGTAAGTCCGATTTGAAAGAGCCGGGTATGACCGATGCCGGTGCCATCATCCGTGGCGCGTATGCTTTTTTTGAAACGATGGATTCAATCAGATGGCCGATTTCGGCTTCAAATCGTTGATTGGTGCTTTTATCAAGGCGTGGGGTAACACCCGAGCAACCCATCGCCATAATAACCCAAAACACGGAAAGAGCAATTAACATTAAGGTACTATTGCTTTTCTCAGAAATATTCATGAAGTGCTCCTTTTAGATGCACGGCATCCTGTTTCACTCGTCGAAAGCCATGGGTGTTGAAATAACCGAATTAAAATTTTATCTATGCGAACCATAGTAAAATGCTGATGCAGAACAGGATGTTCATGCCTTAGAGCCTGTTTGCGAAGTCTGGATCAGGCTCGATAACAAGGCGGAAAGTGGCTCGAAAGCGGAGCATATACGTAATATGTGAGCATTTTGAGACACTTTCCAACGCCGTTAGCGGGCCTTAGACGGATTTATCAAACAGGCTCTTACACATTTCTCTGGAATGGTGCGATTATTTTAATCAATGGAAATAGAAACAATGAAATATTCTTGATTCTTTGCTATATGTCAAATATTTTATGGAAACCGACAGAGTCCTACCCGCAAAACATTTAAAGATGTCAATTTCATCCCGCCCTGCGAATGAGGCGAGCCCAGTTGAGGACTTTTTTGGAATAGGCGGATTTATTGATCACCATTTCACGCCCCCCGGCATAGACAATGACCAGATCATCCTTTTTCTTCCCGTATGCCGAACCTGCATAATAGTACTCCAAAGGGTAACGCCAGGAGGCGATGTAATGACGCTCGCCAATATCCTTTCGCTTATCGACGGAGGCTTGCCGGTACATTTTATCGAGGTACCAGCTTCCGGTAAAAATTGAGGAGCGAGGATTGAAAGGGTCGTTCTCTACATGAATACCTTGCGCCATAAGCCCTTGGCGAGCCGCCAGAAAAGTGCCTGAAATGGTCTGCATGAGCCCCTTGGCCGAACTGGTGCCGGCTTCTGCTTCAGGATTTCCCCCGGATTCGACCATGATGACGGCCCCAATGATTTCCTCCGGAATTTCAAACCGTTTTGACGTCTCTTCAATCAGATTCCCATAGCGCTCAAGCGTTTTGGTGAGATAAAGCGAAATTCGCCGGGCATCCTTGCTGCCCCGGAGTGCTGCCGTCTCTTGTTCTATAGAAAATGGCAGGTAGATTTTGCGAAGCCTTGCCCATGGATCCTGGCGCTTCACACCGGCCTTTTGCTCGACAACAGGGGGGGCTTTATCAAACCTCTCCTGAAGTGTTTTCCATGGATCACTTGCTCGTGCAAGCTTGCCGACCCCCAGGAGCATTATAAAAAGGATGCATGTGGTATAAATTCCATTTTTTATCATCGGAAGATCGTTTTTTTTCATTTGACCCGCTCCACGAAAGCAACATTGATGCCTTGACGGCTCAAGGCCTGGAAAGCCATCAGGTAATCCACCAGCAACACTTTGTTTGTTCGGTCCTCTTCGAGGTACAATACTCTTTTTTGACCGCCCCCCCCATTGGTGACGACGGAAATCCGTCCGTTCCTTTCGAGCAGTTCGGCATCCGCCTCCGGTTTGTACCAATCCGCCCCGAAACGGAGCCAGATCGATCCATCCTCCATGGTAAGATGACCGATCCTATCCGGAGAGACGAATGCGATTGTTGACCGGGACGAGCGCCCCGCTTTCCGGGGGGTGATTTGTCCGCGCATGCCTTGTCGGCCTTCATCCACACTCATGAGGACCATCATGGAAAAAACCATGATGATGAGGAAGAGATAGGCAAAAAGATCTTTTCCCGGATCCTGGGTTCCTGTAAATACATTGATCCCTTGTCGGCCACGTCGACGCATGTTTTTTTCTCCTCGATGATTTCGCTGATTTTAAGCCCGACCAGGATATCCAGCCGTTTGGCGCGGATCGTCAGACAGCGGGAGCAAAGGAGTGTCACGGTAAGCCCCCCCATCACGGCGGCACCCAGTGATGTGTATAACGCCGTGGCCAAACCGTTGTTCCAAGAAGCTGCAAAAACGACTGAGGCCGCCTGCCCGCCGGCCAGGCCCTGGAACATTTCATTAAAAGCCCCGATGGAACCAAAGATCGTCCCTGCAAACCCGATAAGGATCAGGGTGTTGACATACCCGTGCAAGGCCGTGAAATGAACGGACACGTGGCAATCCACTTCGGTCCAGATCACATCTATAAGGGCATCCACGCTTCTGCCGTGCCCGGCGGCTGCCGTTGCAAGCCTTGCAAACAAAGGATCAAGAAAAAACAACGCTTCGTTTGACCCGGTCAATAAAGATGAGAACCCGATCCGGACAGGCACATGTCGGAGAATGTCAAAGAGAATGATCAGTCTTCGAATCATCAGGAAAAAATAGACTAAAAATACAGGGCCGAAAAAGAGTCCGAAATTTTTTAGAATCCACTGAAGGAATGCCATATTTCTGATCCTTGCTGCTTTTTAGAGCCTGTTTGAGAAGTCTGGATCAGGCCCGATAACAAGGCGAAAAGTGGCTCGAAAGCGGAGCATATAGGTAATATGTAAGCATTTTGAGACACTTTCCAACGCCGTTAGCGGGCCTTAGACGGATTTATCAAACAGGCTCTTAGATGTTGGAATCTTGGTTCTGGATTTGGTTCTTCAGGGGAACAGCCGGTTACAATACGCCCGCTTCACCTAAGGCCTGAACGTCAGCTTGATCGTTAAAGCATTCCGGGTCGATGGTGACGGTTTTGCTACCGACCGTATCAATCAAAACCGGAACAAACACTCCGAATTGCCCTTTGCCAGGACGTTTGATAACATAAACTCGGCCCAGGACATCAACCTCCTCCTGCGGCGTTTCTGAAGCGATAAGCCCCTTTGTCTTGCACCATTCGAAGGCCTGGTTTGCACGGGTGTATATCGCCCTTTTGATAAACCCATGCATGTAATAGCGGACTTCAACTGCTTCACTCTGCCGGATTCCTGATTCTTTCAAGATTTCGCCCCATTTGGACCAGGGGCGGTCTACCAGAAAAACGGTCCCGGAATAGGCTGCCAGTGCCCCTTCAGGAATTCTGGAACCATCTGAAAGATCGACAAACGTCTGATTGCCCACAACGGCGACCGGTTTCATCTGAAACAGGTGATACGTATTGCGAAGGTTCTCCACGCGTAAGGGAATTTTTTGTTCACCCTTCTCATCGATGCCCCCCGCCTTCCGCCATGACCGAAACAGGTTTACATATCGATCGGAATCTACGACGAGGGCACTTCTTTCGGAATCTGGCGTCGATTTTCTGTTTTTAAGAAACCGATCTTTCAATCCGGCGGAGATATCCCCATTTCCGTTATCGCTGGCCGCCGGCGGTTGGGCAAAGCGCCCATCCGACGGTTCTGAGCGGACGGATGGAAATCCGGAGTCTTTGACTTGCGCGCCCTGCACCGAATGGGTTTCGGCCACCTCCGGAACAGCATCCGGTGGGCCTGCAGCCAATGCGGAGGATGTCTTTGTCGAACCGTTCAAATCGGTTTCTTTTTGCAAAACGGATGGCGGCACCGGTTGATCCGATCCGGTTTCATGTGATTTTTCCGGCAAAGCTTCATTTATGATTGCGGCGCTGGTCTTCGACTCTGGATTGTCATGTTGCGGCATCCCGCTTTCTTCGGCCTCCACCATGGGCGAGGGCCCGGAAACCGCCTCCGGCAACGGGGAGACCCGTTGATCCGTTTGACGCGTTTCCGCCGGCGGCGGCACCCTCTCCTGCGGTGCTTCTTCAGGCTCAAAGACGTGAGTTACGACCACCGCGGCCTGTTTAAGCGGCTTGCCCAGTTGAAATAACATCCCTGCCAGGATGATAACGGCAGCGAAGACCAATATGGCGACCCGTCCTGTTTTAAGACCTCCATTGTTATTTATGAGCAATCCGTTCATCTTAAAGGGCTCCCACAATTTCAGGGTCAAGAATAGGATCATTCGGGGACGATGGAGCGGATTGCCATAGCGCCAATTGGACGGCAAGGCGTTCGGCCAGATCCGGCCAACCTTGGGTGAAACGGGCCTTTTTGGCCTCATATGCCTGATAGTTTTTCCCGGTCATCAGCCCGTTTATCCGGTTTCGTGTGCTTTCCCTTTCCAGAAAACCGCTAAAATCATTTTGCGACAGGATTTCGCAGGTATCGAGGGAAAGCACCATAAGGTCGACGTAGGTTGCGATTTCGTCCTCCGCATTTTGCTTCATGCGTTTATATTTTTTTCCTATAAAGACTTTGCGTTCCTTTTGGCCTTCCCCTGCGGAAGTTTCCTCTCTCGTTTCGGGCAACCCCTTGAACACCTCTTTGTCCCTTGCGAAACTCAGATCCTGATCATATTCGCTGTACGTGGAAAGCTTGGACGCATAGATGATCATTTTTTTTAAATTGGAAACATACTCGGAAGCATCGATATCCTGCTGCCGGACATTGATATCTTTATGATTGAAGAGACGAGTCAGTTCCCGTCCCATCTCCCGCGATTCTTTTTCAAGATTCTCTTTTGTTGCTATGGTATACTCTTCGTACAGGGACTGGGCCTGTACCGCAGTTCCCGCCGAAAGAATTGAAAAGGTGATCAAAACAATCGCGAGCAACATTTCTTCAATTTTTCTTTTCATCGCTTTACCGCTCCTTTTTAGCCTTCCCAAGTTTCCCGCTGTTGCCGCAGAAACTCCATTTCCTCCTCCACGCTGATCGCTTCGGTGGAAATACCGTTGCCCGAGACGACAGTGATTTCGTCGAGGCCCGAAATGACATCGTTGACCATGTCGTCCAAAACTCCGCCAAGTTTCCCGATGGCACCGTCAACCAAAACCAGGGTGCTCCGGATTTCAGTCATGTTGGAAAACCCGAGATTGGCCAATATCTCAGGGGAATCCGTTCCGCCCACCTCTGCAATGGGCGTAATTTTAGAAAAGGTGTTGTAAAGATCCGCCATCACCTGCCTGAATCGAGTGGGAATATCGTGCCCCTCCTCCCTGATCTTTTCCCGAATCAAGGCAGTAATTTTCTGGTTCATATCAGCACCCTGAAGACGGGCCTGGTACAATCTTCTGCGCTGTTCGATTTGAATCAGGCGTTTTTTGGCTCGATTATACCGTTCACGATAGCGTTTTTTTTGCCGGTCGTTCGTCGCCTCTTCATATTCCCTCAAAGAGGCCTCCGCATCCCGGGATGCTTGCTCGAAGCGCGTCTTCTCATGCTTCAAATATTGATCAAGGTTCAATTCATAATTGCTGTTAATGGAGCGGGTTGCCTGTGCATCGATAATAGAGGATGCAACGGTTTCGTCGAAACGCTCCAGGGAGGCCAGGAGCTTATCGAGGTGTTGGTCGCAAATTGTTTTGAGTGCGCCGACTTCGACGAGAATTTTGCCGTTGATGTGCGCCCTGCGTGCCTGGCCATCGGGATCATCTCTATTCAGAAAACCGGCCCGTTCCAGATCTTGCCGAGTATCGATCAGATTCTGTAGGGCAACGGTCCGCTCCGCAAAGTCCTTGAACAGATCGTGAGAACTTTCCTTGAGAAGCTTTCCGTTGCGCTCTACCCGGTCTTTTGCTTGCATGGCAATCTCGACAGCCCTATCAGAACCGGCGCCTGTCCTTGTATAAGCGGCGTATGTCGACATTGGTGCCACCGGGATCAGACTCAATAGACACAAAATCACATTCAATCGACGACGTCCATGGACCATTCCCATCATATTCTCCCCCTTGTGGGTTCCCTTATTATAAGGATGTCTTGTTATATTTTTTTTCACATGAAAACACTCATTCAAAAAAACGGCTGTAGAGATCACGGTCCAGGTTCCTGCAAATAAGCTTTATGTCTCTTAGTTTGATGTCCTGGCTGTTTTCGGCCGATTGGATCAAATAGCTGCAATAGGCTTTTAGAAGCTGCCGATCCTCAGATCGGTAAACCGCAGCGTCATCGCTAATACCGATAAAATAGCGACAAATAGCCCTGTGAAACCGCTCCCTTTCGATCTTTTTGTTAAATGTTTTTACCGCGAAGATCAGATGATCCCGCGAGATTGGCCTATCCTGCTCAAGGCACGCCGTGAACAACGGCACCCAGCAAGCGCTTATGTTTCCGTCAGACCGGGCATGGTCCAACAGATCGTTTACTTCCTCATCGGTCAATCCTATCAAACCAGAGGATACGGCCTCATGGCAGGTTGGCGTTTGCCTAACAATCTTTGTGGGTTGTGATACCGCGCAGCCGTTCATGAACCCTATCCAAGCCATGAAAGCAATTAGTATCGGATATTTTTGTCTTCCAATCGAAGCCATCGGATTCCTCTCTATTGTTTCAATTCGGTTAACAGATCGCTTTTTTCAGAACGTCATGAATCCTTGCAAGGATGCTCTCATTTACGGTAATCGAAGCGAGACTATCATTTTCAACTTTTTTTTATATTTTCCACTCACGGACTGATTGGGTGCGTGTTTCAATTGACTGCCAAACGATAAAAAAAATTCATAACACATCGATAATATATCTTATATTTACACACCCCTGATACCGCTCGTATCCCGTCATCCTGTTTGACTTTTCATTGTGGATCTTGTAATTTTCAGTTTCCATTCGAGTTCCAAAGTATGCCACTATCAAAAATAGAAGTACGCTTGAAACGCATACATCGTCAGAGAGTGATTGCGTGTGAGACAACTCAAAAGGAGTAACAGGGATGAATTTCTATCGGTTCTTTTTGCGCAGGTCAGACCTTCCAAACTATCCCTTGGACGCCATCGTTTTTCCCATCCTCGTGTGCCTATTTATTTTTCATGGATGCTCAACACCTTATACGCCACCACGGTCCGATTCACAGGAAACCGCATGGACCGGAGAAAGCAAGCATCTGGAACGGGTAATCGCCAAACTGACCAAAGAGTTGGTCCGCCAAGGAGATCTCGCCGGAAAGGCGATCCTGATTGACCCGCACTACTTGTATGACGCCCAGAATGGCCCCACCCTAAGGTTTTCCGTTCAACTGCGGGAACGATTGGTGACCTATATGAGCGATCAAGGGGTTCGGGTACTTCTCCCCGGCGCTGACGAAGACGATGCTCTGATTCTTCAGGGCACCTGGCAGAAATTTGGCAGGGACCTGAACTTGAACCTCAGGGTGATGAATCTGACCGATCATGGTCCTGAAACCGTGGCGTCAACCTCGGGGAAAGTGCTCCTGTCGGATATCGATCCTGCGGCATTAACGCCGGACCTGGAAGACTGGTCCCGTTATTTGGTGCGTGAACTGGAAAAAGGGATAACGTCTCGAAGGACCCTGCACATACGTGATTTCACGGTAGGGGGCGACAAGAGAGATTACAGAGATCTTGGCGTTTATTGTGCCGAGTGGCTGAGGCCCGAACTCTCCAAAAGCGATATGTTCGAACCTTTGGATCAACAAACCGCTTTGCGCGGCGTACCGGATATGGAATTGCGGTCGCGGGGTTTTCAAGAAGATCGATCTGACAAGAAGAATGGCGACGAAAAGACAAGCTTGACCGCCGACCTATTAAATGCCGATGCAGAGCTCAAGGGAAAGCTCTATTTCAATCCCAGATCATTAGAGTTTCATATTCGCGTTACCGACCGGCAGGGCCGGCAGATAACCGCAGCCAATGCCGAAATTCCCAAGACCATTTTCCCCGGCAATGTGCTCAGCCCCGCCCGAGAATCCGCGCCCGTTATTCCAAGCGACACGGTAACGTCCGGGTTACAAGTGGAATTGACGACCACAAAAGGAGAAAGCCGCCCCTATTACCGCAAAGGCGAAAAGGTCCGCTTTATCCTTCGGTTGAATCGAGCGGGCTATGTCTACCTTTTCGATCTCGATCCGGATGGAAATGCGGTCCTGCTCTACCCTGTGGATCGGCAGGGCCGGCTGAAACGGGACCGCGAATGTGGCTCCGCCCTCATGCCCAACCGGCCCATCCTGATTCCGGAGGACGGCTGTTCCAATCCCATCGTTGTGAAGAAACCGCCCTACGGGAAAGAGACGATCTGGGCGGTTGCCAGCGAGCACCCCTTGAACATTCCAGATTACCTCTCCGGAGCGTGGTCAACGGCGGAAGGGCTCATGAAAAACATACGTTCCCAGGGGAATGCCGGCGGCGGGGGCTACGGTGAAGCGCAAGTCGAGGTAATGACCGGACCCTAGTCGATTTGTTGGGTTTCGTACCTCAACCCAACCTACGATTATGCCATCTGATATCAGCACCCAATTTGAAAAAGGGTAAACTGGCAAATAAAGAATGCCCGTGACGTTGAAAACAAAAAAAGAGCTTCGATATAGGATTAAAAAGGAAAGGCTCGATGGGTACAGTTGAAACAATAATCTCGGACAGGGAAAGCAGGCTTGTGCGGAAAATCGCCAAGGAGGTTTACATGACCTTCTGCCCGGCAGGAAAAAGCGGATCCCTTTCCCGGGACGATCTCTATCATTACGGAATCATCGGCCTATTGGAGGCGAAGCGTTCTTTCAATCCTGATCGAAAAGTACCTTGGCTCGTTTTCGCCGCCTATCGGGTCAAGGGCGCGATGATCGATCAAATTCGACGTGAACCAATGGTTAAATTACCGCAGCTGGTACAAAAAAAAGTGAAAATCCTCCAAGACACACGTGACGCGATGTTGAAAGAGGGCCAACCGGTGGACGTCAAAACACTGGCGGAAAGGTTAACCTGGCCAGTTGAAGAAGTTCTTAAAGTCGAGAACCTTTCTATCCAAATTGTTCCCACAAACCCCAACAATCAGAACGATGAGAACGATGGTATTCATCCCGGCAAGGAACTGGTTGACCCGCATCCAAATCCTGAAATCGCCGTGATCAAAAAAGCTATCGCTGTTTCTGTCCGGTATTGTCTGGACAAGTTATCCTCCCCCGAGGATCGGTTGATCATCTTGGGAAGAATCCTTGAGGGATTGAAATTGCGTGAAATTGGCGAAAGCCTCGGTGTTTCAGCTGAACGGGTAAGACAACGCCAGGTAAAAATACAAAATGAAATGAAACAATGTATGCAACGTCAAGGCTGGTCTCATGAGGAAACAGCAGGCGTTGCTGACTGAGGTGCACATATGGAAGAATCGATTAAAAATTTGGAAGCCTATCTTCAAGTATGGAGTGATGTCTATTCAATTCCGATGACCACGCAGGAGGAAGGCAGTCATCCGGATTTTGATGAAATCTACAAAATGGCGCAGCCCGATGGGATTAAAAATGCGACCAATGCATCCATCGAACACATTTCGCATTGTCCGATCTGCATGAAGGAGTGGGCAAAATGGCGCCGGGCCATCAGCGCAGTGGCAATAGAGGAGGACGAAGAAGACCGGTATATGAGTTACGGCATGCTGGAAGCCGCTGCAACCGAGGATACGAGTGAATCGGTCAGTTTGCAGAGTACCTGCGGCAAATTCACCCTGAGTCTGCTTCCCCGTCTGGATGATCCGGAAAAGGGGATGATAACCCTGGAAGCCGTCGGTTCCAGCGAATTTGATTTGGAAGGTCAACGGGTCGTCCTTCGGGACCGGAAAGGCCGCACACTCCTGGAAGGGAAACTCAGGCATGGCCGAATCGCCCGAAATTGTGAAAACCTTACCGATATAGACCTATCAACGTGGACAATTGTCGTCGGAGAAGATCTTCCCGATACCTGAACGTGTTTAACATTCAGGTGAATGCGGCGATTCACGTTCAATGTTGGGACTGCGCTTGGCGGCAGTGGATCATTGAAATGAACCTTTGCTAAAACGAAAAGCCATGAATTCCTATTCTACACAAAAGACCTGTTCGCCAACTTGGATCCTTTTCGAAAGCGGTTATGCCGTAAAGGTTGGCCTTTCCCTCTACTCCCCTCCGCGCGAGACAAGCCGTCCCATTGACGCCTATGTGGTCACGGAATGTGAAAATAGCTTTACCAAATCTGCTCGTCGAGCGGTAGAGGCCGTCCATGGGGTGGCCAATAGGTTTCTTCCCGGTTTGAAACCCGTTGTGGTCGGTTACGACCTTATGGGACTTTCCGCGACAAGACAGGTAACCGGTGAAAGCGGTGGACTGGCCTTTGCCGTGGCCCTTGCCAAACGCCTTTTTGAGGAAGATCCCGGTCCTGTCGCCGCGACGGGGGTGCTGAGAAGCGGGCACAACGGTGGAGAAATCGGCGCTGTCAAAGGAATTCAAGCAAAACTGGAGGGGGCGTCGATTTTGATGCCATCAGGCGGTGTGATACTCTATCCCATAGAAAACGAAAAGGATCTCCCTGATTCGTTTTCTATGGCGCTTTCCGAAAAAGGCCTGGTTTTAAAACCGGTTGCCAACGTGGACGAGGCCATAAAATGGCTTTTCAAAATCAAAGGCCCCGAGCAGCCTGCAAAACCGCGATGGCGTTTCCTGATGATCGTACTGCTAATACTCATGGCTGGATCGTTGGGCGGGTATTGGCTGCATAAACAGGATGTTGATTCCGACAAAGTTTCAAAAAGTGAAAAAGCCACAGCTTCTGAAGCACCAAAAACAGGCAGTCGGTCAACAGAATCGGCGAGAGAGAACACCAATGCTTCCATTGGGACACCAGCGCTTTCCCCAGCAAGCCCTGAACTCTGGCCCAAGATGGAAATAAGTACGAAGACATCTCTGTCCAAAACAATTGCCGGTCTTTTTACTCAACAGTTCAGGCGGCGTGTCGAGGCGTGGTCAATGAAGGGTGACCCAGATTTACGTTTTACCGGCAACATTCAAGTTGTTCAGATGACGGAGAAGGAAGCTTCAGAGGGCAAGCTGCGTTCCGAAATCATCGTTTCCCTGCGTACACCTGTTGTCTACAGTGAGAAGGGCCGGCAATCCATAGCCCCCATACACGTTACGGTAAATGGGGAAGGACCAGCAAAATCATTGATGTTGGCTGCGGCTGATGAGCTGGCGCTAAAACTAATCGATTCGCTGAAGAACAGTGTGGCAGACCACGGTTTTAGGGGGTTTAAATAGCTTTTCACGACGGCATCAGCCATTTTCTAACCGAACGATTGTGAAACAAACCGCAAAAAAAACAGACGGGTCGTTATTCAGCGACTGGAATAAGGATCGGGGATGAAATTAATTGACCGTAATTGCGCCGGGCTTGTGTTCGTCTTCAAGGCGCATCAACGGTTGCATACCGGGAGTATGTGGCCGTTGATGCAACGCGGAAGACGGGCGCAAGAACAAGCAATTTCGTTTAATTAATAAAATTTCCGATCCTAAGTCATTGCACATGAATCAAGTCAACCGATTGTTCAATATGCAAATTAGCCAGACACAAGAAGCAGTGTTGAATGAGATATCACGGTGTTCATTATCATTGGTTAATACACTACCGAACAAATTATTATTTTTATTGAAAAATAAAAAAGATATTCGATACTCAGCATCATACAGGATGAACGACTTCGATTTTTTTAATACTTAAAAAGGGGAGCAAAAAAATGAGTAAATCAGTGTCAACATTTTGTAACGCCATTTTTTTCTTGTATCAGCAGATCTACGCCAAAGCGGAATAGCCTCAGTCCTACTGGTTCAGCCGCGTATTGTTATCCTGCCCAATCATGTTAATCCAGTAGAAAAGCTACAGCGAAGTGGGAGGTTAATACCATGAACAAATTGCTAAATGCCGGCCTTGCCGCAATAATGATTATAACTTTGGCCTCGTGTGTAAACAACTCAGTTTTGAAAGATTCTATTGTAAAATTACCGAAATTTCCGGGACTACCAGGAAAGTCAATGGTTGATGAAACCGATGTCTCACAGAGTTCAATAGCTCAAACGGATATTTTTCAAAGCGATCCCCAAAGGATCCGATCAACAAGCGAATTGAGCCGACTTTTTAGTAAGGGTACCGTAAACGGTGAAGAACTGATTAATGAATTGCTGGCAATCCAGGCCGCATCACGGGCCGCAGATACCCAAAAAGCGTTCAACAACCTGATGGGTGCGGTGGACAAGACCAAAATCAATTTGGCAAGTTGAAGACGGACATTGGTTTGCAGAGCGAACTTCTCGGTTTCCTAGACACCTTGGTGGAAAATGTCACCAAGGATATCGAACGCCTCAAAGGGACACCAAACGAATCGATCGCCCGACAGGCCAGGGAGACAAACCTGACCGTTAAAAATCTGGTGCTGGAATTCATCGAAAACGTCAATCAACGGAATGCGCTCAACCAGCGCATCATGGCGGATATCGAAAAGATCGATCACGGTATCGAAGCGCTGGTGCTGAAAAGCAGCAATGATGTCTTCAACAAAATAAAATTTTATTTTTCCATGATGATCGGTGTGATTTTGATTGTTTCGGGGATTGGCATTCTGGTTAATTTTATTCTAGCCAAAACCATCTCCGGATCGTTGAACCGACTCAATTTCCTGGTTAAGGATCTGGCCGAAGGGGAAGGCGATCTGACAAAACGGATCCATATCAACAGCCAGGACGAGACGGGCGAGTTGGGAAAATGGGTCGATCTTTTTATCGAAAAACTTCAAAATATTCTCAAAGAGATAAAATCAAATGCCGACTCGCTCAATCATTCTTCTTCTGAATTGACAACCATCTCCCAACAAATGAATCAAGGCGCCCAATCCGTTTCTGACAGGGCCGATAGTGTTGCCTCGGCGGCCGAGGAGATGAGCGCCAATATGAATTCCGTCGCGGCCGCCAGCGAACAGGCCTCCACCAATGTTTCCATGGTTGCCGCTGCTTCTGAAGAGATGGCCAGCACGGTCAAGGAAATCGCCAGAAACGCGGAAAAAGCACGTACCGTTACCAACGATGCGGTCAATAAGGCCAACGGCGCCACGGCAAATATCAACACACTGGGCCAGTCCGCCGACCAGATCAGTAAGGTTACCGAAGTCATCACCGAGATATCCGAGCAGACCAATCTGCTGGCCTTAAACGCCACCATTGAAGCGGCCCGTGCCGGTGAAGCTGGCAAGGGATTTGCCGTGGTGGCCAATGAAATCAAGGAACTGGCCAAGCAGACCGCCCTGGCGACCCAGGAAATCAAATCCAAGATCGATGGCATTCAGCAATCGTCATCAAATACTGTAAAAGAGATTAAAACCATTTCAGAAGTGATCAACGAAGTCGATCTGATTGTCTCAACCATTGCCACCGCAGTGGAGGAGCAATCATCATCGACGGAGGAAATCGCCGGCAATGTGGCCCAGGCATCTGAGGGAATCACCGAGGTCAATGAGAATGTAGCCCAGAGTTCTACGGTATCCGTACAGATCGCAGAGGAGATCGCCAGCGTTAATCAATCCTCCGGCATGCTCGCCAACAGCAGCTCCCAGGTCACCATGAGTGCCGAGACGCTCGCCGATCTGTCGAAAAAGCTCCATCAGACCGTTGGCCGATTTAAATTGTAATCTGAAGCCATCTTACCCGACAGGGCCTTGGAAGCTCATCCAAACCGTCAAAAAGGGCGGTCCACTGCAACAACAAGTGGATCGCCCTTTTTTTTACGCGCCATGCCGATTCTCTGAAACGGACATCCTCCGCTTGACGTGATCCCAAGAACAACATATTAACTGTCGCGACATGCTGAGATTAACGCCAATATTCTTGTCACGTCTTTTCAGAGGACGGCAATAATGACAATAAAAACGTCTGAAGCACAACATCTTTCATCAACCGATTTCGCCTATCAAAGCATCCAGGGCTTAATTCTTTCCGGTAAATTCATAGCGGGTCAACGGCTGATATACGCCAATCTTGAAAAAATGCTCGGTGTCAGCAAAACACCCATCATCAGTGCCCTTTCCCGGCTTGAGCGCAAGGGACTGGTAAGCTATATCAAAAACCGCGGCTACTATGTCTCGGATACCCACATTAAAAATCCTGAACAGGTGGCACACTCAGAAAACCAGCCCACGCAAGGGGCCCCTAACGGGGGAGCGATCTCACTGCCCCTATCAAATGATCCGTTTGCACCGACGTCGTTGAATTCCGTGGTTTATCGAAAAATCAAGAAGTTGATTCGAACCCTGAAGGTCGCACCGGGCCAGAAACTGGTTTACAGCGATCTTGAAAAAAAATTCGGTGTCAGCAAAACACCCATTATCAACGCCCTTTCCAAGCTGGAAAGCGAAGGATATGTTTATATCAAAAAAAACGTGGGGTGTTATGTAAAGGAGAGCCAACCGGATGAAATCAATGAGGTGATGGAGGCACGCACCTGCCTTGAGGTATCAAATGTCGATTTTGTGATGCAGCATCTGACCCAGGCCGATCTGATCCATCTGGAGACCCTTCAGAAACGCTATCGCGCCCATCAAACGGCCATATTCGATCGTACCAAACTAATTGCCAACGCCAGCTTTCATTTGCACCTGGCCCAAATGGGACGGAACCGGTTCATGGTCCGGTACATTCGGAACCTTTATGAATGGCTCGAATTCAGGGTGCGCCTGGATGTGCTTCCCAAAGAAAGGATCATCAAATCCGAAGATGAGCACGACCAAATGATCGAAGCGCTGCACCGGCGAGATGCCGACCTTTTGAAATCGTTACTTAAGAAACACCTGACGGCGACGACCCAATATCATGTGGTGGGCCGCTCCGCCGGTTGAGCTGGGTGTGACATCACCGGGGAAGAGAGTGTCAGGACACCATTTCCGGTGATGTCGCAGCCCGTCTTTTCCGCCAATCGCCTTATCTCATTGGTTCCATTACCACGACTTGGTCAGGGTCAGGACAAACTGAGACCCCTGAACGGTATTTTTGGCTCCGAATTCCCGCAGCGCCCTGAGATTGACCTGAAACAGGGTCGGAGGCAGCCAGAAGAAGTTGATCTCCGCCCCCAGGGCATAGGCCCGTTTGCGCTCATCGTCCACCGTACCGGGGCCGTCGTCGCTGTCATCCTCGATCTGCCAGTAGGCGCAGCCGGCGATCCCCGGACGGACGAGCAATTTATCTGTGACGGGGATCTCCTTGCCCAGGCCGTATTCAACGACAAATTCGGAGCCCGGAGTGACATCGCTTTCATCCTGCTCGGTATGCACCAGGGTACGCGTCAGGGCGCTCAATGACCAGGATCGCTGGGCGTCGAGATAGACCGTGCCTCCCAGGGTCAGCATTCCCGACCAGTAACCCAGCCCAGGTGATGCTTTTTTATCGAGGGCGTATTCTCCCGTCGGTGCAATAACGGCCAATGCGAACGCCGCATCCCAGCGCGGCTTGTGCCAGGCCAGGCCGAAAAACTCGAAACATGTGTCGCCCAGGGCCAAACTCTGGCTATCCGTGTAAGTCCCCAAGGTAAGATCCTTGTCCACCAGTGGAACAATAATGTTATAAAAATAATCGGCACCGAGGATCTTCTTCTGGGTGACATGGATAAAGCGATGCACGGTGGAGAAGACATCCAGGTCGATGTCATCTTTGTCCCCACTGTCATCCTTCACGGTGGTGGGGTTATACCAGGTGTTGTAGATCCGGTAATGAAATCCCGGCGGGGGCACCGATGCGGCAAGCACCCCCTCTCCGCCGAACGGGTAGTGCGACCCCAGGGTGGCTGCCTCGGCGGAATATACGGATAAAAAGAATAACAGTGCCGCTCCACCAGCCAAAACCATCCGTTTGATTTGCTTGCTCATCTCCACCATCATCTTCTCCTCTCGTTGTTGTTATCTCCAGCCATTGTCATCGCCGATGATCCATTGCATTGCCGCATGGTACGGTCATAGGGATTTAGAAACCAAGATTTTCATGCTCGATAATGCAAGCATTCCTAACTCGGGAAAGGTTAAAAACTGATATATTGTCGATAGCTTGTTTTCAGGGCCAACCTTCTCTAAGAGCCTGTTTGATAAATCCGTCTAAGGCCCGCTAACGGCGTTGGAAAGTGTCTCAAAATGCTCACATATTACCTATATGCTCCGCTTTCGAGCCAATTTCCGCCTTGTTATCGAGCCTGATCCAGACTTCTCAAACAGGCTCTAAGGCGCATAGCTTTTCGATAAGTTTTCGAATGGACTGTGAAGTTGGCATTTATTACAAAATAGTAGGCCAGGTAGTTGGCGATTATATATCCGAAATCATGATCAATATCTTTTCTAAAGAAACCTTTATCTATACTATCAAAACAAAGATTGTCTGTTGGTTAGGACAGTTTAACTAACCGGCAAGCCACACCGCGCATGGTGATGTAACCGGAGACCGGGTCGAGCAGTTCGGCATCCAAAAGGACGTTGCAGTTGGCATCGGCCCAGCCATGGGGGACGTTAACGACGCCGGGCAGAATGTCCGGGGTAACCAAAGCGCGCATCTTGATGCTGCCGCGCGGGGTTTCGATACCGATCAATTCACCATCGAAGATATTGTACTTGTCGGCGGTAGCCGTGTTGATTTCCGCCTCGGGTTCAGGGCGGACCACGCGCAAGGTGGTATCGCGCATCTGGGCATCGATGTATTCGACGGTTCGGGCGCCGGTGTTAAGGACTTCCGGGTATTCCTTGGCCAGTTCCGGATTGCTGACCTTGCTCTGTTCGGGCTCGACATGCACGGGAATGGGATCGGCACCCAACTCGGCCATACGATCCGAGTAAAGCTCGACCTTCTTGCTGGCAGTGAAAAATCCTTTTTTCTCGTGGTACCCGTACTCTTTTTTACCGAAGTAGAGGCCTTCCGGGTTATCCTTCAACTGCTGCATGGTGATGCCGGAGGTGGAGAAAAAGTGTTCGGCCACTTCCTCGTCCGAGTTCCACGGGAAGTATTCCTCGTATCCCATCTTGCGGCCCAGTTCGCTCCAGATCCACCAGATCGATTTGCTTTCATACAGCGGTTCGATCACGGCTTTGCGCAGCATAATCCAAGGCTCGCAATAGGAGATACCGTAAGGGAATCCGCCTATGCCGGTCTCTTCAAAGCAGGTGCAGGCGGGCAGGACATAGTCGGCCAGGTTGGCGGTTTCGGTCATCATGGGATCCATGACCACGATCAGGTCCTGGTTTTTCATGGCGGCGTTGAAGCGCTTGGTATCGGCAAAGGTCACGGCCGGGTTGCCGCCCGAGCAGATGAAGGCCTTGATCGGGTAAGGGTTGCCCGTGATCATGGTATCGCACATCAGGGATGAGGACCCATAAGGGGGCGGATTTTTACCGAACTGATGAAATACGGGAAATTCATCATATCCCAAGGCATTGCCTTCGATTTTATCGGTCAGGCGCATGTCGGCCAGGCGAATCATCGGACAGGTGACCCATCCGCCAGGACGTTCGACATTGCCGGTGATAGCTTGCAGGATGGAGTAAAGCCGATGGTTCTGCAGACCATTGGTCCCCTGGTTCATGCCCCCCACGCCTTCAACGATGCAGCCGGCATTGGCATTGGCGAACATGCGGGAAATCATACGGATTTCCGCGGCGCCCACACCGGTGACCTTGGCGGCCCATTCGGGCGTGCAGTCGGCGACGGATTCGGCCAGTTTGTCAAAACCATGGCAGTATTTTTCGACAAACTCCTTGTCATACAGCCCTTCTTTGATGATCACATGGATCATGGCCTGGCCGATGGCCGCGTCCGTGCCCGGACGCGGCTGCATGAAAATGCCATGTTTGGAGATGGGAATGCGACGCACATCGATGGTGATCAGGGATGCGCCGGCTTTGACGGCATCACGGATGATGCGACCCATGGGAAAGTAGCTTTCATCCGGGTTGCGGCCCCAGAGAATGATACAGTCGGCGTTGGCCGGTTCTTCCACCGGATAGCGGCCAAAGGTGATCTGGCGGGCGAGGATACGGGAGCGGAAGCAGTTTCCTTCTGCGTTGAAGAAGTTGGGGCTGCCGTAAGCACCGCGGAAGCGCTGGTTGAAGGCGGCCATTTCAAAGTGTTCCACACCGACGGAGCCGGTATAGGTGGCCAGGGTTTTGGCGCCGTATTTGTCTTTGAGCTCCAGTAGCTTGTCGCCGATTTCCTGCAATGCCTGGTCCCAGGAGACCGACTGGAATTTGCCGTCGACCTTCTTCAACGGGGTCTTGACGCGGTTGGCGGAATAGACATATTCGGGAACGCGTTCGCCCTTGGGACAAATGGCGCCTTTGTTGAGCCAATGATCCTCAATTCCCTCCACTTTGATCAGCTTGCCGTCTTCAACATATGCATTGATGCCGCAACAGTTGATACATAGGCCACAATCGGTTTTAATGACTTCCATCGTTTGTCCTCCAGGAATACGGAATCGTTCGAGCAAGCTGCCATCCGGTCGACAATTGAGGTTTAGAAGAAATCAAACCACTTGTACCGGCAATAAACAAACCAAAACGATATTTCACAAGGTTAGGATATGGGGCCGTCTCCCGGCATCATCGTTAACCGGGAGGCACCAGTGACTTGTTAACACGGATAGGGGAATTAGACACTACATGTGCCTATGCTTCGTTGTATTCGTAAAACCCTTTGCCTGTTTTAATCCCCAGCCAGCCGGCGGAAACCATCTTTTTAAGCAGCACCGGCGGGGCGTATTTTGGGTCCTTTGTTTCTTCGTAAAGACTTTCGGCAATGGAAAGTTCCGTGTCCAGACCAATGAAGTCCACCACCTGAAGCGGGCCCATGGGATGATTGACGGCCAATTTCATGGAGACATCGATTTCGTCACGCGTGGCAATATCCTCTTCCAACATCCTTACAGCACCCAGCAGAAATGGAGTAAACAGTCGTGTGACGATAAACCCGCCGACGTCCGGGGCCACCACCACGGTTTTGCTGAGGGTCTCCCCAAAAGCTTTTACTGTTTCAATCGTTTCGGTGCTGGTCATGATGGTTCTAACCAACTCGAGCAATCTCATTACCGGTGCGGGTTTATGAAAATGCACACCCAACAGTTTGTCCCCTCGTTTGACGGCAGCCGCCATATCGGTCACCGATAGACCGGAGGTGTTGGTGCCGAATATTGTTTCCGGCTTGCATAGGTTATCCAGCTTCGAGAAAGCCTCTTTCTTTAATTCCAAAATTTCGGGGATGGCCTCCTCGATTAAATCACAATCACTTAAATCTTCCATCTTTTGAGATGTGCTGATCCGCGCCATTACAGCATCTTTTTCTTCCTGGCGCATCTTGCCTTTTTGGACGCGGCCGGCCAATCGTTTGTCAATGGATTGGACACATTTGTCGACCATCTGTTCGGAAGCATCCACACCAATAACATCATACCCCGACTGGGCGAGAACCTGAATGATGCCGCTGCCCATCTGACCCGTACCCAGAACACCAATTTTTTTAATTTCCATCACAACGCTCCTTATTATTATTCAGCTGCTTTCGACAACTTGCTGGCCCGCGCATCTTTTTTATTCCAAGGAAGCGGTGCATTCAGATTGCCTTCCGGCCATCTAGAGCAGTTCACCTTTTCCATTCGGGAATCGGATTCCAGACACCAGTTGCATGCGGTACACCGTACAATATCCTTGGCTTTGTCCGCTTTCGCCTTCACGGGCCAATCTGGATCGCACAGCAATGCCCTGCACAGGCCTATTATATCTGCGCTCTGCGCTTCGATAATCTTCTCCGCATGTCCGGGAGTCCGAATTTTCCCTGCAATGATGATCGGGGTTTCGTATCCTGCTTCTCGGACAGCTTTTCGGATGTCAGTCGCCAGATAAACGTGTGTACCATCGGGGAACCACCACCAGGGGCTCATTCTATGTCCGGCATATCCAGCCATGGGATCCGGGGGTGAATTCGGTTCCGGCGTGGGAGCATCTTCGAACCTGCTGCCTCCCGAAACGCTGATGTAGTCAACTCCCAACGCAGCGAATTTTTTTGCAATCTGTGTACTTTGCAGCAACGTGGTCCCCATGATATGGAAATCTTCCCCATTGATCCGGATCCCCAGCGGAAAATCGTTGCCCATCTCCTTCCGGCAGGCTTCATAGACCGCAATGGGAAGCTTCATGCGGTTTTTCAAGGCTCCGCCGTATTCATCGGTTCGATCGTTTGCCAGGGACAAAAACGAGGACAGGGTATAGGCATGAGCCATGTGAAGTTCGACAAACTCGAATCCTGCCGCTTTTGCACGTTTGCAAGCGTTTACATGCTGCTCAACGATAACGGGGATATCCTCCAGTTTAAAATCAGACACTTTCTGCCGCCATCCACTCTTGGCGATTTTCAAAAAATGAACGACCTGCAGCCCGATTTTCACCTCCGGGTTCACTTCCCGTATGCCATCCACCAGTCCCTTCAGGTCATCCACAAAACTGTCGTCACTGATCCGAAGATTGTATGAACTTCTCGAAGGCAGTACCACTGCCGCCTCCACAACAATGCAGCCGACTCCGCCTTTTGCCTCCCGTTTGTATCTTGCAATGATCTCCGGGGTGACATGCCCGTCTTCCGTTGCCAATCCCGATACCATGGAAGTTCGTTGAATTCTGTTGGGAAGGGTTAGCTTTCCGATGCTAATCGGCGAAAAAAGTTGTGTGAATGCCATAATCGTTCTCTCCTTATAGGGTAAAGTTATCGGGGAAAAAATCTTACATCATGCTCCTTTGAAAACAGGTTCTCTTTTTTCAATAAAAGCGTTCATTCCTTCCTCGGCATCTTGGGAAACAGCGATTTTTCCGTATTGTTCAAACTCATATTCAATGGCGGCCGCAAGCGGCATGTCCATTCCACTGTTAATGGCCTGTTTGATGGCTTTAAGAGCCAGTGGTCCTTTTTTCGAAAGGCTCCGGGCCAGCGCCTCAGCCTCTTGCATCAACGTTTCTGCCTTACACACCTTTTCAACGAGTCCAAAGGCAAGGGCTTGGGCGGCATCAATCATTTGGCCGGAAAACATCATGTACTTGGCTTTTCCAACACCGACGAGCCGAGGCAGGCGTTGGGTACCGCCATATCCTGGCATGAGGCCGAGCGAGGCTTCAGGAAGGGCGAATTTGGCTTTCTCCGATGCCAAGCGGATATCGCAGGCCATCGCCAATTCGCATCCGCCGCCCAGGGCATACCCATTCACTGCTGCAATAATCACTTTGCTGGAATGGCTGATCTTGGAAAACACGTTCAACCCTTCGCGAATCACAGCCACCCTTCCCGGTCCCGCGTTTTTGATCTCGTGAATATCCGCACCGGCTACAAAAGCCTTTTGACCGGCTCCGGTGATGATGGCGCACATAACGTCCGAATCGCTTTCAAGTTCTTTAAACACGGCCTTTAGCTGTCCTAAAACATGTTGATTAAGCGCATTGTAGGACGCCTCTCGGTTTATGGTAATAGTGGCGATGGGGCCTTTTTTATTTAGAACAGCATCCATGGTTCATAAGGTCCATTTATTAAAGTAGAATCAGACTGAAAAAAGCAAAGGTGTAGAAGTTGAAGTCGCGGATACAGCACTTAACTGTTTTTAAGCCTCATTACGTAACTTATCTTCTATATCTTTTCTCAGAATCTTTTTGTCCGCTTTACCGGCGGCGGTCAAAGGTATTTTGTCCAAAAATTCGAATCGCGCGGGAATAAGGTGTTTGGCCGCTTCGAGCTTTATCAGATACTCGATCAATTCCTGATCATCGACCCTTTCCCCTGATACGAGTTTGACATATGCACAGACCTGTTCTCCCAGATCCTTGTCCGGCATTCCGACCGCCGCGATATACTCCACTTTGGGATGCGAAGAAATCAGATCTTCAACATCCCGCGCCGCGATGTTTTCTCCGCCTCTGATGATAATGTCCTTGATTCTTCCGGTGATGCGAATGTAACCCTGCTCGTCGATGACAGCCAGATCACCGGTACGAAAATACCCATCCGAAGTAAAGGATTCCTGGTTGGCCTGAGGATGCTTCAAATACCCGGTAAAAATCCCAGGCCCCCTGCCTGCTAATTCACCTTCCACCCCCCTGGGATTGATTTCGGCGAATGCGTTAAGCGTGACAAAATCTTCATAGGGGCAACAAGGCCTTCCAATGGTCTGCTGTCGCACTTCGGGGGAATCATAGGGACGCGACTGGGCCAAAGGGCCTTCCACCATACCGAATGCATTGATGTAACGGGCACCGATGTTCTGCTCCACTTTTCGGACCAGTTCCGGCGGACTGTTGGATGCGCCCACATAGATCCGCTGCATGGAAGACAGGTCGTATTGATCCAGGTCGCCATGGTTGACGATGCGGCTGATCAGCGTGGGAACCAATCCGGTACAGGTTATTTTCTCTTTTTGAACGACTTTGCAAAAATCCTCGGGGTATGTGGAATCGAGCAACACCAGCGTAGCGCCATGAAATACGGACGGCGTCACACAAGCCACAAGGGCGAGATTGTGCCCTACCGTGGAGGCCACTAAAATCTTATCCGTTGAATTGACATCCCATGCTTTGGCCAAGTACTCCAAGTTACAAATATAGTCGTTATGGGTTCTAGGCGCGCCTTTGGGCAGACCGGTCGTGCCCCCGGAGGGTAGAATCTGACAAACATCTCTTGGATCGGGTCGAGCCTTGGCCAATACAGACTGGATGTTTTCCCGATCCGCATCTGTTTCCACAAGATTATCAAAATTCAGAAAGCCTTGACGCTTCTTTTCTCTGAGCAAAATGATTTTTTCAAGATCGACATTTTGATCACGCACCTTTTCAATAATCGGCATAAAATCGGTCTTTCGATACCGTCCGGGTAGGATCCAGCCTTTAGGTTGTGTTAAATCCGCCAAATGAGCAATTTCACGGGCCGTGTGATTGATGGTGAGTAAAACCAAGACCAATCCGGCCTTTTGCAGTGCAAAGTAGGAAATGACAAATTCGGGCCAGTTGGGCGCCTGAAGCAATACCGTATCCCCCTTTTTAAATCCTTCCTGCAAAAGGTTATAGGCCATATTTTCAACAAGCCGCCTTAACTGTTGATACGTATACCGTTTGTCTTCTCCCACCAAGGCTTCTTTGTCAGGATATATATCACAGGCCTTATCGAACATGTCTCCCAACGTCATGCCGAACCACCACCTGCGTCTTTCGTAAAGATCCGCTCTTTCTATCTCATAAGGTTTTACGTCCGCTAACGACATTTTATACTCCTGTCTTATTCATTTCGAATAGAGTAATCGATAAAGTAAAGAAATCTTTTTTAAGACCTGAATTTTGATACCTTGGATAATCAACCACAATGATAGTAAAATTTAGAGAGGGTTGCTCATCCGATTGATTTGTTTAAGTCACGCGTGAGGTTTCGAATAGATATGGAAAGTATAAGCAATCAAGGTGCCAAACAAAATGATATTCATTTATATTTGTATGTCACTGAAAATGAATATAATTCCATATAATTGCCCCTGCATCATACATGCTGCATGCAGCATTGCATCTGCATCATATATGATACATGCAGCATCCGGAATGCACTGCCACCAATGATAACAATTTTCTGCTTTGTTTGTACTTGGAAGGTAATGTTGGAAGGTATCAATAAAACATTAGTGCCGAAGTCGCCCGCCGTCTTGGCGTCAGCGAAAACAACGTCAACCGGTGGGTCCGACAATACCGGGATAATAGCGAAAAAACATCCACAGACGGTCTGACCCGCGAACAAATGGAAGAAGAACTCGAGCGTTTGCGAAAGGAGAACAAACGGCTTGAGATGGAGCGCGAAATCTTAAAAAAGGCGGCGGCCTTCTTTGCCAACGAGTCGAAGTGAGGTTCGACTTCATCCGGCGGCAAATGAAGGCCTACCCGGTCACCGTGCTGTGTAAGGTAATGCGGGTCAGCCGGAACGGCTTTTATCAATATTTCAGCCGTATCAATCAGAGGCCGGGGAAAACCCGGCAGAATACATTTTAAGAAGCCGGATAAAGGCCATTATTAAGGTCCATCCCCAGGATGTGGTACATGGTATTAAAAATCCGATCCGGTGCTTCACCACTCCAGCCGAAGGCACCGAAGGCACCTCCGACCTTGCCCCTTAAATTCACCTTCTCGGCAAGGAACAGGAGGCGCTTCATTTGTGGCAGCATCTCGCCGTGATAGGTTGCGGAGCCAAAGACGTATGCGTCGTAACCGGCCAGATCCGACTCTTTCTCTATCGTTGGGACATCTTTTACATGCACCTCAATTTTGGATTCGGTCAGGCCCTCTCCAACAAACTCACCGATGGTCGTTGTCGCGCCTTTTAAGCTGTTGTTAACCACGAGTACGCGAAGCATAACGATCTTCTTTTTGTGAAAAGAATTTTTTAATCGAGTATGTCACCCACGCTATTCAATACATAGCGGGGGCGATAAGAATATAGGTCTAAATCTTCTTTTGCTGTGGTACCGCTAAGGACCAGTGCCGTATCTACCTCGGAATTAATGCCAGCAATGATGTCCGTTTCCATCGAATCGCCGATGAATACCGTCTCTTCCCGGGTACACGCCAAGCATCTCAATGCATGACGTATCATGAGCGGGTTGGGTTTGCCCATAAAATAAGCTTGACGTCCGGTGGCCAACTCAATGGGCGCAATAAGCGAGCCACAACCCGGATACCGCTTGTGGCCCATTGGTAAAACCAAGTCAGGGTTGGTGCCAACCAACCTCGCCCCGGCAAGAACCAGGTTTATGGCGTGAGAGACTTTCTCAAAGGAGTACGAACTGGTTTCCCCCACAACGACGTAATCAGGATCGACGTCGTTCATTGAAAAGCCTGCTTGGTACAGTGCATTTGTGAGGCCGGCATCACCGATGACATAGGCGCTTCCATTGGGGCACTGGTTCGCCAGAAAGCTCGCGGTGGCCAGTGCAGCAGTATAAAAACGCATCGCATCGACTTCAATCCCCAGGCGGCGAAGTTTCTGATGCAATTCTTCACGGGAGCGCTGGCTGTTGTTGGTGAGAAACAGGTAGTCTTTTTTTTCGGCTTCGAGCCAGTTTACAAATTCGAGGGCCTTAGGCAAAAGGGCGTCTCCGTGGTAAATCACACCATCCATGTCGCAAATGAAGCCCGATTTTTCGCGCACCGCTTTCATCTCTTAAATCCTAAACCAAGGTAAACTTCCACGCACAGCCCCATTCAACCGGGTGTTCGTCTGGTGGACAACCGATACACTCGGTAACGTATCAAAGATCATACTTGCGCATCAATCTCTGAAAGCTACTGCGGTGCATTTGAGCATCCCGGGCACATTGGGAGATGTTATATGCATTCTTCTTGAGCAGTCCAAGCGCATAGCTCTTCTCAAAATTTTGAATGATCTCTTTTTTCTTGGTTTGAAAGTCAGGCCAAATTTCACATTTTTCATCACATGAAAAGTCGAAATTATTGAAACACTCAACCGTGGCGGAGGCCTTAATTTCCGATGAGATTTCATTCAGGCCGATATGATCTCCATTGCACGTGATGACCATGTGCTCGACTACATTTTTTAATTCACGAATATTTCCCGGCCACTGGTATTGTAGCAACAAATCAGCCGCCCCGTTGGAAACCGAAGATATGCTTTTGCCGACACGCTTATTGAGCTTTGCCACAAAACTTTCAACCAGGGGCATGATGTCTTCTTTACGTTCGCGTAAAGGTGGTATTTCTATTGGGACGACATTCAGCCGATAGTACAGATCACTTCGGAAAGTCCCTTGCTCTACCATTTTTCCCAAGTTGCGGTTCGTCGCGGCAACGACGCGCACATCCGTCATCAGATATTTTTCGGATCCGATTCGTCGGAACGTCCGGGATTCCAGGACTCTTAGGATTTTTGATTGCAGGACCGAAGGTAACTCGCCAATTTCATTAAGAAAAACAGTGCCTTCATTGGCGACTTCAAACAGTCCCCGTTTCAAATTGATGGCACCCGTAAAGGCACCTTTTTCATGGCCGAACAACTCGCTTTCCATTAAATTCTCAGGTAGCGATGTGCAATCGATGGTTACAAACGGTTTATCATTTCGCGCGCTTTTACGATGAATAAAACTTGACACCAGTTCCTTACCGGTGCCGGTTTCACCATGGATCAAGATCGTGGAGTCCGTAGCAGACACTTTTTCGGCGAGTTGCAGCATGTCCTTCATTTTTGAACTACAGGTAATCAATTCACCGTATTGAAACTGATCCACCTGCCGTTCCAGCAAATTGATATGGTTTTCCAGGCCGATGAACTTAAACGCTTTTTCGATGACGATTTTAATATCATCGGCATCGAACGGTTTGGTAATATAGTCGAAAGCACTCAGCTTCATGGCCTCTACCGCACTACGGATATCACCGTAGGCGGTGATGACAATAGGCACGACCTGAATATCCAACCGCTGTATTTCGCGCAGGATCTCTATACCGTTGATATCTCCAAGGTTCAAATCTAGCAAAACGACATCGACATGAATTTTGGTCAGCAACCCCATCCCTTTGCGGCCATTCTCAGCCTTATGGACTTCGTAGCCGTCCTGCTCCAGATCCATGGCCAGATAGGTGCGAATACTCTCTTCGTCGTCAACGATTAATATACTTCGATTTAAGTCCAATTTGACCATTACTCGAAAGTGATAGGAAAGTAATAATTTACCGTCGTTCCTTTACCGACTTCGCTTTTTAAATCCATCGTTCCGTTATGGATGGTAATAATATCCTTGCATATGGACAACCCCAGACCGGATCCTCCCGGCCGGGAGCTTTCAAATCGCTCGAATATCTTCTTTTCCTGGAATGGATCCAGACCGCCACCGTTATCCCCAATAGAAACGCACATCATCGGGTTTAAATTGCCCCCGGTCTTCCAATAGGTGGTAACGCGTTTTTGCACCGTAATCGTGCCCACAGACGTGATGGCATGTATGGCGTTTAAAAAAGTGTTCAAAAACAATTGATAAATACGGTCCCGATCGATGAATACATAAAGGTCGTCGTCCCAGGTACATTGCTTAACCCATCTTTGTCACTTTTTTCCGGAAAATTGCTGAAAAACCGCGTTTTTTACTACATATGAAATTATTTTATTTATAATTACAATATGTTGAAATTTTACCGGCCAAAGTAGTGCCATAAAATTCACCGAAGTATTGACAATCGGTGTTTTTTCTGTAATTCAAGATGGCATGTATATCCGACGAACAACAATTAAGAGCAAAAAAGATGGCGAAACATATTTCACTCATCGCCTTGTTGAATCAGTTAGAGTTGGAAATAAGGTGAAGCAGCGCACTATTATAAATCTCGGTAAAAATTTTCCTTTTCCACGAGAACAATGGCCAGATATTGCTTGTCGTGTTGAGGGAATTATTAATGGTCAATCAAGTTTGTTTAAATTGCCGGAAAAAATTGAGCAAGCCGCACAGCATTATGCTGCACAAATCATACAAACCCGGTCGAGTCAAAACAACAATACAGACAAAAACGATAGTATAGATGCCCCCGATTACCGTTTGATTGATATCGATAGTCTTGAACTTATAAGACCGCGTAGCGTTAGTATTGAACATGTATCACATGAAACATTTCTCAAATTACAATTGGATAAAATATTTGAAGGTCTTGGATATAATAATCATCAAATAGCAGCTGCAATCGGAAGTATAGTTGGTCGAATGGCGGTTCCCGGCAGTGAGTTATCAACGCATTACTGGCTGCAAAATCGAAGCGGTTTAGGCGAATTAATCGGCTATGACTATGAAAGTATGTCGCTAAAACGAATCTATGAAATATCTGACCGTATTTACAAAGACAAAGAAGCGATTGAAAGGCATTTATACAACCGAGAACGTTTTTTGTTTGGTTTTGAAGAAATAATTACACTTTATGATTTGACAAACACATTTTTTGAGGGAAGCTGTAAGTATAATGAACTTGGCAAGCATGGAAAATCAAAAGAAAAACGCTCAGACTGTCCCTTGGTAACTTTGGCTTTAGTTTTGGACAGTAGCGGCTTTCCAAGAAGAAGTAAAATATTTTCCGGAAACGTTAGTGAGCCATCAACACTGGAAGAAATGATTTCAAGCTTGAATAAACCATCAGAAAGTTCATTAGAAGACGATAAGCAGATGAGTGTTTTTGATAAAAAGAAACCAGTTGTCGTAATGGATGCCGGGATAGCAACAAACGATAATGTACAATGGTTG
This sequence comes from Desulfosarcina ovata subsp. ovata, assembly GCF_009689005.1. NCBI lineage: Bacteria > Pseudomonadati > Thermodesulfobacteriota > Desulfobacteria > Desulfobacterales > Desulfosarcinaceae > Desulfosarcina > Desulfosarcina ovata. The sequence continues at coordinate 6,988,136 of NZ_AP021879.1, read as the reverse complement.
CAGGCGAATCATTACCGATACCTTGTTGTCAGCAGGAAAAGATATAGAGAATTTGATCATGATAAAGCTGTTGAAGTAAAAAGAGATAAGGATTACATTGTTAAAGCGTACAAAAAATATGTCAAGGAAACAGAAGAGACTGAAATTTATTGTCATTCAAGTGAGCGAGAAAAAAAGGATCAGAGCATTCAAAATCGATTTTCAGAAAGATTTGAAGCAGACTTAAAATCATTGAACGATGGTTTAAATCAAAAAGGTCGGCTAAAGATTTATGAGAAGGTTGTTGAAAAAGTAGGACGGCTGAAACAAAAATATACCAAAGCTGCTAAAAATTATGAGATTACCATCCATAAAGATAAAGGATCAAAGAAGGCGACAAAGATTACCTGGAAGATAAAAAAAAATTCTGACTCTTCAGATTCAAATCCAGGCGTTTATTGTTTGAGAACAAACTTGAACGATCTGGATGAAACTATTCTTTGGCGTACATATACGATGTTGACTGATCTTGAAGCTGTATTTCGAAGTTTAAAATCGGAGTTGGGTTTACGGCCGGTGTTTCATCAAATAACGAGGAGAGTAAAAGGACATCTCTTTATCACATTATTAGCTTATCACCACGTTCATACAATCAGGTTTAGACTTAAAGAAAATGGGATTCATACAAGTTGGTCCGATTTGAGAAAAGAATTAGACGGCCAAAATCGAACAACAGCAGTAATGAGAAGTAAAAATGGCGAGACAATACATGTTAGAAAAAGCACAAAAGCAGAGTCTCGTCAACTAAAAATTTATGATGCACTGGGTGTGCCTCATAGTCCAGGAAAAGTGGTAAAATATGAGGTATAAAAAATAAGTAGTGCCATAAACGCCTTAGCGTATGACTCAACTATTAGAAATTACAGTAAATATTAAATTCAAGCGGAAAAGATGGGTTAGGACCATGCATGAAGTCTCCGGTCCACATCTGACCGAATTTATCGAATTCAAACGGACGAACCACTTCCACGGTGTTAAGCTGGGGATCGCGCATCAGGTTGTTATTCCGGGCGAATCGATACAACGTGGAGCGGCTCGGACGGGTTTCGTCCCATAATTGGCGCTCGACCAGTTCCCGAAGCATCAGTGACAGGGTCCAGCGGGGATGTGCCAGCCGGAGTTCAAACATCTCGTTGGCAAGGGGTGCCGGCACATCGTGCGTGCCTTTGTCGGATCGCTGTTTGTTGCCAAGCGCGCTGAGCCCGCCGTGATTGAACCGGTACAGCCATTTTCGAATGGCTTCGGCGGACATGGTGATGTGGCGACCGTCATGGGGATGGATGTAATGGTTTGCAGATATGACAGTCAGCATTTCCCATAGCTGAACATCGTTGGCATCCCGGTGCAAAAGCGGGCTGATAATCCCGTAGCGCCACAATGCCAGATCCATTTGCCTGTCGTCTTCCATAGGGAGCCTCCTTTGGTAAAAAATTTGGTCTCCCATGTACGTAATCTACTGGTTATTCACAATTTATAGATTCTGTTGGTCAGGCATCACCGTACCGTTTCGGATAAAATTTCATGGCAAATATGCGGATAAAATCGGACCAATGTCCCGGTGGGTCGATGCATGGTGAAGGTGCCCAGACCGGCGTTGTTTTGGCCTCCTGATCGATCCAATCCAAAAGGCCATGCCACTTTTTGATGGATCCATCCACCACGGAACGGGTAAGGCACAGGCGACGGCATATCTCAGCAGTGGCGAGCTGCTGATCCACCAACTGTATTAAGGCGGTAAGCATGCATAACGTCAATCGAGTGATTCGTAGAAATGGATGCGGTAGAATGGAAAATGTCCGCCGGCACCGATCATGTTTACAAAGATAACGCTGAATCCTGATTTGCTCCTGGCCGGAAAAACCATAGCGCTCGTAGGTGCCGTATTTGATAATATTGACCTGGTTGTTGCACCAATGGCAGGCGATCGGGCCAGTCTGATTTTTCTTGGCAATCTTGTTCAGAACCAATAGAATCGTCAATACTGGGTGGGGCATGGCTATTCTCCGTTTTTATTTGAAAAAATAAATGTGCACCGGATCAATAGCACATGCCCCCCCTTTTATCCCCCCCCAAAGGGGGGGGGAAGGATGCAAGGCATGGGGCGGTTCCTGCTGTCTGAACTGATCAGTTCCGCTTGACTATCTGTCGATTGGGGATAATTGTTTTAAAAATCCAGATGGCAGGTTATTCTACCTGCCGATTCTCAAGAAGGGATACCTGGTATTTATCTCTTGTGGTAGCGTAAGTTGACTTTTATTCTCTCTTCTCAGGTAGTAGAGAGAGACTCCTTATACCTCGTCCACGTTTTCCACCTTTTTTCTTGCCGCCAACCTGTGTCTCGTCGACCTCTATGATTCCATGCAGGCGGTCTCGATCTCGGCGAACCATGCCACGACGCAGTTTATGAAGCCAAGTCCATGCAGTTTGATAACTTCCAAGGCCAAGGACATGCTTTACTCCAAGGGCACTGGCCCCGTACTTCTGGCTCGTGATTAACCAGACTGCAAAGAACCATCTTTTTAGCGGTGTACGCGTTTTCTCAAAGATCGTCCCAGAAATAATAGATCTTTCATGATTGCACCCAGAACAGTGAAAGTATCCCTAGCAGTTACCCAAGGTCCTGCTTCTGAGTTACAGATTGGGGTGTGACACGAAATCGCACAATTGGCTGATTGGCAGGGCCGTCACGGTGCCTTGACCAATCCCAGCATTCTCCTGCTGGTACCCTAGGAGGCAATACTTTAAGCTACTTTTTACGAGTCCATCATCTCTTTGTAACTGCTGCAAATTCACAGCTAAAACCGAACGGTTAGAAGAAGGCAGACGCGCCGATTTTGGACCGGTTGAATTTTACCAGATATTTAAAGTTGACAAATCATCTGTGTTTGCGCATATGTTCATTATCCGCCAGGCGGATGCGAAATGAAATTGAGTGTGCAGTAGGATCAACACCGTCATCTTTTTATGTTCGGCACACCGGAGGAAATCGGTAATGAAAAGAGTCGTTAATACGCTTTGCTTTATGTGTTCTGTACGCTGCCCGATCCAGGTAGAGGTGGAAAATAATCAGGTACTCCGCATACGGGGCAACCCCCATGTGCCGGCCATGAACGGCGGCATCTGCCCTAAGGCGGCTGCGGCCATTGCCGGCCTGAACGACAACCAGCGGGTGCGTTTTCCCCTGATTCGTACCGGTGAGCGGGGTTCAGGCCAGTGGAAACGGGTGAGTTGGACGGAAGCGCTTGATTATACGGCCGACCGATGCAAGGATATTTTCGACAAGTACGGGGCCAAGAGTTCCATTTACTGTGAACGGGCCAACCTGATGTCCGATATTTCCAAATCTTTTCAAAAGGCTATCGGCTCACCGAACCATTTCACCCACGACACGGTCTGCAAGGGGTCCATCAACACGGCCTGCCGCTCGATTATCGGATATACAGACGGCCAGATCAACGCCGACTGGACCAATGCCAAACACGTGGTCCTCTATGGCCGCAATGTTTTCGAATCCATCGAAATCAAGGCCATGAACAGCTTTATTTCGGCCCTGGAAAATGGGACGAAGCTGACCTACATCGATCCGCGGGTAACGATTACGGCGGCCAAGGCCACCGATTATAAAATGATTCGTCCCGGCGGTGACCTGGCCCTCAATTATGCCCTGATGCACGTCATCATCGAGGAAAAACTCTACGATGCCCAGTATGTGAGACGATGGGTGGAAGGGTTCGAAGAGTTGTGCAGCTTTGTCATCCCCTATACGCCCCAATGGGCCGAGAAAGAAACCGGAATTTTAGCAGAGGAGATCGTGAGTCTGGCCCGAGAAGTCAGCAAGGTCAAGCCGGCGGTGGTTTTCCATTACGGCTATCGCGGCTCTCACCACCCCACGGAAACGTACTTTCGCCGTTCGATCCTGATACTGAATGCACTGATGGGCAGTATCGAAAGCAAGGGAGGCCTCTTTATTAAAAAAGGTCTCAAGGACGCAGGCTACAAGGCCGGATTAAAGACCTTCTCATCTCAGAAGTTTCCGGAAATGGAGGACACGCGCCGCTTTGACGGGTGCGGCCAGGACAAGTTCCCCATTGCCGATCCGGCCCATGGCGTCGGTTTCATGCTGCCCCATGCGATTCTGAACGAGGACCCCTATCCGATCAAGGTGTTGTTTGCCTTCCGCTACGACCCGCTGCTATCCAACCCGGACTATAACACCAATCTCAAGGCGCTCAAGAAGCTGGACCTGATCGTGGCCAGCGACGTCAACTTCGGGGGCACCACCGCTTTGGCGGATGTGGTGTTGCCCGAATCGTTCTTTCTGGAGCGTTCCGATCCGCTGCAGATGGGATCCAGCTTGAAACCGGCCATCAACCGCCGGACCGCCTGCGTCGGACCGCGTTTCGATACCAAGCCGATGTGGTGGATTGTCAAGCAGCTGGCCGACCGTCTGGGCGCCGGTCATTATTTCCCCTATGAAACCGCGGAAGATATATGGAATTACCAGCTGACGGATCTGGACATCAAAATCGAGGATTTCGACGAGACCGGTTTCGTGTCTCTGAGCGACAAGGCGATCTGGTGGGACCGCAACGACGGGATCAAGTTCAAGACGCCTTCCGCCAAGATCGAAGTTCTTTCTAACCTGATGGAAAGCCATGGGATTCCCTCGCTGCCGCCCTATGAAGCGCTGGATGAGAAGCCGGGGGCCTTCAGACTGATGTGTGGCCGGTGCGTGGCCCACACGAACGTAATGACCCAGAACAATCTCTATCTCAACCACCTGGTTCCCGAAAATCGGCTCTGGATCAACGACCGGCGCGCCAAGGAACTGGGAATTACCAACAACGACCGCATCCTCGTGGAATCCAAGGCCGGCAAGGGTGAAATGTGCGCATATGTCACCGACATGATCCACCCCGAAGCCGCGTTCATGCTCCATGGGTTCGGCCATGTGGAGGTCGACAGCAAGCGCAGCTACGGGAAGGGAGCATCCGATGCACTCTTTCAAGAGCGTCTCCACGACAAAATCGGCGGCAGTCCGGCCCTGGACCATAGTTGGATCACGGTTACGAAAATTTGAAACTTCATCCGTTTCTTGGAGGTATTTAACATATGGGCGATTATATCATTTCCACCAACCCGAAGCGCTGCATTGCCTGTCATGCCTGTGAGATTGCCTGCAAGTCAGAGAAAGGGCTTCCGCTGGAGGTGACCCTGGGCAAAATCGTCGTCCTGGGTCCCAAGATGGTCAACGGCAATCCCAATATGACCTCCGTTTTCGTCCCCTGTTTTCACTGTGAACAGGCATGGTGCATGGAGTCCTGCCCCACGGAAGCCATTCGTCGAAGGAAAAAGGATGGCCTTGTTTATATCATCGACAGTCTGTGCGTAGGCTGCAAGGCCTGCATCACGGCCTGTCCGTGGCATATCCCCCAGTGGAACGTCGAGGCCGGTAAAGTCGTCAAGTGCGACCTGTGCATGGATCTCATCGACGCCGGCGAGGAACCGGTGTGCGTATCGGTCTGCCCCACCAACGCACTGGAGTTTTGCAAACCCGCAGAGCTTTCCAACAACACCCGGGAAGCCTATGGCAGGGGATTGCTCGAAAAGAAACTATGGGCGACAAAGGTGCGTTGATGATGACCCCACTGGCGACATTCCCCAAGGGTGGGGTCCATCCCAAAGAGAACAAGGACCTCAGCAATGCGTTGCCCATCGAAACCATGCCCGATCCGTCGAAGGTGTCGCTGTTTCTCAAACAGCATGTCGGCACGCCTTGCCAAGTGGCCGTTCCCCATCGGCCAGATCCGAGAAGCGATCATGCGATCGACGACAATCTTCTTTTTTCCAGCGAGCACCCCGGAGCGCTCTTCAGGCTGCTGGTGGACAAAAAAGACAGGGTCAAGCAAGGCGATCGGATCGGCGAAATTGGCGACCGACTCGGCGCGGTGCTTCATGCCAGCGTCGGCGGAGCGGTTCTGGGGGTGAAAAACATACTCCACTACCAGGTGGGCAAGGCGCCGGCCATCGTCATCCGAACCGATCCCGAAGCCGTCGCACCGATCCGCATGCCGGTGGACTGGCGGCACTTCTCACGGGAGCAGATCCAGGAGCGCATCGCCGCTGCCGGAATCGTCGGCCTGGGGGGCGCCGGATTTCCCACCGACGTCAAGCTCGACGTCAAACCAGGCGTCAAGCTCGACACCCTGATCCTCAACGGCGCCGAGTGTGAGCCCTATATCACCTGCGATCATCGCGTCATGGTGGAAAAAGCCCGGGAGATCATCGAAGGCGCAAAAATCCTGCTGACGGTGCTGGGCATTACCTACTGTGCCATCGGCGTGGAAAACAACAAGCCGGACGCCATCGCGGCGCTCAATGAAGCCATCGACCGCGCGGATTCGACCGACGGTTTCAAGATCGAGGTCAAACCACTGGCGGTCAAATACCCCCAGGGGTCGGCCGATCAAATCATGCAGAGTATCACAGGCCGGGTCAGACCATCGGGACAGCGCTCCTCGAGTATTGGGATCATCGTCCAAAATGTCTACACGACAAAAATGGTCTATGACGCCGTGGTTCTGGACAAACCCCTGACGGAACGCGTAATCACGGTCACCGGTCGTGCAATCGCGCGACCGGCGAACCTGCGTGTCAAAATCGGCACCCATATTTCGGAAATCGCGGATTACCTCGGTGGGACCACGGCGGACCTGTGCAAGGTGGTGGTCGGCGGGCCGATGATGGGCTTTGCCGTGTCCGACCTGGATATGCCGATCACGAAAACCACACCGGGTATATTGTTTATGAACCATGCCGAAGTCGATGCACGGGCCCACGGGCCCTGTATCCGGTGCGGGTTTTGCCTGGATGCCTGCCCTATGGGACTGGAGCCGAACAATATCGGCATCTACGTGGAGGCCGGCAGGGGGGCGGAAACCGAACCCTTTGGTCTGATGGACGATTGTTTCGAGTGTGGCAGTTGTGCCTACGTCTGTCCGGCCAAGCGACCCCTGGTGCAATTTATCCGCCTTGCCCGGCTGGAAATCGACCAGGCCCGTAAACTCAAAGAAATCAGGGAACAGAAAAGAAAAGCAGGATAATGGCAACGAAACGCTCCCCCATCTCTCAGCAATCGTGCGATGGCGTCGACGGGCACCATCTGTTGGTTTCGGTGTCGCCCCATCTGAAAGCCGATATTACCGTATCCCGGATCATGTGGACCGTGGTCGTCTGCCTGATGCCGCCGCTGATCCTGTCGATTTTCGTCTTCGGCTTTCAGACGCTGATCATCACCGCCGTCAGCGTAGCCAGCTGCCTGGCCACCGAGGCGATCTCGCAAAAACTTCTGGGCCGTCCGGTCACCATCAAGGATGGCAGCGCCGTAATTACCGGCCTTTTGCTGGCCTATGTCATCCCGCCTGGGGTCCCTTTATGGATGCCGGTCTTCGGGGCGGTGATGGCCATATTTGTCACCAAAATCATCATGGGCGGCCTCGGTTTCAACATCTTCAACCCAGCCCTGATCGGCCGCGCCTTTCTGGTTGCCACCTACCCCGTGGCCATGACCACGGCGTGGCTGGCGCCGATCCGAAACGTGGCCATCTTCAGGACCATGGGCGCCGGTGTGGATGCCGTCAGTTCGGCCACGCCGCTTTACGTGTTAAAGCATTACGGCATGGCGGCCGTGAAGGAGCAGTTTGGATCCGGGACATCGATATACACCGATTTTTTCATCGGATTCAGGCCCGGATGCATCGGCGAAACGTCGGCCCTGCTCCTGTTGGTGGGGGGGCTCTATTTGATCTACAGGGGGTACATCCGCTGGCACATCCCGGTGTCGATCATCGCCACGGTGGCCCTTCTGACATGGATTTTCGACGGCGAACGGATCTTCACCGGTGATCCGCTGCTGGCTGTGCTATCCGGGGGGGTGATGCTCGGGGCGTTTTTCATGGCCACCGATTACGTCACATCACCGACCCAGCGCAACGGCCAGGTCGTCTTCGGCATCGGCGTCGGCGCACTGACCGTTCTGATCCGGCTCAAAGGCGGTTATCCGGAAGGGGTATGCTATGCGATTTTGCTGATGAATCCATTGACGCCGGCGTTGGATCAATGGTTCAAACCAAAGCGCTTTTCCCAGGGGGCGGTCCAATGAGAGAGATTATCAAGATTACCGTTGCCCTGACCATCTCCTGCCTGGTGGCGGGCCTCGTCATCGGCACGACCTTCATCTTCACGGCCAAGGCCAAACAGCACAACGAGCATCTCAATGTGCAGCAGACCATGCTCGGCCTGCTGGGATATGGTCCCCGGCGACCCGCGGCGCCCGGACTCGCGCTGCACCAGGTTTACCGCTACATCCTGCGCGATGCGGATACGCTGCGCATGGGATATATGGTCCCGGCCGTAAACGGCAGTGGTGAAGGGTACGCATGGGTGGTGCTCGATCTGAAAGGTCGATTTCTCGAACGCCACGATTTGACAGTGACACCCGAAGCGGCCTTATCCGCCGAAGACCGCAAAAAAGCCATAGCAAAAACGCTGAATCCGGGAACCGAAATTGACTTTGCCGACACCATGATCATCGCCTGTCTCGATGACAAGCGCATGGCCTATCTGTTGCCCGGTGAATTCCCCGGGTTCAAGACCTTCATCAAGGCCATGGTGGCCCTGAACGCCGATTTTCAACTGCTGGGACTGGAAGTGATCGAGCACGAGGAAGACCCCGGACTGGGCGGTGAAATCACCCAGGACTATTTTAAAAACCAGTTCGTCGGTAAATCCTTCGAAACACTCAAGCGGCTCACCGTCATCAAGGAACCGCTGCCCGCGGACTACGAACGCTATCTCACATCCATGGGCATGGGAGACAAAGGCCTGTCGGACAGCGAGGCGGCCGAGATACACGAGCAGTATAAGGATCAGGATATCCACGCCCTGACCGGCGCCACCATATCCAGTGCGGCGGTGACCAACGGTGTCAAGGCCATGGTGAAAAAATTCGCCTATCGCATTCAGATTCTGGATCAGGCCCTGGCGGATGGTGACGTTACGGTTCTTTTTTAGTTTGTAGAAAGGAACAACTCGTGGCAGCAACCACAAAAACCAACATGCAGCTGGTCGTCAACGGCCTGCTCAACGAAAACCCCATCTTTCGGCTGGCCCTGAGCATGTGCCCGGCCGTGGGAATCAGCACGACGGTGGCCAATGGACTGCTTCTCGGTGTGGCCGTTCTTTTCGTACAGGTCTTTTCCAGCTGCACCATCGCCCTGATCAAGGACCACATTCATCCGCGCATTCGCATTCCCACCTACACGTTGACGATCGCCACCTGGGTGACGGTGATCGACCTGGTGCTGGCGGCCTTTTTGCCGGTGGCCTACAAGGCCATGGGGATTTTCGTGCGCCTGATCGTCGCATTTGCCATCATCACCATGCGTCTGGAGGTATTTGCCTGTCGCAACACCGTGGTCGCCTCGTTCTGGGACGGAATCGGCATGGGTTTCGGCTTCATGTTCGGCATGGTGACGCTGGGGGCGGTACGCGAGGTGATGGGAATGGGCACCTTCCTCGGTTATGATGTGCTGGGGTTCAGGCCCATGCTCTTTTTCGTATTGCCGGCAGCCGGCTTTTTCCTGGTCGGGTTCATGATGGCGGTTTTTAATTATGTGGAGACGCTCTACCAGCGGCGGGCGAAACGAGGATCGTGACATGAAAAAAGACACAACGGCAATCTGGGCGCTCTTTCTGCTGATCGCCACCATTCTGATCGGCGGCTGCAAAGCGCCCCATTTCATTAAAACGGCCCGGTTCGAGAAAGCGGACCAAATCGTGTTGACCTTCGCCGGAGCGGTGAATGCTGATTGGGCGGCAAATCCCGACCATTTCACGGTCAACGAAAAACCGGACCCCGACATCCTTCTGGACGTTAAAAGCGTCAGCCTGAACCCGGATCAAACCCAATTGACCATCACGCTGGCCGACCCCATCAATCAGGACCAACCCCACCAGGTGATGGTCAAGGAGATCGTTTCCCAAAGCCGAAGCCTGGGCACACAAGGGGTTCTCGTATCCAAGCCTTACTTCGGATACCTGTTCAGCATTCTGCTGGGTGCCCTGCTCATCCAGAACTTCGTCTTTTCCAAATATTTGGGGCTCTGCGTCTTTTTCGGCACGTCACAGAAAAAAAGCACCGCCGTGGGTATGGGCATCACCTTCACCTTCGTTATTGTCTTCGCATCCTTGATGTCATGGTTCCTATACCAATTCGTACTCAAGCCCTACCGCCTGGACTACTTGCAGATTATCGTCTTCATCGGACTGGTATCGCTCACCGTTCAAGCCGTGGACACGATCCTGCGCAAGATCAATCCGGCACTGTTCAAGGCCTTCGGCGTTTACCTGGTGCTGGTGATTGCCAACTGCATCGTCATCGCCGTACCGCTGATCCTGGCCGACAACGAATACAATATGCTGGAAAGCCTTATGCTGGCCCTGGGAGCCGGGCTTGGATTTCTATTGGCCCTGTTCCTGATGTCTTCCGTGCGTGAGCGACTCGAACTGGCCGATATTCCCCCATCCTACCGGGGGCTGCCCATCGCGTTCATCGTAGCCGGTCTTTTTGCCCTCTCGTTCATGGGTTTTTCCGGCATGTCGATCTTTTAAGGAAGGTTTCACATGGATCCATTATACATCAAACTGGCGATCGGAGGACTGGTGCTGCTGGGTAGCATCGGGCTTTTTTTCGGCATTGGCCTGGCATTGGCAGCCCACAAGTTCGCCGTCGAAGTCAATCCCAAAGTGGAAGCGGTCAAGGAAGTGCTGGCCGGCGCCCAGTGCGGCGGATGCGGCTTCGCAGGATGCGAGGCGTATGCCGAGGCCGTGGTCAATGATCCGGACGTTCCGCCCAATTTGTGCTTTCCCGGAAAATCGTCGGTGGCGGAAGCCGTGGCCCAAATCACCGGCAAGCAGATGGGGGCCATGGAGGACCTGGTGGCGGTCGTCCACTGCGCCCGATCGATCCGCAAGGACTACAAAAAATACGATTACATCGGATACGGGCGCTGCTCGGGGGCCAACCTGGCTTTCGCCGGTCCGACGGACTGTCAGTACGGGTGCGTTGGTTTCGGCGAATGCGCCGGTGCCTGCCCCTTTGACGCCATCACCATGGAAAACCATTTCCCGGTAATCGACGAAGAGCTCTGCGTGGGGTGCGGCACCTGCGTTAAGACCTGTCCAAAGCATCTGATCACGTTGGTACCCAAGAAAGCGCGCGTTGTCGTGCGTTGTAGCACCCAGAACACGGGCAAGCTGGCCCATCAGATTTGCGAGGCAGGCTGTATGCACTGCCAGTCCTGCATACGGGACTGCCCGGCCGAGGCCGTCGCCCTGGTCGACGGGATCATCCGCATCGATCACCATAAGTGTCTGGAATACGGACAGCAATGCGATGAGGCCTGCATCAAGGCCTGTTTCATGGCCCATGCGATTCAGCCCAATCGTGCGCGTCCATTGTTTCAGAAGAATGACAGCCACGAACCGACCGCCCAGGAGGCACTTGCCCTGTAGAAGGGTCGCGACCCAAAAAAACGATTCAGACACCTGGCTGTGGAACTCGTCATGACAAACGGCGGCAGCATCCTTTTCGGCACCGGGATTCTCCTGGCCGTCACCCTGGTATGGTTTATCCTTTACTACTGGCTCAATCCCCACGTATCGAGCCCTGACGGCAAGGCACGAGTGGTTGGCAGCTGCGGTGACATCATGGAGATTCGTCTCCGGTTCAAAAAAGCGCGCATGATCGAGGGTTCTTCGTGGACCAACGGGTGCGCCTACAGTCTCAACTGCGTATGCGCGGCGGTGGATCTTGCCAGGAACAAAACGCCAGAGGAGATCCTGGACGTCGATTCGGCCATGATCCGCGAGGCTGTCGGCGGGCTTCCGAAAGACCACTGGCACTGCTCGACCCTTGCGGCCGACACCCTGCATGCAGCCATCGACGATTACATGCAAGCCTGCCTGAAGAAATCCGTCAATTTCTGATTAGAACCGCCAGGTGCATCATATCCGTGCAACCGCTTTGTGCCAGCAGCCCCAGTGCATAATCCCTGAAGCGGGCATCCGGCTCGACCACTTTGGTGAAGGAATAGATCAACCGGGTGACCATATCTGGATGAAAATTCTCACGGTGCCATGCCGCCATGCCGATCAGATAGGTCTTGAGCATGGCGAAATTAAGGACCATCATAATGTAGTCTTCATACAGCTGCCCGCCTCGATGAAAGCAGATATCGTGATGCAGCAGATAGCTGACGAGATAGTTTTCCAGCATGAAACCGTATCGCCGGAAAAACGGACGGTAAAAGTGATCGAAGGCAAAATCGTACCGGCGGCCGATGGTCTCGGTGAACGGTTGCGCGCCAGCGTAGTCGAGTCCGTCAAGGCACTGTTCGGTGCAGTGCCTGAATGCCGTTACGCAGACGGAAGAAATCATTTCGTCATGGAGCCGTCTTATGAGTTGCAGCTGCATCCCGGTCAGCGTGGGCGCCTCTTCGATCCGCCCCATTACTTCGCCGGATTCCATGCGACGGGTAAACGCGTCCAAAATCGCAGGCATGACATCAGCGCCAGTCTCGTCTTCAGAGAGACTGACCATCTCAAAAAGATAGCCGAGCGCCAAAAGGCGCCGCCACAAGGCAAGTCGCCGGTTTTGCAAAAGGGACAAAGCGAACGTTCGCAACGTCAGGCCGGCGGTTTCCCCATCATAAGAAAGCGTCGGCTCGACCGCACGCATCGTTGCGACCGTTACAGTATCCAGGTGCGCTTCCGCGATGGTAATTTTGCTGGGGTTTGCCAATGCACGACGCGCGATCTCCGGGCAGGCCAAGGATGCGGAGATGTCGATCCACCCCTGCCTGGCCCGCAGGTGTCGGGGGAAAACGGCGCAGGTATCCGGAAGCCATTCTTCACCTAGTTCGGCATGAATCCGACAGCGCCGATCCTGTGTCAGGAAGGGGCACGCCGCGTCTCCGGAGCGTACAATTCGTGCATAGCGCGTGATGGAGGGATCCTGGTGATTGCGCCGTACCGCGGCACGAAGCCGCTGGCCGAGAGGTGTGGATGTCGATTTTCGATACCGCTGGTAGGATCGTTTATCGACGATGATATCCCACCATAACAGCAGTGGTCTTCGCACTTCGGACCGATGCACCTGAAATCCGCCAGATACACCGGCATTTTTAAAACCGTCTGATTTTTTTCCATCATGCTTTCAACTAAACTGGGCGATTCAAATTTTTTATGGGGGGTGGATGGTTAACAATGGGCTTTCGCCAGCTCCGCCTCAATATTGTCAACATCCACCCAGACGGTATAGAACTCGTCCCTGTGGTCACCTTGCCAATCGGCCTTGGCTTCCCAGATCACTGCGCCCTTCTGGTGTTGGTTGACTCCAATCGAGACCTCCTCGACATCCAGACCGTACCGCCGTTTAAGCTCCTCCAGGGGCAGAGGGAGGGCATCAACCACGGCGAATTTCCCGTTCAAGTCATCCAACAGGCCCAGAAAAGCGCTGTCGTCGCTCCTTTCATGCATCATCATATTGAAGTCAGGGTTAAGCAAGAATACTGGGCTGCGATCCTCAAAAATAGCATATAACAGGTCCGGGCCTGCACAATCCAACACCCCGAGAGAGCGCCTTGCCTTGTCGACCAAGGCCTGATCCACGGTAATAATGGCGCAGCCGACGTACTTTTCGTTCTCCGCTGGGTTTAAAACATGGGCTACAAGGTACATGGGATATTCTCCTTGGTTGGTATCACTTTATATTGCTATAGGTAAGCTTTTCTGAATTTATACACAGTGTCCAATTAAAATGCGGATCGGCATCACCTAAAAATTGCCCTGCTCATTTTATGTCACTTTGTTTTTTGCATATCAGTTGTAATCGGTGGGAAATTGACACTAAGATGTTATACTTTTAGACAATATGGTTGAACGTTAGCCACCGCGGCAATAAAAAGGCCTGCCAAACCTTGAAAACGTGGGTTATAGTAAGCGTTCGTTAACAACCCTAACTACAGAGCCAAAATCAAGGAGGCAGGCCGTGAAAAAGATTGTAAAGTATGTTGGTTTGGATGTCCACAAAGATTCGATTACCATTGCTATCGCCGATGAAGGACGTGACGGAAACGTTCGAGTGTATGGAAAAATCAGCAACGACCTGGGGCAGATTGATAACGTCATGCGAAAACTGATTTCACAAAACGCCGAATTGCATTGTGTTTATGAAGCAGGTCCATGCGGATATCCAATCTACAGGCATTTAACAAGCAAGGGAATCGATTGCGTTGTCGTTGCTCCGGCGCTGATCCCCAAAAAAACCGGTGATCGGGTTAAAAACGATCGCCGAGATGCAACCCACCTGGCGACGCTCCACCGTTCCGGAGAACTGACGCCGGTGTATGTCCCCGATCAGGCCGATGAAGCACTTCGTGACCTGGTACGTGCACGAAAAGACATCCAAATATCGCTCCGCAAAGTCAAACAACAGATCAATGCCTTTTTATTGCGACAAGGGATCAATTATCCAGGTAAAAGCAAATGGAGTAAAGCGCATTTAAATTGGCTGGCGGATCTGAAGATGCCGCATCCGGCCCAGCACATTGCCCTTACCGAATACCTGGACGCCATGGGAGACCATGAGGCCCGCGTTAAGCGCATCGAAAAAGCGATTGAGCAATGTTGCCAAACCAGTCGATTGCTTCCGGTTATCGAGGCTCTGCAAGCGCTCAGGGGGATTTCTTTGCTCAGCGCGGTGACCGTCGTCGCTGAACTGGGGGATCTGAGCCGTTTCGATACGCCGGCACAGCTGATGGCCTATTTGGGTCTGATCCCATCGGAGCATTCAAGCGGTGGCACCATCAAAAAAGGCCCCATTACCAAAACCGGCAATACCCATGCCCGCAGGACGTTGATCGAATCGGCTCAGGCCTATCGTATGCCGGCCCGGAAAAGTAAGGCGATCCGTAAACGCCAGGAAGGCTTGCCGGACGATGTTTTGGATATTGCCTGGAATGCACAGCTACGACTATGCCACCGCTACCGCAGGTTGATTGCAAAGGGCAAAAACCATAACGTGGTCATCACCGCGATTGCACGCGAGTTGGCCGGTTTCATCTGGGCCATTGCCCGGGCTGTTCCAATCGTGGCCGCTGAAAGATGATTTGTTATAGCGTGGAAACCCAGGCCTATCAAGGCCAAGCCCTAAAGGGTGCTCCCTAAGGTCGCAGCCTTGACAGCCCTGACTTTCCACGCTGGGTGGGAATTAGCGACGGCGAGAGAAGCGCGACTGTTGCTCCGGCTCAAGAAGCTGGATAAGTACTTCTCTATAATCGATGATGCAAATAGAAAAAGAACTTATTGATTTTAAAAATGCTCAAGAAAGGATCGGCTTTATCAAAGAACAAATATAGCCATCGAGCTTTTGGATAGGGGCGCGGTCGCGGTTTGGAGAACCCTCGAAAAAGCTATCGGAATAGGCCTTCAGGCCGAAACTCCCGTCTTTAGACCGAGGCAGCTCCACGACGAAGCCTAGTCAGGCGGTATCCAACCCGCGAATATCAGAGTGCTCTACCGTCGTTATTGCAGACCCCGCCTCTATCCAAACGCTCGATGAAAATTATTGGCCCAAGTTTTTTGGGTATGGATAGGTTTTTCTCTTGACAAGTGTTCAACCATATCAGTTTTTAGAATATACTCATATCTAAAACCACATCATGTCAACATGATTTTTTCCGAAAATCAGAGAATCATCCTATTCCAGCCCAGGGATTGTTGAAAGCATGCAATATGCGCTCACATCCCTGGGGCGGAAGCAGTATCGAATGCGTGACCTTGAGTGGTTCATTGGTACCCCCCTTTTGGATGTGTTCACCGAACTGCTTGAAACCAAAGATAATGAATTGCCGCTAAAGGGCTTGTGCGGCTTTACCAAAAAAGATATCGCCGTCGGGGGCTTTTTAAGAGCAGGGTTTATAAAGGGATTCAGACGATGCTGTCCGGGATTAAAAGGGACGGTGCAAACTTTTTTGTAGTGACCGCCAAACCAAAAGTATTTGCCGAACATGTTGTTTCCTACCTGGGAATTGGCGATCACTTCAAGCGTATATACGGTAGTAAATCGGAAGGCAGGCGAAGCGATAAAACTGCGCTAATATGTTACGTACTGGAACAGGAACGATTGCCCTCCGATAAAACAATAATGGTGGGTGACCGACATTATGATATCATAGGTGCGAAGGCCAACGGCATTCACTCGGCCGCTGTCCTATGGGGAAATAGTACAAAAGGAGAGCTATCCGCTTGCGAACCGGATATGCTTGTGGGTACGCCGACCGATCTAATTGGAGAACTCGGTCGACTTTGGCCATAGCGATTTTTAACGCTCGCAAAGTTACCCTATCGTTTCTGAATCACATCCTTGTCAATTAGTATTATAATTATTCATCAAACCGAAAGCAATATTTTCATAAACAAGCAAATGTGTTTTGGCTATCCCACTAAAATGGACCCCACAGAATCGTGTGTTTACTTGCCATATGTTGCGATGTCTATATCAATTGGAAATCTTGAGGAATCCCAAGATATTGTGGTCGGCTCAGAGCAAGCAAAAGCTGTGATTACATACCATAATCCCCGATTCGCCAAAACCTGTGTTTAATAGCGTCACGATTGATTATCGCAGACACATTTTTCAACAAAACTTCCTCATCAGTAAAAATTGCCCTGCGCTACTGAAAATCGAGGCCCCAGAATTTGATGATGTAATAGCTGGAACAAGTTCCGACGTCCAAAATGTAGGAAGCCGCCTCGCCACATTGGTCGTCTCCCCCTCCCGGATCGATCGGCGTCCCATGGCCCATGCCGCTGATCAGAATCGTTTCGATCAGTGGTTCGCCGTTGTCGTTTTTGTATAACTTGTGCTCATGGCCGTTGATCGTGTCTTCAATGTCCGGTGTCTGGTCAACACCTAGTACATTGGTCCACTGGTCCACCAACTCTTGTTGGTCAGCCGGGTTAACGGTGGTGTCGCTTGTGCCTTGCCAAATGGATATGCGTGGATACGGGCCATTGTGGCTTGATGCATTGCGCACCAGGTTGCCCCAGGCATCAGGGCTTAGATCCTTCATCGGAGCGAGCTGACCCGGAACGATACTGACGCCGCATTCATTTAGGGCCTCGCCTACATTCGTGGCACATTTATATGGGATTCCCGCAATGATCGCACCACCAGCAAACATGTCTGGGTATACTGCCAGCATTACGGTTGCCATCCCACCACCTGCTGACAACCCGGTGATATAAACCTTTTCCGGATCGATATCGGTATCGGACGCCATCTTTTTAATCATTTGGCGAATCGATAAGGCTTCACCTTTGTCGCGCTCGATGTCATTCAGCTCAAACCAATTGAAACATTTTGACATATTGTTGGCTTTCTGTTGTTGTGGAAGCAGTAGCGCGAATTGGTTCCTCTCGGCAAATTTAATCCAGCCTGTCTCGTTATCATAATCTTCTGCTTGCTGTTTGCAGCCATGCAATGCCACGACCAGTGGCCGGGATGGTTCGAGATTCTCCGGCACATAGGTGCACATCTTTAGGTTTCCGGGGTTTGAGCCGAAATCTGAAACTTCGGTCAGCCGTTCACCGCAATCGCTCTCATTATTGCCGCATAGGGGCCACCAAGGAAACCAAATACACCAAAAGTTGGAGCCTAAAGCCGTCATCGGCAGCAGTATCAACAGCAGTGCTGAAACAAGGATTATGAGCCAATGGTTACTCCATTTTGGGAGGGCCGATCCGTTAAACTCAGAGGATTGTGCATCCATTGTAAACGCCTTTCGAAACCATGGTTGGCAACCAAGTAGGATGCATGATTAAGTTGCATCCTAAGACAAAAAGCACTGTAATGGATCAGAATTATAAAGATATATAATGGAGAACTTGAGATATCTGTAACATATCACAAATTGATGAATTTGTGATATGTAATGGTAATTTTGTAGGCTCATCGTGGATTAGTGTGAAAATCAATGGGCAAAATATCTATGACTTTGATCATAGGGAAAAATTACACTAATCCGCGATGAGCCGGATTTCTCCACTACTGGCGCCAACTGCGGGAGAACGATGTGTACGTCTCCATGGGATGGTCGGACGCCTACTACGGCCAGTTCTCCCGGGCCAAGGGCGGCACCCGGCCCATCGTGATCAGCTACGCCAGCAGCCCGGCAGCGGAAGTCTTTTACAGTGAGAAAAAGATCGAGGAGAGCCCGACCGCCGCCGTTCTGGCGCCCCAAACCGTCTTCCGCCAAATCGAGTTCGTGGGTATCTTAAAAGACACCCAAATGCCCGCTGTGGCCCGCCGGCTGGTGGACTTCATGCTGACGGAGGCTTTCCAGAAAGACATCCCCTTGAACATGTGGGTCTTTCCGGCGGTCACCGGCACGCCGTTGCCCGACGTGTTTGCCCGCTATGCACAGGAGGCGACAGATCCCGTGGTCCTGGACCCGGAATTCGTGGAAAGCAACCGTGACCGCTGGATCGAGGCGTGGACCGAGGCGGTTTTGCGGTGAAACACCGGCTGCGCCTTCTCCTGGCCCTTCCCCCACTGATCTTTCTGGGGGTCTTTTACTTCTATCCCCTGGCCAGCATCCTCATTACCAGTTTCACTCCCGAGAACGGCGCCTGGGCACCGGGCGGACTGCGGCGGCTGGTGGACAGTGGCTACTATGCCGGCGTGCTCTGGTTCACCACCTGGCAGGCGGCGCTCTCCACCCTGCTGACCCTGCTGGTAGCCCTGCCCGGGGCGTATGTCTTCGCCCGATTCGATTTTAGAGGCAAAGCCCTGATCCAGTCCCTGACCGCCGTGCCGTTCGTACTGCCGACAGTGGTCACGGCCGCGGCCTTCAAGGCCCTGCTGGGCCCCGGCGGTCTGGCCAACCAGGCGTTGATGGCCCTTTTCCAACTGAACCGCCCGCCCATCCGTATCGACCACACAGTGTGGTTTTTTCTGCTGGCGCATGTCTTCTACAATTACACGGTGGTCCTGCGCATTGTCGGTGGTTTCTGGGCTCGCCTCTCCGGGGAACCGGCCGACGCGGCACGCATGCTGGGCGCCTCCGGGCAAAAGGTCTTTTTCACCATCACCCTACCCCTGATCATGCCCGCGATCACCGCCGCCGCCATGCTGGTGTTCGTCTTCTGTTTCACCAGTTTCGGCGTGGTCCTTATCCTGGGCGGGCCGCGGCTGGCCACCGTCGAGGTGGAGATCTACCGCCAGGCCGTACACCTGTTCAACCTGCCCATGGCAGCCGCCCTGTCCATGGTACAGATCGTCTTCACCTTTGCCCTGATGGGCCTTTACACCTGGTTCGAACGCCGCTCGGCCGTCTCCCTGATGCCCCAGGCAGCCACCGGCGGCCTGCGGCGGCCCCACACCCGCCGGGAACGGCTGGTGATCGGCGGCAACCTGACCGTTATGCTCCTGCTGTTGGGAACGCCGCTGTTGGCGCTTTGCCTGGGCTCGGTACTCACCGAAGCGGGTCCGGCCCTGACCTATTACCGCTCGCTTCTGGGAAACCCCACCGGATCGATCATGTTTGTCTCACCGCTGGCAGCCATGGGCAACTCGTTGGGCTTCGCCCTGGCCGCCACCCTGATCGCCCTTTTTATCGGCTGGTTTTCGGCTGCGTTTCTGGCCGGCGCCAGGCACCGGGCCGCCGGAATCATCGATCCCCTGTTCATGCTGCCGCTCTCCACCTCGGCGGTCACCCTGGGATTCGGATTCATCATCGCCCTGGACGAGCCCCCTTTGAACCTGCGCACCGCCCTGCTGCTGCCCGCCGTGGCCCACGCCCTGGTGGCCTTCCCCTTCGTCATCCGCAGCCTGCTGCCGGCCTGGCGAAGCATCCCCCGCCACCTCAGGGAAGCGGCGACCATGCTGGGTGCGTCGCCGTTTCGGGTCTGGCGCCATGTGGACTGGCCGATCCTGCGCCGCGCCCTGTGGGTGGGCGCCATCTTCGCCTTTGCCATCAGCATGGGCGAATTCGGGGCCACGGTGTTTGTCGCCCGCCCCCGGACACCGACCCTGCCGCTGGCCATCTACCGCTACCTCAATCAGCCCGGGGCCCTGAACATCGGCCGGGCCATGGCCATGAGCTGCCTGCTGATGTTGACCACGTCGGCCGGATTTCTCGTCATCGAAAAATTCCGATCCATTGGGGGAGAGTTCTGATGCCCCTGCTGTGCGTGGAAAACCTGGCCAAGGCCTACGACCAGCCAGCGGTCGATGGTGTCTCCTTCATCCTGGCCGAAGGCGAAATTCTCTGTCTGCTGGGACCGTCGGGATGCGGCAAGACCACGCTGCTGCGGCTGATCGCCGGTCTCGAATCGCCCGATACCGGGCTGGTCTTCATCAATGATCAAAACATAACCACGGTTCCGCCCCACCGGCGCAATTTCGGGTTGATGTTCCAGGAGTTCGCCCTTTTCCCCCACAAAAGCGTCTTTGACAACGTGGCATTCGGCCTGGAGATGAAGCGACTGCCCGTTTCCCAAGTCCGGACCCGAACCGAAGCCATGCTCGAACGGGTGGGCCTGACCGGAATGGCCCGGCGCAGCGTGGCCGAGCTGTCCGGCGGAGAACGCCAGCGCGTGGCCCTGGCCCGCAGCCTGGCTCCGCAACCCCGCCTGCTGATGCTCGACGAGCCGTTGGGGGCCCTGGACCGGGCCCTGCGCGAACGCCTGCTGATGGACATTCATGGAATACTGAAACGACTGGAGACCACGGCCATTTTCGTCACCCACGACCAGTCCGAGGCCTTGGCCGTGGCCGATCGGGTAGCGGTGATGAACGCCGGCCGCCTGGAACAGGTGGACCCGCCGGAAACGCTGTATCGTCATCCCCAGAGCCTTTTCGTGGCCCGGTTTCTTGGCTTCGAAAACCTGCTGGCCGGCACGCTGGCCGGCGACGGCGGGATCGACACCGTTCTGGGGCGGCTATACCCCTCTGCTTTGCCGGCCGGCATGCAGCCCGGCGACCGGGTCAGCGTTGTACTCCGCCCGGAAGGGGCCCGCGTAGCCGACCGGTCGGCTCCCCCATTGCCGATCCCACCGATCACCGGCCGGGTGGTCTCGCGCATTTTCAGCGGACAGAGCTACCGCACTGGCATCGCCATCACCGACGAGACGACACTGACCTTCCATCTGCCCAGTGAAACATCACCACCTGGCATCGGCGAGACCATCGCCCTTGACCTTAGCCCCTCGGCCATGGCAATCATCCCTGGAGCACGGCCTCACCCCCAACCCAAGGAGTCCAAATGATCCGGGCCATCGTATTTGCCAACGGTGTCATGGATGGATGGCCCGTCGGGCTGACCCTCTCCGCCGACCGGGATCTGATCATCGCCGCCGATGGCGGGCTGGCCCACTGCCGGCGATGGGAGGTAACGCCGCACGTGGTCGTGGGGGACATGGATTCCATCGCTCCTGGAGAACTGACGGCACTGGAAAAGACCGCCACCGAAATCATCCGTCACCCGGCTCGCAAGGATGAAACCGATCTGGAACTGGCCCTGAAACTGGCCATCGACCGGGGGGCAGAGGAGATCGCCGTTTTGGGCGCCCTGGGTGCCCGCTGGGACATGACCTTCTCCAACGTGCTGCTGTTGGGTTCCGATTTTCTCTCCCGCACAACGGTACGGCTTCTGGACGGGGTCCATGAATTGTGCTGCCTTCAGGGCAGCCGGCAGATCCGCCTGCATGGCCGGCCCGGGGATCTTGTATCGCTGCTGCCGATTTCCGGCAACGCCACGGGGGTCTCCCTGAAGGGGCTGGCCTATCCCCTGACTGACGCCAGCCTTCCTTTTGGCACCTCACACGGCGTGAGCAATGTGTTTACCGGCGAAACCGCCAGTGTCACGCTGAAAGAGGGGATGTTGCTGATCTCAATAACACGGATGGCAGGAAAGCCTTTTTAGAGTAAGGGCGCGTCCTCAGCGATCTTCCGACGCCTTGCAAATATCGATGATCTTCGTTCGCTCGCCGTAATCCATGGTCTCGTAACGGGTGATGCGACGCAGTTTATTGGAAATATCGTGCATGCGTTCGATCTGGGGCGTAATTTTTTCCAGGTAGGCACCGGCGGCATGGCCGTCAAGGCTCATGGTCAGCATCTCGACATAGCCGGAAAGGGTCTGCAGGGGCTGATTGAGCTCGTGGCAGACCGCACCGGCGATCTCCAGCACCCCTTCCAGCTTCTCTTTCTGGATGCGGTCCCGGGCCGCCCGGTTTTTCTCGGTTAGATCGGCAAGCACCACCACGGTGCCGCTGTGGCTACCATCAGGATCCATCACCGGGGCCATGCTGAACAGAAAATCGCGCCGCTGTCCGTCGGCACACTGCACCTTGGTTTCAAAACTGTGGAAACCGGCCTTGTCGATCATGCGGCGTTCTTCGCGCTGGTAGGCGGCCGCCAGATCGGCCGGAATCTGTTCGGTCAGCTCCTGGGGATGACGGCCGATAATCAAATCCCGGGTCAGGCCAAGGATCGTTTTGGCAAAAACTTTGTTGCACCCCTGATAGATCCCGGCGGCATCCTTGAAGTAGATCGGATTGGGGATAGTATTGATCAGGGTGTCCATAAGTTCAAGGTACTTGCGCAGTTTCTCTTCGGTTTGCTCCCACTGGGACCGGTCCAGCGAATGGGCCGCGTCCCGCCCATGCAGCTTCTGCTGGATCTCCAGCAGCTCGCGTCTGAGCAAATCGATCTGTTGATACTGACGCCTGTAGAAATACAACCCCACGCCACCCAGAACCGAAATGAGTACAATCACAACCCAGAGTGTAGTAACCGTCAAGCGATGCGTTCTCCCCGATATGATGAACTGGCAAAAGGGACCATGGTCTCGTCATCTTCACCCCGCATGAGTACTTTTTGCCGCCGTGAGGTTCTCCTTGTTTCCGGATCCACCCGGGTCAATCCAAAAAGGGCCTGAGCGCGTCGACGGTCCATGCAGGTAATCAGTTTAACCATTCGTCAGTGATCTGGCCAGCGAAAATCGCTCTATTCCGACGGTAATCGAATCTGTCACACCCGTTTGGCAGCCTCTGTTCATATTTGCGTAGGGTTTGTGTTCGTCTGCAAGCTCCGTCGCCTACCCACCGGCCAGCATGACGGTGATGAAAATCTCATCACCGTCTTTGACGGCTCTTTTCAGCTCGTCCGGGTAGGCGCTTTCCATATTCAGGTAGATCTCGATCTGGTTCTTCAGCTTCCCTTTGGCATCGAACAGGGCCGCCCGCATACCGGGATATTGCCGAATCAATGCATCCAGGCAGGCGCCGATGGTACCGCCCGCCACCGCAACCACATCCAACCCCCGGGTATACTGCCGGTGGATTTTGTGAATATTCAGAGTAACGCTCATGATGGTATCCTTTCCGGCGGACGTCCGCAATGGTCGCAGTGTGGGTTTTTATGGACCGTGAACTCGCGCCAGGTCAATTTAAGGCCGTCATAAATCAATAGTCGATCGGTAAGCAGCCCACCGATACCGGTGATCACCTTGATCGCCTCGGTGGCCTGCAATGCACCGATGATTCCCGGCGTCGCACCGATCACCGGCAATGCCTCCGCCGCAGCCACCGGCCCCCGGTAGAGACAGCGCAAACAGGTGCTTTTGCCGGGAACGATGGTCATAATGCGCCCCTCGAACCCGTTGACCGCGCCGTGAATGAACGGGATATTCAAATCCAGGGCCGCCCGGTTGAGCCGGTAGCGGGTTTCCGGATTGTCCACGGCATCGATGATCACGTCGTGACCGTCAACCAGGTGGTGTACATTGGCCGCCGTAACCCTTACCGAGTCGGTCTTTACCGCCACATGGGGAGCCAGGTGGCCGAGGGTCGCTTTTGCGGAATCGACCTTGGGCCGTCCGATGTCGTCGTCACCGTGCAAAACCTGGCGATTCAGGTTGCTCAAGGCCACCCGATCAGGGTCCACAAGGGTAATGGCGCCCACACCGGCGGCCGCCAGGTAGATGGCCGCCGGTGAACCGAGGCCGCCGGCACCGCAAACAAAAACCCGGGATTGCTTAAGTTTCTCTTGACCGACGGTACCGATTTCATCGATACGCACCTGGCGGTCGTAGCGTTCACGTTCTTCTGCGGAAAGGCAGGCGGACATGGATTGCTCCTGAAAAGTTGGGCAAACACCCAAAATATATTCATTTAGATGAATACTAATTATTCAATACATCTTTCTACATTTTACTGGAAATAAATTATTATTTTTTAAACCAGATAATTATTATCTATTTTGACTATTGACTTTCAATACTTTGGCCGATAATTTGTTTATTATAGTGAACTTGACAACCCGTTTCGGTCCCTGATGACAATAAATAAAAACGCATCCCGATGAAAAAGAACTCCGCAAACTCACCAAACGGACAGGTTGAAAAAAGTCAGCCTGCCGGGTACAAAGCCCCTGCCGTGCACAAGGCCTTTCAGATCCTCAAAACCGTGGCGCAATCGTCGGAAAGCCTCGGCCTTGTTCAACTGGCGGAACAGCTCGGCTACAGCAAAAGCACCACCCATGGCCTCGTCCACGCCCTGCTTCGGGAGGGTGTTCTCACCCAGGGCCCCGGGGGACGCAAACTTTTTCTCGGCCCGATGATTGCCGAGCTGATGTTTTCCACCTGGGACCAGGAAAAAGTGATGAAACTGGCCCAGCCACTGCTCGACGAAATCCGCGACACCGTCAATGAAACTGTCATTCTGGGGGCTCGCATACAGCATCGGGTGTTGATTATTTCCGTTGCCGAAGCATTTGATTCACTCAAAATCTCCGTGCCGGTGGGATCGACGATCCCGCTGATTGCCGGCGCCGTGGGAAAGGCGTTTCTGGCCACCGAGAACCCGGAACTGGTCGCCACAATGATTCAGAAATATGGGCTGCGCACCTATACGCCCCGGTCGATCACCGACGTGACGTCCTATTTTGAAGAGCTGGACCGGGTTCGCACGTGTGGCCATGCGGTCGACATCGAGGAGTATCTGCCGGGGATCAATGCGGTTGCCGTGGCCCTGCAGAACCTGCAGGGCCTTCCCATCGCCATCTGGGTGGTGGGCATGTCGGCCAATATCGATGCGGACAAATTATCGCGCATTGCCACCATTACCAAAGAACAGGCACAGCGACTCCGCCGCATGGTCGACAAAGCCACCTTCAGATAGAGTCGCTTCAGGATCAGGCAAACTGCCATCTCTGTGGATGGGCATCAGACCATGGGGGCGGCGGGATCACCGCCGCCGCCCCTTTGGACCATCTTTAAACAGGAATCCGTCAACTTTGGGCCGCGGCGGCCTCGGACTGCTGCAGGGCGCGGTCTCTTTTCTTGCGGGCAACCACAGCGTCCGAACCGACAAATTCCAGCGCCTTGACATCACAAAAACGCACGCATTGCGGATCACCGCCGCACAGGTCGCACTTGAAAACCTGGTGGGTCGACTTGTTGTAGTTCATGGCGCCGAACGGACAGATGTTGACGCACGACCGGCAGCCGATACACACCTCATGATTGACCGACAGAAAGCCGAGGTCCTTGTCCCGGGAAATCGCCCCCACGGGACAGACGTTCATGCAGGGTGCATCTTCGCACTGCTGGCAGATCATTGGAATATAACGCCCTTCATCTTCCCATTTGACCACCTGGATCCTGCTCTTCGCCGGGTTGGAAACCCCTTCATGCATAACCGAGCAGACCTGCTCACAGAGGCGGCAGCCGGTACATTTTTCAGCATTGACCGTGAGAAATTTATCCATTATCTTCTCCTTCGATAATCTTTAGACCAAATGGGAAGGTTCCTGTTTCAGCCCCAGGCGCGTTAATGTTTCGGCGGTGGGAACGCCCGCCTTGTCCCAGCCGTGATGACCGTAAAACTCATCGATCATGACACTGAACTTCTCACGATCGATCGTCCGGCCGACAACATCCGGCGCCCCTCTTCGGCACGGTTCGTCAAAGTAGCGGTGGTTCAGCGTATCGCCCTTGAAGGGGTCATCCCGCTTCAGTCCCTCCCTCAGGTTGAACATCCGCTCGAGGTTATTGCACCGCTCGGCGGCCGCCCAGATATCCTCCGGCGTGAACTCCAACCCCGTGTTGTAATAGATCACTTCCGGCCAGTCTTCGAAGTTGGGCAACGTCGCCCCCAGGAAAAGGGTGTGATACTTACAAATCCCCAGGCTGTCCACGGCCATGTAGCAGTTCTCCTGCCAGAAGACCTGCCAGGGCTTGCCGACATATTCGGTGTGCTCTGAGGAGAGCGGCCCGTCGTAGGGGATCGGGCTGCTGTAAATCTTGCGCAGCACCTTTTCGGGCAGGTGATAAAGATCGATGGCCGGCCGGCTGCGCAAATGGTCGGATCCGCGGGAGGCCGTGGCGATGTTCAGGGCCAGTGCCGGGGTGGCGCGCTCATCCGAGTGCAGGTTGTTCATGCCCTTGACCTGGATGAGATAATCGAAGGAGTTCTTGCCAATGGTCTGCGACGCCGGGATGCCGCCATCGGCCAGCACACCACCCAGCCAGCTGCTGCGGTTGCAGATCTGATGAATCATCTCGATCAACGCGGCATCGTTGCCGAAACGCAGCTCCAGCCCCGCGGTCTCCTTGGTGGTGAGAATACCCAGCTCAAAGAGTTCCATGGCCCAGGAGATAATGCTGCCGATTTCAAGGTTGTCGACACCGTACTGGTCAACCAGATGGTTGGCGGAAAGCACGGTCTCGGCCTTTTTGCAATCCGGCTCGCTGCCGAAAGCGCCCAGGGAGGTGTATTCCGGCCCTTCGTCGTATTTTCCGGCCAGGGGGCCGGTCTGGATCTTGTATTTGGCCCGGCAATGCACCTGGCAGCCGAAACAGCCGGCCATGTGATGCGGCCCCATGGTTTCCGTGGCGATGTCGTCAATGGCTTCGGGCTCAATCTCGTCGGCGTAAAGCATCTGGTTGTACTGGAAATTCCGGGTCCGGACCCCGCCCCAGCAGTTGGTCGCCCCCCAGATAAAGGGAGTTCCCAGGGTTCCCTGGGTCTGATTGACCTTGGCGCTGGTGATCTGTTCGATGAATTTCTTGTTGTGCTCCAGAGCATCCACAGGATGGGCGATTTTGACATCCATATCACCGCGGCAGGCAACGGCCTTGAGATTTTTGGCCCCCATCACGCAGCCCATTCCCGAGCGCCCGCCGGAATTTTTGATGCCGGTCATCACACAGGCATAGGTCACCAGATTCTCACCGGCCGGGCCGATGACCATGCTCTTAATCTCCTGATCATCCAGCTCCTCACGGATGGCCCACTGGGCGTCGGTGCAGGACTTTCCCCACAGGTATCCGGCATCGCGAATCTCGATTTCGCCGTTGTGGATCCACAGATACACCGGTTTCTCGGCCTTGCCGGTAATCACCAGATGATGGAAGCCGGCCCAGGCCATCTCCGCCGAGAAAAACCCGCCCATGTTGCAGCTGCCCAAAAGGTTGGTCAGGGGCGATTTGGCCATGACGTGCGTTCTTGAAGTGGCCGATGCGCAAGTGGCCGTCAGCAGACCGCCGCTGACGATCAGCGGGTTCTCCGGTCCCAGCGGATCACACCCCTTGGGGGCATGGTTGTACAACAGGTAGGCATCCAGCCCGCGACCACCAATGAATTTCTTACGGGCTTCCAACGGAATGGGTTTGATCTCGATCTTGCCGGTGGTGAGATCGATGTATGCTATTTTCCGATCCAGTGCCATGTCGCGTACCCTCCTTGTTTATTTGGAAGCGTCCTTGGACGATTCTAATTTTTTGGCCAGTGTCTCCTCGGCTAATTTGCGATTGACCTCCCAGACCGGCCCGCGGATTCGGGGCAGCTCGGGTGTGACCCAGAACAGACGATAGGTCATGCCGCAGGTCGGACATGAAATCTGCTCGCTGCCGGGCTCGGGTTCAAGACGCCCCATGCAGCTGGGATTGTGGCACCTGACCTTGCCGAACGTTCGGGTCTTGCGAAGCGATTCTGATGCGGAAAACTTGCCGTTGTCAGTGGCCATGTGAAAACTCCTTAGGTTGTGGTTGAGTCCCAATTAAAGTTCACTATAATGAATACCAAATATCCCAAGATAGCTGTTCGGTCAAGTTATTTTTCGTTATATCTACCCTGAAATAACCCTTTTTAACACTTTTTAAATTGACACACCGCGTGATCCATACTATAGCTGGGGCCACATAAAGTTCATTATAATGAATTTAATACGTTAACAAATCCCCGTTTCGG
The DNA here is from genome assembly GCF_009689005.1 of Desulfosarcina ovata subsp. ovata. Taxonomy (NCBI): domain Bacteria; kingdom Pseudomonadati; phylum Thermodesulfobacteriota; class Desulfobacteria; order Desulfobacterales; family Desulfosarcinaceae; genus Desulfosarcina; species Desulfosarcina ovata. The sequence goes on along the minus strand of NZ_AP021879.1, from coordinate 6,959,717 downwards.
ACGATGCGCGAACGGGCACACCAACCAACGCGGTGCAACACTTCACAAAGGCATCCGATGATGGAAAAAAGACGAGAAAATTTGCTGATCGATGCAAAACGATGTACGGGATGCGGTCGCTGCATGATGGCGTGTTCGATGAAACATCACAACGTCATCGACCCGTCGCTCTCCCGGGTCAGGATCCTGCGTCTCGAGGCCCGGGCACTCAATGTCCCAATCATCTGCATGGCCTGCGAGACGGCCCCCTGCATCAAGGTCTGCCCCATGAACGCCCGCGTCCGTCAGGCCAACGGCACGGTGGTGACCGATACGGAGGTGTGCATCGGCTGCCGGGCATGCGTTTACATCTGCCCGGTGGGCAGTCCCGAGGCGAATCCCTTCACCGGCCAGACCATGACCTGCGACATGTGCATGGCGGATACGGACGAGCCCTGGTGCGTGACGGCATGCCGCCAGGAGGGCGCGCTCACGATGGCCAAGGGAGAACGGCTGACCACATCCACCGTCAGGGAGCGGGCCGGCAGAATCCGGGCCATTCTTCCCTCCCGGTAACACCGGGGGGCATGATTTAGAAAAGGACCGAAACCATGAAAGTTGTCATTGTCGGAAACGGAATTGCAGGCAATCAGGTGGCCTTTTCGATTCGTCAGCGTTGCAAAGATACCGAAATCTGCATTGTTTCAGCCGAGGCCGTACCGGAATACGATCCGTGCTCGCTGCCGTACTTCCTGGGTGGGGATTGTGAGGAACGCGCGGTTTACCGAAAACAGACCGAGGATTACCAGAAGCATCGGATCGATCTGGTTTACAACAGCAAGGTGGTTTCCATTTCCCCCCAGGAAAAAACCATCACCACGGAAAACGGCAAATCGATCAGCTACGACAAGCTGGTCCTGGCCCACGGTGGCGATCTTTTCATCCCCCCCATCGAGGGCATCCGCAACAACGGGGTGTTCAGCTGCAAGCAGTTGAATGAAACCTTGAAGCTTCGATCCCACACGGGCACGCGCGCCGTGGTGATCGGGTCCGGGGCCATCGGTATCGAAGCGGCCGAAGCATTGAAAAAAAGGGGTTACGCCGTCACCATCATCGAACTGCTGGGCTGGATTCTGCCGGCCCTGTTTGACGAGGTCACCGCCAAGCGCCTGGAAACGGCCATGGCAGGCTATGGGATTGATGTGTTTACCGAGGAAAAAGTGCTGCGCATCCAAGGCGACGACAGGGTCACCGGTGTGGTCACCGACAAGCGCGAGATTCCCTGCGACACGGTGGTGGTCGCCACCGGTGTGGTGCCCTGGGTGGCCTTGGCGCAAACCGCCGGCATCGCCACCGGCCGGGGTATTCAGGTCGATCGGACCATGCGGACATCGGTCGACGATATTTACGCCTGTGGCGACTGCATCGAAACCATCGATGCCTGTACCGGCGAAATCGCTATGTTTCAACTCAAGCACAACGCCATCGAGCAGGGCCAGATCGTCGCGCGCAACATTATGGGCGAAACGGTAAAATACCTGGGGGCGTACGCCTTTGCCCGGGCCCATTTCTTCGACACCCACGCCGTCACCTTCGGCAAGACCATGCGCGCCACCGATTGCGTTCTGGGCGACAAGGAGCTGATCGAAAAAGAGAATGGATCGGATTACCTGCGGGTGATTCTTTTGGACGGCAAGGTGGTCGGCGGCCAGGCCATCGGCCGTTATGCCAACGATATCGGGTATTTTATTGCCGCCATGTGGCGCAAGGACGACATGAACCGGTTAAGAAGCAAAGTTCGCCAGCTCCCCGCCGACGGCGCCGTGCACGCCTGGAATCAGCTGCACATGGAGCAGGTGCTGAAAACCACATAAGCAGGCCGAGAAATCGCCTTAAAGTTCGATGCGGTTGCGGCCGGACGCTTTGGCAATCAACAAACGCTCGTCGGCCAGATGGATCAGGGCCTTGATGTCCGCCTGCACCTCGCGGCCCACCTGATTGTGAGCAATACCGATACTGACCGTGACGTGAGCAGGGTTTTCCGGCATGCTCTCAATGGCCCGCCGGACTTTCTCACCGACCTCGCCCAGGGCTACGGATTCCACACTGGACAGAAAGACCAGGAATTCCTCTCCGCCGTATCGCCCAAGCACATCCGAGGCACGGATGCTCTCGCGAATGCAGCCAGCCACCCGGCGTAACGTCTCGTCACCATACTGATGCCCGTAATTATCGTTGATCGATTTGAAATGGTCGATATCGATCATCAGCACCCCGACGGTGTTCTGATTGCGCTGGGCCAGATGAGCCAGGTGGTTGATGGCGTTAAATAGCCCACGCCGGTTGAACACGCCGGTCAACTCGTCATAATTGCTAAGAAAGGCCATGCGCCGGTTCTCCTTCCACAAGCGGTGGATCACCTCGCCGACCAGTTCCAGCTCAAGGGTGCTCAACTCATTTTGCTGGAGTGCGTCGAAAAGCGGGTTGACGAAACGCTCATAACGAAGATCCGGCGCAGCGTCAGCGTTAAAGGTCGCCACGTACTGGGATAGCGTTTCGAAAGCGGGGTGCAGCAGATAAAATTCGAGCTTGAAGGCTATGGTAAAGGCCTTTTTCTTACTTCCCACATAAAGGCAACTGCCCGCCAGATCACGGACCTTGCTCTCCAGCCGGGCCAACTCTTCACCGGTCTTCCGTGAATCATCGAAAAGATGATCGAGCATGCCTTTCGCGGTCCAGTCAAGCAGTAATTCCCAGTAGCGCCCGTGCTGCTCGTTTTTCTCGGCGATATCCTGCCAGAACCGTTTCAGTTCCTGGTCGGCCGTCTGGCCGGCCAAACTCCGATAGAGGCGGGTGGCATGATTGTCCATGGCAAGGCACAAATCGACGATTCGGGTCATGGTGGCAGAGGCACGCATGTTCGGTTTCCTTTTCAGCATCAACAATGAAGTACGTCAGGGTCCATCCGGCCGCTTGTAGTTGGCCACGTAATAATCACCGATAATATGGCGTTTTTTCAGGTCCTCGCCATAAGCCCTGGCCTGGGCTTTGGTTTTGAAGTGGGACACTCGCACCTGGTACCAGGTTTTGTTTCCTCCGGTCGCCCGGGTCCAGTAAGCATCCAGCCCATGCTCCTTGAGCTGGCTGACAAACCGCCGCGCATCGGACGCTTTCAGATAAGCCGCCGTCTGCAGGGTAAAGGGATCGGTCACCGGCACGACCACGGGCGCCGGTGACGGTGACGATGCCGGTTCGTCAACCGGTGCAACCGGTTTGATGTCAGGGCCCAGGTGCATGACCGTATTGACCACCAGCCCGCCCACGGCAATGGCAAACACCCCCAGGGCGATCCATTTGGCGCGCCTGGAGAAAAGCGCCATGCGCAACCCGCGCAGCAATCGCAAAACTGTTGTCGCCCCCCACCGGGTCAGCCGGGCCAAACCCACCCAACCGGCCCTGGCCGATCGAGTCGCCGCGCGGTACACCGGGCCCAGAAAGGCAAAGGGCCGGCGATGCCTCCGGGACGTCCGCGGCGCGCCGCCGTCGGCCATTTCCGGCAGGAAATCGATCGCCATCTCCCTGCGCTGCGCCGGATCGACACCATCGAAAACCGCCTCGGCCTGTTCCAGAAGAGGCAGTGTCAATGGCGTGGGATGGATCATCCGGCAGCAGGCGGCCAGGCCGGCCAGCAGATGCGCGTCGCGGCTGCCGCGCCGATGGACATCCAGGTAAACCTGAAGGGCCAGGGTATCCACCCGCCGTTCGGCGAGGAACAGGTCAGCCAGACCGTTGATCATCCGGTCCGGCAGCGGGTCGCCGGTGTCCATCACCACCCGGTAGGTGTTCAGGGCGGCAAAATCGCAACGCCGCTCAGAGAGGTAAAACTGGGCCAGCATTCGCTGAAGGGCAATATCGTCGGGATGGGCGGCGCCGATGCGGACGGCAATCTCGTGGGTCTGGTGGGTCACCGCCCGGCCGGCCAAAAGCCCCTCCAGCCATTTGGCGGCAGCGGCCCGGTCCCGGGGAAAATGCTTCAGGTAGGCACTGACAACGGCCTCTGAGGCAGATTTCGGCGCACCACTGGCCAATTGGAAACGGGCCGTATGGGCCAGCAGGCGCCCCGCCGGTGCCCGGCGGGAAAAGGGTGAGAAGAAAAAGCTATCCACCGTGGCCTCGGCGCGGACCAAAACCTGACGGGCCTCACGGTCCATGCCCGCCCGCTCCCAGATGGCGGCCTCGCTCATCAGGCGATCCAACCGACCGCGCCCCATGGCGGCAAAAATCACGCCCGTCAACCAGAACACCAGGACAAACAGGACGATGCCGGGAACAACCATCCAACCGGGTCCGACGGCCGCGGCAAAAGGCGGCAGCACCGTCATCGCCACCAGGCTGGCGATAAACAGTGCCGTCCACAAACGTACGGCCATATGTTTGAAGAAAAGTGCCATTTTTATTTTCTCAAGGCGACCCTCATCGGATCACTGGTCCAGAAACCGGCCCAGGCGCCGTTTTCGGGATTCACATTCTTGAAATAGATTCCTGAGGGCACCATGAACTGCCGTGGCGGCTCTCCCTGGGTCGCCTGTTTCACGAACTGCGCCCAGATGGGCGCGGCACCCCGCCCACCGGTGATGCCGACGCCGCTTTTGCTTCGCATCCCCTGGCCCCGGTCAAACCCAACCCACACCGACGTGCTCAGGGTGGGGGTGAAACCGGTAAACCAGGCGTCATTGTACCCGTTGGTGGTTCCGGTCTTACCCGCCGCCGGCAGGGAAAATCCCAACCGACGAACCACGTTGCCCGTGCCCTCATCAATCACCCCGGCCATCATATCCACCAGCTGGTAGGTCACCGATTCGTTCAGCACTCGTTCACCGGTGATGATGTGCTCCTCCAGCACCCGCCCGCTGACATCCTCCACCCGGCGAATCCAGAACGGCGGATGGCGCACACCGCCCGAGGCAAAGGTGGCATAGGCCGAAGCCATCTCCAGCGGGCTGACCCCAAAGGTACCCAAAGCGACCGAATAGACCGGTGACAGGGGGCTGGTAATGCCGCACCGGCGCGCCGTATCGATAACGGCCTCGGGTCCCAGGGCCTGGACCAGTTGGGCCGCCACGCTGTTGACCGATCCGGTAAACGCTTTTTTCAGTATCATGGGGCCCGCATAGCGGCGTTCAAAATTGCGCGGCCGCCAGGGCGGTTTACCGGCAATAGGAATGGACACGGCCTTGTCTTCGACCACATCGGCCGGTGATTTGCCCAGGTTTTCCATTACACTGTAATAAAGAAACGGTTTAAAACCGGATCCCGCCTGGCGGTTGTTCTGCAAGGCCCGGTTGTACGGGGTCTGAAAAAAATCCCGACCGCCCACCAGGGCCTTGACCGCGCCGGTTCTGACATCCACGCTGACCAGCGCCCCCTGAAGCCCGTTGTCGTCTTCATCTCCCTTTTCCGGATTTGCGTTTTTCATGTTCGACTCCAGCCTGGCGATCCCCTCCTGCAAGGCGGTCTCGGCCAGTCGCTGCATGCTTGGGTCCAGGGTGGTGTACACGCGCAGGCCACCATGGTAAACCACCTCCGGGCTGTAACGCTCCTCCAGGGATTTCATCACCGCATCCAGGAAATAACTGTCCACCCGCAGGGCGCGGGCCTGTTTGCGCAGCCCCAGCGGCGCCGTACCGGCATCCTCGGCCTCCTGGGGTGTGATCATGCCGGTATCCACCATGCGTTTGAGCACCACTTTCTGCCGGGCACGCGCACGATCCGGATAGCGGAAGGGATTGTAACGCGTGGGTGATTTGGGCAGGCCGGCCAGGAGGGAGGCCTCGGACAAGGTCAGTTCACCGGCGGATTTTCCAAAAAAAGTCCGCGCCGCTTCGCCAATGCCATAAGCGCCCACACCAAAGGGGATCTGATTGATATAGGCCTCCAGGATCTCCTGTTTGGGAAATTGGGCCTCGATCTGAAAGGCAACCAGCAGCTCGCGAAACTTGCGGATATAGGTTTGCTCGAAGCTGAAAAAGAGGTTTTTGGCCAACTGCTGGGTGATGGTGGAGGCGCCCTGGACCTTTCCCGGCTCGAACAGGGTCACCCACAGCGCCTTGACCGTGCGGAGTTTGTTGATTCCGTGATGGTCCCAGAAGCGGTGATCTTCGGTGGCCAGGATCGCCTGAACAAAGGCGTAGGAAACATCATCCAGGGCCACGGTTTCCCGACCGCCGATGGTCAGGATACGCCTTCCGTCAGCACTGAAAATTTCCGTGGAAGGCGTGTCGTTGATGCGGCCGATGGGTTCCGGCACCCGGGGCAGATCCTTGGCCGCCACCAGAAAAAAACAGAACAGGCCCCCGGCAACCAGTGCCGTCACCGTCAGCAGCACAAAGACCAGCAGCGTGGCCAGCCGCATCAGGCGAACAATCGGGTTCATCGATCCCCCCCGCGCAGCAACCAGCCGGATCGTTGCGTTGCTGGCCGGGCCAATCGGGGTTCAAGGCGCAGGCGCAGCTGCCATACGGCCCACTCCTGCCCGACGGTGATCAGAAGCTGCCGCCCCCGGGGGGTTTCCATCTCGATGGCGATACGAATCGCATCGGCATTGACCTCATCGCTGATTCCCACACGAACGGGATTGCCCTCCACGGCCAGCACCGTGGCGGGCCGGGGCAGCACCCCCCGCTGGACCTCGGGCGAAAGGGCATCCAGGGCCATGAAGAATCGATCCGCCGGATAAATGCGGCCGGAGAATTCCGGATGCTCCTCAAGGGTTCCGGAAACCAAGGGGCCACCGACGCCGGTGGATTCAAGCCGCCGACCACTGATGGTGGTGTAACTGAGTACATTGTTGGCACGGTCCAGCAGATAGATGCCCACCTGACCATTCTCCCGCTCCAGATAAACCCGCTCCCAACTCTTTTCGGCACTGATCCGCAACATGAGAATCGGCGAAAACAGGGTGCGTGCCACCGCTTCGGGAACCTGGCTGTACAGGGCTTTGAAGCGCTCCGCAGAAATCATGGTCCCCCGGGAATCGGACAACCCGTCGACAAGTTCCGCCAGGGAGCTCGCCTCGCGCGCCTCCCGCTGGGCGGTGAGCTGATCGGTCACCATCTGTTCCAGGGTCTGGGTGGCCACCTGCCGCAAACGGCCCTGCTCCCACACATTGCCCGATTCCGGCCGGTAGCTGTTGGTGGCCGCAAGGTAACGCCCCATCAGAATTTCCACCCAGTTGAAGCGCACTTCGGAAATCAGGACGGCCAGAACCGCCAGGCACAGCACCGCACCGCGCAGGCTGAATCCCCGCAGCATCCACGTTCTCAAATCCCGCACCTCTGACCAGGCCGGCATCCCCACTCCTTATCCATATCCATTGGTAACCAATGGATGAATGAGCGTTTTCGCAATTTCCGCCTATTACTACATTCGGATCAAATGATAAAGGGTGGGGCACGCCAGGTCCAGGGCAGTCGCATTTAACCTTGGTAGGTGATGTGCTTTACAGGGCTATCGCGTACGGATCGTTACCATGATCCAAATCGAAATCGGGATCGCTATCGAAAAGAACCGGGAAACAGCCCCCGGCCAGGTGAGACAAAACCAAATTGGTGACGGGGAAGGAGGGTTATCCCGACAGCGCATCTTGCATGCGTGAGGGGTAAAGAACCCGGCAGGATACGACGCAATGATTTCTTGCCGGGTCCCTAAAGCACCTCATCGAGGAGTTGTGCAAACTCCCCTTTTTCGTACATGCGGCGAAAGGTTTCAATCACATCGGCATCGAACTGGCTGCCGGAGCCGCCATACATGATCTTGAGAATCTCCGATTCATCCATTTTTTGACGGTAGGCCCGATCGGAAGCGATGGCATCGTAGACATCGGCAACAGAGAGGATCCGGGCCAGCATGGGAATCTGTTCGCCGCTGAGGCCGTCCGGATACCCCCTGCCATCGATGCGCTCATGGTGGCAGCGGATGATGTGCTTTTCACGGTCCCACAGGCCCAGCCGCTCGACAATCTTGGCGCCGATGACCGGATGCTCCTTGATGATGCGAAACTCCTCATTGGTCAGGCGTCCGGGTTTGAGCAGGATATCGTCGCGAATGCCGATCTTTCCGATATCATGCAGCTGACCGGCGACATTGAGAATATCCTGATCTTCCTGGCTGCCGCCCATTGCCTGACACAGGGCGATGGCGATCCGCGTCACCCGGTTGGAGTGCTGTTCCGTGTAAGGATCACGGGCTTCAATGGCCCGCACAAACGCGTACAGGGTGGCAAACAGATTCTCATAAATATTCTCGTAAAGCGCGATGTTCTCTATGGCGTAGGCGGCTTTGTTGGACATGAAGGACATGTAGTAGAGGTCTTTTTCAGAAAAGCGCACCTCACCGTCCAGTACCGATACGGCCAGAACGCCAAACACTTTCTTGCGGATATTAAGGGGCACCAGCATCAGGGATCGCAGTGTTTCGGGCAAACCGGGCACTCTGCCGGCGTCTTGAATCAGTAAGGGTTTGTCTTCTTCGGAGTTATCGAGGATCAGGTTGCTAAGGTCCGGGCCGCCCGTTTTCCTGATCGCGGCAGCATCCGTCGATGTGGCACCGTTGCCGTTGCCGCCAGAATGGGAACGGGCCACCGGCACCGGCTGTTTGACCGCTTCATTGATAACGTAGAACACGGCTTCGTCGGCGTGGGTCAGTTCCGTGGACAGATCGACCACCCGCTTGAACAGATCCGTGCTGGAACTGATCGTGGTAAAATCGGTCATGATGCGGTTAAGGGTGTTGAGTTCACTGACTTTGTAGGTCAGTTCCCGATTCAGGTCCTCGATTCGCTTTTTCCCCTCCACTTCTTTGGCTAGGAAAATATTGCGGATGAAAAGCCTGCGCTCACGCAACACCCGCTGCACACAAAGCTCCAACTGATTGAGGTTGACCGGCTTGATCAAAAAATCAACGACCCCGTTTTTCAGGGTGCGGATGGTGTTGTCCAGGGACGGATAACCGGTCATGATGATTACCGGAATGGTGTTGTCCACCTTGCGAATGTGTTCGGCCAGTTCCAGCCCGTCCATTTCGGGCATGTTGATGTCGGTAAAACAGCAGTCGATTTTTTCTTGGGCGATGATGTCGGCGGCAATGCGACCGTTTTCCGCGGTGAGGACATGGTACCCCTTGGTCATGAAATATTCCGAAGCCACCTCCAGAATGCTTTCTTCGTCATCCACAATCAATAGAGTCTCTTTTTGGTCGTCTGTCATTTGGATCTTAACCACCTGATTTTTTTATAAATTCGCCATTCTCCCAGCCGTATTCGACGATAATGGATCGTTACCGTTCACCATGTTCCTGATATCGGCCGGCTCATATCAAACTAAACCCCAATGTTGCATAAAAAAGGTTGAGAAAAATCGCCAATTGCCATGGTTATCGGATATGAGATCCACGCCTTGTTCATTTTTGGAATCAACCGCCCGTACATCCCATGATAGGGCAAATTTTATCCGAGTTTTGCAACATTGGGGAAAGGGATTCCCGTGGTCCACGACGGCTGAAATCGACGGGCAGAGGGATCGACCGGCGGGATCGGTGTCCACCCCCTCGCAAAGTAGCGAAAATGCTTGACGACACCAATCACCGGAGGTAAGGGGGGCTTTTTTGTGCCCATAATCCTAAACAGAACTATTGACCATCCATGACCAATCACCTCGACCGCCCGCTGAAAATCTGCCTGCTGAGCTACCGGAGCAACCCCCATTGCGGCGGCCAGGGCGTCTACCTTAAAAACCTGAGCCGCGGGCTCAAGGCGATCGGCCATCATGTAGAGGTAGTCTCCGGGCCACCGGATCCCATGCTGGATGCGGATATTCCCGTTTACCGGCTGCCGTGCCTGGACCTGTACAATCCGGACAACCTGTTTCGCACGCCAAGCGTTGCGGAGTTGTCCGATCCGGTCAATTTCATGGAGTGGGCCGGGGTCTCAACCATGGGTTTTCCCGAGCCTTTTACCTTTGGCATCCGTGCCCATCGATTCCTGCGTTCCCGCCTGCGTAACTATGACATCGTCCATGACAACCAGAGTCTTTCCTATGGTGTCGGAGCCATCGCGCGGCGGATTCCCACGCTGGCGACCATTCACCACCCCATCACCATCGATCGGAAGATCGCCGTGCGCGCCGTGCGCTCCTACTGGAAAAAACTCAAGCAGTTGCGCTGGTTCTCGTTTATCGGCATGCAGAAGCGGGTGTCGCGGAACCTTAAACGAATCATCACCGTTTCCGAATGCGCCCGCCGGGATATCGCCCGGGAGTTTCGCATTCCGGCCGACCGATTCCGAGTGGTGCCCAACGGTATCGACACGGGGCTGTTTTATCCCATCCCTGAAATCCCGCGGGAGCCGGGCCGCATCATTGTCACCACCAGTGCGGATGTGCCCCTCAAAGGGCTCTACTACCTGCTGCACGCCGTGGCCCGGGTTTCGCGCAGTCACGCCATCCGCCTGGTGGTGGTGGGCACACCCAAGCCAAACGGCGGCATCAGCCGGCTGATCCGGCGGCTGGGCATTGGCGATCGCATTGTCTTTACCGGCCGCATCAGCAATGCGGAGTTCGTCCGCCAGTACGCCCGGGCGGCCATGGCCGTGGTGGCCTCGGTGTACGAAGGGTTCGGCCTGCCGGCGGGCGAAGCCATGGCCTGCGGGGTACCATTGATCAGCACCACCGGGGGCGCCCTGCCCGAAGTGGTCGGCAACGCCGGCATGCTGGTGCCTCCCGGAAACCATCACGCCCTGGCCAGGGCGATCACCCACCTACTCGACCATCCCGAGCGGGCCGCCGAAATGGGACGCCGGGGATACCAGCGGGTCCAGCAGCACTTCACCTGGACGCGGGCGGCCGAGAAAACCGCCGCCGCCTACCGGGAGACAATTCGTGATTACCGTTGATTTTTCCAGACTGAGCATCCGGCCCGGCGATCGCATTCTGGACATCGGCTGCGGCTCGGGCCGCCACACTGCTGCGGCCTACCGGCTGAATGGGGTGAGGGTGACCGGTGCGGACCTTAACGTTGAAGATCTCAAGGAGGCCCGTGCCCGCCTTGATTTCCACGACCGGCTGGGTGAGCATGGCGACGGGGTCTGGTCTCTGGCGGCAGCCGATGTGACGGCCCTGCCCTTTCCCGACGCCTGCTTTGATCTGGTGATCTGCAGTGAAGTGTTGGAACATATTCCCGACGATGAATTGGCCATGACTGAAATCGTCCGCGTGCTCAAGCCCGGCAAACCGCTGGTGGTCAGTGTGCCGCGCTACCTGCCTGAGCGCATCTGCTGGGCCCTGTCCGACGACTATTTCAACGCCAACCAGGGTCATGTGCGCATCTACCGTAAAAGTGCGCTCACCGACCGGCTGGAACGAACCGGCACCCGGTGCGTGGGCCATCATTACGCCCACAGCATCCATGCCCCCTACTGGTGGCTGAAATGTCTTGTCGGGCCAACGCGCACCGATGCCATAGCAGCCCGTCTTTACCACCGCCTGCTGGTCTGGGATATCATGCACAAACCCTGGATCACCCGATTCATCGACCGGCTGCTCAACCCGATTCTGGGCAAAAGCCTGGTCATCTACCTGATCAAAAACAGCATCAAAAAAGGGCTTGACATTAAAGTGGCACTCGACTAATTAAGACGCTTCCTTCGCCGCCACAACGGCTGAAGAAACTTTGATCCCCAGTAGCTCAGTCGGCAGAGCAAGTGGCTGTTAACCACTGGGTCCGCGGTTCGAGTCCGTGCTGGGGAGCCAAACAAAACAAGGGGTTACAGATTTTCGGTCTGTAGCCCCTTTTTCATTTCCAACCTTCGGGACAAAATTCGGCTTTTTTCGTCGTATGGCAAAAAAACTGCCGTGTTCGGTTCAGCGTTAATGGCGATTCCCTTTCAACAAGTCAGCTTTCGTCGCGGTTTATTCTGTTGGAGCATTCCATGACCGAAAATGATATTGTCTATAGCAAAGGAAATGATTAGGCATGGCCCAACTGGAACATATTGAAGCGATTGAAAAGCGACTCTGGACGGCGGCCGATACCCTAAGGGCCAACTCCACTTATGCCAGTAATGAATATTTTTTGCCGGTCATGGGACTGGTTTTCCTGCGGCATGCCTACGGCCGATATCTGATGGTCAAATCCACGATCGAAGGGAACCTTCCCAAGCGAGGCGGTAAGACGCGTACGCTGACCAAAGAGGATTTTTCCCAGAGAAGCTCCATTTTTCTCCGGCCGAAAGCGCAGTTCGATCACCTCGTGGCGCTACCAGACATGGAAGACCGTGCTCAAGCGATCATTGAGGCCATGGAATCCATCGAAACGGATTACGAAAGCCTGCGGGGCGTACTGCCCAAGAGTGAATACCAGGAACTGGACAACGATGTCATTGGGCAGCTTCTGCGCACGCTGAACCCCGATGAGTTGAAAAAGGTTGACGGTGACGTATTCGGCCGGATTTACGAATATTTCCTTACCCAGTTTGCCGACCAGAAGGCCCACGATGGCGGTGAGTTTTTCACCCCGATTTCCCTGGTTTCGTTGATTGCCCATGTGCTTGATCCCGAACGCGGTACCGTGCTCGATCCGGCCTGTGGGTCGGGAGGCATGTTCGTGCAAAGCGCACGGACCGTGGAGGAACAGGGCCAGAACCCGACCGAGCGACTCACTTTCCGCGGCCTGGAGAAAAACGCCACCACCATCCGTCTGGCCAAAATGAATCTGGCTGTTCATGGTCTGGAAGGCGATATCCAGAAGGCCATCACCTATTATAAAGATCCCCACGAACTGGTGGGCAAGGCCGATTATGTGATGGCCAATCCGCCCTTCAACGTGGATGAGATCGATGCGGACAGGGTCAAGACCGACCCGCGTGTGCCCTTTGGTCTACCGGGGGTGAACAAGAAGGACAAGGTTTCCAACGGCAACTATGTATGGATCAGCTATTTTTAAAGCTACCTCAATGAGACCGGCCGGGCCGGTTTTGTCATGTCCTCCCAGGCGTCCAGCGCCGGTAGGGATGAGGCCAAGGTGCGCCAAAAGCTGATCGAAACCGGTGATGTGGAGATCATGATCGCCATCCGGTCCAACTTTTTTTATACGCGGACCGTGCCCTGCGAGCTGTGGTTTCTGAACCGGGCCAAGCCCGAAGCATACCGGGACAAGGTCCTGATGATCGATGCCCGCAACATCTATCGTAAGGTGACGCGTAAAATTTATGATTTTTCACCCGAGCAGGAGCGGAACATCCTGGCCATCGTGGCGCTTTATCGCGGCCATACAGAACGATATCTTAACAAGGTGCATGCTTATTGCGAGCGGATGCTGGACGAAGCGGCCGGTTGTTTTGAATCCCAGGATGATAATGGCGAAGGAATTACGCCTTTGCCGGATTTCATGGACTGCCTGGATTCGCTTAAAAAGGTCGTCCAACCGTTCATTAAGACACTCGCAAAAGATGATGCCCACGCGGAAGCATGGACGGAATTCAGTTCCACAATAGCCGAGTGCGACAAGGATATTAAAGCCTTCAAAAAAGAGCTGGCTACGCAGCAGGCCGCCTGGAAAAAGAAAACAAAGACCACCAACGGTGCGCTCAAAAAAGCCGTGGACCAGATGGCAACCCTGGCGGAATCCAGCCGCAGTCTGGTCAAGCAGACTGATTTGCTGTTCAAATTGGCATCCCGAATGATTGAAACCTGCGAAACCGAGTGCAAGGCACGTGAAAACGATGCATGGTCCGGAAAAGAGGTCAATCTTGCCCGCAAAGCCGCGGACAAAGCCCGGGGGCTGGCGGTGGAGCAGCTAAAGCAGGTACGCTACTTCTGGCGGCAGGCCCACTGGTTGACCGAGCGGTTTCCCGATGCCAAGTTGTGTGATGTGGAAGGGTTGGTCAAGCTTGTGGAGAAGTCCGAAATCGAAGCCAATGATTGGTCCCTGACACCGGGGCGTTATGTGGGTGTGGCTCCGGAAGAGGAGGATGAGGATTTTGATTTTGAAGAGGCCATGCGGGAGATTCATGTGGAGTTGGATGACCTTAATGGTGAATCTGTGAAACTGGCGGCAGCGATTAAGAAAAATTTTGAGGAGTTGGGGGTATGAGTTGGGCCACACACCTCATCGGCGAGTTTATTGAAAAAAATGATATCAATATACAAACTGGACCGTTCGGAACTCAGCTAAAAGCCTCGGACTATACAGTTGAAGGTACTCCAGTCATTAATGTTAGAAATGTCGGATATGGAGAGCTGAGGGCAGAGAAACTCGAATTTGTTCCAGATTCAGTGGTTACACGCCTAAAGAAGCACTTATTGGTGTCTTCTGATATTGTTTTTGGTCGTAAGGGCGCTGTGGATCGTCACCTTCTGGTTAAAGATGGACAGGAAGGTTGGATGCAAGGATCTGATTGTATCCGTATGAGATTCTTGACTGATTCTATTAACCCATTTTTCCTCTCCTATGCACTTCGCTTAGAGGGGCACAAACAGTGGATGCTAACTCAATGTGCAAACAAGGCGACGATGGCATCCTTGAACCAGGATGTAATTTGTCGAATTCCTATTAAGCTACCAGGTAAGAAAACCCAGGAAGCAGTAGTAAAAATCCTGCGTACCTACGACGACCTAATCGAAAACAACCGCCGCCGAATTCAGTTGCTGGAGCAGGCGGCCCGGTTGCTTTACAAAGAGTGGTTTGTTTATCTCCGTTTTCCCGGCCATGATCATGTGAAGATCAAGGGAGGTGTACCGGAGGGGTGGGAAAAAGTGACCGTTCCAGACATCATCGAGATCAATCCAAAAGAAACAATAACGAAGGGGATTGATATTCATTATGTGCCTATGTCAAGTCTTTCTACAAGCGGTATGGCAATAAACAATTCATATATTGAAATTCGTAATAAGCCCACATCTGTCAAATTTCGGAATGGTGATGTACTCTTCGCCCGAATAACGCCTTGTTTGGAAAATGGAAAAACCGGTTTTGTGAATTTCTTGGCCGAAGATGAGGTGGCCTGCGGCTCTACTGAATTCATAGTGTTACGAGGTGATCGAGTTAGTCCTTATTTCACATATTGTCTTTCAAGAACTTATGATTTCAAGGAAAATGCCATTAAAAGTATGATTGGATCATCAGGTAGACAACGCGTTCAAGTATCCTGCTTTGGTGAATATCAGATAGGACTCCCTAAAAGAATCCTGCTTGATCAGTTTGATGACTTCGCTTCAAAATGCTTTAATCAAATTGCGCTTCTGATTCGACAGAATGAACGATTGGTAAAAGCCCGCGACCTTCTTCTTCCCCGCCTAATGAGTGGCGAGGTTGCGGTGTAGAATATGAAACATCCAGAAGGAACCCACCATGGCAACGGCTGAACAAATAAAATCCCTGATACGCTCCCATCTAAAAAATGATCCCGAGCGTTTCTATTCCATCGCCCTGCAGGTGGCCGCACACGAAGCCAGGCAGGGGCATAGCTCATTGGCGCACGATATCCGCGATATTGTGGATAAGGCACGTAAGGATAGAGGCGCGGTGGTCCTGCAGTTCCCAAAAGACATACTGGGGCTTGTGATCTCCGACAATCCGGATATCACCAAATCGGCGATGGTTATTCCCACGGCCCTGGAAATGCGAATTGACCGGATCATTCATGAATACCGGCAGCAAAGCAAACTCAAAGCCCATGGTTTGACCCATCGCCGAAAAATACTGCTCATCGGCCCTCCCGGTACAGGAAAAACCATGACCGCCAAAGTGCTTGCCCACGAGCTGCATTTGCCATTACATACGATTCAGGTGGATCGCCTGGTGACCAAATTCATGGGGGAGACCAGCGCCAAGCTGCGCCAGATCTTCGACCTGATTCAAAGTCAAATGGGCGTGTATCTTTTTGACGAGTTCGATGCCATCGGCGGTGAACGCTCCCTGGAAAACGACGTGGGGGAGATGCGCCGGGTGTTAAATGCCTTCCTGCAGTTCATTGAGCAGGATGCCTCCGACAGCATCATCGTGGCCGCAACCAACAGCCCCAAACTGCTTGACCGAGCGCTTTTCAGACGGTTTGACGATGTCATGTATTACGAACAGCCGACCAATGAAGAACGCAAGCGATTGATCGAGAATGTTTTGGGAACCTACCTGGGATCTCGGTTTGCATGGAAGCAGGTGGTCGCCGACAGCCGTGATCTGAGCCATGCGGAAATCGACCAGGCATGCCGTGATGCCATCAAACACATGATCTTGTCGGAAAAGAACACGGTAACGGCAACGGATTTGTTGATGACAATAAATGAAAGATCACTTCCTGAAGAAAATCCTGGAATACGCTGAAGAGAATACTGAAAAAGGGCGGCCAAAGAATGCCGACCTGATCAACAGCATAGCGGATATCCGAAAAGCGCTCTCCATCGAATCCTTCTGGCAGGATGCAAAATCCCTGATTCCCGACCACACGCCTCAATGGTGTGAAATCTGGTTGAGTAACGATACCGATGCGGTCATTTCGGGTTTTGAAACACTCCTAAAAAAATTACAATTGCCATCGAAGACCGGGATTATCCGCTTCCCGGAACGGGCCGTTAAACTCGTTTTGGCCAATCGCGATCAATTGGCCCAGCTTTCACAATTATCCGATGACATTGCCGAATACAGGCGGGCAAAAAGCACTGCCGAATTCTGGACGGGATTGCGGAACAAGGACCAAGCCGAGTGGGTACGTGATCTGTTGGAGCGAACGCGATATGAACTGGTCCCTGATGTTTCCGTATGCATCCTGGACACTGGCGTAAACAACGGTCATCCCATCATTGGACCGGTTCTAAGCGATGTCGACTGCCAGGCTGTAGATCCGTCATGGGGGACCCATGACCACGATAAACACGGCACATTGATGGCCGGGATAGCAGCTTATGGCGATCTGGTCGAAGCGCTTTCAGGCAACAACCCAATAAACCTCAACCACTGCCTTGAATCCGTCAAAATTCTCCCGCCGGAAGGTGCCAACCCAACCGAATTGTGGGGACATATCACGTCACAGGGAATCAGTCGGGCTGAGATCAAGGCACCGGATCGAAAACGAATCCACTGTATGGCCGTGGCTGCCGCGGATACCCGCGACCAGGGCCGGCCGAGTTCCTGGTCAGGACAATTGGATCAGATTGCCGCCGGGACGAACGATGATACTCGAAGGTTGCTGATCGTCAGTGCCGGCAATGCAGACCCGGCTGGATGGGCAGAATATCCGAGCTCTCAGCTGACCGACTCGATTCATGATCCGGGTCAATCCTGGAATGCATTGACGGTTGGCGCCTATACCGAACTGGACGCCATTCAGGATCGAACGTTTGAAGACTATAACCCGATGGCTCCCAAAAGCGGGCTGTCTCCTTTTTCAACCACATCATTGTGCTGGGAAGACAACAAATGGCCGAACAAGCCGGAAATCGTGCTTGAAGGTGGCAACCTGGCTAGCGATGCAAATGGTTTTGCTACGGAATGTGACGATCTTTCCTTGCTCTCCACCTATTATGATCCACAAAGAAGTCATTTTCACCCATTCAATATGACCAGTGCTGCAACAGCCCAGGGTGCCTGGATGGCTGCCCGGATTCAGGCCCAGTACCCTGAATTCTGGCCGGAAACCATTCGCGCCCTGCTGGTACACTCCGCCAGTTGGCCTGAGGGCCTTTGGCAACAGTTTAGCGGTGATGGATCGAAAACCGCCCTGAAGAAACTGCTCAGCATATGCGGTTATGGTGTGCCCAACCTGGAACGTGCACTTTTCAGTGCATCCAACAGTCTGACTTTGATCGCCCAGGCCGAATTACAGCCCTTTGACAAAAAAAGAGATGATTCAGGAAATCCAACGTCCGGCTACCGGACCAAGGATATGCACTTGTATGAATTGCCCTGGCCAAAAGATGTGTTGCGCGGCCTGCCGGATGAAACGGACGTGGAGATGCGGGTGACGCTTTCCTATTTCATCGAGCCCGGCCCCGGCGAGATCGGATGGCAGGATCGATATCGCTACGCATCCCACGCGTTGCGGTTCGAACTGAATTCACCTGGCGAAGGAAAAGAGGAGTTGATCAAAAGAATCAATAAGGCCTCCAGGGACGAAGAGGAAGGTCATCCGGGCACCGCGAGCGCTTCCAAGTACTGGAGGATCGGTCAGGCACGCGATAGAGGCTCGATACATTCTGATATCTGGCAGGGTACGGCGCAAGAACTGGCGGATTCCCATATTATTGCGATTTATCCGCGTATTGGTTGGTGGCGGGAGCGGGCCCATCTAAAGCGTTGGGATCGCCGGACACGGTATGCCCTGGTTGTGTCGATTACCACGCCGGAGGAGCGCATTGACCTTTACACGCCCGTAGCCATTCAGGTCGGCATCGCCGTGCCGATTGAAATACCGGTTCGGGCAAAAGGTGAGCAATGAACGAATACACCGAGGACACCCTGGTCCAGCAGACAACGGCCGAGTACCTTGAACAGGAGCTTGGCTGGCGATCGGTCTACGCCTACAACACTGAGGATTTAGGGCCGGACAGCCTGCTGGGACGGGAGTCGGATCGCGAGGTGGTGTTAACGCGCATCCTGCGCGAGAAGTTGATCGACTTCAATCCCAATCTACCTGAATCCGCCTATGATGATGCCGTAAGGCAGCTCACCGCCACGGTGGCCACCCAGACCCTTGCAGCCACTAACCGGGAAAAATATGGCCTCGTGCGCGACGGGGTTCAAGTCGTTTTTCGTAACGACAGGGGGGAACGAGAACGCCGGCGGCTGAAGATTTTCGATTTTAACGAACCGGCCAACAACGATTTTCTTTGTGTGCGGGAGTTATGGGTAAAGGGCGACCTTTATCGGCGTAGGGCCGACATTGTGGGATTTGTCAATGGCTTGCCCCTATTGTTCATGGAGCTAAAAAACATCAGTAAGGAGATTCGTGCGGCCTATGAGCAAAACTTCAAGGATTACCTGGATACAATCCCGCGCCTGTTCCATCACAACGCATTCGTGGTGCTGGCCAATGGCGTGGATGCCAAGATCGGATCGGTGACCAGCCGCTTCGAGCATTTTCACGAGTGGAAACGCCTGGCCGAGGAGCAGCCAGGTGCCGTGGATATGGAAACCTTGCTCAAAGGGGTGTGCGAGAAAACGAACTTCATGGATCTGCTGGAAAACTTCATCCTCTTTGACGACTCGGCTGGCAAAACAAAAAAGATCCTGTCGCGAAACCATCAGTTCCTGGGCGTAAACCGGGCCATTGAGGCGGTTTCCGCCCGCAAAAAACGCAATGGCAAGCTGGGTGTATTTTGGCATACCCAGGGGGCGGGAAAAAGCTACTCCATGGTGATGTTCGCCCGCAAGGTTCATCGCCGGCTGGGTGCCAATTTCACCTTTGTGGTGTTGACCGACCGCGAAGATCTGGATACGCAGATTTACAAAACCTTTGCCGGGTGCGGTGTCGTGGACCACGATCGCGACCCGTGCCGTGCCGCCAGCGGTGAGCACCTCAGCCGGTTGATAGCTCAGCATAAGTCCCATATTTTTTCGTTGATCCAAAAGTTCAACCGGGAGGTGTACCCGAACGAGGGGTACACAAAACGCGATGATATCATTGTCATGACAGATGAGGCCCACCGCACCCAGTACGGGACATTGGCGCTGAACATGCGCAATGCCCTGCCCAATGCCGCTTACATCGGATTCACCGGTACACCGTTGTTCAAAGATGACCAGATCACGCGGCGGGTGTTCGGGGAATATGTGTCCACCTATGATTTTCAACGGGCCGTGGAGGATAAGGCCACGGTGCCGCTCTATTACGATACTCGGGGGGATAAGCTCGGCGTGGCGGTGGGCGACCTGAATGAACGCATTGCCGAGAAGCTGGAAGCGCTGGAAACTGACGACGTGGATGTGGAACAGCGCCTGGAACAGGAACTCAAGCGCGATTACCATATCATCACCGCCGGCAAACGGCTCGACCAGGTGGCACGGGATTTTGTGAAACACTATTCAACTGCCTGGGAAACCGGCAAGGCCATGCTGGTTTGTATCGATAAGATAACCTGCGTGCGGATGCATCGGCTTATAGAGTTCTATTGGAACGAGAGAATGCATAAACTAGAAGCGGCATTGTCGTCGACCACCGATGAACAGGATGAGCAGTACAGACGACGCCAGATCATGTGGATGCGTAGTACGCGTATGGCGGTTGTGGTTAGCGAAGAGCAAGGAGAGATAGAAAAGTTCAACAAATGGGATCTGGACATTACCCTCCATCGTCGTTTGATCAAGGAAGGAATGGATCTGCCGGAGGAGATGCACCAACAGCCGCAATTTCGCAACATGCAGCGACTGACTTTGGAGGATGCCTTCAAGGCTGAAGCCCATCCTTTCAGGGTTGCCATTGTTTGTGCCATGTGGCTGACGGGCTTCGATGTGCCAAGCTTATCGACGCTTTATCTGGATAAACCGCTCAGGGCCCACACGTTGATGCAGGCCATCGCCCGGGCCAACCGCGTGAACGAGGGTAAGAATAATGGGCTGATCGTGGACTATTGTGGCATCCTGAAAAACCTGCGCAAGGCACTGGCGATCTTTGCCGGCATAGGAGATGGCGCTCGTAGCGGTACAGATGACGAAATCGACCCCGCCAAACCCGAAGCGGAACTCCTGGCCGACCTGGTTGAAGCCATTGCTTTTGTGAGGAGCTTTCTTTCTGAGCGGAACACTTCGCTGGACGACATCATGACCCAGACCGGCTTTGAGCGGAATGCGGCCATCCTTGCTGCCAAGGAAGCGGCCAACGAAAACGACGAAACACGGAAACGGTTTGAGGTGATGTGCCGCGAGGTGTTCAGCAAATTTAAGGCCTGTCTCACGGTTGAAGGTATAAATGATCACAGGCGTGAATATGAGACCATCAATATCGTGTATAAGAGCTTGCAGGAGGATCGGAAAAAAGCGGATATTTCCGATATTATGAGGCAGCTGCATCGGATCGTTGACGAGGCGATTGTTGTTGAACCCGATCAAGTGGCCAATGAACAAGCCCCTTATGATATCAGCATGATCGATTTTGATCTGCTACGACGTGAATTTGAGCGAAGCCCGGCCAAACGGACCACCGTGCAAAATTTCAAGTCGGCAATTGAACTACGTCTGCGACGTCTGTTGGAGCAGAACCCTCTGCGTACGAACTTTCAACAGCACTATGAGAAAATCGTTTCTGAATATAACCGCGAAAAAGATCGGGCGACGATCGAAAAGACCTTCGAAGCGTTGCTACATTTCGTGGAAACTATGAGCGAGGAAGAGAAACGTGCCATTCGTGAAGGGCTCGACGAGGAGTCTCTGGCTATCTTTGATCTGCTTCGGAAGGAAGCATTGATCCCATCCGACATTGATCGAATTAAAAAAGTATCAGTGGAATTACTTAAAAATTTGAAAACCGAAAAGCTGAAGATCGACCATTGGCGGGACAAAGAGGCAACCCGGGATGCGGTCCGGGTTTCCATCCGGGATTTCCTATGGAGCGATGAAACGGGGCTGCCGGTCGATGCCTATGACGAAAATGAAGTTAACTGCAAGGCTGAAGCTGTCTTTGTTCATGTTTATCGGGCTTATCCTACGGTACCATCCCCGTATTATGCGGCGATGGCAACATGACCACAGATCTTTTAATTAGCCATTATCGATCCGGCAATGAGAAAACAGGGCAACCGCCTTTGTCGTTGCGACGAGTTCGTCGTCAAGTTTGGCGAAAGTGTTTTTCAGGATGCCCATTGGGACTGAACGTGGTGGTGCTTTTATGCGATTCTAACCTATGCGGGCTGAAATTATGCGTTTTGATTTAACCATCTAAAGAAAGGCATAAACTCATTCCCGTTATCGCATAACGGGCAATCAATCCAATGTCTTTTTCAGGAATGCCGATATGTCTTTCCAGCAAGCGTCCCAATCCGTCGGACCATCGCTATGCCCGAAATCATAAAGTAGAAGTTTGGCCTGTGGGAGGCGGTGGACCCTTTTCACAATACAGGTCCCAAAGCTTGTCGATGGCCCAGCGTTTATTCTCGGCATCTTCAGTCGCTTTCTTGGCTGCCTCAATCGCCTCTTCAGCTTCTCGCTTCTCCGTATTAGACATTTGGAAAAATCAAGGCGGATGTCCGGGAGCTTTTCATCAGGGTTGAATTCCGCAGATAAAACCTTCCAAGGCGGTGTCTGGCCAAGTGCCATTTGAATGTAGTTTGAATCGTTTTGATTGACCAAGGAAAAAGTATTTGCGATTATATCGAGGCATAAAGAACAATCCATGTATATCAAAACGTTAAAAATAAAATGCCCCGATAATTATAGTCTTGATATGACTTGTCACGTTCATGGCTGGAAAAATTTAGCTCCATTTGAATGGCATGTGGGCGACCAGTCATTGTCATTTTCCTGCTACGCGCTAGATACTCCGATTGATTTGAGGTTGTGGCAGAAACAAGATTATATCGAAATTAGGGTGGAATCTGATTCCACCCTTTCCCCTTCTGAAGTTGAACAGATCTTTGCATTAATAAATCGCAGTTTGGGTTTAGAGGTCCGTACCGAAGCTCTTCTTGAGATAGCCGATAAAGTAGGTGCTGAATATGTTGCTTTGGTGAAAAACGGTGCCGGACGAATGCTTCGATCCCCTTCTTTATGGGAGGACGCCTCGAAGACGCTCTTTACGACAAATTGTACTTGGGCGTTAACAAAACATATGTGCCATGCTGTTTGTTCTGCCAAATTCAGCCGCCCAACTCCAAATAACCGCTATCCATTTCCAAAACCAGAAATTTTCAAAGATTTAGAACCAAATGAAATTGAAAACCTTATGCCCATTGGCTATAGGTCACATTACTTTATTAATTTAGCCAAACGATTTTCACAAGACTCTAGACTTGATGGAATTGAAATGAATGGGTACGATTTTAATTCCGCTTATAAAATTGTTGCCTCTCTCAATGGGTTCGGACCTTACGCAAGCAACCACCTAATGATCCTCTGTGGGTATTTTGACGAAGTTCCAATTGATACGGTTGTTATATCCTATTTAAAGAATAATTACAGGGTTAGGAAGCCGGAAGCCTTTATTAGAAGGCATTATAAAAAATGGAAAAAATTTAGATGGTGGGGTTTTACGCTGGAAAAGATGCTAAACAAACAGAATTGGCTTGGCGACTAATTCCGGCAAGAATATCCATTCTTGCGATACAATGTAAGGTATAAACTTATTCCCGTTATCCCATAACGGGTAGTCAATCCAATGCCTTTTTCAGAAATGCCGATATGTCTTTCCAGTAAGTGTACCAATCTGACGGGCCATCGCTATGCCCAAAATCATAAAGCAGAAGTTTTGCTCGTGGGATACATTTTTTCATCTTCAGGGCATGGCTGACCGGAAACAACGTCGTCCATGGTGCCGTGGATAATCAAAAATTGCCAGCATCTATAGTGGACGAAGCGGGGGATGTTTTTATGCGATTCCTCCGTGAACCGGAGGCCCATCAAAGGGAATTTCTTAGACCCCAGGCCCCTTTTCTTTTTGTGTGTAACTATGTGTGTTATGCTACGGAAACTCCGGTTTCATAATAGTCAGCGAGGTCACCAAGGCGCTCGGTTAAAGGTGGTGTGATACACTTAGGAACCACTTCTTCAGATCACTCCCTATCGATGCTCTTCATCAATTCATTTGCGATATTGGAACTTTCGATGCGCATGATGCTTTCCTGTGCGCTCCCATAGCTCAACAGATTGATACTGCCGTACCACACGATTCTTTGATCCATAACTGCAAATTTTTGGTGGATATTGGATTTGAAAACGACACTGGCTTTGCAATCTGTCAACAGGTCCAATGTCTTTTGGATGGAGACGTGATCTCTCGGTTTAAAATCTTCTTTAGGACGGGTAACGATTAAAACACGAACCTTCTTGTCAAATGCCACTTTCAAGTGTTTTGTCATTTGAAGCGTGCGCATTTTTCTGACGAACGGACTTACAATTAGAAGCTCTCTCTTTGCGGCGTTGATATCCTGATTGAAAACAGGCAGAAAATTATCTTTATCAAAGATAATATCCAAAGGTGTGTCATTCAGCTCCTCGCCTTTGGCCTTGTATCCCATGGAAGCGTAGCCATTGAGGCGCTTTTGATACATCTTTTCCAGCATCTTTACCTGGATATCCACATAATCGTAAATTTTGACCTTTTTTTTTGTCTCGTACAATCGGTGGAGTCGCCCGGCATATTGCTGCAAGGTACCTTTCCATGATATCGGCATGGCTAAAAAAAGAGTGTCGAGACGTGGTTCGTCAAAACCTTCTCCGATAAAATGACCGGTAGCCACCAGGATGATATTCCTGTCGGCAGGAATGTCAGCAATGCCTTGAAAGATTTCCCGAGTGGCTTTTCTCCCCATTCCGCCCGTCAGAGCGATAACATTCGGTACTTTTTCCTTCAGTCTTTTGGCAAGCCATTCAACATGGGCGGTTCTGAGGGTCAGTACAATGCAGTTCCTGCCCTGATGATAGTTGTTCAGCACATCGTCAATAATCTGCTGATTGCGAAAATCGCTTTCCATGATTTCGGTATATAATTGCTGGATGGATACTTCTTGTTCGTCTATATCCAGCGGAACCCGCAATGATGTGAAACGGGGAACGATGTAATGCTCAAACGGCCTGTTTTCCGCCTGCTTTTTGGGATTGTCCCGATATCGAATGGGGCCGCAATGCATGAACAGAATCGGATGATGCCCATCTTTTCGTGTTGGCGTTGCCGTCAGGCCGTAAATGTATTTGGCATTGGTGGTTTTCAAGATTTGTTCATAGGTGAATGCCGATGCATGGTGGCACTCGTCGGCAATGATCATTCCGTAATTTTTCACGCATTCCTTAACCTCACCTTTTCGGCTGAGCGATTGCATCACGGCAATATCAACAATGCCGCTTAGAGAATTTTTCCCGGAGCCCAATTGGCCGATCACGCTTACTTTCTTTTTCCGCCCTCTTTTCTTGGCTTGGGTGGCGGGCTGCTCCGGCAACGGCTCATTCACAACCAGGAATTCCGACAACCGTTCTTTCCACTGCGACAATAGGCTGACCTTATCAACCAAGATCAGCGTATTCACTTTTTTCTCGGCAATCAGCTTAATCGCCACAATTGTTTTCCCAAATGCTGTCGTGCCTGAAAGGATTCCGGTATCGTTCTGCAACAGGTGATTGAGGGCCAAGGATTGTTCATCTCGGAGCTGGCCATTGAATTCCACATCAATCCTTCTCCCACTAATTCTTTTATCGCAAATCCGAATTTCAATTCCCAATTCTTCCAGTTCGGAGACCAACTCAGTCTCGCATCCTCTTGGCAAACACAGGTACGCATTTGTTTCATCTGCACAGGAGATGACGCGTGGATGCCCATAGGTCGGTAAACGCATGGCTTGCTGTTTGTAAAACATCGGGTTTTTAAAGGACGCGAGCCGTTTTAACCGATTCATCGCTTTTTGGGAGACACCCGCTTTTGGGATAAACAGCATATTTGCTCTGACGATTTCGATGCACTTCGGGAAATCATCTCTCTGCAAATCGATTTTGGTTTTCGGGGGTTCCCATGGTTTTTCAGAACCATCTTCTTCATCCTGTTTCAAGACACCCAGTTCATGAACTTCGCCAAGCTCGGAAAGAACCTCTTCAAGTCGGCCTTGAGATATTCTTTGGATTGTGGATAGAAATGCCCATTGGTCCGCATAGGATTGGAAATGCTCATCGATAAATTCACTATTGGACTTCTCTCTTGCCGTTTTTTGTAACGGCAATGCAATCAGATTACCCAATCCCCCTTTGGGCATGGTATCCTGACTGGGAAACAGTCGATCATAGGACTTGAATTGTATTGCATGCCTTTTGTTCATGGCGGTGGTAAGCAGGATCGTGCCAAATTTACGTGCCAAGGCAGCGGAAACCGGGGTTTCAAAGAAAAACCAGATATGCCCGCCGTTGCCGGAACGCGACCGCTCAACGGCAACGGGAATAGTGAGTTCAATACAGACATCTCTGAAAACGGAAATATCACTTTGCCAGTCTGTTTCGTCAAAATCAACGGCCAAAAAGTGGCATGTTTCATCCTGTAGCATTGGATAGACGCCAACAACGATGTTCCCTCTTAGATGATTTTCAATGGCATTTTCATCCAGGGCCGCATAATCTTTGTTTTCACATTTTGAACAGGAAATTTTTGGCTTTTTGCACATTCCTGCCTGCCATTGGTTCAGGCAAACCGGTGAATAGCCGGATGTGCCTTTGTTTTTGCTTTCCCATCGCTTCGCATAAACATCACTGCGGCCTTTGAAAAGCGACATAAAAAGATAAATCTTGACGTTGGAGTCCGACTGATTATCAACATCTGTTTTGAAATTATTCGTAATGGATTTGTCGCAAGCCTTTTTCTCAACGTTTTTTATTTCTTCAGGAGCCTTCCCGGAGGTCTCGGACGTCAGCAGCTCCAGTTGAGCTTTCAAGCGGCTATTTTCTTTTGTTAATCGTTCTACCTCTTCCAATAAGACAGTATATTTCTTCAGCAATTCCTTATGGTCCATCCGCCAAGTCAAATCGTTGGCTCCAGGTAAGGCATCATAATATTTTTTACCCGACATACTTTTGCGTATGTGATCAACTTATCAAGATGTGGAAATAATATGTCTGTTTTTCATCTAAAAAGAAATGGGAAATTTCCAAAGCCGTTGTCTACCAGATATGGATGACTTTAAAGAAGTTATGGCGGTTGGAAAAAGGCGATCACCAGCATTTCGATGAATATGAAATCGTCACACCGGTGTGCAGAGCTGCTTCCCGAGGCAATCTCCTTTTCGTCGCCAGCAATTGTAATTTTGAAATGGCTCTCTTTGCTACCCAAACGGAAGTTTTTTTCAATCAAAGTTCGATGCATTTATTTTCTTTATTATTTCAAAATGTTCTGGACACAGAAGCTTGTAATGGATATAAGAGGGTGAATACTCATCCACTTTTACCAAAAGCGAGCCAGGGCCATGCGATTGCCAGAACAAGAAGAAAACCGCATCCTACTTGAAAGGAAACATGCAGAATTCACATTTGACAAAGTGATCCAATTTTTTCGCCAAACTATTTCTGCATTTCCTGACCGGCGCATCGGCACTAATACCAGCTACAGCATAGAAGACGCAGCCCTGGGAGCTTTTTCTGTTTTTTTTACCCAAAGCCCATCCTTTTTAGACAATATGGTTGAACGTTAGCCACCGCGGCAATAAAAAGGCCTGCCAAACCTTGAAAACGTGGGTTATAGTAAGCGTTCGTTAACAACCCTAACTACAGAGCCAAAATCAAGGAGGCAGGCCGTGAAAAAGATTGTAAAGTATGTTGGTTTGGATGTCCACAAAGATTCGATTACCATTGCTATCGCCGATGAAGGACGTGACGGAAACGTTCGAGTGTATGGAAAAATCAGCAACGACCTGGGGCAGATTGATAACGTCATGCGAAAACTGATTTCACAAAACGCCGAATTGCATTGTGTTTATGAAGCAGGTCCATGCGGATATCCAATCTACAGGCATTTAACAAGCAAGGGAATCGATTGCGTTGTCGTTGCTCCGGCGCTGATCCCCAAAAAAACCGGTGATCGGGTTAAAAACGATCGCCGAGATGCAACCCACCTGGCGACGCTCCACCGTTCCGGAGAACTGACGCCGGTGTATGTCCCCGATCAGGCCGATGAAGCACTTCGTGACCTGGTACGTGCACGAAAAGACATCCAAATATCGCTCCGCAAAGTCAAACAACAGATCAATGCCTTTTTATTGCGACAAGGGATCAATTATCCAGGTAAAAGCAAATGGAGTAAAGCGCATTTAAATTGGCTGGCGGATCTGAAGATGCCGCATCCGGCCCAGCACATTGCCCTTACCGAATACCTGGACGCCATGGGAGACCATGAGGCCCGCGTTAAGCGCATCGAAAAAGCGATTGAGCAATGTTGCCAAACCAGTCGATTGCTTCCGGTTATCGAGGCTCTGCAAGCGCTCAGGGGGATTTCTTTGCTCAGCGCGGTGACCGTCGTCGCTGAACTGGGGGATCTGAGCCGTTTCGATACGCCGGCACAGCTGATGGCCTATTTGGGTCTGATCCCATCGGAGCATTCAAGCGGTGGCACCATCAAAAAAGGCCCCATTACCAAAACCGGCAATACCCATGCCCGCAGGACGTTGATCGAATCGGCTCAGGCCTATCGTATGCCGGCCCGGAAAAGTAAGGCGATCCGTAAACGCCAGGAAGGCTTGCCGGACGATGTTTTGGATATTGCCTGGAATGCACAGCTACGACTATGCCACCGCTACCGCAGGTTGATTGCAAAGGGCAAAAACCATAACGTGGTCATCACCGCGATTGCACGCGAGTTGGCCGGTTTCATCTGGGCCATTGCCCGGGCTGTTCCAATCGTGGCCGCTGAAAGATGATTTGTTATAGCGTGGAAACCCAGGCCTATCAAGGCCAAGCCCTAAAGGGTGCTCCCTAAGGTCGCAGCCTTGACAGCCCTGACTTTCCACGCTGGGTGGGAATTAGCGACGGCGAGAGAAGCGCGACTGTTGCTCCGGCTCAAGAAGCTGGATAAGTACTTCTCTATAATCGATGATGCAAATAGAAAAAGAACTTATTGATTTTAAAAATGCTCAAGAAAGGATCGGCTTTATCAAAGAACAAATATAGCCATCGAGCTTTTGGATAGGGGCGCGGTCGCGGTTTGGAGAACCCTCGAAAAAGCTATCGGAATAGGCCTTCAGGCCGAAACTCCCGTCTTTAGACCGAGGCAGCTCCACGACGAAGCCTAGTCAGGCGGTATCCAACCCGCGAATATCAGAGTGCTCTACCGTCGTTATTGCAGACCCCGCCTCTATCCAAACGCTCGATGAAAATTATTGGCCCAAGTTTTTTGGGTATGGATAGGTTTTTCTCTTGACAAGTGTTCAACCATATCAGCCTTTCTGTTCCATACCGTTCTTGAACTGATGGATGAGAAGTACAGCTTGGTTCGTGCTGAGTTACCAACGCGCAAAACCTTTTTTGACGATGTGCGCGCTTTGACGCGATATATGTATTTTCCCAGTTGGGAGGCGATGTTAACTTTTATGATGCGAGGCCTGGAGATCGAATACGTAGACACCAGTTAAAATCCTTGGCAGATTTTCACATCAAACCGTACGAGTTCCTTTATTAACCAATGGATAGGTTTGATCAAAATTTCTGATACAGAGAGCCAAAAATGAAAAAATTCATCGGCTGGCTAATTGCGTACAGTTTTGTTTCACTTTTTGATCATAACCTGAACTAAATTTTTGTAAACGGTCACGGGGCTATTAGCTGAAGAGAGGCTTAGATCCAACTCACATCAACAGAGATGCCTGCAAAGTAACATTCCAGGCATTCGACTATAAACGGAAATGTGGCTTTATCTCTCAGTCGGCAGGTTTCTTTTACAGACAAGATTCGTTCGACCCAGCGGTTGCCTTTGTCGCTTTGCGTTCCCAGACTACATTTGCGCCATAGCACGCCAAAGCGCAGAGAGCGTTCGGCACGGTTGTTGGTGGGTTCGACGCCATCATGTTCGAGAAAGGTCCACAATGCGTCAATTTCTCGTATTATTTGCCTGGCCAGGCGACCGGCACCGTCGGTGTCGTCTTCAAAAAGGCTGAGGATGAGCAACAAGGAGTTATAAAAACGCTCCCATTTTAAAGGTGGCGGTTTGTTTTTTGAAAATTCGATCAGGGTATTCAAATGTGCCAAGATTAACTTGCCGCCTCGCCTTTCGTTGAGTTTTCTACTCTCGATTAACGCCTTGGCCTTTCGGATCAAATGGGCCAGGCAGGTTTGCCGGCCATGGACCCATTTGCAATAAAGGCGATAACCATCGCTGATCAAGATGCCTTTCCAGTCGGCGATCAGTTCGAGAAAGGCCTGTTTGGATCTTTTCGGATCGATGCGGAAAAAGGCCACCATCGTATTGACCATTACCCAGAGCCATTGCAGATTGTGCTTTTTAAACCAACTGGTTTCATCGATGAAGTTGCACTCACTGCTGCGGGCCACCTGGCCGATACGCTCATAGGTGGAGGCAATGGCCTCGGAAGCGCGGTCGATAACCTTTTGGATCGTGCCGGTGGCGATTTTGATATCAAACACGGAGTGGACCAGTTGCTGCACATTTCTCCGACTCATGGCCTTGATACCACTCAGTTCGGCGATAAACGCACAAAACCGCGGGCCGTAGCCGGTGCTAAACGCCTCCGGAACCTGTGCTTTGACAATCTTGCCGCACCCAGGGCATTGACCTTGGTGCAGAACAAAATGGGTGATGTCCATCTCGATTTCAGGCAATTCGATATGTTGGTGAGTATGAAAGGGTCGCAGATTATCCCAATCCGATGAATGGAGACCGCAACCGCAGCACTC
This sequence comes from Desulfosarcina ovata subsp. ovata, assembly GCF_009689005.1. NCBI lineage: Bacteria > Pseudomonadati > Thermodesulfobacteriota > Desulfobacteria > Desulfobacterales > Desulfosarcinaceae > Desulfosarcina > Desulfosarcina ovata. The sequence continues at coordinate 6,929,174 of NZ_AP021879.1, read as the reverse complement.
GGGCATCACATTTTGAGTATTGTTGGGCGTTAGCAGCATTTGCCCATGCCCCGGGTGTCCTTTTTGTCCGCCCGGCTTGCGTTCGCCTTTGGGCTTTTCGCGTTTGGGTTTGTTATAGGGCGGATCGGATGAGGGCGGTTTGCTGGAGTTGGTCGAGTTTTGGCGTTTTTGCTTTTCAAGCTTCTCGTTGTTTTTCTCCAGCTTGTCGTTTTGAGTTTTAATCGCCCGCAGCTCATCTTCCAAAGAAACGATGTACTGGCGTACCGGTTCAGCAGTAGCTTGCCAATCGGCATCTGAAATGGGTCTATCGGGCTTCATGAAAAGCACGATAGCATACTAGAAATGGAAAGTCTAGATATTTTTAATTATTTCAATAAGTTATTGATTTTGTATAAAAATATTGAAATTACGAGAGGTTAGCGGAGCGAAAAAAGTGCGCCGGATTGAGCGCCCAATATACCCCGTGAACGCTTACAAATTTTTCGAAGAACTGATCGAATTGCCATGCTGGTACAAACCTGAACCGCATAATTACAATTGCTGTGTTGTAGCGCTGGAACCTCCTTGACAACAGCCTGGTAGCATTATATTATGGTGTCATATTGACATCATATATTAATGTCACATGGGGAGCACATATGAAGGCAATCACGATTCGAGGTGTGGACCAGGATTTAGCAGATAAATTGAAAGATAACGCTAAAAAGCAAAGCAAAAGCATTAATCAGCTAGCCATTGAACTGATCCGATCTGGCCTTGGGCTTTCCAAAAAAAAACAATTTACACGCCAATACGACGACCTGGACGATTTGTTCGGGAAATGGTCCCAAGAAGAATTCGAAACCATAGATGTTAAAATTTCCCACGAACGGAAAATCGATCCGGAGATTTGGTCGTGAAGAAGGTGTTGATCGATACCAACATTTTCTCTCTGGCCATGAGGGGCGATGCCGTAGTCGTCGAGGAATTGAGAGGAACCGATCAAATCGGGTTTTCTGTCGTCAGCATCGGCGAGCTTCTTTCTGGATTTAAAGGCGGCCGCCGTGAAGCCCAAAACAGGGGTGAATTGAATTTATTCTTAGATTCTCCACGCGTTGTTGTTCATGGTATTGATGCAGGCACAGCGGATTTTTATGCATCCGTTCTCAATAACCTCAAGGCTGCGGGCACTCCCATCCCCACCAATGATATCTGGATTGCAGCCGTGGCGTTCCAGCATGGCTATAAGGTTTTTACCAAAGACAGGCATTTCGATTTCATCCAAGGGCTTGTGCAGTTATAAAGCACTCCGTGAACATCAGGCTATGTTATCGATTTTTTCAACCGGCAGCGGTTGATTATTTTGCGATGAAAATTGATGATGTCTTTAATGGAAACATGCTTTTAACGTAGTGGGTTTAACGATCTTGGTAAACGCATAAAATCATGCCCGTCCCCCACGTCCCCCAAGCTCATGGTGGATGCAGGCATACTGGTGTTCGCCCCCTATAAGGATAGCCGGCGATTCGTGCGGGAATTGATGGCCGACTGGTCCTCTTTCGAGTGCTATGCCAAATCCGCTACCAATAATAAGGGTGCGCGCCCACGCCCCTTTGTTTACCATAAAGTTTTAACGTGTGGATAGGACCGGATTTTTTTATCGGCCGTCAGGATCGTAAAGTTGTTCAGGCGTGCAGTCGCTGCGATGATTCGATCAGCGGGGTCTGCGTGAAAAGCCTCCGGCAGAGAGTAAGCCTCTTCCATGATTTCAAGGCTTATGTTTTGAACCTGCCAGCAATTCAGGTCGATATAGTGCCTGAACCAATTTTTCCAGTGACGATCAATGACGATACGCTCCCTCTCAACCGCACAGGCAATCTCCGCCGCGCTGATCACCGAAACGTATACTTCAGATTCTTCGGCAGCCAAAAGCAGTCTCGCATTCTTGGAAATAGCAAGTGGTTCTGATACGGCCCAAATAATGCAGCAGGTGTCCAGCAGGATCTTCATTTTTTCAACATATCCCAGCTTTCTTCAGGGATCATCGGTTCGGTCAGGTCGCCTTTCACCTCAACGGTCCCCAAGCCGCATCCAAGTTGGGTGCAGTTCCCTGTCTTCTTGGGACCGTGAGGAACCAGCATGGCAATCGGGACGTTGCGCTTGCAGATTTCAACCGCTTCGCCCTGCTCCACCAAGCTGATGAATTTGCTGAGATGATCCTTCAGTTCGCCGATATTTGTTGTTTTCATAGCCAACATATAGGCCAAGAACTTGGCCATGTCAAGCGTCAATCCGAAGCAAATCTCGGTAAAACCGAGTTGGAGGTTGTTGCCGAGGAAATAGAGAAGGGAAATGAAATAGTGAAGGCTTTTCGGATTTGAAAATTGGCATGAATAACCCGCTGTTCCCCTTCAACCGCTAATTGATAACTGTTTATTGATGGGAAACCGAATATCTGAAGAATGTCCCCGAGTCCCGTTGAGGTAAGGTGCTCTGAAGGTAAGTAATCATAATGAATAAATCATCCAAAATATTCATCGCCGGGGCCGCCGGCATGGTCGGCAGCGCCATTGTTCGCAAGCTATTGTCCATGGGCTATACCAATCTTTGTGGCAGCTATCATTCCCGAAAACCCGGTGGAGACAAGTTGCTGACCGGCAGTCTCGAAGCATTGCAATCGGTAAAACTGGACCTGACAAACCAATCTGCCGTAGAGCGTTTTTTTGCCGACGAGAAACCGGCATATGTTTTTCTCGCGGCGGCCCGTGTGGGCGGTATCCATGCCAACAACACCTACCCGGCCCAGTTCATTTACGATAATCTGACCATTCAGGGTAATGTCATCCATGCGGCATATCAGGCCGGTGTGGAACGTCTGTTGTTTTTGGGGTCGTCTTGCATCTATCCCAAAATGGCACCCCAGCCGATGAAGGAGGAACATTTTCTCACCGGTCTGATAGAGCCTACCAACGAGCCTTACGCCATTGCCAAAATTGCCGGCATCAAGATGTGCGAATCATACAACCGGCAGTACGGTACTCGCTTCATGGCGGTGATGCCCACCAACCTTTACGGCATCAACGACAATTTCAACCTCGAGAATTCCCATGTGCTGCCGGCCCTGATCCGTAAATTCCATCTGGCAAAGCTTGCCTTTGAAAGCGATTGGGATGGCATTCAGAAAGACGAGGCCTGCTTCGGAACCATACCGGACGACATCAAAGCGTCCCTTGGAATTCATGGTGTCTCCGGCCCAACCTCCACTTCGTCCTCAGCACTCAGGCCTCAGCACTCGCCCGACCTTCCGCCCGCGGCAGTTACCATCTGGGGCACCGGCTCCCCCAAGCGTGAATTTCTGGATGTGGACGATATGGCTGGCGCCTGTGTCCATATTATGAACCTTGATGAGAAGACCGCCGCGGACGAACTCCTGAATTACCCGCGGCCCTGTTTCGTCAACTTGGGTACCGGTGTTGACTGTACCATCCATGCACTGGCAAGCACCGTACGGGATGTGGTCGGATACAAGGGCGAGATCGTTTACGACCGCACCAAACCGGATGGCACGCCGCAGAAACTGTTGGATGTGTCGCGCCTGTCCGGGTTGGGCTGGCGGGCATCGATCAATTTGGTAGATGGTATTCGACGCACCTACCAATGGTATCTGGGGCAGTACTGATAATTGATGTCCGACGGTTGCCAGGATGTCGACGGTTTGGGGAAGATCGATGGAAACTGAACGATTGTGCCGACCCGGCAATCGATTTTCTTAACCGGTAGCGGTTGATAATTTTGCGTTGAAAATCAATTTTCCTCTTTATCCATAGTGAATATAAATAATTAAGATGCGCCCCCTCGCCCCTCCCACCAAATCATAATCCCCTTCAATTTAATGCCACGCTAACAACTCTTGCGTATATGATTCGGGTCCTTGCCCATCTTGTTGTCCGAGCTGGAGGTGTAATTCAGGCGGCGGAGCTATATTTAAGCTCAACGTCCAAAGGTTGAAGCTGAAACCGGATTGATTGTTGGCGGATAAACTAACTGAACCCAGGCAACCCAACGAATCGAACCAATGAAACTAAACCCTGACATCGTACCCTTCGATCCGATCATCACCCAACAGGATCGCCATGTGATGAATGCCCATAAAAGTGGTCTGGTCTGGTTTTCCGGCCTTTCCGGCAGCGGCAAATCCACCCTGGCGCACCAGGTCGAGGCGAAACTCTACCAGAAGGGTGTTCGCAGCTACGTGCTGGACGGCGACAACGTCCGTAGTGGACTCAACGCCGACCTGAGCCTCAGCCCGGAAGGCCGCAAAGAGAACGTACGGCGCATCGCCGAGGTGGCCAAACTCATGGTGGATGCGGGAATCCTCGTATTCGCCGCCTTTATCGCCCCTTACGAGGAAAGCCGGCGATTTGTTCGCGAATTGATGGCCGATTGGCCCTATTTCGAATGCTATGTCAAATGTTCCCTTGAAGTCTGCGAGCAGCGCGATCCCAAGGGGCTGTATCGCCGTGCCCGACAGGGAGAAATTAAAAACATGACCGGCATCCAGGCACCCTTCGAAGAACCACAACATCCGAATCTTGTGGTTGAAACGGATCAATGTGAATTGAACTCCTGTGTCGATCAGGTGATTGATTTTCTCAATCGGCAGCGGTTGATCATTTTGCGGTGAAAAACCGTTTTTCGCTTTAGCCACCAAAGAATAATCAATATTTAAGATGTGCCCCCTACTTCCTCTTAATTTGTCAACAACTTCCCCGACTTTCTAAGCCATTGCGGATCATCAATAACAGCTAACCATGGATAAAATGAAACATAAAGCAATGATTCAGGCAGGTTTACTACTGGCACTCTTCATCCTCTGCTTCTGGGGGACGCTGGAAGGGGTCGTTCACACTTGGATGGCCAACGATGATTATTCGTATGGATTCCTGATACCAATAATGGCCGGCTACTTCATCTGGGAGGACCGCAAGCAGTTGCAGAAAATCCGGGTTTGTCCAGATTTCCGTGCATTGCCGTTTCTGCTTTTCTTTCTGGTATTTGCCATTTACGGCATCCTGGGCTCCAGCTACTCTGCCGTAAGACCGAGTATTCCCTTTATCCTCATTTTCATAACCCTGCTTTGCTTCGGGATGGACGCTTTGAAAAAGTTGTGGCTCCCTTTAGGATTCCTCATCTTTATGATGCCAATTCCTGGCGTAATGAATCGCTATTTAGGCGGGCCCTTGAAGCTCTTTTCTTCGAAAATTGGAGCCGAGATCATTCGGTTGTGGGGAATCAGCGTACACACCGCCGGCAATATCATTGATTTAGGATTCACGCAACTGCAGGTGGTGGATGCATGCAGCGGCTTGCGGTTTCTTTTCCCCCTCATCGCCTTAGGTGTGGCCTATGCTTATTTTTTCCAGAAATCTCCCTGGAAGAGAGGGATTTCGGTACTGGCCACCATTCCTATTTCCGTCCTGACCAATGGACTGAGGGTAGGTTTGACAGGAATCCTGACCGAGGCCTGGGGGTCGAAAGCGGCTGAAGGATTTTTCCATGCCTTTGAAGGCTGGGCCATTTTCATGGTCGCATTTTTGTTCCTGTTTGCATTTGGATGGTTGCTGCGCTTTTTGCCCGATAGTGACTGGCCATTTAAAAAGAATGAAGATTCACAAAGCCCAAAGCAAGGGCCCCAAACCATAAAAAACAACACGGCCGCATTTATCACTGCCTGCACCCTACTAATTGTTGTAGGCGGACTTTCCTGGAGTACCAGCGCGTTGCCCGCGATTACAATCAAAGGGGGCTTGGAGTCTTTTCCACTGAAAATTAAGGACTGGCAAGGCCATCAGGATTTGATTAGCAAAGATATTGTGATCGCTTCCGGTGCGGAAGAGTCTTTCCATGCCAGTTATAAAAATAGCAGGGGTGAAGTAGTGCATCTTTACTTGGGGTATCGGAGCACACCTTTTTTGGAGAATGAGAACTTCTTCCACACGCCGGAATCCTGCTTTCCTTCTTCTGGCTGGAAAATTCTTGAGAAAAGCACATACGACTTCAAACAACCTCTAAATTTCGGTGATATGTGTGCGACCCGCATGGTAGCGGAAAAAATGGGCAGCAGAGACCTCATCTTTTTCTGGTTCCAAACCAACAGAGAGGCAACCCACAGCAAAAACATAAACCGGTTGCACCTCGCATTACATGCCTTGAAAAGGGACAATACCCATGATCTCTATGTTCGGCTCATTACCCCCGTAATCAATGGGCGTGAAAATGAAGGTGAAGAGGTTCTTGAGAGGTTTGCCAAAGATTTTTCGGAGGCTTGGGAGACTTTTTTCAAAAAGAACAGAATTATCGGAAGCAACTCTTAAATACAATTCTGCTTGTAGCTAAAACTATAATAATTGATATTAAGCAAAGCCAACCGTGTTTAAAATGCACTGTGTCTATCTGCAACGTCCACATACCGAAACTTTGCTCCAAACGACATCGAATAAGCAAAAACCTCGCACTCGGTTGACTTAGTCCACAACACCCCCGACGCGCAGCGCGAACGCAATGTCGTGCGCTTACTATGATTGCAGCAAGCGAAACGTTTGTATAATTTTTCAACAACGTCCCCATATTCCCTACTATGATTGCAGCAAGCGAAACGTTTGTATAATTTTTCAACAACGTCCCCATATTCCCTATGAACAAAAGATTAAATCATCTTGATGTCGCAAAAGGGATTGGAATTATTTTGGTTGTCTACGGCCATGCGGCAGTACAATTGGCAGGGTCTCCTGTATATGAAAAATATTTTGCGACTTCGAGTAAAGTTATTTTCTCTTTTGTGATGCCATTATTTTTTATCATATCAGGAGCCTTCCAGCGTATTAAGTTAAGTTCGAAGACCTTTGACAGAAAAGAGTATTTAGAAAAAATCACAAAATCAATATTAATGCCATTTTACACTTTATCTGTGGTGTTCATGCTCGTAAATTTTGTGGTCCATAACATTATTGATGTGCCATCAGTAAAAGAAATGGTATACGCTTTGTTGGTTGAACAATCGAATGGTGATTTACTTCCATCAGGTGTTCTATGGTTTTTGTTCACTTTGTATTTATTCCAAATGGCAACTTATATTTTCAATAAAAAGCTGAATATAAATGTGTTTTACATTATCATTATTGCGATAATTATTAAGTCTGAACTAAACATTCTTGGTGATAGTCATTTCTTGGCCTTTGACAGATTTTCTAAGTATTTCTTATATTATATCTTTGGGTATTCTTTCTACGAAATAATTGCCATTACTCCTGCTAAGGGAACCCCCTATCTATTCGCACTTTTACTAACTTATTTGGCTGGGTTTTACATTAGCAGTACAGTCCATCCCGATGGATTAGCACGCTATCTTTCCATGGTAATTGATACATTAGGTATTTGCGGGATCGCACTTTCATTGCTTATCATAGGATGGTCTTATGTGGTTTCCTCAAAAGTTTCTAAAAATACTGTTGTGAAGGTACTTTCTTATTATGGAGCTTTTTCAATTATGGTTTATGTTTTTCATATGCCTACCTTTACAATTATGAAAAAGACTGCTTCTTTGATGGGGGTAGGTTCGAATTTTTTATATCATTTACTTTTATTTATACCTGGTATTTTGCTGCCGTTATATTTTGGGAAATTATTGTCTTACAATAAAGTAAGTTATATGATGTTATTAGGCCGATCTCCAAAATAATATGCAGGCAAGTCTATTATTTGGATTAGTATTAGCGACCTCTCCGCAAGCAGCGAGGTGTCAGGACCGTAAAAGGATTTAATCAATTTAACGCCGCAGCGTAGCGGGGTATTATACTCGCGCTTTGAAATTAAGATGCCAAAAACATCTAAATGGTACACTAACAAAAAAGATGAATACGACGATAGCAACATTAATATGCTTTGTAATAGTGCTTGTTATGGGGGCAATGTGGAAAAACCCTGTAAATGTAATATGTTGTTATTTATTTTGTAGGCCGCTTGTCCAACCTTTTGCGGAGATGGGGTATACTCTTTTTGCATTAGTACCATTAACGTCAGTGTTTTCAATATACATAATTTTTTATGGATTGGTGCATTTAATAGCAAATTTCAATCTTCTGCGCACCAGAAATACATTTTTGCTTTTCTTTTTGTTTTTTTGCATGGTGTTCAGCACATTATTTTCAATAAATTATTTCGTATCCATTTCCTTTCTCATTAAATTTCTCTCATACATTTTTTTATACTTGATAGTATTTAGTAGCATAAAAAAGGATTCTGATTTGCATAGAATACTTTATGCTATCCTTATCAGCGCGACCGTTGTGATGCTCTACGGGTACTATCAATATTTCATTAGCGGTGTGAATGACTTGGATGGACGAAAGCGTATAGCAAGCTTGCTCGGCCAATATAACGCATATGGGGAATACCTGGCAATTGCAATTTGCGGTACTATTATTTTATTCTCATCAAAATCGAAATTGAAAAAACGGTATTTCATTTATCCGATCTTTATATCTCTGCTGATTTCTCTTTTTTTATCACTTAACAGAGGTTCTTGGATAGCAATTTTTCTTTCCTTATTGCTTGGCGCTTTCCTATTTAGAAAACACATAAATGTAAAGTGGGTTGTTTGCGGAATCATTATTATTTCAATCGCATTTTCTGGACTTATTATTAGTAGATTTTCCGAGTTAAGTGAAAGTGGCAAGTTCCATAGCAAAAATACTTTTTTCGGCCGCATGGAGCATTGGGGCAATGCATTGCCATTAATTATAGCCCGCCCTTTACGCGGGTATGGTACTGGAACATCTTATTTGGTAATGGGCGAATATGGAAATAAAATAATGGCAATGCACAATGACTACTTGTTGCTGTTTCTTGAGTCAGGTGTAATTGCCCTCTTGTTTTACTTGACATTTCTTTTAAGGAATCTTCTATATTTTATAAGGTATCGGAGCAATATTCCAGAGTTAAATTTTGCAGTATTTACCTGCTGTACATATTTACTTATAATATCAGTGGTTCAAAACATTTTAAACAATGTAACTGTTTTTCCAATGTATCTATGCATAGTAGCATCAGGAATCAAATTGAATATGCTATATATCGAAAACCGCGATAGCAGGAGGATTCACCTCAAGAGTTAACTTGTAAAATACAACCGGTCCCTTAACAAGATTTTCCTCGTATATCATAATCGATAGTTGTTTTTGTAATATGAATGAATTGAACAAAAAATTGAAAAGCTTAATGAATAAGAATAATATTATACCTATGGGTGCCTTAGTAGCCATTGTTTTCATCATTCTTACATTTTTATTTTGGGAGAATTACAGGAAAAATCATCGAGCACAAATTATTTCTATGAAATATCCTAATGTTTCGTCTGTCTCCCATGAAAATCTTTCCTCAACAAAGTGGATTGAGAATAAAACGGGGATTGATTTTGTATGGATTCCATCTGCCCCGTTTGACGGCGATAGGGGAGAGAGTAAAAAAAATGATATTAATGAACTATATATAATGTCACATGAGGTAACCATAAAACAGTTTAGATTCTTTATAAATTATACGAATTATAAAACCACTGCCGAGGTGAAAGGTTGGTCTCTTTTATATGATAAAAGTAAAGGAAAATGGGTTAAGAAAAAGGAAGTGACATGGAAATCACCGGGATTTGAATCCGACGAGAGTCATCCGGTGGTGCACGTTTCTTATCACGATGCATGTTCTATGGCTAAATGGCTTTCAAATATTTATTCTGCAAGCTGTCTATTTCGTTTACCGACAGAAGCTGAGTGGACAAATGTATGCTGCTCTGGTTTTGAAAACATACCGGATTTCAGCAAAGATAATATATGCGATTACGCAAATGTCCATGATTTCCGGTCTCTTCAAGATAACGGGCTGTCATTTCCTAATTTTAATTGTGATGATGGGTTTCCTCTTACTGCTCCGATAAAATCATTTAAACCTAATTTGTTTGGGATTTACGATATGATCGGTAATGTATGGGAATGGACTTTAGATGATTATTCTAAGTATATATTATATCCTATCTCCTCCGTGAAAAATCCGCTTGTTACGTCGTCTGTAAACTCTCAAAGCGTTTTGCGTGGCGGAGGGTGGCCAAGCACTCCTAAGGGTGCGAGTTGTGATTATCGCCTGCATAGAGAAAAAGATAGAACTAACTGCGACTTGGGTTTTAGACTGGTTATGATACCACTAACAGAATTTCCCGTAGTCCCTGTTAAGTAGTAAATATAAAATTTAATAAGACTATGCTTTATTTTACGCAAAAAGTTATTCGGTTCGATAAAAACAGGTGCTGTAATTGTGGCGCGTGTATAGCTATATGCGAAAAAAAAGCTATTTCAGCGATAATAGATGAAAGGGGACTTGCAACAATTGCAGTTTCAAAAGATAGATGTATTTTGTGTTTGAAATGCGTCGCAGTGTGCCCGGCTCACCAACTTCCAAAATTAAAGATAGGAGAGGGGATTTGGAACGGGATAAAGGATTCCGGTTTTGCCTGGCATGCGGATCATCAAGTTCGGAGAGATGCTTCTTCTGGAGGTGCGACCAGGACGATTTTGTCCGGGTGTCTGAAGGATAAGAAATGTGAAGCTGTTTATACGTTGATGAGAAGATCGCGTTACCCATGGGCAGAAGGCGAGTTGATGGAAGGGGAGCTTGATATTTCACAAGTGGCGCCGTCCATGTATCTTCCGATCCTCGCAATGAAAAATCTGCGGCCAAAACAAAATGTAGAATCGATCGCGATTGTGGGAACGACCTGTCAACTCCTGGCGGCCTCCAAATTGTTAAAAGGCCGTGTTGACAAAATTATCCGCATTGCGATCTTTTGCAAACAGCAAAAGCACCTCGGATTTACGCATTTTATTAAAAAACGTTTGCGAATAAACACAAACGAACCTGTTGCCGAGGTGGAATACAGAGGCTCGGGCTGGCCGGGCAAGATGTCAATCAATAAGCACTCTTTAGATTATGAAATGGCAGCTGCCATTCCTTTTGGTAAACGTTTGTGGTGTCTTCCGGCCTGCAATTTTTGCCCAAGTCCCTTTGGTTACAAAGCAGATCTCACGCTTGCAGATCCGTGGGGCATTGAACCCTCTGAAGGATCCGGTAAAACAATGGCAATCGCCTGGACAAGTCTTGGTCAAGAACTGTTAAGAAACACGCTGAACCTTGAGTTTAAGCCAGGGCTGGATATCTCAAGCATTAAAGGCTCCATCGACTGGAAAAGCCTCCTGCGGAAAAATGAACTGACCAAATATTACTTGGGGGAAAAAGTACCGATTGCGCTACAGATTGCGGGCCTTTCTGAAAAAGTCCAAACCCGATTCCTGGAACAAGTTTTATCGTCTATCAGATTGCCGGCACTCCTATATAAAGTTATTGCCCACCTGCCTAACCTTCAAAGCATTATTAGCGCACCCAAATCGGTTAATGAATAAATTTAGCTCAGCTATATTTAAGAATCGGATATTATCCGGTCAATCCGTAAAAAATTATCTGTCGGTCCTTTTAGGTATTGGTTCTGCCAGGATCATAGCATTGTTCAACAACGTGCTTATTGCGCGATTTCTGGGCGCTGAGAAATATGGTCAATTCAGCCTTTTTTATGTAATCATGTTGTTTGCCTGGATCGTTCCGCAATCATTGGATACAACTTTTGTGAAATTTGCCAAGGGGCAAACAACATCGGGGGCGATGTCCAATTATTGGCGGGCAAATGTGCAACTCAAGGTGATCTTCTGCCTATCCATTATTTTGATTTCTTACCCGACTGGCCATTTGCTTGCAGATGTGTTCTTCCAGAAGCCCCAGACCGCATGGTTGATAAGTTATGGTCTGGTTTGCGGGGCGCTTCTGTCGATCATGAACAGCGTGGCGAGCTATTTTCAGGTACGTGAAAAATTTGGTTTTTTTGCCGTGATGCAAGGCCTTTATACAGCAACCGTTTGCATCGGCCTGCTCATTTTATTTTGGATCACAAGTATCCGAAATATTGCCTTTGTCGTATATCTTTACACCGCAATTTCAGGGATGATCGGCGCGGCAAGCCTCGCCATGTTACTTGGGACAATTCCAAATTTCTCTATAATCGAACCTGGCATAATCAGAAATATTATTCAATTCGGGAAGTGGATTTTTTTAACGGCGATCGTTTTTTATGCCTTTCCGCGGATAGATGGGATGGTTTTAACTAGATACCTGAGCATAGAAGCCCTTGGTCATTATAGCGTCGCGTCTCAATTAACAATGGCAATAACAGTTGTTACCGGATCACTGAGTGCTGTGTTTTTACCGAAAGCAATGTCGGTTTCCTTGGAACGGGGATCTTTAGCTTCCTACATCAAGGATGCAGTCCGGCCGGTTAGTCTTATACTGGTGTGTATAGTGCTTCTCGAATTCTTCGCTCCTCTCTTGGTTAAAATAGTTTACGGCCCTCAATACACCAACGCAATCCTGCCGTTGCGAATCTTGTTGATTGGGTACATTTTCAGTTCGATTTATTTGCCGCTTTCATTTCTTTATTACACCATTGATTTGCCACAAATTCGTTTTTTTCTTGAAGCAGGGAAGATGTGCATAGTTGTTATCCTGCTGGTACAACTGACACCATTGTGGGACCTGATCGGGACGGCGATCTCTATGTCCATAGCAATGGCTTCAAACGCACTTTTTTCAGGGGTTCTTATTATTTTGTTATTGCGGAATCGAAAACTGCACAGTCGTCATCAATTTGTACCGGCAGATACGGTTGGAAATAAACCATGATAAAAGTTTTGATTGCAGAAGACATACCAAGCCATAACAAGGGGGAAGCCGCACTTTTTTACGGCTTGAAAGAGTCTCTTCGGCCTTACGCGGATACCGATGTCCGCCTGTTCTCCTTGAATCCTGAAATCGACACTCCTAATTATGCTGGAGACGCGGTTGTAGTGAATGCCCAAGGGGTGGTACCGGAACACATTCTGGACGGATATGGCAGCACTCTCAAAAAAATATACAACTACATTAATTTCATCGGAAAACACTTTGCGTTTGGTGTTTTGCATAAATTGTTAAAGAACAAGGCCTTTTGGTTCATGCGGAGCCCCGTCTGGAGGGCGTATGTTGAGGCCGATATCATATTAATGTCACATGATAGTTTCTATACGCCGCTTTATCATGGCATCCAGGCGCTGCTGTTTGAATCGTTAAAAAAGCAGGCGATCATATATGCTGCGACCATAAAACCGGGAGTAAGAAACAGAAAAAATATCAAGGCAAGAATATTGAATTTTTGGAGCTGTTTTACGCTTAAAAGAGTAAAGTACATCACACTCCGGGAAGGCCAATCAAAAACCTATTTGGCAGACATTGGCGTTTTAAACTCCGGCACGCCGGTGACTGTTTATCCTGATTTGGCGTTTCTTGTTAAGCCGATTCCATCAGAAGATGCCTGGGCACTATTGGAAACGGAAGGAATTCCCGAGAATCGACCCTTAGTTGGGATGGCAGTCAGTCAGAGAAAACTCGACTTCGCATTTCCGGGGAGAAAAATGATGAACCGGCGCAAAGAAGCATTGGCGCCAATTGTCGAAACTGTAAACTTTTTAACGGACAAGCTTCATGCAACGGTTGTCTTCATCCCCCACTCCATTGGGCCAACGGAGGTATTGGATGACCGTATTACCGCAAAAATGATAAAAGACAAGGCTCTGAGTCCCGAAAGGATTCATATTGTAAGTAACGAGTATTCATCCCATGAACTTAAAGGCATGGCAGCATGTCTGGACATGACCATCGGCACCCGTCTCCATTTTACAATTGACGCAGTATGCTCGGCAGTCCCCTCATTGCTGATAACTCATGACGGCGACTTCCGATGTCACGGGATAATCGGCGAGATGATGGGAATGCAGGACTATGTCTACAACATTGATAACATCGAGACGGGTGTTTTAATTAATAAAATTTCTTCGCTTTGGCGAAACAGGGAACAGGTGGCTGAAGAACTGAAAAGCAGAATTGTGAAAATTGAAAAAGAGACTTATCTCCATGGTAAAACAGCGATCGGCCTGATAAACGATATTGAGGGCGGGATTCCATCATGAAAATATTAATTATAGAGGCTTATTCCGCTGCCAATATCGGCTCTGGCGCACTTGTTGAAAATAGCGTTCGACTTCTTAAGAAAAATTTTCCTGGAGTTGCTATTGAAGTCTTGGCGCAAACGCCAGAGTCAATCCATAAATTGACGAAATTACCATGTTATCATGAACTTATCTCTCTTCCACTGAACCAAACGCGGTTACGACAGTTGCTTTGGCTTGCAAGAACGAGTTTTTGGATGATGGTTAATTGTCTCGCGGTTGTCTTAAGGAGGCCCCATATTCATGTGCCAGAGACTCTCTATACATTTAACAATAAAACACTTACCGCCATAAAAAAGGTGAAAGAGTCAGACATTATCGTCAGTGTCGGTGCAGAGCGTATAAACGATAACTTTTATAAGGCGATTCTTTTTTCTTTGTACATGTTGTGGATGGTTAAAAGCTACAATAAGTTTCTGATACTATTTCCGCAAACAATAGGGCCCTTCCATTTCAGACTGACTCGCTATTTATCCAAAATAGTTCTTAATAAATGCGACGTTATATATCTAAGAGACAGAAAGTCGAACGAAACTCTCGAAGATCTCGGTGTTACAAAACCCGTGATAGTTGACACTTGCGATGTGGCAGTGCTGCAGGACGCCATATCGGAAAAAAATTCATGGCGACTATTAAACCAGTACGGTTTGAAAAAAGAAGCTCAACCGTTACTTGGGATGTCTGTCATGCAATGGGACTACATCAAGGCCCAAGGGGAAAGTGGTTACGATGATTATAAAAAAGCAATCGCCACAGTTGCTGATCAATACATCGAAGAGAAAGGCGTGCAAATTCTTTTCATTGCCACCAACGTATTAACGGAGGGATGTCGTGAGGATGACTTGGCGACCGCAAAGGAAATAGCTGACCTCATGAGAAATAAGAAGGGCCTCACTATTTTAGAACGGCTGTATACCCCATCAGAGTTAAAGGGAATAATGGGGCTTCTTGAACTTTGCCTTGTAACCCGTATGCATGCATGTATATTTTCGACGGGGATATTTACCCCTACAGTATCCATTAATTATCAGTTTAAGCTTCGGGAATATATGAAGCTTGTTGGACTAGGAGACTACACTGTAGATATAGACATGGTCTCCACTGAGAATGTGAAAGACATTATTGATCGTGGCTGGAAAGATCGGGCTTCCCATAGAAAAATTCTTGAGGACAAAATCAATTATTGGCGCAACAACCTTGAGGGCTCGATGAGCCAATTGCCGTTTCTTTATGCCCAACATCAATAAAGCATGTAGATTCTATATCTCTTCGGGATTGATAGATCACCCACAAAATTATTTACCTCGATGAAAAGGCGAGTTTTTATAAAAATCGGCACCTCCTTTCTGTTGTCCATGATGTTTCCGTTGCGTCTGCTTGCTGCAAATTCCAAAGTGAATGCAGTGGACAATTTTTGGGCCAGCATTCCCCTCTCCACAGGCAGGATGAAAGAACTAAACATGGCTGGGGGTGATGGCTTCCAATATGTTCATGCTTTAGCTTATGCGCCTAGCAAACCAAACATTGCCTATCTCAGTACTGACCAGTCAGGTGTCTGGAGGTCAACAGATGGTGGAAAAAGCTGGGCTCCGAAATTCAGGGGCTTTTTTGCCTATGGTGCCCGATCAATTGCGGTTGACCCGTATAACCCTGAAACCGTAATAGCCGCGGGGTTTCTCGGCTATGACCGCCAACGGGGTATGAAATACCCCAAACGCTATCAGGGAATTATCCTGACCACGGATGGTGGAGAGAGTTGGAAAATGGTCAGGAGAACAGATTTCTTTAAACAGGTATCTAAAGGAGATTTAATTCTTTTTCAGCCGCCGACAAATGAAAGAGGCCTGCAAAGCCGTTGTCTGAGGGTATGGTGCGCTTCCGCAAGTGAAGGCCTTTTGGAGAGCAGGGACGGCGGTGAAAGCTGGCATCAAACGCAATGCCACGATACCGAAATTCATGACATGGCGCTGTCAATGGATAGAGAGGGGGCAATTTTACTCGCTTCCAGGAAGGGTCTCTTCAGATACCTTAACGATACGATGACGCCTATCGGGGCAGGACTTCCTGCCCCCCCCCGATCAATTGGAAACAGCCCCGCTGCACCTCAATTTGTTTATGCTGCTATGGGGAAGAAAGGTGTTGCGGTTTCCGAGGATTATGGAAAGAGTTTTAGAAAATTGCCCTCGGCTTATCTATGGTCTACCGACATAACTGATATCTATGTCAGCCCGGTGAACGCGAAGAAAATTTACATCAGGGCCGACAAAAGCGGACAACCGCCCTGCTCAAGTGATGACGGTGGGTATACATGGAAAAAGCCTGGCTCTATTGATCCAGAAAATGTGCTTGGGAAGCCGGGATTTTATTTTTCCAGCCCATTTGCGCCCCACCCTACCAAGCCTGAGACCTGCCTGCATGTTACCAATGGCCGAGCCCGAATTATTCGGACAGAAAATGGTGGTGAATCCTGGCATTTTTCCGGATCAGGTTTCACCGGCGCACGGATGGTGGATATTATTTTTCTTGCGCCGGGCCGCATGATCTTTTGCCTGACGGATCATGGTTTATGGGAAACCCGTGACAATTGCCTGACTTTCAGGGAGGTGAGAACCCCTCGGATAGATGGTGCAAAGAGTGTCTCGTCGGCCAGCGCAAGGGGGAAGCATATAGTTATGGGCTTTGGTCAGTGGGGTAAAAAAGGGCTTTTGGTAAGTCATAATTACGGAAAGTCTTTCTCGGAAACTTCCCAATTAAGAGATCGGTTCTATTTTGTCTGCTTTCACCCCACTATTTCAGAACTGGTCTATGCCGGCCCCTTTTTAAGTGTAAATGGAGGGAGCACCTGGCGGCGCATGTCCCAAACCGCGCGAGCTTTATCTACTGACGGAAAAACATTGTATGCGATATGGGAAGCCACTGGCAAACAATGCGAAATTTTATCTTCCATAGACCACGGTGAATCATACCGCCCAAGGGTTAAACTTGATATCCCCGAGAGAGCCATTTTGGATATAAAAATAACGCCCCGAGGCGTCGTATTGCTTGCGACAACAAGGGGCGTATATCGAATTGAAGAGCAGTCAGCTGCACATCGTGATTATCGCCATGGTTTGCGACGGGATTTTTTCGGAACCATGTACACGCAATGCATCAATTATGCACCTGACAACCCCGATCTGGTTTTTGCCGGTCGCCGCGCCTTGGGTTATGGAAACGGGAATGGGGTATTCATGTCCATAGACAATGGTAAAATTTGGCGGGAGGCAAATTTTAATCTGTCGCCCGGCATGACGGTGTTTTCGATAAAATTCGATCCATTTGCGAGCTTTGTATACATTGGCACTTCATATGGAACATACCGAATGGGTTATCGAGAAAAGCCCCAAGCCTTAATTTAGTGTCTAAAATTTCCGTCCTGGTTAGCCTGTTTCTTAAACCGGCCTCAATATTTGCGCTATGAAAATTGTAATTATTAACTCCTACCATCACTTAAGAGGCGGTGACTGCCGATTAGCTTTCGATATGGCGGAATTGTTAAAGAATAGAGGGCATGAAATCCATTTTTTCGCAATGCAAGGAGAAAAGAACATTCCCTGCCTTGATGAACAGTATTTCATAAGCCATATCGACTATAGAGAGTCTCTTAGAAATAAGAGTGTTATCAACACTGTTAAGGTGGTTTCGCGCTCCATTTTTTCAAAAGAGGCCAAACGCAATATTGCTAAACTAATAGATGATATTCGGCCTGACATTGCGCACCTCCACTCTGTTCGTCATCACCTGACCAAATCCTTTCTGCCGGAAATATCTAAACAAGCTATCCCTGTAGTATGGACGCTGCATGACTATAAGGAATTATGCCCCAATACGAATTTCCACGACGGGAAGCAGATTTGTGAAAAGTGTACGGGCAGGCATTTTTTCAACGTGGTTCGGAATAGGTGTAAAAAAGGATCTATGGGCGCCTCGATTGTCACTTATCTTGAGACAGTGTTCAACTCTCGCCCCATCTATGAAAGCTGCATCGATAAATACATCTCCCCCAGCCAGTTTTTAAGAAACAAGTTTGTCGATGCGGGGTACGATCCTAAAAAGTTTCTTCACTTGCCCAATTTTTTGGATGTTGAAAATTTCACACCCCACTACGAGTTTGAAAGCTATCTGCTTTACTTAGGACGTTTAGAAGATATCAAAGGCGTTGGAACATTAATCGATGCATTTATCAGGCTGAAAGGCAGCCTGAACGGCATGCATTTGAAAATTGCCGGGACTGGCAGCTTAGAATCCGAGCTGCAGGCGCGTATCGAGAAATCTGGTGTTCCAAATATCGAACTCCTTGGGTATTTGCAGGGGCATGCACTTGAAAAGGTCATTCAAAATGCGAAGGCAATTGTCATCCCCTCCGAGTGGTATGAAAATTATCCCTATTCGGCACTGGAAGCCATGGCATACGGAAAGCCGGTGATTGCCTCAAAAATCGGGGGAATTTCGGAAATTGTGGATGACGGCGACACAGGTTTGTTGTTTGAACCTTTCATGCCAGAGGAGTTGGCTGGCACTATCGCCAGATTTGACAAAATGCCGCTTTCAGCAATCAAAGCCATGGGCAGGAGGGCGAGAAAAAAGGTAGAGGCGGTTAATAATCCGGAAAGGTTTATTGAAGCAACCCTTGATCTTTACAAAGTATTAATTGAAGCCAAAAAGAACAAAAAAATTGAAAAGTGAAACGTCATGGAATGTGCAGTCATAACCACCTACCGGTGTAACGCCAAATGCGGGATGTGTGACACCTGGAAATATCCCAGCAAGGCCAGTGAGGAGTTCGATCCGAAGATCCTCGAGAAAATCCCCCCCGGCATGACCCGGCTGAATATCACGGGCGGCGAGCCGATGCTGAGAAAGGATATCGGAGACATCGTCCGAATCCTGGACAAAAAGTCGGATCGGCTTGAAATCAGCACTAACGGCTATTTCACGGATCGTATTGAAAGCGTAGCCAGAAAGTTCCCGGATATTACGGTTCGTGTCAGTGTTGAAGGGCTCCCTGCCCTCAATGACCGGCTTCGCGGGATTAAAAACGGATTTGACCGGGCCTTGAGAACAGTCCTACGCCTTAAGAGGATGGGCGTAAAGGATATCGGATTTGCCATGACGATCTCCGGCGACAATTGTCATGATTTGATGGATTTTCATACGCTGGTGAGCGCACTGGATGTTGAATTCGCCAACGCGATCATTCACAATTCGTTCTATTTTCATAAAAACGACAACAAAATTGAAAATGCCGATGAGGTTCAGGACGCCATCATCCGATTCATGGAGGCCCTGCTTCAATCGCCTCGCAGGAATATCAAGCGGCGGTTGAAGGACTGGTTCAGGGCCTACATCAACCTGGGGCTCCTGATGCATCTGAAGGGTGAAGAGCGGCCCATCGCCTGCGGCGCAGCAACGGATACCTTTTTCCTGGATCCGTGGGGCCAGGTGCTTGCCTGCAATGGATCATCGGAGCCCATGATCATGGGAAATCTGGTGGATCAATCCTTTGAAGAAATCTGGAACAGCGAACAGGCAGAAAAAATCCGCAGGCAGGTGAGCGACTGCAAACAAAACTGCTGGATGACCGGCACGGCCGTTCCTGCGATGCGGAAAAAACCGTGGCGGCCCATAAAATGGGTGCTGGAAAACAAATTGAGGTTGTATCGAGGGCAAGAGATATGTCTTTGAAAGGGCATAGGGCGGAGAGCATGGCGCAGAGGGCGAAGGGCAGAGCGTGGAGGATATAGAACTTTTTTCCAATAAGCGGGCATTGAGAAGATGAAGATTGCGATTCTGGGGACAAAAGGCGTACCCGGTCACCATGGTGTGGAGGTGGTCGTTGATTCACTCCTGCCGCATTTGTCCAATCTTGGGTACGAGATCACGGTATACGGATACGACACCTACACCGAAGAGATGTCCGATTACGCCGGAGCACAGGTCAAGGTCGTTCCCGGTTCTTCGTCGGGCAGCCTGGAGATGATCAGCCACATGTGGAACGCTTCAGCTGCCACGAACAAAGAGGCATTTGACATCGTCCATATTCACAGCACCGACCCCTGTTTGCTGGCCTGGAAACCAAAGGCCCGATTCGGCACCATCGCTACCTCTCATGGTCAAGCCTATCTGAGGAAGAAATGGGGCCTGATCCCTCGCACCATGTCCAAAATTGCCGAACGTTTTTTTATCCATGTACCACATAAGATCACTTCCGTATCGAAGCCACTGGCGGACTATTACCAGAAAAAATACAAACAGGACGTTCACTATATTCCGAACGGCATCCTCTTCATGAAGAAGCCCCCAGAAGCCTTCCTTAAAAAGTGGGACCTGAAACCGCAGGGTTTTCTGTTCTGCTCGGCAGGTCGTGTCGAACGGACAAAGGGTTTGCACACTCTGTTCCAGGCGTATGCAGCCCTTGATACGGACCTGCCCCTGGTAATCGCCGGCGGGGGAAGCGGCAGTGATCCGGAATACCTCGATCAGCTGACCCGAAACAAGCCAGATAGGGTGCTGTTCACGGGATTTCTCACCGGGGATGAATTCTATGCCCTGTATGCCCATGCCCGGGTTTTCGTATTCCCTTCCGAGTATGAAGCAATGTCTATGGCTCTCCTTGAGGGACTCTCCTTTGGAACACCAACGGTTTACAGCGATATCCCGGAAAACATTGCGGTGGCGGACGGTCTTGCCTATCCCTTTAAAATGTCTGATGCCAATTCCCTGGCGAGCCAACTGGGTATCGTCCTGGGGCAATATAACGATGCCGTTGCTCTGGGGCAAAAGGCCCGATCGGAGATCCGGCAAAACCATGACTGGGCAAAAATTGCAGCGCAATATCATCAGCTATATCTGGCCATGGCAGCTTCAAAGTAGTTTCTTCCGGCCTATTTCTATCGTACTCCAATAAGAATTCCAGAAAACAAATAGCAGCGATCCTCACGGCCCCGTGTTTTAAACACGGCATGGCAGACGAACCGCCTTAACAACTAAAATGATGGGATTAACAAAATGAATGTTCCTTTTCTCGATCTGAAACAGCAATACGGTGCCATCAAGGATGAAATCGATGCAGTCCTGCAGGAGGTAATCAACACCTGCGCTTTTGCCGGCGGGCCGATGACAAAAAAATTCGAATCACAGTTCGCACCTTTTTGCGGATGTGAATCCGCCATCGGCTGCGGCAGCGGCACCGAGGCTCTGTGGCTGGCTCTGATCGGCCTGGGGGTAGGTCCGGGGGACGAGGTAATCACCACACCGAGCACCTTCATCGCAACCTCCGAGGCGATCAGCTTTTGTGGCGCCACTCCGGTGTTTGTCGATGTTGTCGAATCGACGTGCAATATGAACCCGGCACTGGTGGAGGCGGCAATCACACCTAAAACCAAAGCGATCATTCCTGTGCATCTCTACGGGCAGATGGCTGACATGGATCCACTGATGGACATCGCGGCCAAACATAATCTTGCGGTCGTGGAAGATGCCTGCCAGGCACACGGGGCTACCTACAAAGGGCGGCGGGCCGGTTCCATCGGCAATGCCGGTTGCTTCAGCTTTTACCCGGGAAAGAACCTCGGCGCATACGGCGAGGCCGGGGCCGTTGTGACCAGCGACGAGCAGCTCGCAGAAACCATGGCGACTTTCCGGGACCACGGGCAGGCAAAGAAGTATTTTCATAACATCGTCGGCTGGAATTCGCGAATGGACGGTTTTCAAGGAGCGGTACTGGGTGTCAAGATGAAGTATATCGAGACATGGACCCGGCAGCGGCAGGAAAATGCTGCGCTCTACGCGGAACTGCTCGCAGACATTGAGGGAATCGAAACCCCGATGGTGATCGACGGCGCCGAAAGCGTCTACCACCTCTACGTTATCCAGACGGACAGCCGGGATGAACTTCAGGCCTACCTGCGGGAAAACGGCATCCAAACGGGGCTTCATTACCCAATTCCGCTTCATTTGCAGGAGGCCTACAAAAGCCTTGGATACAAGGCAGGCGGCTTTCCAGTGGCGGAGATAGCGGCCAAGCGGATCTTGTCCTTGCCCATGTATCCGGAGTTGCGGGAGGGGCAGATTCGGTATGTGGGAGAAAAAATCGGAGATTTTTTTAAAAAGGCTTAGGGCGGAGGAATTGGGTTATTGATATGCAGAATCATGATCGGGGTGTAAAGACAACAAGCGCAGCCATTGGCCGTCACGATATGCTACAGCCTGAAATCCCCTGCTGATTCGAAAACTGTAAAGCTTATTATCGCCCGGCCCCCTTTGGGACAGAATAAGCTCCCATTTTAAACCATTATCCGAGTATACCTGTTGCCATGTCATTGCCGCCAGTTTGCGCAGGGTGTTTAAAATGCTACGCTGATTGTTTTTGGTCAGGTTGAATAACTGCCGTTGAAATACCGCACAATGAACTTGAAGACGAATACGAACAGATCATCGACATGCTGAATTCAGTCAGAAAAAATGCTTCCAAATTTTGTTTCTGATCTTTTGAGACTTCGAGCTTCTGATCTTCTGATCTTCTGCTCTTCTGATCTTCTTGGTTTCTGTTTTTCTTTGTCTCTGATTATCTTAATGCACTTCCACACACTAAGGAATATTTCATGACCGACGGCATCAACGTAATCGCCCCGGACGTAAAACTGGGACAGAACGTCAAAATTTACAACTTCGTGAACCTGTATGGCTGCGAGATCGGAGACGACACCCGCATCGGCGCATTCGTTGAAATACAGAAAAACGTGACGGTGGGCAAACGCTGCAAGATTCAAAGCCATACCTTCATCTGTGAAGGCGTGACCATCGAGGATGAAGTCATGGTGGCCCACGGTGTAATGTTCATCAACGACCGCGATCCCTGGGCGGCCAACCCTGAGGGGGCACCCAAAACCGAAGACGAATGGGAGTGCATCCCCACCCGGATCTGCAAACGGGCCTCCATCGGCTCCAACGCCACCATCTTGTGCGGGATCACCATTGGCGAAAACGCCCTTGTCGGAGCCGGCGCCGTGGTGACCCGGGACGTTCCCCCCAATACCGTCGTTGTCGGCAATCCGGCCAAAGTACTCAGAAAAAGAACATGAAATTTAAAAAGCCGCCGTTCAAATACATATTTCTGGCCGTCGATGTTGCGCTGTTGACCATCGCCTATTTCTACGCCATTACCCGCATCAACGTCATTGAAATCGATTTTTCCTTTGACAGCGCGTACAGTTGTTTGTCTCACCTGTTTTTGTATGCGGTTTTTATCGTTATTTTCGTTTTCTCTTTTCGGTACACCAGCCTGTATAAACGCAATGTGGTAATCACCCACCTCAAACAATTGGCCAAATTGCTCAACGCATTGATCGGCGGTTCTATTGCCCTCATCGTATTCATGGCCCTGTCCAACTTCTACTACCTGATTTATAATGGACGCGAACTGCTGATCGATTTCTATCTGATCGCCCTGCCCGTTTTTGTCCTTTACCGGCCGATACTGGGGAAGTCGCTGTATCGATACCTGACACGAAAAAAAATCCAGCGACGCAAGGTGCTCATCGTCGGTGGAGACCAGGCGGGCATATTTGCAGCCAAATCCCTGATGGCGGACGAATTTTCCGATTTTATCATCGTGGGCTTCCTGGACGATTACAAAGCCAAAGGGATCGACATCTTTAATGGATACAAAAACATAGGCCATCTGGACGGTCTCGGGGATGCCATCCGGAACTTGGATGTCGATGAGATCCTGATCGCCATCGACCATGCGCCCTACAATCGGCTGATTCATATCGTGGAATCCTGCCTGGCAACCGCTGTGGCGGTTCGGATCTATTCCGACTTTCTGGCGGTAATCGCCAAAAAAATGGACGTGGAACTCTATGCCAACATCCCGGTCATCGACCTGCCCCAAAAGCCGTTGGATGGCAATTCCTGGAAGGACAAGCGAACTTTCGACATCCTGCTGTCCACCGTTGCCCTGGCTGTCCTGTCGCCGCTTTTTCTCATCATCGCCGCAGGCATCAAGCTCTCCTCCAAAGGACCTGTTATTTTCAAGCAGACGCGCATCGGCAAAAACGGTTGCCCGTTCGACTTTTACAAGTTCCGGTCCATGCATGTCGGCAACAGCAGCAACATCCACAAGGATTATGTGACCAACTTCATCAAGGGTAATCTAGAATGTGCCACCGGCAAGGATATCAACGTGTTCAAGATCACCGACGATCCCCGGATATTCAAATTCGGCAAGTTCATCCGCAAGACCAGCCTGGATGAATTCCCCCAGTTTTACAACGTGCTCGTCGGCGACATGGGGCTGGTCGGTCCCCGACCCTGCCTACCCTATGAGTGGGACTGCTATGAAGACTGGCACAAAAAGCGACTGAACGTGCTGCCGGGCTGCACCGGATTGTGGCAGGCGTTGGGACGCAGCGCGGTTACGTTCGAAGAAATGGTCATTCTGGACCTGTACTATATCAGCAACGCAAGCCTCTGGCTGGACTTTAAAATTGTTCTGCAAACCTTTCCGGTGATCTTTTTCGGTAAGGGCGGCCACTAAGAGCAGGAGACGACGATGATTCGAGTAGGCATTATCGGATGTGGATACTGGGGCCCCAACCTGATCAGGAATTTTATGCAAATCGGCCGTAGCAATGTGGTCCGCGTTGCGGATTTGGATCAGGATCGATTGAATCACATGAAAACACTCTACCCTTCTATCGAGGTGACGACGAACCATGAGGAGATCATCGATGACGCGTCCATTGATGCCGTAGCCATTGCCACGCCTGTGCATACCCACCACAAGCTGGCCAAACAGGCCCTGACCGCCGACAAGCATGTATTTGTTGAAAAACCCATTACATCAACTTCGGAACAGGCCCGGGAACTGATCGACCTGGCCGGCCAAAACGGCAGCAAGCTGATGGTCGGGCACACTTTTCTGTTCACCGCTGCGGTGCAAAAAATGAAAGCCATCATCGAATCGGGAGAACTGGGCGATATCTATTACATCAGTTCCCAGCGGCTCAACCTGGGGCTTTTTCAGCCGGACATCAATGTGATCTGGGATCTGGCGCCCCACGATATCTCCATCATCACCTATCTGCTGGGCCGCCAGCCTCATACGATCACCGCCGTGGGCACCCCCCACGTCAACGACACCATCGAGGATGTGGCCCAGATGACCATGCAATTTCCGGGAAGCCTGCTGGCTTTTCTCAGCGTCAGTTGGCTGGACCCTGATAAGGTCCGGCGCATGACCGTTGTGGGCAGCAAAAAGATGATGGTATACGATGACGTGCAGCCCACGGAAAAAATCCGACTGTACGACAAGGGGGTCGAGGGCCCCAAGCACTACGACAGCTTTGCCGAGTTTCACTACTCGTACAAATACGGGGACATCGTGATTCCCAAAATCGAAGGCAAGGAGCCCATCAATGTGGAGCTGAACCATTTTCTCGATGCCATCGAGAACGATACCCAGCCAATTTGCAACGGTTTACGCGGGCTGGAGGTCGTCAAAATCCTGGAGGCCAGTCAGCAGTCGTTGCAAAACGGGAACGTGCCGGTGCAGTTGGAAAAGTAAGAAGAGCGGAAGGTTAGAAGGGAAGAAATGCGGAAAAGCAGGGGGGGCTGAGGCATGGGGCGGAGGGCTGTGAGTTGATATTTAATCTCAACAGACTTTAGATCTTTTCCGTCGTCTATTATGATATCTATCTCATGCCTATTTTTGGTACGCCAGAATTTAATATACGCGGGGGGCATCCCGTTTTGATGAGTTCTGAAATGACAAAACCTTCAAACAGAAATGAAGTATCCGTTCTGATATTCGCCGGATTGAAATTGTTGACAAATTACATGACATTGCTCTGGAATATCACGAAATCCGTTGCGCTGGATTTTACCTTTTTGGCCGCTGGCTTGTATTTCTATAGCGGGCTACAATTTTCGCGAGATTTTGTTGGCTATTTCGCCCTGATCACTTTTTTCTTGCTCCTGACTGCTCGAATCAGCGGACAACTTTATCTCGATTATTTTTCTCCCAAGGGATTCAATGTGCAACGGATTCTGATCGTCGGGGATCAAGAAAGAGGTGAATTGGTCAAACGGGTTCTTGAAACGCAAATCAGCTGGGGGCACGAAATCGTGGGCCTTGTCAGCATTGGCGCTGAGCCGGACAACACCTCTGATATTGTCTACACCATCGACGAACTGCCTACCATTTTACGGCAGCAATCAATCGATGAAGTCGTATTTGCCATTCCTGGCGACCGAACTCTGGAGCTCAAGCCTCACTTGAACTATTGCCGCAAAATCGGTTTACCGGTGCGTATCCTGCCGGCCATGTGGCATCAGTATAGTTGCCAACTATCCATGGAGGTGTGCCAGGGTATCCCTTTTCTCACCATGCAAACGGACAATTTCAATGCCGCGGGCCTTTTATACAAACGCCTTTTGGACATCGCCGGCGGGCTGGTCGGTTGTCTTCTCTTCTTGTTAATGTATCCATTTATTGCCGTTGCCATCAAGCTGGGTTCAAAAGGGCCGGTATTATTCCGACAGAAACGCATGGGCCAACATGGACGGGTATTCGAATTGATCAAATTCCGCACCATGTGCGCGGATGCCGAAGCCAAAAAGGTCGAGCTTTTAAAGCATAATCAGATGAACGGCGCCATCTTCAAACTGAACATCTCCGGCGCATTTCCGCCAAGCCCGGACTCACCGGCATGTGGCAGGTGTCGGGGCGCAATAAGATCACCGATTTTGAAAAAATTGTCGAATTGGATTGCCAATACCTGGACAGTTGGCGATTCTTCGACGATTTGAAAATCATTCTGCAGACCATCATCATCGTCCTTCAGCGAAAAGGTGCAATATGAACAATGAGATCAACCGATTCATACGGAATAGCCTGGTATTCATGATCGTGGCGTGCGCTGTTGCCGGCCTTTGCCTCTCGTGCAGTTCCAAGGAAGAAAAAACGGCAAAATTCTACAACAAAGGAAAGGCGCTTTTTGAGAAAGACGATTATGTACGCGCGAAGCTGGAATTGAAAAACGCCCTGCAGATCGACCCCAAATTTGCCGACGCTTACTACATGCTAGGCAAGGTGGCGATCAAGGAGAAGGAGCTCAAACAGGCTTACGGACTGTTTAGCAAGGCGGTGGAACTTAATCCGGGCCTTCTTGAGGCCCAAGTGGAACTGGCACGCATTTTCATTGCGGCCAAAGCCATTGAGCGGGCAGAGGAAAAAGTTACCCTGGTGCTGGCCAAGGAACCCCAAAACAAGGATATGCGTCTTGTGCAGGCCAGGCTTTACTTGATCAATAAAAAAATTGACGACGCCAGCACCATTTTGGAAGACCTGTACAAAAACGGCGAGACGTCGGCAGAACTGTACCTCATGCTGGCAACCATCTATGAAGCCCATAAGAAATATGATGCGGCCGAAGCCATGCTGCGCGAGAGCATCCAGAAAAACCCCAAAACCATGGGGTTGCGCCGGGTATTGGCGGATTTCTACCTGAAAAAGGGCAAGTTGGAAGCGTGTGAGGCCCTGTTGAAAGAAAACATCCAATTGGAACCGGAAGCCGCCGCGCATCGATTGGTCCTGGCCACCTTTTATTGGAAGACGGATAAAAAAGACCAGGCCCTGGCTACCCTGAATGCGCTTACCATGATCGAGAAGAATCGCGAAGCCAATGTGATTGCCGCCACCCAATTTCTGCTGAAACAAAAGGAGGTGGATCAGGCAGAGCAAATGCTGCGCAAGAGTATCGCGGACACACCCAAAAGCTTTAGGTTCCGAGAAGCGCTGGCCGACCTGTTTGTTATCAAGAAGAATCTGCCGCAAGCCATCGCCACCCTTACCGAGAGCCTATCCCTGTCCAGTGACCCGGCCAATCCCGGCATTCTGACCGCCAAAACAAAAATGGCCGGCATTCTTCTGATGCAGCGGGAGGGCGGCAAGGCCGAGGCACTTGTCGACGAGGTTCTCAAGGAGAACGCCAAGAGTATCGATGCCAATTTTATTAAAGGCCAATTATATCTGTTGGCGGGGCGTGGTGCCGATGCGGTAACCACCTTTAGAACCGTCGTCGCTGAAGCTCCGCAGAACGTCAAAGGCTTTTTAATGCTTGGTCGGGCCCACCTGATAAACAAGAATATCCCACTGGCCATTGATACTCTCAGCCAGGGAATTCGCCAGAATCCGTCATCCAAGGAGATTCGCCGTTTCCTTGCACGGGTCTACATGGCCAATAAAGACACGACTTCGGCCGAGGAACAGCTGGTCAAAATCACGGAAATCGCTCCCAAGGATGTCAGCGCGATGGGTGACCTGGGTGATTTCAAAATGGCTCGAAGTGCCTATGAAGGGGCTCGGGAGCAATACACACGGATGATCGAGACATCGCCCAATGTTCCGGCCGGATACCTGAAGCTATCCCACTATTTTGAAGTCCGTGGTGATCGAGATTCCGCAGTCGGTATACTTGAGAAAGGCTATGCCAAAAGCTCCGATTCGATGCCCCTTTTGGCGGCACTGGTGAAAGCCTACATCCTGGAAGACAAGACCGACACCGCAAAAAAAATGTGCGATGAGAAAATTGCCGCTTATCCGGACAATGCCTTCACCTACAACTTAATGGCCCAGGTCTACCTGGCCCAAAAGGATGCGGATAGCGCCGAAGCGTCTCTTAAAGCGGCAATTCAGCGCAGTCCCGAGTGGAATGTCCCCCATGACAATCTGGCCCGCCTGTACCTTTCCCAGGGCAAAACCGATCAAGCCATCGCCAACCTCGAAACCGCCATCACTCAAAATGACAAGAATACCGCCGCATTCATGACCCTGGCCCTACTTTATCAAAAAACAAACAAGGAGGAAAAAGCCAAGGCCGTCTATGAAAAGGCCCTATCGGTCGATCCCCAGCGCTGGGCAGCCGCGAACAACCTGGCCTTTATCCTGTCGGCGTCAACGATCCCCGCCGATCTGGAACGAGCCCTTGAGCTGGCTCAACAAGCCGAGAAAATCAGACCCGAAGAGGCTACCATACTGGACACGCTTGGATGGATCCATTATAAGCAGGGCTATGACCAATTGGCCGTCGCCGCACTGGAAAAGGCCTTGGAAAAAAGTCCGGACAATGGCACGATCAACTTCCATCTAGCACAAGTATTAATCGACAGCAACCGGCCGGATGAGGCCCGTGAGAAACTGGAACAGGCATTGTCGGCGGAGGGCAACTATCCGGAACGTGCCGAGGCAGAGGCCCTGTTGAAGCAGATAAAGGGCTCCTGACGGAAGCTGTTGAATTGTCCATTGTCCATGACCGCTCCCCCCCCCTACTTCCGGAGAAAATCTACAACGCGTTATATCAGCCCATATATTCGATAAGGATCCGATATGATGATACACAGACCATCCTTTCCGTTTTTTCGCCCGATGAGGGAACTTCTCGTTTTTGGTTGCATGCTGGCAATAACGGCCATCGGCTGCACCCACGCCGCACCGGCATTGGAAACGATCCCCACTCCGGCACCCGCTCAAACGGAAACCGTCGTGCAGCCCTTGACTGATGCCACTCCTGATTACGCCATGGGCGCCGGTGATATACTCGAAATCAGTGTCTGGAAAGATCCGGCACTCACGCGTCAGGTCGTGATCCTTCCCGACGGGACCTTCTCGTTTCCCCTGGTGGGACGCTTCCGCGCCGCCGGCAAAACGATCGACCAGCTCAAATCGGAGATGGAATTCGCCTTGGTGCGCTTTATTCCCGAACCGGACTTGAGCGTAATCGTCCAGCAGGTCAACAGCCAAGTGGTCTACGTGATCGGCAAAGTCAACCGACCCGGTCATTTTCCGCTGAATCGCAACATCGACGTCCTCCAGGCACTGGCCATGGCCGGCGGCGTGAATATTTTTGCCGACACACGGGATATCCGCATTTTCCGCAAGACGGACAAGCAGACCATGGTGATCCCCTTCGACTATAAAGCCGTAACGGAAGAGAACCAGTTGGACGGGAACATCCAGCTGCAGCGGGGAGACGTGGTCGTGGTGAAGTGACTCAGCGGGTTCACTGACGCATCAGCAAATTGTAGTATTTAATGCTATAGCAGACCTATTCCCCCATTTACCCCATATGGATCGCTGATAACTTGATAAAGCCATTGAATCAAAACGGCGGCTTGGCATTGACGTTTTTTTTTGTCATCATTGCGTTGTTGGCAACCCTGGCAACTTGGTTTTGCTTTTCCCCGCATGCATTGGCGGCCGATTATAAACTACTGACATCGGTGGCAACGAGCTACGCGTACAATGACAATATTCTGCTTACCGACGAGAACGTTTTATCGGACAGCATCTATACCGTCGCTCCCAAACTGGAATGGGCGCGCAACGGGGAACGCCTTTCGGCCAAAGTCGATGGCACGGCGGAATGGTATCGTTACCAAGACAATGACGAATACGACGATACCGACCAGTGGTACAACGCAATACTGAGCTATCGGCCCACGGAACGCTGGCAGCTGGAAATACAGGGGCATGCCAGTGACGACAATCGGCCGGACCGCGACATCGAAACCACCGGGATGGTGCTGAAAAATACCCGCCGCAAACGATTCAATACCTCTGCCACGGCAAGCTACATATTTTCGGAAGTGACTTCCGGCGGTATCTTCGCAGCCCTCAACCGCGAGGATTTTGATGATCCGGAAACGTCGGATCGCCGGGATTACAGTATTTTCCTATTCATGAACCGCAGCCTGGAAGCGTGGATCGCGCGTACCACCGGCCACATGAATGCCGGATTCAGTCATTACAATTTCGATCGGGAATATGATTTTACAAAAAGTGCGGGATCCTATGACTTCACGTATATGCTCGATGACGAGTATACGGTTGACAATTACTCCTTTACATTGGGAACCGAATCGGCGCTTTCGGAAAAACTGAATTTCTCGATTGACCTGGGTGGACGTTATAGTCAATCGGAATCGGAGTCAACGAGCCGGCAACGGATAAGCCTTTATTCAATGGAAACCGATCCCTTGAAAGAGAGTGAAAGCTACAGTAGTTGGGGGGCTGTCGGCACCCTGGAAATTTCCTACCAGGGTGAACGCAGCAACGCCAGTCTGCTTGTTTCTCACGACCTGACACCGGTGAGTGGTGAGAACGGCACCGCCAACCGGACCACGGTAAGAATCGGCGGCAGCATGAAACTGCTGGAAAATTTACGTGGTAATGTCGCGTTTCAATGGTACCAGAATAAAAGCGACAAGGAGGATTCCACGCAAAACGATATCGACACCCAGACCTGGAATTTCCAGACCGGAATACGCTGGGAACTGAACCGAAAGGTGGCGATAAGCGGAAAGTATTTCTATACGATCTACGATAAGCGTGAGGCGGGCACAACTGCCGAGCGCAACAAGTTCCTGATCCAGGTGGTTGCCGAGCACGACTGGCTGGAGTGATGGATTGGATTTTGCCTGAAGCCAATCCCCCTCACCCTGTCCCTCTCCCCAAGGGGCGAGGGAACGCAGACAACCCGCTTGTTAGGCAAGAGGGCCGCATCCATACACACCCTCTCCCCTCAGGGGAGAGGGTCGGGGTGAGGGGTAAAAATCGTTGGTCATTCCCATTAACCATCAAAAGAAGACGAAAGGCAACATAGCGCACATGGAAGATACCCCCCTGGCACTTGGAGATTATGTCGACATCCTCAACCGTCGCAAATGGTCTCTGATCATCCCATCCGTTCTCGTTGTATTGGTTGCCGGACTGGTGGCCTTGCTGCTGCCGTCGATATACAAGTCCAGTGCCACCATTCTCATCGAAGAGCAGGATATTCCGGCCGACTTCGTCATGAGCACGGTCACCGGGTATGCCGAACAGCGCATCCAGTCCACCCAGCAGCGCATCATGAGCACCGGACGCCTGGTTGAGATCATCAATCGTTTCAATCTCTACCCTGAATATAAAGACCGTTGGACCACCGAAGAAATCGTCGAGAAAATGCGTGAGGATATCCACCTTGACCTGATCAGCGTGGACACCATCGATCGTCGTACCGGTCGGCCCACCGCTGCCACGATTGCCTTCACCCTCTCCTATGAAGGCAAAAACGCCGCCACGGTCCAGCGGGTGACCGATACGCTGGTCTCGCTTTTCCTCAGCGAAAACCTCGAGGTACGCAAGCGCCAAACCACCGAGACCACCGAATTTTTAAAAGAGGAAACCGATCGGGTACGCGCCCAGTTAGCCGAGCTGGAGGAAAAAATCACCACTTTCAAGGCCCAGCATGTCAACGCCCTGCCCGAGATGCTGCAGGTCAACCTGCAGTCCCTCAACAGCATGGAGACCAACCTCCAACGCATGGACGACCAGATACGATCCCTCAGGGAACGCGAAGGTTATCTTGAAACCCAACTGGCCAGCATCCCGAAAATGGAAGACCCGCAAAAGCAGCGCCTCAAGGCTGCGGAGATCGAATTGGTCAACCTGCGTAGCAAGTTCACCGACGACTATCCAGATGTTAAGAAACTGCACCTCGAAATCGATGAATTGAAAAAACGGATGGCCAATAAACCGGACGGTGGGCTGGAGCAGCCGGACAACACCGCCTATATCACCCTGGCCGCCCAGCTTTCCAGCACCCGCGCCGAGATCAAGTCCCTGCTGCAGCAAAAAACGGCGATGATGGAAAAAGCGGAAGATTACCGCCAACGGATCGAGACCACCCCCAAAATCGAGCAAACCTACAATGCCCTGTTGGTGGATCGCAACAATACCCAGGCCAAGTACGAGGATCTTCTCCGAAAAGCCATGGAAGCCAACGTGGCCCTGGGGCTGGAAAAGGAGCAAAAAGGCGAACGCTTCACCCTGATCGACCCGGCGCGGCTACCGGAAAAACCCTTCAAGCCCAACCGGCTGGCCATCAGTTTGATCGGTGTGGTGCTGGGAATCGGGGCTGGCGTCGGGTTTGCCGCCTTGCGGGAGTTCTCCGACCAGTCCATCCACGCCCCCCAGGATCTGGCCAGGCTCTCAAACCTGCCCCTTCTGGTAAGCATCCCCACCATCATGACGCCGTCGGATCGCCGCATACGGAACCGCAAGCGCATGCTGGTGGGGCTGGTGTGCGTTTTGGCGTGCGTGGCCGGCATTTTGGCATTCCATTTTCTGGTCATGGACCTGGACGTTTTCTGGGCCAAATTAATGCGGCGCCTGCCGCCGATGTAAAGGATTTTTTGCCAATGAACCTGAGAAAAGCACTGGACAAGGCCAAACGGGAACGAGACAGCCATGGCGGAGGCAAAGGTCCGCTTTCCCCTGGGGCGTCCCCATCATTTCCGGCAGCCCGCCCCGGATCGGATTGGCACGCACCCGTGTACTCCGAATCAAAGACCGCCGCTATCGATCTTGAGACTGCGGTCAGCAACCACTGTGTAGCTTTATCCGCCGATTTTGCAGAAGTAGACTATTACAAGGTTCTCCGAACGCAACTGAGGCAAATCGGGAGGGAAAAGACCTGGAATACGATCATGGTCACCAGCGTCGCTCCCGGCGAGGGCAAGACGGTCACGGCCATCAACCTGGCAGCCACCTTCGCACGGGAATACAACCAAACCGTGCTCCTGGTGGATGCGGATTTGCGCCGCCAATCGATTCACCACTATCTGGGCTATCCCAGTTCATCGGGTCTGCGGGACTACCTGGAAGAACGGGTGCCCATGAATGATATCATCACTTGGCCGGGAATCGAGAAATTCACCGTTATTTCCGGTGGCCAGCCGGTTCACGAGAGTGCCGAACTGATGGGTTCGCCGCGCATGCAGACGCTGGTGGCTGAACTTAAAAACCGCTATGCGGACCGTTATGTCATCTTCGACGTGCCGCCGGTCATGGGAGGTGCGGACGCACTGACATTCGCCCCCCTGGTGGATTGCATTATCCTGGTCGTCGGGGTGGGAATCACCCGCCGGCAAGATCTCACCCAGGCCCTCGAAATGCTTCCCCAGGAAAAAATGGCCGGATTCGTTCTCAACCAGTTCAACCGGGCCACAGCGCATCGGTACGGTCATTGACGGGTATTTTATGAGGGTTGGGCGCAACACCCGGTTTTTCATTGGATCTTAACCGATCCACCGTTAGTTTTCTCTCATCGTGTGCAAAAGGCGAGTATATTTGGCCATCAGTTCATCGTTGCGCCTACGTTCGTTGATAAGCAGTTCCTGGTATTTGACAAACAGTTGATTATAGACCTCTTGGCTAAGAGTAGCCAGGTCTTGTTTGAGTTCAGCAAGGCTACGCTCGATAACACTGACACGCTCGGCAAGTCGGTCGATCTCCGATGCGCCAGGCCCAGGAATCGTCGGCTCGGCAACCGGTGGCAAAGCAGGCACCGCCGCCAGGCAAATCTCGTCGGCCAAGACTTTTTCGATCACGTTTTCATCGATCGTTTTCAAGTCTTCGGCATATCCGTAAACCAATGCCGAGTCACAGAGCAGATTGATGGTGCGGGGAATGCCGCCGGCATGGCGATGAATGCTGGCAATCGCCTCTGGAGAGAAAAGATCTGCGCATCCTCCGGCCGTGTCGATTCGATAGGCGATGTAGTTCCGGGTCTGATCCAGATCCAAAGGGCCAAGATGGTAGTGCACGGCAATGCGTTGGGCCAGTTGGCGGAAATCCGGCATCTGCAACCGTTTCTTCAGTTCCGGCTGGCCGACCAGCATGATCTGGATCAGCATGTGATCATCGGTTTGCAGGTTTGAGAGCATACGGACATCTTCCAGGGCCGTCGGTGGAAGATTCTGAGCCTCGTCAATGACCAAAAGGACTTGTCGACCGGCGGCATACCGGTCGATCAGGAAGTGGAAAAGCGTCTTCAAATGGCGGTCTTTCCTCAGTCCGGCGAAGGGGACATCGAATTCACTGAGGATCAGCCGGAAAAGCTCGTCGGAGGAGAAATTGGTGTTGAAAATAAACGCAACGTCCATCTGATTGTCCACGCGTTGCATCATATGTCGGATGAGGCTAGTTTTACCAATGCCGATTTCCCCCGTCAGCAGAATGAAGCCCACGCGTTCGGACAGTCCATATTCCAGGTAGGTCAGGGCGTTTTCGTGATTTTTACTGAGAAACAAGACTTCCGGGTTGGGCACGATGCTAAATGGTTTGCCGGAAAGCCCGTAGTAATGTTCGTACATGTGATTTTCCCCTCCCCTTCGGAATTACGATAGCCGCGATCGAATGGATTAATCACCGTATCGAATCGTTCGCACAAGATCAATGTAAAAGGGCCGATCCGTAAGGATCGGCCCTTTTCTTTTTCTCGAGTGAGGGGCCGCGATGGATGCGGATAAAGATGAAAGACGGCCTACCTAATTCAACTTTTGGATCCAAGCTTCTTGAGCATGGCCTCGGCGCGCTCGCGCCCCATGAACGCGGTATCGCCACGGGTGGCGGTCTTCAGCCGTTTTCTGGCCGACTCGATATCTCCGTCTTTTTCCAACACCGCACCCATATGGTAGTTAATCAACGGATCTTCGGGAGCCGCCGCAATTAACTTCTCATAAAGTGCCAGGGCTTGTTCGGTTTCCCCTTTTTTGTAATGGATCCATCCCAGGGTATCGACGATCATCCCCTCTCCGGGTTTCATCCGAAAGGCCGCAGAGGCGATCTTTTGAGCCTCATCCAGCGTTTCCATGGATGTGGTCCGGTCCGCTATGAGAAAGGCCAGGCGATTGGCCGCCGTCCAGAAACCGGGAACCTGGCCGACGCCTTTTTTATAAATTTCAATGGCTTTCTCATACTCCCGCTTATCTTCATACAACTTTCCCAAAGTAAGATAGGCCACCGGGTTCTTAGGATTGTCGGCAAGCGCTTTCCTGAATTGAGCGATGGCTTCCTTCCGCTTATCCTGCAGGATAAAAAGCGCTGCGAGATCGTTGCCTGCCTGAGGCCATTTGGGTTCCAATGCAACGGCTTTTTCAAAAGCCTTTTGGGCAGCCTTGAATTTCTTCATCCGTGTCATGACCTTGCCTTTAAGATCGTGGGCCAGGGCTTCATCGGGTTTTTCGTTCAGACGCGCATCGCACAGGGCCATGGCGTCGTCATATTGTTCGGCGGTCAGCAGGGCGGTAATCAATTCGGCGGCCAGCAGCGGGTTTTTGCCGCCTTGTTGATACCCTTTGCGCAGCTGGGCCACCGCGCTCGCTTTCTTACCCTGGCGCAGGTATAAACGGGCCAGCTTGATATACCCGATGGGAGAACGGGGGGCCTTGAGCACGATTTCGCTGTATTCCCGGCGGGCACTGCTCTCATCATTCAGCGCCAGATAGAAATCGCCCAACTCGGCCTGGGCGTCGACGGCATCCGGGGATTCTTCCACCAGGGTACGCAGGTGGGTTTCGGCCTGTTTGTAATCTTTATCTTTCAGATTGACCCGGTAGGCGGCCATGAGCAGTTCGCGGTTATGCGGTGCCAGGTGAAGCCCCTTGTCCAGTGTCTCCCTGGCGGCCTGAAGCTGGCGGCGCATCACATAGGCATCGGCCAGTTGAATATACCCCCCCAGAAAATCCGGTTGGCGGGCCAGCACCTGATTGAAGTCGACAATCGCGGCTTGCGGATTCCCGGTCGCCTTCAGGGCCATGCCCCGCGATGCAAGGGCCTGAAGGTTGTGCGGGTCATTGGCCAGAACCGCCTCAACATAGGTCTTGGCCGTCGCGGGATCCCTGGCAGCGATATAGATTTTGGCCAGCGCATTGCGCAACTGATTCCGTTCCGTCTCGCCGGCGGTTTGGTTTTGTTCAAGGTCGCTTTTAAGAAGATCGACAGCCGCCTGGGCGTTGCCGGTTTTGATGTACAATTCACCCAGGGCCAGCTTCAGTGCCACCCCGGGATCTCCGGCCGCAATTCCTGCCAAAAGGATGTCCCTGGCCGGGTCGATCTGCTTTTCTTCGAGATAGAAGTTGGCAATGGCAATCCTTCCGGGCGCATCGGCCGGATTCTGTTCCAGGCTGCGCGCCAAAAGGTGTTCGGCCTTCTCCTTATCCTGGGTCTGCCAATAGAGCCGAGCCAGGGCGATGGCATGGGCAGCGTTGTCCGGATCGATCTTCACCACTGTTTCCATGGTCGCCTGGGCATTCTTGAGATCGCCGCGCCTCAAGAGGAAATTGGCCAGCTGAAGGTGCAACAATGTCGATTGGGGATGTTTGGCAATCCCCGATTCGAGGATTTTTTTCCCATTGTCGGGATCGGCTTTTTTGAAATACGCGCTGGAAAGCAACACAATCAGGTTCACATCGCGCTGCCCTTTGGCATAAAGCGGATCGAGCAGTCGGATGGCATCGCCGGTTCTTTTCTCGAGCAGCAATGCAGATCCTTTGACCAGGATGGCATCCAGATTATCCGGCTGGCGTTTCAGGATCGTATCCACCCGCTGAAGGGCCGCTTCCGGCTTGCGGGCGGCCAGGTATATCCGGCCCAACGCCAACTGGGCGTCGGCGTGCGCCGGATCGATGGACGTCGCTTTGGCAAAGTCGCTGACCGCCTCTTGAAGTTTCTTCTCTTTCAAGGCGACATTGCCTAACTTGAAATAGGCATCTGCATAGGACGGATAGTTCTCGATCGCCTTTTGCAGATTGGTCCTGGCGCCATCGAAATCGGACTTTTCAAACGCATCGGTACCCTTTTTGTAGTACTTTCTGGCCGTGCGGTCCGGACCGTCAGAGGCCAGGGCGCCGAATGAAAGGCAGAGCAATAAAACCAGGCTTACGATTGTGGATCGGGTGATCATCATGTTACCTCTCCTCAGAGGGTTGGAATGGATAAGGATTCTCTTATGTGCGGATGCGCCGGCGTATTCCGGTCAACGCGGCAATACCCGACAAGAATAAGAAAAAGGATGCCGGCAATGGAAATTGTGTTATGAGTGTTGTCCAATCCCGGACAGGTCGATGAGGGCTTGGACTTCGGGGGGCATGGCAAACCAACGGTCTGCGACCTGCCCATTATGGATAAAAAGATACTGCGGCAATGGTTCATCGCCCATCAGCGCAATCAAGCTCTTCTCTTCGACGGCCAGCACCGGATAAAAGGTACAGTTCTCTTCTACGAACCGGTCAATGTCCGGTTTCGGATTGGCTGCCACCGCATACACGGGAATGCGTTCGCCCATTTCGGCGGTGATGTCATTGAGCAGGGGTACGACCTCGCGGCAGTGCCCGCACTCCGTGGACATCAGGACAAGCAGGAAGTTTTCCCCTGAAAAAGCGATCGGCTGTCCATCCAGTGACTGAAGCTGGATGCTTTCCGGCCTGTCAACCACCTTCAGGTCACTATCCATGACACCCGTGGTCAGAGGCAAAATCATTGACAGTATGCCCGCCGTGGCAACCGCCCAGCCTTTCGCCGGATGCCGGATGTGTGTGCTCGCGGTTCTCAATTGCCAGGCCGCCAACGCGGCGGCCAACATCAACCCATCTTCGAACAGCGCCTGGACCGGTCCCCTGCGGGCTGCCGGACCAAAACAGCCACAGTCGGAAATATTGCCCTGAAACATGGCCCAGGCCAGCGCTCCGATGAACAGGGCCAGCAATCCGGCGGTGATGCGCAGACAGGTTCGGGGATGCCAGTTAACCAGCAGCGCCGCACCAAGGAGCATTTCCACGTCCACCATCAGCCAGGCCACGCCGGTGAGGAGCCGGATATCACCTGGGAAAATACCATACTGGCCGATCTGGACGGCAAAACGGCTCAAGTCGAGTCCCTTGATGATCCCCGCAGCCAGGAAAACCGTGCCAAGAACAATACAAATGAACCGATAAGTTAATTGGAGGGTCTTGGTCATTGGTAAAGGACTCATGATTCTCTACTCACTGTCCCGGAGGGTCTGGTCGTCAATCTGATCCAAGTAATCCTGGATCAGTTTTTCCAGTTCCACTTTCTTGAGCTGGGTAAACGGTTCCACCTGCATGATGGCCGTGGCGAAGACGCCCTTCTCGTCGTATCGGGCCAGGATGGATTTGGCCGTGGCGGCCATCTTTTGATTTTCGGACAGATACCGGTCCCGGGTGCGGCTGGCGAACTCAAGCTCGGATTCGAGTTGTCGCGTGTTCTCGGCCATATCCTCAATCTTCTCGTCACGCTGACGCAGGGTCTGCTTCGCCTGCCGTAACGAATCCGTTAAGGCGGAATGGGACGCTTTCCACTTGGCGATCACGTCGTCCTTTTCGGTCAGCCGCGCCTCAAGGGCAGCGATCCGGCCGTTCTGTTTTTGTTCAATGGATGCCATTTCGGCCTTCATCGCTTCCATCTGCTCGGCCAGTGCGTCTGCTTTCATCTCGGCCTGACGCTTTAGTCCCTCGACGGTCAGCTTGGCCCGCTGGAAGGCGGCGGCTTGGGCTTTCTGCTCGGCGTATTTGTGCTGCAGCAATTCGGCCCGGTGGCTCATGCCGGATAGTTCTTCGACAGTCGCCGCATGGGCCTTGGACAGTGTATACAGGCGATATCCGAAAAAACCGGTTGAAACGACCAGAATGGCGATTACGAAAATTAGGGTAATTTTTTTTCTCAATGGTGCGCCTTGCATGATATGGATCAGAATCAGAATCGGGCGTTGACATCCACTTGCAGGGTATCCACACCCAATTGAGGGCCTTCGATTTCATCAGACGAAAGCCAGCGGCCGGTCAGCCAGAGATTGCGATACAGGCCGTATTCGCCTTTGAGGATCCAGCCCTTGGCATTGGTTCCGCCCAAGTGAAAGTCCGAATCGGTAAAGGCGTCAAGCACGGCATCGGCGCCCAGGTATTTATATTTCAGCCCAATATTCCACTCCCCGAAATTGACGATTTTCGGATACCCGACCGTGGCCCCGAACATATAGCCATCGGTGTCTTCTACCGGGCTGTCGTCGCCGGTGACTTCGGCCACGCGATCCGTGTCAAAGCCGAAATTCTTGACATATTGCGCGTCCAGGATGATGTGGACCGGATGGAAAATCCCGATATCGGTCTTGAGATAAACGTCCAAGATGTCATAATCCGTGGCCAGGGCAGTCTGGATGTCATCCGTCGGGTCGATATCCATCAGCGTATTACCCTTCTGCTGGTACCCAGGTGCCGTAAAATCATACAGGTCGGAATTTGCAGCATTCTGAATCCCTTCGATCTCCCGGTAGTCGTAATATGCGATCCCCACGGTAAAGGCCATGTCGTAGCGCGGTAAATACTCGAATCCCACTTGCGCCCCCCATAACCATTTGTCGCGGCTCGAAAACGCTTCTTCCTCCAAGGGGAAAATTCCAGCGGTCAGGAACATGTTGAAGGGCCGCATCTGCTCGGTATCGGTCTCGTAACTGACCGCAAGTCCTTCAAAGTTCAGATCCCCATCCCACACCAGATCCGTGGAGAACCAGGGATTGGCAAACCGCCCACCGACAATGCTGATCTGCGGCATTCGATCGAACCACGGATTGATGGGATGCCACTTCCACTTGAGATAGGCCCGGTCGAAGACAAAGCTGTCCCGATTGAAGTAGTCGCCCATGGTGTCGTTGGTGGAAACCGGGTCGTCCTCATTACCGGTAGTAAACCGGAAACCGGCCTCCAGCTTACCCACGTTGGCCTCGCGATAATCGAGCAGTTTGGCCTTCATGCCCAGACGAGCCCGATATCTGAAACGATAGCGGTCTTCTGTGGTATTCATCACACTATCCGTATCATCCGGGTTGACGAACGTTGCATTGTCATCCACGAAAGTGTCCTGCTGGTAACGCAGGCGCACATCACCACTGATCGAGATACGCTGGGTCCATTCGGATTTTATGGATTTGTCAACCAACTGATCGATAACACCGGATTCCATATCGTCGATGCGCCGCGTCAGCAACCGGTGGTCGAGCATGGTGGCCTCGCTGGTCCGTCGGACTTTCTCTTCGAGGCTGGCGAGATCTTTCTTGGTCGCCGGTTCGGAAGGGGGTTCTTGAGCGATGATAGGTGCGTTCGGTGCCGTGGCCACATCACCGGCACCGTCGATCCGTTCCATGAAGGCTGTTGCCTCGTCTTCAGTAAGAATGCCTTTTTCCTTCAAAAGGTCGATAATCGCCCGCGCCTGATCGTTAGTCAATCCAGCCGAAGTCTGCTCCTGGGCAGAGAGCATGCCGGCAAAAAAAAGCAGTAGAAACCCAGCAATAAGAACGGCAGCTGTAAATCGTCTGTGCATGGAAAGGCTCCTGATTTTATCAATGTATCGGTTTAGTTGGCAATGGTCGCAATGCGATGGTCACGGCCCCTTAATTTCGGCGACCAGTGATGGTTGGAGAAATCGACTATAGGCTATCCTTTGGCGGAGATTTTCAGCTTGATGGTGCGGGGCATTCCCCTGGGAGGGGGTTCGTCGATGGTTGCCAGTTTCAGGGCACTGACCACGGCATCGTCCATTTTGGAATTTCCCGAGGACCGGGTCAGACGATAATCGACAATTTTGCCGTATTCATCCAGTCGGATCTGAATCATCGTTTTCAGATCGCCGTCGGGGATACCGCCGTTCTCCTCCATGTGGCGTTTCATACGTTTGCTCAGTTCGTCCTGAACCATTCGGGTGTACCAGGCATAGCGGCGCATCAGGGATACGGAGTCCCCCCCCCCTCCGATCAACGCCCGTCCGCCCTTGTTGGCCCGCAACCCGAAACCGTCCGATCCGGCGGTACCGTCGGCGTCCAGACCCAGGTCCTCTCCGGGCGGGGCTTCATCCGGAGGCTGGTCATCAAGTGCTTCAGGAGGCATCTCCTCGGGTTCCGGGTTGATGATCTCTTCTTTTTTCTTTACTTCCGGTTCCGGTGGTTTTTCTTTAACTTTCGGCGGAGGCGGCGGCTTAACCACAGTGACCATTTGAATCCGGCGCTGTCGGTGGCGGGAGTCATCCTTGAGCAGATACTTGACCCCGAGCACAGTGCCCGTTGCGACAAGAAGAACAATGAAAACAATGGCAACAACAACAACTGGCTGGCCTGATCGGTTATTTTTTTTCCCCATCTGTTCGCTCGCTGGATATAATCTAAGATGCCGAAACGGTTTCAACCTGAAGATCGCCTTCTACAAGCTGAATGTTTGGGGAATGTTAGGTGTATGCAAAAACTGATCAGCCGACAGGTGTGTTCCGGGCACACAAGGTGCGCTGAAGACTTGTCTGCATCAAAAACAGCAGTGCAATGACTGCTGGCAGAAGGTAGACACAAACGTTGTATACAATTTGCGCAACCGCATTCATCCACCCCATCTGAAAGGCCGTAATCCATAGGTTGCACAACCGGAACGCGAGTTGAAACAGGGTGATCACCACAAAACCGATGCCGGCCCAGCGTATCCGTTGGGCCAGGCCAGCGCCTTTGGCCGCCATCAGCAGACTGCCCAGCGCGATCAGACTGAACGTCTGAGAGTACAGATGGTGGGCATGCGGCATTTCCAGGTGAAGCGAAACCAGGCTGAAAAGCCACTGGATCAGCGTATCGATGATTATGATATACAGTCGGTTGAGTGGTACCCAAAGCAGAAAAGGCAAACTGGAGATAATCAGAAACCGGATCAGGAAACCGATCGGGCGATCCATTTGTCCTGGATCGGCGAGCCAGTGACACCATAACAGGCAGACGACCACCATTGCCACAAGCATGCCCAGCTGCCCCAGGTAGATGTGAACCAGGTCGAACCGATGCGGAAAATACCGGCCAACCAGGGCCACGATCGCAATCCGGATGATATTCAGGGCCATCAGCACAGCGGTGCCGGCTGCAAAGCCGATCCATTTCTCGGCGCGGGTTGCCGGAAAAGCAAGCACAAAGGCCGTATACAAGGCAAACAGATGAATGGCCGAACACTCGGCGATAATAGTGACACTGAACCCGTCGACGCTGACATAGTTACCGTGAACAACCGTTCCTATCGGCAACAATCGCAGCAAATTGCCAACCATCAGGGCGGTGACCCGGTTGATTGGGCCAAACCAGGCTTCCGGCATCAAGCTGATGGGAATCAGCATCAACCCGGCGATCAGCAGGAGTTTACGGCCGAACCCCAGCAACTGCCTGTTGGATGCATTACCTTGCCCACACGGAGGAGCGATTCGGCCGGCCCGTCTGATCGCTTTGGCCCGTTTCGCACGCATTATTTTCTTGTTCTATCGTTTGGTGCGTTGGGTTCATCCGGTTTTTTGCCAGCGCGACCCCGCACGACACCGGACAGAGGCAACGTTGCCGTCCCCTTCCCCCGCGGACACTCACGGTTCACTTCTCAAAGTCCGCCTATTTCACCAGCCGCTGGGTAACCAAGCCCATCTGGGTGATCTCCAACCGCTGCATCAGGT
This sequence comes from Desulfosarcina ovata subsp. ovata, assembly GCF_009689005.1. Taxonomy (NCBI): domain Bacteria; kingdom Pseudomonadati; phylum Thermodesulfobacteriota; class Desulfobacteria; order Desulfobacterales; family Desulfosarcinaceae; genus Desulfosarcina; species Desulfosarcina ovata. The sequence continues at coordinate 6,885,605 of NZ_AP021879.1, read as the reverse complement.
CCAATACGTCGACCACTTTTTCATAGTAAATTTTCGCATCTCCCTTGATGACCACCGGGAAATCGGGGTCCACTGCTTTGTATTGGCGCAGGCGCGTTTCCATTTCCGCAAGGGTGACCGGATAGGCATCCAGGTAAAACTGGCCGCTGGCGTCGATGGTAATTGCTTTGGTCTTTGGTTTGACCAGGCTTGGCGTATTGCTGGCCTTGGGAAGGTTGACTTTGATACCCTGGATGGATGCCGTAACGGCGATGATAAAAACAACAAGGAGGGTCCAGGCCAGGTCAAGCAATGGGGTGACGTTGATTTCGTCAAATCCCTGGAGATCGAAAAGGTCTCTTCTCATGCTGTGTCTCCGCTTCCGTTTTCAGCCTTGAGGGCAAATTCATCGACAAAAACCGTCAGATCCACGGTAATGTCCTTAATCCGGCTGACCAGAAAGTTGTAGGCGAAAAGGGCCGGAATGGCCACGATGAGCCCGACGACAGTTGTGGACAGGGCCGATGCCACACCCGGGGCAATGGCCATGATGTTGGCCTCACCGGCCTCGGCCATGGCGGCAAACGTGTTCATGACGCCCCATACGGTTCCCAGCAACCCCAGAAAAGGACCGCCGGAGATGGCCATGGTAAGCACGGTGAGATTGCTGTTGAGCCGCTTGGTCTCATTGATGAAGTTCTTCTCCAGCTCCGTTCGCAGGGTTTTCAGGGTTGGGCCGGACAAACCGGCGCCAGTGGCGTCAGCGGATCCAGCCTTCTCTGACCGCAAATATTTTTCGATCACCGCATATCCGGCCCGGTAGATGCGGTAAAGGTTGGAATTATTAAGCTTGCCGCCCTCGATCAGCGTCCCCGCCGGATCGTCGCTGGCCTTATAAGCGGCCAGGAAGTTCCTGTTCTCACGGCCCGCCAGGTAGAGAAAACCGGTTTTACTCAAAAACACCAGCCAGCTGATGATGGAAAGCACCATTAACAGGCCGATAACGATCAGGCCGTCCATGGTGATGTTTCTCAAAATCGTCCCCAGGTAAAACGCGGGCACGCCACCACCACCGCCCATGATTTCCGGGCCGTAAGCCAGCATCAGGCCTTCGGGGCCCTGAGTGGCAAAAGAAGTTCTGATACGGTCGTTGGAAAGCGGCTGGGTATATATTCCCACCTCATCCAGATCGCCAATGAAACCATGCTCGCCAGCGTCGGCATCGCCGATGACGATGTCCCCACCCGGCAGGGAAAAATCTCGGGGCAAATCGGTCCAGGTCATCTCCATCCCGTCGAGATGGATCGACAGCCGGCCGCCTGGCGTGCCGGTAACCGTGACCAGATGCCAGGAACCCAACGCCAGGTCGGTGCTCTGGTCGGTAGCGACCTTTCGGCTTCCATCCGCAACGGTAATCTCAGCATACACCTTGGTGCCATCGATACCCACCACAAAAGCCGTATCACTGTCCTGCCGGGAGAAAAGCCAGGCATCGGTCTGGGACAGGTTGATGCGCACCCAGGCCGAAAGGCTGAAGCCGGCCGACCAATCCATGGACGGCGCGGCGGCGATTTCCATACGGTCACCGGCCCCGTTTAGCGCAACGCCGTTACCGATTACACCGGGAAGTCCCTGACCACCGGAGAAGACGACGGCATGGTTGGTGTTGGCCGTGGCATCTTGGGGCAGTCCCTCCACCTCTCCCAGGTGATACGCCCCCACCTGGCTGGCTCCGAAACTACCACCGGAATCCTGCCCGCCGAGCGCGTTTTCGTTGCCGTAATACATCCAGATAAATCCCTGGTCGCTGCCGCCGCCGATCCGCGGCACCTTCACCCAGATCAGCGCGATTTCATCCAGGGTGTCGATTCTTTCTATGTGGTGCTTAAGCAAAGTGGTGTCGTCGCCGGCGACAAAACGGATGTCTCCCCCGTCGTCACGGGCGCTGGTAAAACTGAAATTGCCCGAATGCAGCCGTACCAGCACCGGCACGTCACTGAGGTTCTCCTGGATGTCCGCACCCGTCGGTGTGGTATTGAAACTGATCTTGCGCCGATACTGCCAGCCCTCGTTCCACCACCCCTCTTCGGCCGAGCAGATGTTCGGCAGGGTTGTAAAGCCCATGGTTATCAATACCAGCCAACATAGAAATGCCGCGATTGTTCTTCTCACACATGCCTCCGCATTAGAACTGCCGAATCGGCAATTAACCACTAGTCATTGACGGAATCTTCACTCGACGAATCGGTTGTGTCATCCGTCTCTCCGAAACCGACCACCTCCACGGCGATCCACTTGGGTACCAGATTCCCGGAGATGTCTTCGACGAATTTTGAAAAGCGTTCCTGGGCATTGGCCAACCCCGCTTGTTCCTCTGCGATTTTGCTGGTCTCGGAAACCGCCCCCGATCCGGCAAGGGCGCCCAGGCTGGTCGCGGCCAGGGAGGTGTCGGGAACCCCCACAGCGGTTCCGCCCACTTCAATATTTTGGACGTTGACAACCTCGATCGCCGCCAGGATGATATTGCTTCCTGCAATGCCCGCCTCGCCAGCATCGATCTCACCGGCAGGTGCGAACAGGTAGATATCTCCCGCATCGGGTTGATCTATTGGCCCTTCAGGGCCGTCCGGATCGTAGGTCAGACAACGTATGCCGCTGCCCACCGATGGGGGAGACCATTGTATTTTAAGTTCGCCGTTTTCATCTTCTACAAGTTTCGGCGAAGATGCCGTGATCGCTGTTTTAGACCCTTTACCCGCGTTAATATTTCCTTCCTGCGACCAAACGGTGATGTCTCCCATATCGTCTTCCCCACCGAGGAATGTCATAATACGAGACTCATTGACATTAATGTCCCCGTTGGCAAAGATATTGATGGCACCGCCGGAGGTGGTGTAAATACCTGTATTTGAACCTTCATCGCTGGACGAAGAGATTGTGGATTTGCCGACGTTGATTTCCCCGGTAGCCACGATATAAATATCACCCACCCCGACTTTTGCGTTGATCTCAGAATTGACCATATCTATGTTGCCTGTTATTCCACTGTCTTCTGCAGCCGTCCCGGCAAAGTAAGAATCGATAATAGTAGCGTTGATCTCATCGAGAATTTCTTGCGCGTTAATGTCGTCTCCTTCAGCCAAAGCCTCACTGTATACCTCGCCTTCTTCTCTAAGGCTTTCAAAAAACATCGCCGTGTCACCGACCAGGTCTATAATCGCTTCTGCATCCAGCCCAAGCCCAGCGAAAATATAGAGCGTCATTTCCGAGTTCGACAGTGCCGTGTTATAGCTGCTGCTGACCAGTCTAATTCCTTCGGAACTTCCCAGGTCGATGCTGTCTCCGGCGGCGACGATCACGGTACCAGGCCCGCCGATTTCGATACCGCTGTTATACGTCGTTATAATAGAAGTCGTGTAGATGATATCCCCGCCGGCATATACGATCGTAAGGTCATCCGCATCAATGTTTTGCCCAAAGAGAAACAGGTTCTGAATGTCGCCGCCGGCAATGATTTCCGAGGCCTTGGGAATGTTCACATTCAGGTTGCGGATATCTCCGCCGGCGGTAATGACAACCGGTATCTCATCATCCAAATGCAAAATGGAGTCAGCATGTTCCGATTTACTGGCAGAGACGAGTGCATCGGCGATATCTTTTGCATTGAAATCGCCATAGATCGAACAATAAACGAACGACAGGGCCATATCGGACATATATACCGTATACGATCGGTCCGCGTCGGAATCGGCCCGAATATCGCCACCGGCGGTTAACGAAAGGTTCCCCGTCGCCGATGGCACCATGTAAAAAGAGTTCTCCAAAATGATATCGCCGGCGGCATCGATGGTCAGCGAGGCGGGCAGTATCCGTCCCCTCGACATCTGTTTCTCCTGGGAGTACGAATAAAACCTTGATATCCCGGTAAGGGTGACATCACCACGTATCGAGGAAAGCGACACAGCGGTTTCCGTGGTATAACCCAACATCCATGATGCGTCATAATTGAAATCGTCATTGGCGATGGTCGGGTTCAGTATCGTCCCCAGGGTAATGCTGCCCTGGGCGGTCAGTTCGACCTCGGCACCGAATACCTCGATGGGCTGATTTTCAAGTCCTTCGAGCAGGCCGAAGTTTTCCATGGTGTTCAGGCTGGCACGTCCGTCGTTGATCAGAAACCGGCCGTTGAGATCGCCGCCCGCATTGATGCTCAGATCACCCTGGCCGAAGGTTCCTGCGGCGCAGGTGACGTCTCCTGCGGCGTCGATGGCGATACTGCCGCCCGCCATGGTGACGATGCCCCTAGCGCCTCCGTCCGAATAATCCGCATGGTAGTAGATATCGAGTGAACTAGCGTCCCAGGCATCTTTTTTCAATGTACGTCCATTGATATCCCCGCCGATATTCAGGACGATATCCCCCCCGTTGGTATATTCCCAATAGAAGAGAGCCATTTCTGCGGGTGTCGCTTCGGGGAAAGTCTCGGAAGTCATAGGTGCTTCGCCGATCGTACGAATCGCTCCCGTGTAGTTGCCGCTGGTAAGGGAGAGATCCCCTTCGACGACCAGTCGAATGTCCCCGGTAGCGGTTTGAATGCCGCTTCCATTGTTGCGGTCGGCTTTGATTATTAGATCTCCCCCGGTGTAGCCGTACACCGACCCGCTGAACGATCCGATGTTGTAATCCATTGAAGAATTACTCATGGGATCCAGTGATCCGGCGGTGCCCACTATCGTGTCACCGGCCGAAGCGAAACGAATAGCATCGCTTTCGGTATAGACCAACACGCCGTCTGCAATCGTCAGCGTTCCTGTAACAGTGGACGCATCTGTCGCCAGCGGGTCACTGCTCGTCAGGTTCGCACCGGCGATCAGATTGATCCTCCAAGTGTCTTGTGCCGTATCTTCCCGCAGTGTTGTTAAATCGACAGTGCGAATATCGGTGATGTTCTCGTCGATTGTCAGGTCGGCGGCACTGCGCAGGGTCAAAACGCCATAACCGATTTGACTTTCGTAATCGGAGAGATCAACAGCCTCGCTGACGCTCAGATCGGTTTCCGAATCGATCTCAATGCCCGCGATGACCGTGAAGATATCGTCGACGCCTTCCGCTGTGTATGTAAAATTGAGGTTGGTTAGCCAATTAGCAGCATCGCTGACGAGTCCGTCGAGGTAAGTCGAGGTAACCGTGGTGCTTTCATCCGCCGCGTATCCTTCAACGGTGATCTTTGAAGCACCCGTGATATCGCCGGCAAGGGAGACCTTCAGGCTGTCGCTGGTTCTCAGGGCACGCAGATACAAACTCCCGCCAGTGGCATTCTCTCCAGAACTGCTCAGGATAATTTCAGAGCCGGAACGAATATCGATGGACCCTTGCGTTGAATAAAGACCAATTTCCCCGCCGTCGCCCGCATCCGTGGCCTGGGCATTGAGCATGCCGCTGATCACGATATCCTGGCCGGCGTCGATCTCCAGAGACCCGCCACCGTAGGCACCGGATGCGTCCAGGGTGCCCGCCACGGTCACGCTGCCCGTATCGGCGACCAGGGTAATCGTGGAGGCGGCCAGACTGTCCGTGGTGTCAATCGCGATATCGCCTGTGCGTGCCCGCAGATCGATATCCTCGCTGAATCCACTGCCGGTCAACAAATCGGACAGGAGAGCGAAATCGTCGATGGTCAGGTTGTCCAGCACGAAGCTGCCCCCCGTTCCACCATTGGCCTGACCGTAGAAATTGCCCAACAGTTGCACGCTGCCGTTCCGGGCCACAACGGAAACGGTTCCCGCGTCCCCCTGATCGCCGGCCGAGACATCCACCACAGCCCCGATTGCTACCTCCACAGCCCCCTGACTGCTTTCCAGGTTCACTGTACCCCCTGCGGCGTTCTCCGTGCCGGCCGCATCCAGGGTCGATCCAGAGCGCAAGACGACATTGTCGCCGGAATCCGAACCCGTGGCCGCCAGCGTAATCGTGCCCGAAGGGCTTAAAATCGTCCCGCCATGGTCAATTGAGACACCCTGTAAGGTGATCGCTCCGCCGTAGCCGGTGTCCGTGTCGGCCGTGTTGCCGTTGGAAGCGGTGGTAATGGTTCCCGTGCTGCTGGCCAGGACGATATTGGCCGCCGTTATCTCCGTGGTATCGTCCGCCTCATCGCCGGTTGTTTCAATCAGGGTTGTGACGATGGCAGCCGATTCGATTTCCAAGTCACCTTCGGTGGACAGTGTGCCCTCGCCGGCCACCACCAGGTTGTTGGTAACGGTGATGCTCAGGTCGGCGGCCCCCAAAATCGCCAGGCTGTTATAGGCATCGTCATCGGCGTCATCATCGGCCATTTCCCCAAGCGTGATGGTCATGTCGTCGGCGGCAAACGAGATCGACCCCGTATCACACGAGGAAGTCCCGGAAATATCGGAAAAGGTCTCCCCGGTCAGGCTGGTGTTCTGCAGGATGATTTGGGATGCTGCTACGGTCACGCTGCCGCCGTCAAGAACGATGCTGTCGCTGTCCAGGATCAGGATGCCGTCGGCCGCCAGGTTCACATCGCCCATGAAGTCGATCTCCGATCGGCTGGACAGATTGATAGTGTCAATCGCTTTGATTTTTTCCCATAGCTCATCGTCGATGATCAAACCATCCAGGGACACCAGGCCGCCGCTATCGGAAGAAATGACAATTGTATCGCCAAGGAGGCTTAAAAGACTGTTGTCCACGACAACGTCTCCGTCAAGGTCGATGGCGGAGGTATCGATTGCGATTTCATTGGTGGCATGAAGGGTGGCGGATTCGGCAACCGTTATGCTTCCATCCGAGGAATCGAGCGTGAGCACGCCCCCGTCTTCGTCAGTGGCGCTGAGCGAACTGTCCGCCTCGACAACAATACTGTCGGTGGCCGTGACGGTGATGTTGGCCGCCTCCAGGGAAGAACCAGATTCAAAAACCACGCTCTCGGTAAGACTCACGTCGCCGAGCGTAACGTCATTAAAGCCGCCGTCACTGATCTCGTTCGCATCGATGTACAGGCTTCCCGCCACATCGTCCGGTAATTGGTTGGTGTAAGCGAAATCGTCGGGCAGACTGGAACCAACCGTGCTGATTATAATGTTGGTGCTGGCCATGGATAGTGTGCCGCCCTCGTAACTGTCGTCCAGGGCCGAGGCCTCGAAGGTGCCGTCGAGCACGATCGTATCGGCCGTGACCGAGAAATCACCGCCGTCGCCAACGGTAATCCGCTCGATGCTGAAAGTTCCCTCGGCCAAGACATCCGTAGCTTCACGAACACTGTAGAAATGCTGCTGGGAGGCGGTGAAATCGGTTCCTGCGATAATCGTATATCCTGTGCTCACCGCATAACCGTCATCGGACTGGGTCGTATTGAAAGCGTTTGTGACCGTCCCCAGGTCCTCAATGATCATCGCTCCTTCCAAGAAAGCGTAGGATTCGTCGAGAAGCGTATAAACGCCCGCTTCGATCAGTTCGTTGCCCGCCAGGTAGACGGCCTCGCCAGGGAGAGAATCCGAATAACCGGGAATAATCACAGAAACCCCATCCAGCGGGTCCGAGGAGCCATTGACACTGGCAAGCCATTGGTACCCAAAAATCTCGCCGCCGCCCGAAATATCTACACTGGCACCATCCTGCAGGATCACCTCTTCTCCGATCAAAGTTACCGCCGTCTCCGGGGCCACATCGACCGTGGTGGATAGACCTGTGGTGGCGCTTTTGTCCGTCACCTGCCAGACGATGCCCTCATCGTCAAAAAAGCCGTAGTTGACCGATGTCTCTCCGGACACGGAAAGGACACTGTCGCTGTCCAGGTAGATGCGTCCGTCTTCGCCGGTAGCGGTCAGTTCGAGTTGGCCCATGGGGGCGTACCAGCGCCCCTTGTGTTGGATGTTGGCGGCCTCCAGGGTTAGGCTGCCGTACGCGGAATAGACCGGATTGGTCGAGTCATCGGCTGTGGTTGCCAGGGTGGTGACATCGCCTGTGGTCACAATGGAAAAAAGGGTTGCGGTTGTAGGATAGACCCGGTCGGCGTCAATAAGCATGTCCGCCCCGGTTTCGAGAAGCCCCCACCATTCGTTCAAATCGCTGGTGGTGTAATAATAATCCTCAAGACGCAGATCATCACCGGCCTCCAGGCTTACAGTCGCAAAACCGGAGAGCGTCACGGCACCTTCAACGTCGATCCAGTCGGCGGAAAGGCTCAAATCACCGGACTCCACAGTGGGCGATGTCTCGTCATCGGGCAGGTAGGTATTGGTCAGTACGAGCCACGGGGCGGTCAGGGTAACAGTCTGGCCGCTCGTCGAGATTACCGGAGCGTCCAGGGTCAGTTTACGCTCGAGACTCACGTCCACGTCGTCAGTAAAAATCAATTCGCAGGCACTAGCCATGGTGATGTCGTCGAATCCGGACCGGATGTAGGTCTCAAGCACTGCAGATTGAAGTTCATAAGCCTCGTTCACGGCGGACTTATACACGGAGAGGGTCCCGCCGTGCATGCTGTCCAGCGTAGCCTCTCCCCGAAGTTCGCCTTCCAGTATAAATTCATCGAGGTAGGTAATCTCAATGGTCCCCGGCGCCCCGGCGACGGTTTGGGATTGATAGGTACCATCTGCAGTTAGATACAGGGAACCCACCGGTTCAGATCCGGACACGTCCAGGACGGCCTCCGCCATCACGATCAGGTCTCCGGCTGAAGTGAGAGAAATCGTTCCACCGTCTAAGGCTTCGTACGCCGCGTCCGACGCAGTCGTTAGGGTTTGCTCGACCGGCAGGTTGTCGGCGGTAGCTGAAACCAGCGCACCAGACTGGATTGTCAAGGCCATGCCGCTATCCGCTGATGTGGCCTCAAGTTCGATGGTGCCTGCCGGGGCCGATACCTGCCCGGCAATGTCCACGGACGGAGCAGTAATGTCGATGGTGCCTTGGGGCGCAACCGTCACGATGGTTTCGGCATCAATGCGCACCGTGGCCAGTTCATTCTGATCGGTCAGTTCGTTTGGAAGGATGTACTCGCAGTTAGAACTGCTCAACGTCTTTCCTGCACGAAGGGAGATGGCCGATTCGCCGACCTCGTCAAGCGTCACCCGAACAATTGCCTCGCCGTTACCTGCCGTGAGGGATGTCTCAGCCGCGGTATAATTCGCCGCATCCTCCTCGTCGGTGCTGTCGGCGCTCAGTTCCGGGCCGGTCAGTCTCAAGGTGGACGGCGTCAGAACCACTCCGTCTTCGACGACCAAGTCGGTCACGCTCGTCAGATTGATCACCGAAGCCCCCGTGATGTCGATCTGATCGTCGCTAATGGCCAGGAATTCAGCGATATCATCGGTCAATGGATCGGTGGCCCCGAAATCCTCAGGCAGAGCCGACACCTGGGTCTCCGCCGTCACGGTAATCCCTTCGGTATGCAGATCGAGAGTGCCCCCATCAGCATCGGAAAGTGCGTAGGCGTAAAGGTCACCATTCAGGTAAATCGATGAACCTGAGATCTCGATCGTTCCGGCATTGCCGCCGCTGATTGTCCCATCCCCGTCGATCCGCCATCCGCCGCTGACATCGATCGCTGCCTCCGGCATGACCATCACACCCTCACCAGAATCGGTCCAATCCGCCAGGATGACCGTGCCGCCGTCGATCTGCCCCGGATCCGAAGCTACACCATCCAGTTGCGCCACCTCGGTCAAATCGACTTGCTCCCCGGAGACGTCGATGAGGCTGCCTGTGCCCAGATAAATTCTTTCGTATCCAAGGGCTTCGGCATCGACGTACGAATCGCTGTCTTCATCGGCACTCTTGTTGTTGGACAGAACCAGGCTGACATTGCCCTCGGGAATGATAATTTCGCCATAATGTTCGATATGCCGTCCGGCCAGCGTCAGGGAACCGGTCGAATCCAACTCGATTACTGCATCGGCCTCGACAACGACGCTTTCACGGACCGATAGGGTGATGTCGTTTAATCCCGATTCGCTTAAAAGCTCAGCCGATACAATGGATTCGCCGGACCAATTGTCTATATAATTCGCTAAATATTCCGAAAGATGGGTGGACGAATCGAAATCGTCTCCCAGCAGGCAGCTCTCCGATGAGATGGTAATCGCGGTAATCACCGGGTCTCGATCTTCCCAATAGCCGCCGGAGTAAGCCCCGCCGACAATCAGCTGGCCCGCCTCGGGACGTTCAATTCCGAGGGTACTCTGGTAACCGTTTTCATCACTGTCCTCGGAATCCTCGGTCTGGTAGACGCCGGTCGTGACCGATCCGTCCAACGTACCATTGAGCAACACGACCGGTGCAATGACGGTCAGCGAACCGGCATCATCTCCCTGAATATACCCCTCAAAATAGTTTCCGACGGCACTGGCTGACCCGGTATGGTAGACACCGTCGTAGGATGTGGACATGCCGAAACGTTCATTGGTGTCGGTAACTAGGTTGTCGGGGCCGATTATGGTGTCGTAATCCAAACTATCGGGTGCATCCGCAATGGTATAGACATCGGTTCCCGAAATCAGAATCGTTGTATTGGTCACACCATCGAGATAAACCCATCCGCCTCCCGAAAAGTCGATGGTCGACCCGGACCGGGCGATGACGTCGCCGTTCGCAGAGGTAATCTCGATGCTGCCGCCGGCCGTGCTGCGCTCTAGGGCGGTTTTCTCATCCGTGGTCAGCGTACCGGAGACATCGCCGATGCTCGACCCTTCCACCAGATTGAAATAAATCGTCTGCCCTTGCAGGATGCTGTCCTTCTGGGCGTAGTCGTCCTTGAGTTCGACGCTGTTGAGCTGAACACTGGCCACCGCCTCTTCGGCCGGCAAAACCACCCAACTGCCGCTGACGTCAACCAGGGCGTTCGAATCCAGATACACCCGCTCATCGCCGCTCAAAACGATATCGCCGGACGGTGCGACGATCGATCCCTTAACGTCGATGGTGCCTTCGCTTTCCAGGGTAATTTTTCCGGTCGAAAAAGTCGAAGACTCCGTAACGGTTTCATCCGATTCGGATATGGGGCTGCTGGTGAGGCTGCCTTCGGCGAGAACCAGTGCCTCCTTGGCTTTTAACACGACCTGGCCCTTCTGGCGGATGGCCGTCACCGCCTTGACCAGCCCCTCTTGATTGACCACTTGTCCGAACATGCCAATATAGCCACTGTATGCATCCAGGGAGCCGTCGGCGAAATTAACGGCTTGGTCGGTGGCGGATCCGCTATAGCTGACCGTATAGGTTTCCCCGCCGGTCGTTTCATTTTCCGTAACCGCGACCTCGGACCCGGCCGCCAAAATGATGGTGCCCAAAGGAGCAGTAATGGTGCCATTGTTCTCCACGGTGGATGCGATGAGCATCACCGTACCGTCGTTGTCCGTTTCTATTGTTCCGTGATTGGAAACCGCCACGGCCGATGCGTCGTAACCTTCCACCCCCTGGTAATTTTCGGCGGCAAAGGTCATCAAATCGTCCTCGAACGCATCCTGAGCGATGTTCAAGGAGGAAGCCACCAGCCCATGCACATCCACGCTCGACCCCTGGCTGAAAAGAATGCCGTTCTGGTTGATCAGGTAAACGCTTCCATCGGCGGTCAGTCGCCCGAAGATCTGACTGGGATTTTGATCGTAAATACGGTTGAGGGCCGACCAATTGGTATTGCCCTGTTGGTCAAAGTGGGTCCAGGCATTGGCACCGATGTCGAATGACTTCCACTCCAGAACGGCTTTATCATTCGTTTGGTGAACGATCAGCTTGTTATTCCCCACTTGCTCCAGACTGGATACGTTGCTGACGATACTCTGGATCACCGGCAGTTGGTTGGCCGATGGCTGCACCAGAGTGCCTGAGGACCCATAAAAACCGGGAATATTTTGCGCGGCGAGGGTCATCGGGAAAATAATCAGGTCAAGCGCCAGTATGAAAGCCAACAGCCGCTTCAGTAAAAATGACGGTTTCATCGCTTAATTTCTCAGCTGAGGGTGCTTTTTCGCATTGATATCGACAATCGCTTTCATCAAAACTGAAATTTGGTTAAAAAATGGACCACATGATCCCCATAATCGGTATCCGCGGTGGATTCCAGTGCCATGCCCCAATCCACCACGGCTTCGAATTGGTTGTCCCAGGCCAGCCGCAGACCGGCACCCGCCCCCTGCAATTTGGTTTCGCCATCTTCTCCGGGCAGGGGGTCGATTTTGGACAGATAGGCCACATCGTAAAAGGCCTTGAGGTTGATCTTAAACCGGCTATCGGCAATAAAAGGGCCGGCCAGATCCGGGCTGTTCAGAACGGCGTTGCCGAGTACCCCGTTGTCTCCGCTGGCTTCGCTCTCCCTGAATCCGTGAACGCTCATCATGCCGCCGGCGGTGAACTGTTCGTTGGAAATCAACGGCTGATCGGCAAGTTGCCCGTTGGCCTTGACCTGCAGGCTCATGCCGCCGGGAAGGTTCTGGGCCCGTTCCAGCCCCGCGCTCAAGACCACGTAGTTACCCCGGGCATTGTAGCGCTTGTATTCGAATTCACTCTCGTCGCTCACCAGCCCCCTTAATGCCAGGCCCAATCCGAGGTTGAAACGGGTGACACCGGTCTCCCCCTTCAAAGAGGAACTGTAGGAAAGGCTGAGCGGAAGGTAACTGACGGGGACGGTTTCGGATTCCTCACCGAACTGTTGATCTTCATCGAAATCTTTGTAATCCACGCCCAAAGACAGGTTGTGCGCATAATCACCGATGCCGGTTAGGGGGATGATCTCGCGAAATCCGACGATGGCCCCTTTTCCGACCACGGTAAAGTCCCCCCCGAAGGCCGTATCGCTGTCCGATATCACCCCGTAAAGCACACTCATGTTATCTTTACCGAAAAAGGATGGCCACACATAGGAGCCGGAAAAGAGTTCTACCTCCTGAGTGTCCTGGGGTGAGGTTTGAAACTGAACGGATATGGTATGGTCCTTCTGCCACAAATTGTCGTAGCGCAGCATGCCGTTGAGCCGCAGTTCCGTGGTGGCGTGGGTGTTGCGGTTGTTGAGTTCCAGGCTGCCGTGCAGGGGTAGCTTGTCCTTGACCTTGAGCTCCACATCGATGGTGCCCAGTTCCTTGCCCGGCATGAGCACCGGCGCCACCTTGAGGTCCGGGTTGCGGTTCAGTTCGGCCAATTCGGTCTGCACGTTGGGAACATATAGAATTTTTCCTTCCTGGAAGGTGGGCAGGGCGTTCAAGATCTTCTCCATGGTGAAAAAGCGGTTGCCGGTGATGCGTACCCGCCGGATCTTGCTCTCGATCACCTCTAGGCGGATAATGCCGCCTTCCACGGTCTGTTCTGGGATATTGGCCAGGGCGGTGGGGTATCCTTTCTGGTGGTAGTAGCGTTCCAGGGCAGCGCGGGCCTTTTCCACATCTTCAGCGGTTTTGTCGCCTCCCTGGTATTGGCGCAATGCGTCCAGCAGCGTTGATTCGGAAAAGATGGTGTTGCCGGTGATCTCGAAGGCCTTGATGTCGAACCGGGCCATATCCTCCTCTGATTGAGCCCATCCGGGACGACTGATGCAAAGGATGAGAATCACCAGAAAGCCACTAAACCAGCTGAATAAGAATTTCCGACAGAAACTACCGAGCCGCCACGTTGAATGGGTCTTCGTCATATCTCTCCGCAATTCGATGTGAAACAGGTTTATATTTTAATCATTCGCCCTGTCGGAAAGTATTTCCAGGCTGACCGGATTCACCTTACAAGAGAAACCAATCGAACCTGCAGAACCGGCAAATACTCACAAGGTAAAAGTATTTGGGTTTGCTTTCAGTTTTTCGCGGGCATGGTCCGTTCCTACAGATCTGACAATGGATATACATCGTTTTCTTGTAGGAGCTGGCCATGCCTGCGACCATATTTTCAAAATGGGTTTCACATGCGGCAACCTTGCCAGCAAACATTAGTCCGCGGACTTGCAATGCTGCGATGAAGCAGTAGATTGCTGCTTGGCATGAACGATGGCTTTCGCAAGAGTCTTCCCCGTCAGTATGTTCTCCAGATACAAAGCAAGCGTGCCGCCGTCCTGGAAACCGCCTATTTTTTCCAGGATGTCTCCCTGACTATTCATCAGGACGATCATGGGATAATTCTCTTGACCGAAGATTTCTTTATACACCTGCTCTTTATCGGAATCGATCTTCAGCCAAACGAATCGATCATGGAACCGTTTGATGCGCGGGTCCCGGAACGTATTGGTAAGCAATCGCTGACTCCAATGGCACCATTCGGCGTAAAGCACCAATACCACCGGTTTGTTCTCCTGTTCGGCAAGCGCCATGGCCGTGTTGTTATCTATATTCCAGGGAATTTGGATTTTCTCGAACTCACTGAATTTTTGAAGGCGGTGAACCGCAACATCAAAAATCAGATTCGTACCGGCCAGCGGATGATTGTAGTCCACATAAAAATGATCTGCATCTTTCTTAGTGATAACCCCCCGCTTTCCCTCTGCGTCGAAAATCGCTCCAATCAACGGTTCTAGGGTGATCAGGACACTATCTTCTTGAACCGAAACCGTAGCTGCGCCGAAATCGTCCTGGTAGGTCTTGCCATCTGCGGCCATGCTTTCCAGAGTGACGATCCCGTTCTGCACACCGGTGACCCGGGATGGGAAGTATGTGGAAAAATTGACCGCTTTTCCAGTCTCCGGCGCACTTTTGAAGTTTTCCAGGTAGCTGTTTACGGTCAATCTGGCAATTTTCGGCAGCACCCGTCGCCGCGAATAGGCCTTCACCTTTTTTTCCTCTCTGGCACCGAATCCTTTTTCTGGAGTAACCTCAGTTTTCTTCCTCTCTCCCGAATGCATACCCAGGACAGCATGACCGATACCTGGAAAAAGCCCTGCAAAGCCTGCCAACACAGTTTCCGCGCCGGTTGCCTTTCCAGACTGTCCAAACAAATCGGCATACCTTTCGTCCATTCGCGCAAACATTTCTTCTTTAGTGGAGTAGACCACTTGCCCCTGTTGATCGACGACCGTGTAGTCCACCTCCACCATATCCGCCGGTTGAACTATATTCGGATCTTCCTTCAGCTCAATAAAAATTTCCTTCTGACCTTTTTCTTCTGCTTCTTCAATGGATTGTTTAAGCATTGTCTGAAATTGCTCATAATCGCTGACCATCACCTCTTTGGGAGCAACCGCCGGCTCGGCCTCTGCAACAATCGCGGCAGCGCCGCTGCCGATCATGCTTAAACCAATAAGAAGTATAAATAACGAAAATTTCCGTACACCTGCGATACTATCCATGGGCTTTTTTCTCCTTAACCGTTTACCCGTTTACAGGTTATTCTTTTTTAGAATCCGATTCCAAGTCGAGCGCGGCATGATCGTTTTCTTTCTTTACGGTCACTTCGCAGGATAGTTCGCGTCCACCGAAGGGATGCTCGAAATCTATGATAAATAGTTTATTGGTAATGTCCACGATTCGTCCGATATAAGGGCCGACCCGTATCAAACTTCCCGGACGCCCCTGAATCTCTAGGTTATAATGATCATCCTTTTCCCGGACAATCGCTTCGCCAAAAGATGGAAGGGTTATCCTCTGGCCTTCTTCAGCCAGATAGCGTATCGTCACGCTGTCTTTCTGTACGTCCATGACCCTCCATTGAAGTGATCTGTCTTCAAACAGGATTTCTCCGACTTTCGGTTCCTTTCCAGCAACCTTGATGAAATCAGCTTTCGGCATGTCGCGCTGCTTCGGCCTCCGTATGATCTTAGCGATTTGCAGATATCTTTCCATTTTCGGCAGGTTTTCGATCGCTTCGGATGCAACGGCCAAATGCAGGATCTGGTCATATGCTTGGCCAATAAGCTGTTTTCCAAGGCGATAGCTGATCTCCTCTTGCAGACCGCGAGTAATCGGTTTTCCGGTTTTTTTCATCTCACGATTGACCATCAAGGGAATGGATCCATAACTTTTCATCGGTACAAAGGCGTGCGATACCTGCGCCTCTTTTTCGAAGACTATTTGTTCTTGCGTGGAAGCCAGAATGTCGCCATTTTCTATGCGACATGTGTAATCTACTAAGACCGCATCCCCTGCGTTTATTCTTTTTACTGATGTGGATGTCGTAGTGCACCCGTATAGCATGCTGAGTGCCAGGGCACCGGCTATAATCGTTCTCCCCAATTGAATATTACGTTTGCACATCATAATTCCCATCATCGATGTTTTTCTCCTGTATTGTTCGGTTTTTACCAGTGTTGAACAGGCAGCAGCAGAATGGTATCGTTGCAGTCTGATTATGACGAATAGATGTTTATATATCTGGCGTGTTAGCGATCGATTAGCAATCGACAGAACAAAAAAAATTAGTATTGGCCTTTCTGGGAGGGTAGTAAGAAAAGCTCTGGAGTAAAAAAAAAAGAGGGCGGGTCTTGAAAAAAAGATCCGCCCATCACTTTTTTAATTTTGCGAGGTTAGAATTTACGGAGCGTAATTACCGGTTTTCTTGGGCCATGTAAAATCATCGGCCTTGTAAACGCGCATGTCACCACCGGCGACCCAGAACTCTTTTCTACTGCAGGGGATGTTGTCACCTTCGGAAGCATAGGCGCACAATTCTGCGATTTTTTCTTTTACTTCCGTGCTCTCATTTTCATCCCAATAGAGCCACTGGGCTGACCAAAAGTCATAGACGCCGTATTTTACCCAATGAGCGTTGCCGTCAGCGCCCATGTAGGTCAAACGTACGATATTTGTATTTTTATCAGAGCCATCCGGAGCGCCACCGTTTTTATCAGAATCAGCGTAGCCAACGGCACCGGCGCCAACAGTATCGATGCAGGACATCATATCCGAAGAGCCTTTGTTGAAGTAAACGACGGGTGTAGCCCCCCCCATATATGCGAATGAGCCTGGCAACACTTCCGTTTTCGCCAACACGGCGTCGCCACGAAAAACATCGGCATCCAGAGTGGCATGCGTCCCAGAACCGGCGTGACGCATGCAGGCGGTAATCGCCTGGGCGGAATAACCAAAGTCTGCCCAGTTATTAATATGGCCTGCAAATATAAGGGTAGCCATGAGCCGGGTCATGTTACCGGTAATGCTGCCCGGAAGAATGGTTGTGTCCCACCAGCCGAACAGTTCCGGATCGCAGACGCCAGCGTACAGCGCTTCGAGATCGACAGTGCTGTTGATGGCGGTGTCCTTATGAGCATAAAAGGAGAACGGCACGATGATCGGCTGGCAGTTATCCAAACCAGTGGTGTCCTCTGGATTGGCATAGGAATCGTACCATCCTCCGGAGGTATCGGGACCATACAGCTCGCCATGGGATTCCTGGCCGAAGGTTTCGCCGGCAACATCCGAGGCGCCGATTGTAATGTCCTTGCAGGTCAGGTCGTCAACGGTTCCGGCAGCAGCAGGGTACGTCCCCCAAGTAATGCTGGCATTATCACCATCCGAGTTGTCCCAGTCAGGAACGGCAGCTTCGCCGTTGGCGCAATTATCGAAGGCGGTGGAGCCTTTCACGGCCTGAATCCCTGCGATGGAAGCGAAGGTGGTGTAAGTGATGACCACATGCTCACCGGTACCCTGGCAGTCAAAACCCTGGGCGGCGCCTGCGTCACGGGTATCTACCGGAGTGGCACCGTCAGGATTGATCAGCGTATCGGTATCTGTAACATCCTCTTTGAGCGCATGCTGAACAATTCCTTGGCAGTCGGCACCACTTGGGCTTGCCAAAAATTCGGGTGCGGCCGAGGTCCAAAACTTGTACTGTGCAGAGGCACCGAAAAGATGGATTTCGATCGTGGCCTGAGCCGGGGCAGCGATCATGAAGGCTGCCGCGCCGATCAGAGCGCCTTTAACGACTTTTTTAAACATTTCTTTCTCCTCTTTGTTTTCTTGTTGGTTCGTGAATCATTTTAATCGCGATTTAGCCATTGATACTGTTTAGCTGTTCTTTCTGCGAATACCGACAAGCCCGATCAGTCCAGAGCTAAGCAGCCAGACGGCAGCGGGAACCGGAACCGTGTTGTGAGTGGCATTCAACACGACATCGCCAGCCGAATAGCCGTCGATGTTGCCCGCGCCATAGATGGTAATAATCGCTTCCCAATCAGTATCAGTAACCACGCTTTCAGACCCATATGCATAGTTGTAAATGTAAATATCGATATAACCATCAGTATCGATGCCGGACAAGGTAGGCATAAACCCGGTATCGTAAATTAAACCAGCATAATAGCCGGTCGTACCAAGAAGTTTTGCTGCAGAACTGTTGTCGCTCAAAGGTGAGTCGATCGTTACGGGACCGGACAAGTTTTCATATCCACTATTGTAGATTGACTGTACAACGCTTACGAAAGCTAAGGCATCAATACCGGTAGGTTTCGTTGTAGCAGTAACACCTGCAAAGGCGTTGGCGAAGGATGCATAGTCAGTTTCGGCGCTATAGATTGCCACTGTGGAACTGGTGTCGGAGACATCAATGCCAGTGGCCAAAATTGTTCCGTCCGCTTGTGCCAATGTCAGGTCTACGTCATATCCAAGTTCATATCCAATCTCCACCGTATCGGTGTAAATCGATAGCGCAAGAGTACTTTGTCCCGCGGAAGTATCTATAGTAAAATTTGCCATCGCGTTGCCGGCCCCGGCAAATACAACCAAAGCAGTTGCTAATATCGTAATAAGTTTTTTCAATTTTTCCTCCAAAAAAAATAACTGTTTTTTTCCAGGCGGATCAGCCATCCTTTGCAACGCTTCTATGACCTAACGCTAATTTTTTTATCCAAGTATCTAACATGAGTTTACTGGATCAAATATCTTTGCGCGGTTTTATTTATCGTGCTTAGGACCCGTATCTTTCCGTCCTCCGGTCACCCGGAGTTTGGCTTTTTCTGGAGGTTTGTGAGTTCTTTAATTTTACTTCATGAATGAAAGGAACGGAATCGAATTAATCGCGTCGTCTTTTTCACCTCCTTTGTTTGGGTGGGTATTGGTAGATAAAAAAAGCCCGAGAAACGTTGACTTCACGTTACTCGGGCTTTCTGGTACTCTGACGAGTCAGCAAAGGACCACGAACGATTTTTATGCTAACTTGTGACGTTCGAACTGATTGCTTTTTACGCGCCGTTTATTAGGCGATTATTAAAGCTATGTTTTATGTCAGTTAATTTTCTTTTGATGAGTGATTCCAAAAATTGCGATTCCGGCGAGCAGGGCCAACACCAGCGATGACAGGCAGGGCCGGCCCGAAACGTCCATGCTGCCGATAAAACAACCCCCGCCGCCTCCACCGCCACCACCACTACCGCTGCTGCTGACTTCGCTCTCGTTTGAAGCGTCTCCCCCCACGGCGTAGAGGGAGAAGTGGTCCAGCTCGCAGACGAGCCACTGGTTCGCCTCATCCAGTTCGACGCCGTCGATGGCCGTCCACTGACCGTCGTCGTACCAGTAGACGATCAGTTGATCGGCGGTCAGCCCGGCGCTGTCAAGGGCTTCCTGACTATAGGGGATATAGACCGTCACCGGCGGATCGAAATTGATGTCCGACGGATCGAACTCGATGGCGGCACCGATACCGATGGCGCCGTCGGGCAGATTCGGTGGATCGGCCACTTCGCTGACTTTTACGGTGAGACTATAATCCTCGCATTCGTCGCCGCAGATCGTCGTCAGCGTCTGTGCATCGATCACCACCCGCAGGCCATCCAGATTGCTACCGTTATCTTCGACCACGATTTCGACGGTTTCCTCGTCGGCGGCAAACACGGTCTGCCGGGCGACCAAGTCTGTTTTCCAAACAGTGGCATCCAGATCCACGAGAAAACTGGCCGTTGCGGTCCAGTCGCTGGTTTTTTCGCCGTCGTTGGCCCTGGCGCGCCAGTAATAGGTGCCGCCGTCGGCCAGGGCACTCTCCATCGACCAGGCGGTGATCAGCGCGTCGTCGGCCTGGCCGGTCTCGAATTGCGCGATGAACGCGGTCAACGCCGCATCGGCATAAAGTTCAAATTCTATGCGGATCGCTTCACTGTCGGCGTCGGTGGCGTTGATCACGCTGAGTTCCGGATAAAGCGTGTTCACTGTGCCGCCGTCATAGGGCTGATTGATCACCGGATCGGTGGGGCGATAGGTGTTGGCATCCACCGTGAATCCTGCATAGTCGCACCACTGGCCACAGGTTTCATCGTCGCAGGCCCGGGCGCGCCAGGCATAACCGCCGCCGTTTTCGATCTCCTCGACACCGTTCGCCGTCCAGGAGACCTGACCGGCTGCGCTGTCCGCCAGGGCGAGGCCGCTCCTTTCCGCAATGGTCTGGTCGAGATTGTCTGCTGTGTAGAGTTCGAAATCGTAAGTCAGACCGGCATCGTCATCATCCACGTCGGTAGCCGTTTTCACGACGAAGGTGGGCCCCAGGGTATCGACGCTGCCTCCGTCAACCGGGCTGTAAACCACGGGGATTCCTGGCGCATCGTTTTCCAGGTTGACGAAAAAGGTACCCTCGCTCCAACTGCTGGAGGCCGTCCCGTCGTGGGCACGAACCCGCCAGTAATAGGTCGTGTTGTCGTCCAGCGTTCCCGGCTGCCATGCAGTGATGCCACCGCCGGCCTCCGCGATATCTCCCGACTGGATTAAATTCTTGCTGTCGTAAGTATCGACGGTATCCAGTTCGAACTGGTAGACCAGTTCATCCCCGTCGGTATCGACGGCATTTTCTATCTCCAGGTCCGGGGTCAGCGTAGCGATGGCGGAACCGTCGTCCGTCGAGCGCAGCAGCGGTGCCGTCGGTGCGGCGTTGGTTGCATTGACCTCGAACCTGACGGCATCGGTCCATTCACCGGTCATGCCGGTGTCGTCGATGGCCCTCGCCCGCCACCAGTAGATCGTGTCTTCGTCCAGCGTTCCGCTTACGGTCCAAGCGCTGGTGCCTTCATCGTAGACGATTTCTTCCGCCTCGCTCGATAAATAATAGTCATTCACGCCGACATCGCTGCCGGTATAGACGCGGAACCCATAAATGAGATCGTCCCCGTCCGGATCGCTGGCGTTGGTTATCTCCAGGGTGGGGGTGGCCGTGGCCACGCTGTCGCCGTCGGTTGGCGACGAAACCACCGGCCGGCCCGGCGGCTCCTCGACGGCGTTCACGAAAAAGTGGGCCGTCGTCATCCAGTCGCCGCATTCTTCGGTGCTGTCGCAGGCCCTGGCGCGCCAGTAGTAAGTGGTGTTCTCACCGAGTTCTTCGTCCGGTATCCAGAATGTGGTCGCCGTCCCCTCGACAATCGCCACCGCGCTCTGGACCAGGTTCTCGATATCCTTGTCGTCATACACCTCGAAGTCGTAGGTCAATGCCGCTAAAGATTCATCGCTTTCATTGTCCGCGTCGACCGCATTGTTGACCGAAATAACGGGACTCGGGGTATCGACCTCACTGCCATCCTTGGGGGTATTGACGCTGGGCGAACCCGGTGCGTGGTTGTTCAAGACGGTGATGGCGACCGTGTCGGTGGCTGATAAACCGGCCGAATCGGTCACCGTCAACCTGAAGGTCAGCGTGAGACGGTCCACGCTCAAAGCCGGGGCCTGGAAGGTGGCGAACTCGCCGGATGCGCCGCTCAAAGCGATCCCCGCGGCGGTGGTCTCCTCCCAGAGGTAGGTCAGGCTGTCTCCCGTGTCGACATCATCGGACCCGCTTGCGTCGAGAGTGACCGTCCGTCTTTCGTAAACCGTTTGAGCATCGCCCGCATCGGCGGTTGGCGGATTCAGGACATCGATCACACAGGTCGCCATCGCGCTGCCGCCATGGCTGTCGGTGACGGTAAGCAGCAGGGTCAACAGACTTGTTGCCGGCGCCTGGAAAGAGGTCTGGTTTGGATTTGCCTCATCCACAGTAATAACCACGCCATCTTCCACTTCTATTGGGTCCGCTTCACTGACCACCTGTTTCCATTGATAGGTGAGCGTGTCGCCGATGTCCGGATCCGCGGCGCCGGCGCTCAGCCAAACCGTCTCTCCTGCGGTAACGGAAGAAGGCGCGTCGATCGAGGCGATCACCGGGTTCTGGTTGACAAATTCGACGGTCACCACAAGGAAGTCGACGCTCGCAAAGCCCCCCGCATCGGCCACTGTCAGCATAAAAGTCAGTTCCGCATCGGCATCCACTTCCGGGGCGGTAAAGGTCGCCTTGGCCGGATTCTCCTCGTCGACGGTAATCGTGACCCCATCTTCCACTTCGGCAGGATCTTGCTCGCTGACGACCTGGGTCCACAGGTAGGAGAGGCTCTCTCCTTTGTCTGGGTCGCTCGAAGCGCTGCCGTCCAGGATCACAGTCTCGCCTTCGGCAACGCGCTGGTCGTTACCCGCATCGGCCGTTGGCGCCTGGTTGATGTTGGTAATCGTCACGGTTACCGTATCCTCGGCGCTTGCACCGGAACCGTCAGTTACCGTCAGGCCAAAAATCAGCACGGCGCCGTCTGCATCGACGGCCGGAGCCGTAAACGTCGGTCGGGCCACCGTGGCACTGGACAAAGTGACGCTGACCGCTTCGCTATCCTGGCGTACCCACGCATAGGTCAGCGTATCACTACCATCCGGATCCGTGGAACCGCTGCCATCCAGCGTCACCGTCGCCCCCTCGGCAACGCTCTTGTCTGCGCCCGCATCGGCCGTCGGCGCATGGTTGATGTTGGTGACCGTCACAGTAACTGTATCTGTCGGCGTGAAACCGGCACTATCCGTTACCGTCAGCCGAAAGGTCAGTTGGATGTCCTGGCCGACGGCAGGCGCCGTGAAGGTCGGTTGGATGGCATTGATGTCCGAAAGCACGACGGTGGTTGCCTCTGTCGGGTTCAGCTGCTCCCATTGATAGCCGATGATATCGTCTGCACCGTCCGGATCAGTGGTGCCGCTGGCGTCCAGGGTAACGACGGTTTGCTCCAAAACAGTCTGTTCTTCCCCGGCGTCGGGCACCGGCGGCTGGTTATCGCCCGTGGAGACGTTGACTTCGCAGGTCGCCGCGTGGCTCCCGCCGTGGTTGTCGGTCACGGTCAGGCGGAACGTCAGGGTAGCGTTCGTGGACGGCGCCGAAAACGTCACCAATTCGGCTGCGGCCGACGGAAGCAGCGTCACATCTGGGCTGCCGCCAATCTGTTCCCAGGCGTAACCAGCGATCGAATCGCCGCTGTCCGGATCGGTGGAACTGCTGCCGTTCAGGGACACCGTCTCTTCGGCGTTGACGTTCTGGGATACCGGCGTGGCAATGGCCACCGGCGGCTGATTTACGAATCGAACCGTTACGGCGATCACATCCTCGTCCGTCGCACCCTCACTGTCGGTCACGGTCAGGCGGAATGTCAGGGTTTCGTCAGCATCCACAGACGGAGAGACAAAGGTCGGTGACATGGTCGACGCACCCGTCAGAACCACCGCGCTGCCGCTCTCCTGGCTCCACGCATAAACCAGCGTTCCAGTGGCCTGGTCCGGATCCGTGGAGCCGCTGCCGTCGAGCGTCACCGTCGCCCCCTCGGCAACATCCTGATCCTCTCCCGCATCGGCCGTCGGCAACTGATTCACGTTGCCGATCGTCACACGAACCGTACCCTCGTCCGTCGCACCCTCACTGTCAGTCACGGTCAGGCGGAACGTCAGGGTTTCGTCGGCATCCACAGACGGCGAGACAAAGGTCGGTGACATGGTCGACGCACCCGTCAGAACCACCGCGCTGCCGCTCTCCTGGCTCCACGCATAAACCAGCGTGTCAGTGGCCTGGTCCGGATCCGTGGAGCCGCTACCGTCCAGCGTCACCGTCGCCCCCTCGGCAACATCCTGATCCTCTCCCGCATGAGCCGTCGGCGACTGGTTGACGTTGGTGACCGTCACGGTAATCGTATCTTCCTCGGAGGTGTTCCCGGAAGTGTCCGTTACCGTCAACCCGAAGATCAATACCGCTCCCTCGGTTTCGACTGCCGGCGCCGTAAACGTCGGCTGCGCCGCCGTCGCGCTGGACAGGGTCACCTCGACCGTTTCGCCGCCCTTGCGCGCCCAGGCATAGGTCAAATTGTCGCCGTCCTCGGGGTCACTGGAGCCGCTGCCGTCCAAGGTCACGGAAGCCCCCTCGGCAACACTCTGGTCGGCTCCCGCATCGGCCGTCGGTGACTGGTTGACGTCGCCAACCGTTACGGTTACCGTATCTTCCTCGGAGGTGTTCCCGGAAGTGTCCGTTACCGTCAGGCCGAAGATCAACACCGCGCCCTCGGCACCGACTGCCGGCGCCGTGAACGTCGGCTTGACCGCGGTGGCGTCGGACAGGGTCACCGCGACTGATTCGCCATCCTTACGCACCCAGGCATAGGTCAAATTGTCGCCGTCTTCGGCATCATCGGAACCGCTGCCGTCTAAGGTTACACTGTCCCCCTCGGAAACACTCTGATCGGTACCCGCATCGGCAGTCGGTGCCTGGTCGGCGTTGGTGATTGTCACTTGGACCGTATCTTCATCGCTGGCGCCGGAACCGTCCGTTACCGTCAGCCCGAAGATCAACACCGCGCCCTCGGCACCGACTGTCGGCGCCGTGAACGTCGGCTTGACCACAGTGGCGTCGGACAGGGTCACGCTGACCGATTCGCTGTCCTGGCGTACCCAGGCATAGGTCAGCACATCACCGTCATCCGGATCCGTGGAGTCGCTGCCGTCCAGCGTCACCCTCGCCCCCCCGGAAACGCTCTGGTCGGCTCCTGCATCGGCCGTCGGCACCTGGTTGACGTTGTTGACCGTTACCGTTACCGTATCTTCCTCGGAGGTATTCCCGGCGGTGTCCGTTACCGTCAGGCCGAAAATCAACTCTGCGCCGTCGGCACCGACTGCCGGCGCCGTAAACGTCGAGCTGACCGCCGTGGCGTCGGACAGAGCAACACTGACCGACTCGTTGTCTTTGCGTACCCACGCATACGTGAGGTTGTCGCCGTCCTCGGGATCACTGGAGCCGCTGCCGTCGAGGGTCACCAGAGCTTCCTCGTCAACACTCTGATCGTCACCGGCATTGGCAACCGGGTCCTTGTCGATGTTCCTGTTGAGCACCACATCACCAGCGCTGTGACCATGCATGCTGGTGCCGTAAATGGTAATAACGGCGACGTAGTCAGTTCCGACTGAATCAAAAAAATCATACTCGTAAAGATAGATGTCAACGTAACCATCGGTGGCAAGACTGCTCAGGCTTGGCATATATCCAATTTCAGTAGTAAGGCCACCATAAGAACCATTCGTACCAAAGATTGTAGAGGCGCTATTATTGTTACTCGTTTGAATTGATACCGGAGAAGACATGTTGTCGTATCCAAGATTAAATATTCCCATAACAAGGCTCTGAAAGGCATATGTATCCACGACTGTTAGCGGATTCTCCGAAGTTACTCCCATCCAAGCCCAGGCGTTAGTTACATAATCGCATTCGGCACTGTAAAGCGCCACAGTTGAATCAAGATCGCTAACATTGACGCCGGAATAGAGTACCACTTCTTTTTGGGTAAGATCCACTCCCACACCCAGATCATAACCGGTTTCCACGCCGGTTTCCGTGTTATAAATGGAGAGAGCCAGAGAACTTGGTAGACCATAATCGAAATCGGCAAAAGCATTACTCGTAAGTACAAAAACAGCAATTAAAGCAATGGCGATCTTTCTCATTATGTCTATTATCCGGTAATATTTTATGGCAAAATCAACATTGATTTTAAAAATCAATCATTCATTACTTGATCTAGTGTATATTTTAGACTGCCGGCATTTGGCCTACCATAATAACGCAACATGATCGTAGTCCCTTCCATTTTCCAGGCCAGCATTTTCATTTTTTTGTTTTTTATCGTCGGGGGCCCAAAAACCGATTCCAGCTGTCTGATCAGACGACCAAGGTTCTCATAACCCGAGAATTGGATATCGACGCCTGAAAATGCATCATCGACAAAAATGTACTCGAGATTATCGACGTCGACATCACCGAATTTGAGTTTTTCGGGTTCACGCGTAGCCCATTTCCATCGCCCATTCCCCCTGGGAATGATGGTTAAATTAGGTATGCTTTCAAGCGGCGTGTTCCATGCGATATCCCGGAATCCAGAAACGGGACTGATATCGGATACGGTTGCCGCACAACCCGCAACCATAAAGGTTATGAGAACAATCAAAGCTGAGAAGCGCATGGCCTTTAAACGAGTAAAAAAATCCCACAAAACGGTTCGTTTCCTTTCGTTCCAGATACAAAAATCGGTCTAATCGCAAAGCTCCTCATTTTTTTAAAATCTCCTCAAACTTCTCTACTCGGCCAATATTGCCTTGAGAGAAATTGACTCTTATATAACCGGTAAATTTCTCAGTACGAATATTGGCGAGATACTCGTAAAGCTGCTCGAGTTTGTCCGGCTTTCCTGTTTTCGGCTTTCTAATGATTTCAGCGGGCATTGGTTGTCCTGAATGGAAAAACAATTTTATTCCAATCCAATAGATACGCATGCGTTACCGTTGGATGACGGAAGTCCGGTTTTCCAAAATTGTACTGAATTGATGTTGATTATGACCCCGACAGCGGGTCTTCGGAAAAATTTTCGGTGAAAAATGTCAACCCTAACGTCTCAAGCGTCAGGATTAACGTTGTTTAGGATCTGTGTGTTAAATTTCGATTAGCAGGGTGTGAATATTTGATTAGATGAGTTAAAAAGTGTAAAATCAGTGTAATTACAAATGATTGTCAATTACTCTTGAACCAGTCGAATTTCAATAGTCACTACCGCTTCTTTTTGTGTGTGACTATGTGTGTTATGCTACGGCAACTCCGGTTTCATAATAGTCAGCGAGGTCACCAAGGCGCTCGGTTGAAGGTGGTGTGATGCACTTAGGAACCACTTCTTCAGATCATTCCCTATCGACGCTCTTCATCAATTCATTCGCGATATTGGAACTTTTGATGCGCATGATGCTTTCCTGTGCGCTCCCATAGCTCAACAGATTGATACTGCCGTACCACACGATTCTTTGATCCATAACTGCAAATTTTTGGTGGATATTGGATTTGAAAACGACACTGGCGTTGCAATCTGTCAACAGGTCCAATGTCTTTTGGATGGAGACCTGATCTCTCGGTTTAAAATCTTCCTTAGGACGGGTAACAATTAAAACACGAATCTTCTTGTCAAATGCCACGTTCAGGTGTTTTGTCATTTGAAGCGTGCGCATTTTTCTGACGAACGGACTTACAATTAGAAGCTCTCTCTTTGCGGCGTTGATATCCTGATTGAAAACAGGCAGAAAATTATCTTTATCAAAGATAATATCCAAAGGTGTGTCATTCAGCTCCTCGCCTTTGGCCTTGTATCCCATGGAAGCGTAGCCATTGAGGCGCTTTTGATACATCTTTTCCAGCATCTTTACCTGGATATCCACATAATCGTAAATTTTGACCTTTTTTTTTGTCTCGTACAATCGGTGGAGTCGCCCGGCATATTGCTGCAAGGTACCTTTCCATGATATCGGCATGGCTAAAAAAAGAGTGTCGAGACGTGGTTCGTCAAAACCTTCTCCGATAAAATGACCGGTAGCCACCAGGATGATATTCCTGTCGGCAGGAATGTCAGCAATGCCTTGAAAGATTTCCCGAGTGGCTTTTCTCCCCATTCCGCCCGTCAGAGCGATAACATTCGGTACTTTTTCCTTCAGTCTTTTGGCAAGCCATTCAACATGGGCGGTTCTGAGGGTCAGTACAATGCAGTTCCTGCCCTGATGATAGTTGTTCAGCACATCGTCAATAATCTGCTGATTGCGAAAATCGCTTTCCATGATTTCGGTATATAATTGCTGGATGGATACTTCTTGTTCGTCTATATCCAGCGGAACCCGCAATGATGTGAAACGGGGAACGATGTAATGCTCAAACGGCCTGTTTTCCGCCTGCTTTTTGGGATTGTCCCGATATCGAATGGGGCCGCAATGCATGAACAGAATCGGATGATGCCCATCTTTTCGTGTTGGCGTTGCCGTCAGGCCGTAAATGTATTTGGCATTGGTGGTTTTCAAGATTTGTTCATAGGTGAATGCCGATGCATGGTGGCACTCGTCGGCAATGATCATTCCGTAATTTTTCACGCATTCCTTAACCTCACCTTTTCGGCTGAGCGATTGCATCACGGCAATATCAACAATGCCGCTTAGAGAATTTTTCCCGGAGCCCAATTGGCCGATCACGCTTACTTTCTTTTTCCGCCCTCTTTTCTTGGCTTGGGTGGCGGGCTGCTCCGGCAACGGCTCATTCACAACCAGGAATTCCGACAACCGTTCTTTCCACTGCGACAATAGGCTGACCTTATCAACCAAGATCAGCGTATTCACTTTTTTCTCGGCAATCAGCTTAATCGCCACAATTGTTTTCCCAAATGCTGTCGTGCCTGAAAGGATTCCGGTATCGTTCTGCAACAGGTGATTGAGGGCCAAGGATTGTTCATCTCGGAGCTGGCCATTGAATTCCACATCAATCCTTCTCCCACTAATTCTTTTATCGCAAATCCGAATTTCAATTCCCAATTCTTCCAGTTCGGAGACCAACTCAGTCTCGCATCCTCTTGGCAAACACAGGTACGCATTTGTTTCATCTGCACAGGAGATGACGCGTGGATGCCCATAGGTCGGTAAACGCATGGCTTGCTGTTTGTAAAACATCGGGTTTTTAAAGGACGCGAGCCGTTTTAACCGATTCATCGCTTTTTGGGAGACACCCGCTTTTGGGATAAACAGCATATTTGCTCTGACGATTTCGATGCACTTCGGGAAATCATCTCTCTGCAAATCGATTTTGGTTTTCGGGGGTTCCCATGGTTTTTCAGAACCATCTTCTTCATCCTGTTTCAAGACGCCCAGTTCATGAACTTCGCCAAGCTCGGAAAGAACCTCTTCAAGTCGGCCTTGAGATATTCTTTGGATTGTGGATAGGAACGCCCATTGGTCCTCATGGGATTGGAAATGCTCATCGACAAACTCACTATTGGATTTCTCTCTGGCCGTTTTTTGTAACGGCAATGCAATCAGATTACCCAATCCCCCTTTGGGCATAGTATCCTGACTGGGAAACAGCCGATCATAGGACTTGAATTGTATTGCATGCCTTTTGTTCATGGCAGTAGTAAGCAGAATCGTGCCAAATTTACGTGCCAAGGCAGAGGAAACCGGGGTTTCGAAAAAAAACCAGATATGCCCGCCGTTGCCGGAACGTGACCGCTCAACGGCAACGGGAATAGCGAGTTCAATACAGACATCTCTGAAAACGGAAATATCACTTTGCCAGTCTGTTTCGTCAAAATCAACGGCCAAAAAGTGGCATGTTTCATCCTGTAGCATTGGATAGACGCCAACAACGATGTTCCCTCTCAGATGATTTTCAATGGCATTTTCATCCAGGGCCGCATAATCTTTGTTTTCACATTTTGAACAGGAAATTTTTGGTTTTTTGCACACTCCTGCCTGCCATTGGTTCAGGCAAACCGGTGAATAGCCGGATGTGCCTTTGTTTTTGCTTTCCCATCGCTTCGCATAAACATCACTGCGGCCTTTGAAAAGCGACATAAAAAGATGAATCTTGGCATTGGAGTCCGACTTATTATCAACATCTGTTTTGAAATTATTCGTAATGGATTCGTCGCAAGCCTTTTTCTCAACGTTTTTTATTTCTTCAGGAGCCTTCCCGGAGGTCTCGGACGTCAGCAGCTCCAGTTGAGCTTTCAAGCGGCTATTTTCTTTTGTTAATCGTTCTACCTCTTCCAATAAGACAGTATATTTCTTCAGCAATTCCTTATGGTCCATCCGCCAAGTCAAATCGTTGCCTCCAGGTAAGGCTGGCGGAAAGAAATAATTCCACCATCCTGCTTGTCTTTGTGCCCATCTACCGTGTTGCCGCCACAGGCACATATTCCCGATATGCACCGGTGGCGGCGCCTTGTAGACGACCCCAAATCCGGCGCGATCTGGGGGAATTATTTTTTTCCGCCAGCCTAAGGCATCATAATATTTTTCACCCGACATACTTTTGCGTATGTGAGCAACTTATCAAGATGTGGAAATAATATGTCTGTTTTTCATCTAAAAAGAAATGGGAAATTTCCAAAGCCGTTGTCTACCAGAGATGGATGACTTTATAGAAGTTATGGCGGTTGGAAAAAGGCGATCACCAGCATTTCGGTGAACATGAAATCGTCACACCGGTGTGCAGAGCTACTTCCCGAGGCAATCTCCTTTTCGTCGCGGTATCGGTTGACATCCCCAGCAAAAAGTCGGAATATCCGTATTGTTGAAGGGACCTGCCGCCATGGGTAAAATCAGACGCAACTATTACGACCTGTTTTCGAAATTCTATGACCGGTTTATCGCCATGCACGCCACCGACGGGCAAGGCGCTTTGCGTGATATCCTCGCCGAACACACCGCCGCCGGGCCTGGAGATATCGTGCTCGACATCTGTACCGGTACCGGTGCGGCCCTGAGGCCCCTGGCCGCCCGGGTGGAAAACACGGGCGTGGTCGTGGGGCTCGATTTTTCATCGGGGATGCTCAGGGCGGCCCACGAAAAGACGCGGAGCAACGCTCGGGTCTGCCTGGTGCAGGCGGACTGTTCCCGGCTGCCGTTCAAAACCGGTGTCTTTGCCGCCATTACCTGCTCCCATGCCTTCTATGAACTGAAAGGCAAAACGCAGGTCAAGACGATAGAGGAAATCAAGCGCTGCCTCCTGCCGGGAAAGCCTTTTTTGATGATGGAGCACGAGGTTCCTGAAAACCGACTGGTACGGCTGCTTTTTTATATCCGGCTGATGTCCATGGGCCGGGAAAGGGCTGTTCAAATCCTGAAGCATGAGCTGGTTTTTCTGAAACGACATTTCCGCCACGTCAAGAAAACGACCACGATAACCGGCAGATCGAAAATCTACACCTGTATCTGATGGTCCGTTGGTATCCCCATTAAAAGATGAACGGAAAGACGGCAGATGGTTTACCGCATATTGGCAGATCTGGTCCTGATCGTCTATTTTGCCGCTGTCATTTTCGCACTGTTTGGTGCATTCGGCGTGCTCCAATGGCGCCGCTTGATCGTATTCCATGTCCCCGTCGCGCTTTGGTCTGCATGTGGGATGCTCACGGGCTGTTTTTTCCCGCTGGGCCCGCTTGAGCACGGGTTGCGTTTAAAAGCCGGTATGGCCATTGATAAAATTGGCGTTGTTGAGCAATATCTGACGCCTTTGCTTTATCCAACGCCGCTTAGCCGGCATTTTCAATTCCTTCTGGGAGCTGTTGTTCTTGTTGTCAATGGTGTGATCTATTCCTGGATACTCTGGCGGCGCCCCAAACCCCGTAACCGTCAGGCGTTAAACGGGAAATGATACAGTGAACTTCACATTGATCTGGCTGAAGAAAATAAAACGGAGCATAAAATGCTGGAAAAACGGATTCGCTTGAAACATCTTCTGGATAAAGTCACTGATCCGGACACGGCATGTCGCCACATTCAAAATGGAACCAATGTATTTATTTCCGGTTTTACCGCGGGCTATCCGAAACTGATTCCCCAGGCGCTGGTCCGCCGCGCCAAAGATGGAGACCGTTTCAAAATCAATTTGTTTGCCGGTGCATCCACCGGAGATGCCGTGGATGGCATTCTGGCCGAAGCCGGCCTGATCGCCTGGCGGCGGCCTTATATGAGCAACCGTGGCATGCGTGAGAAAATCAACCGTGGTGAGATCCGTTTCAAGGACGACCATCTTTCAAGGTTGTCCGCCCAAGTTCGCGACGGTGGCTTGGGAAAAGCCCATGTGGCTGTCGTGGAGGCCATCGCCATCACCGAGAAGGGCCACCTGATTCCCTCCATGTCCGTGGGCAATACGCCGACCTATGTTCAGGAGGCCGAGAAGATCATCATCGAAATCTCTTCGGAGCCCCCCGAACTGGAGGGAATCCATGATATTTTCATCCCCGAGGATCCGCCCTATCGGATGCCCATTCCCATTTACCGCAGCGGAGATCGTATCGGCAAACCGTCCATCGAGATGGACCCGAACAAGGTTGTGGCTATTCTCTATAGCCGGGAGGAGGACAGCTGTGCCGTATTCAATGAGCCGGGAACGGTATCGCAAC
Organism: Desulfosarcina ovata subsp. ovata; assembly: GCF_009689005.1. Taxonomy (NCBI): domain Bacteria; kingdom Pseudomonadati; phylum Thermodesulfobacteriota; class Desulfobacteria; order Desulfobacterales; family Desulfosarcinaceae; genus Desulfosarcina; species Desulfosarcina ovata. The sequence goes on along the minus strand of NZ_AP021879.1, from coordinate 6,853,495 downwards.
GCATCGCCGAACACATCCTGGATTTCGTCGCCCACGAAATTCGACATGACCGCATGCCTCCTGCCCTGCCCTGGCAGTCCGGCGTGGGCGATGTGGCCAATGCGGTACTGAGCGGATTCATCGACAACGACTTCTTCCAAAACATTGATATCTATTCAGAGGTGTTGCAGGATGCCGTCCTGGATCTGATTGATCTGGGCAAGGTGCGGGCCGCTTCCGGCTCTGCCATGACGCTTTCACACAAAGCCAGAAACCGTTTTTTCAATGAGATTTACCGCTATCGAGATAAAATCGTGCTTCGACCGGTAGAAATATCCAACTCACCGGAAGTGGTCAGACGATTAGGCGTTATCGCCATCAACACGGCCATCGAGGTCGACATTTATGGTCAGGTGAACTCCACCCATGTGATGGGTTCCCAACTGATGAACGGCATCGGTGGATCCGGCGATTTCATCCGCAACGGCGCTTTGTCGTTCATCGTTACCCCCAGTACGGCCAAGGGGGGGAAAATCTCGGCCATCGTGCCCATGGTCTCCCACGTTGATCACAGCGAGCACTCGGTGGACGTGGTCGTCACTGAGCACGGGCTGGTGGATACCCGTCCCCTGACCCCTCGCCAGGTGGCCGAGCAGGTAATCAAGCGTTGCGCCCATCCTAACTATCGCGACCTACTATGGGACTATTACCAGCAGGCCATCCGGGCCTCGGGCGGTCACGAACCGCATATCCTGAGCGAAGCGTTCAGTTTTCATGAACGCTTTATGGCCACCGGGGATATGCAGGTTCGATAAAGCAGGAGAAAAGCAACGTACCCCTTTCGGGGAAATATCCATGTCCACGAAGTCACCCTAATTTTCGGGTGACTCCCTTAGAACATGAGACCGTCAAATTTGTAGGTTTAAACATTACCGCCCATCAGGCAATCGGCAATATGAAAATCGGTTGCTGACCGATTGAATCTTTCCCCCCCGTTAATTAGGATCGGGGATGAAATGAATTGGACGTAATTGCGCCGGGCTTGTGTTCGTCTTCAAGGCGCATCAAGGGTTGCATACCGGGAGTATGTGGCCGTTGATGCAACGCGGAAGACGGGCGCAAGAACAAGCAATTTTGTTTAATTAATAAAATTCCCGATCCTTAGGGTACAGGCAGTACATTCACCTGCGTTTTCATGCAACCGGACAGCCCGTCTCTGCAAAGTGATTCCCCCATCCCCGGTCCGGACGATAAAAAAAAAGGAGGCAATATGGAGTTTGCACTAACCACCGAACAGCAACAGATCCAGAAAGCGGTCAGGGACTTTGTCAAAGGCGAATTCGACAAAAACCTGATCGCCGAGATGGAAGCCAACCACCAGTATCCCGAAAAAATATGGAAGAAGGCCGCTGACCTCGGTTTCATCGGCATCCATTTTCCCGAAGCCTACTCCGGCCAGGGGATGGGTGTCATGGAGAACATCCTGGTCGCCGAAGCACTGTGCGCAGGGGACTCCACCGTCGGGGCCTGCCTGATTCTGGCCGACTTTGCTTCCGAAATCATCCTGCATTTCGGCAGTGACGCCCAGAAAGAGACCTGGCTGCCCAAGGTGGCCGAAGGTGACGTCCTCTCCTGCGGGGCCTTCACCGAGCCGGATCATGGTTCCGACATCACCTCGCTGAATACGGTGGCGGTGAAGGATGGCGACGATTGGGTGATCAACGGCAGCAAAATTTTCGTAAGCGTTCACGGGGTATATTGGGCGCTCAATCCGGCGCACTTTTTTCGCTCCGCTAACCTCTCGTAATTTCAATATTTTTATACAAAATCAATAACTTATTGAAATAATTAAAAATATCTAGACTTTCCATTTCTAGTATGCTATCGTGCTTTTCATGAAGCCCGATAGACCCATTTCAGATGCCGATTGGCAAGCTACTGCTGAACCGGTACGCCAGTACATCGTTTCTTTGGAAGATGAGCTGCGGGCGATTAAAACTCAAAACGACAAGCTGGAGAAAAACAACGAGAAGCTTGAAAAGCAAAAACGCCAAAACTCGACCAACTCCAGCAAACCGCCCTCATCCGATCCGCCCTATAACAAACCCAAACGCGAAAAGCCCAAAGGCGAACGCAAGCCGGGCGGACAAAAAGGACACCCGGGGCATGGGCAAATGCTGCTAACGCCCAACAATACTCAAAATGTGATGCCCGAGTGCTGCGGTTGCGGTCTCCATTCATCGGATTGGGATAATCTGCGACCCTTTCATACTCACCAACATATCGAATTGCCTGAAATCGAGATGGACATCACCCATTTTGTTCTGCACCAAGGTCAATGCCCTGGGTGCGGCAAGATTGTCAAAGCACAGGTTCCGGAGGCGTTTAGCACCGGCTACGGCCCGCGGTTTTGTGCGTTTATCGCCGAACTGAGTGGTATCAAGGCCATGAGTCGGAGAAATGTGCAGCAACTGGTCCACTCCGTGTTTGATATCAAAATCGCCACCGGCACGATCCAAAAGGTTATCGACCGCGCTTCCGAGGCCATTGCCTCCACCTATGAGCGTATCGGCCAGGTGGCCCGCAGCAGTGAGTGCAACTTCATCGATGAAACCAGTTGGTTTAAAAAGCACAATCTGCAATGGCTCTGGGTAATGGTCAATACGATGGTGGCCTTTTTCCGCATCGATCCGAAAAGATCCAAACAGGCCTTTCTCGAACTGATCGCCGACTGGAAAGGCATCTTGATCAGCGATGGTTATCGCCTTTATTGCAAATGGGTCCATGGCCGGCAAACCTGCCTGGCCCATTTGATCCGAAAGGCCAAGGCGTTAATCGAGAGTAGAAAACTCAACGAAAGGCGAGGCGGCAAGTTAATCTTGGCACATTTGAATACCCTGATCGAATTTTCAAAAAACAAACCGCCACCTTTAAAATGGGAGCGTTTTTATAACTCCTTGTTGCTCATCCTCAGCCTTTTTGAAGACGACACCGACGGTGCCGGTCGCCTGGCCAGGCAAATAATACGAGAAATTGACGCATTGTGGACCTTTCTCGAACATGATGGCGTCGAACCCACCAACAACCGTGCCGAACGCTCTCTGCGCTTTGGCGTGCTATGGCGCAAATGTAGTCTGGGAACGCAAAGCGACAAAGGCAACCGCTGGGTCGAACGAATCTTGTCTGTAAAAGAAACCTGCCGACTGAGAGATAAAGCCACATTTCCGTTTATAGTCGAATGCCTGGAATGTTACTTTGCAGGCATCTCTGTTGATGTGAGTTGGATCTAAGCCTCTCTTCAGCTAATAGCCCCGTGACCGTTTACAAATTTTCATCACCAACGGCGGGCCGCTGGCCGGCTTCTACAGTGTATTGTGCCAGACCGATCCCGAGGCCAGCCCAGGCTACCGCGGCATGAGCCTGATCCTGGTGGAGGCCGATCGCACCGGTGTCTCCACCACCGACGTCGGCGCCAAGATGGGCATCCGCATGATGCACACCGCCGAGGTCACCTTCAAGGATGTACGGGTGCCGTCGAGCAACCTGATCGGCAAGGAGAACAAGGGCTTTTACCAGGTGCTCGAGTTTTTTGACGAAAGCCGCATCCTGATTGCCGCCCAGGCCCTGGGCACGGCCCAGGGGGCCTTTGACCGCGCCCTGGCTTACATCAAATCCAGGGAGCAGTTCGGCCGCAAGATCGCCCAGTTTCAGGTGAACCAGCACAAACTCGCCGACATGGCCACCAAAATCGAGATGGCCCGTCTGATGACCTACAAGGCTGCCTGGAATTTCGATCAGGGACGCATCGATCCCAAGCTGACCAGCATGGCCAAAATGGCCGCGGCCAGGGCCGCCGTGGAAGTATGTGACGAAGCCATCCAATTGCTCGGCGGCTACGGTTACATGCAGGAGTACGAAGTGGAGCGCTTTGCCCGGGATGCCAAGATCACCGAACTCTACGAAGGCACCCGCGAAATCCAGAAAAACACCATTGCCAGTGCACTGCTGGGAAAACTCAAGTAATCATCCCCGGCGGTAATGTGATGGTCTTGTAAAAATGTAAAACTTCTCTCCGAAAGGAATACGACGATGTCTCAACCCACAGTCAACTACGATATCCTCAGCCCGGTAAAGTTTATCGTCCGCAGCGCCATGGTGTTTCCCGACAAAACGGCAGTGGTTTACGGCGACATCCGGCGCACCTACAGTGAATTTTTCGAGCGGGTCAACCGGCTGGCCAGCGCGCTCAAGAAACGGGGCATCGGCAAGGGCGACAAGGTGGCCTTCATCTGCCCCAATACGCCGCCCATGCTCGAAGCCCACTACGCCGTGCCCATGATCGGCGCGGCCCTGGTGAGTATCAATATCCGCCTCTCATCCAACGAGGTGGCCTACATCATCAACCATTCGGACAGCAAGGCCATTTTCGTGGACAATGAATTCGCCGACCTGGTGGCCCCGGCCATGGACCAGCTGGAAAAGGTTCAGACGGTGGTCAACATCTGCGACATCAGCGCCGACACGCCCCTGGACGGCCCGGATTACGAGGCCTTCCTGGCGGAAGGCGATCCGGATCCGATGGAAATAGAGGTCGACGACGAACGCCAGGTGGCCACCATCAACTACACCAGTGGCACCACCGGCCTGCCCAAGGGAGTCATGTACCACCACCGCGGCGCCTACCTCAACGCCCTGGGCGAGCAGCTGGAGTTCAGCACCACAGCCAACTCGGTCTACCTGTGGACGCTGCCGATGTTCCACTGCAATGGCTGGTGTTTCACCTGGGGCATCACGGCCATGGGCGCCACCCATGTGTGCCTGCGCAAGGTGGTTCCGGAGGAGATTTTCCGGATCGTCGCCGAGGAGGGCGTCACCCACCTGTGTGCGGCCCCGACCATTTTGATCAGCATGTCCGCCTACGCCACCGAACACAAGCTGAGCCTGGAAAAACGGCTGGAGATCATGACCGCCGGCGCCCCGCCGGCACCCACGGTGATCCAAAACATGGAAGGTATCGGCGCCAACATCACCCAGACCTATGGCCTGACCGAGGTCTTCGGCCCCCATAGCGTCTGCCAGTGGCAGCCCCAGTGGGACGGCCTTTCCGACGATGAGAAGGCCCAGCTCAAGGCCCGCCAGGGCGTACCCTACATCGTTGCCCAGCACATGGATGTGGTCAACCCGGCAACCATGCAACCGGTGCCCCGCGATGGCCAGACCATGGGCGAAATCGTGATGCGCGGCAACAACGTCATGCTGGGCTACTACAACGACCCCGAAGCCACCGAAACGGCCTTTGCCGGCGGCTGGTTCCATAGCGGCGACCTGGCGGTGATGCATCCGGACAACTACATCCAGATCATGGATCGCAAGAAAGACATCATCATCAGCGGCGGGGAGAACATCTCCACCGTCGAGGTAGAAAACGTACTCTACCGCCATCCGGATGTCATGGAAGTGGCCGTGGTGCCGGTGCCGGATCCCAAATGGGGCGAGGTGCCCAAAGCCTTCATCGTGCCCAAGCCGGGATCGAGCCCGACGGCCGCCGAGATTATCGATTTTTGCAAGGCCAACCTGGCCCGTTTCAAGGCCCCCAAGACAGTTGAGTTTGGGCCACTGCTCAAAACGGCCACCGGCAAGATCCAGAAATTCAAGCTGCGCGAGAAAGAGTGGCAGGGACGCGACCGCCGGGTAAACTGATCGCCGGCAGTCCCGGCCGTCAAAATTCTTTGTAGATCCTGGCCAGGGGATGACCGGGCGCCTCGATGGAAAGATCGAGGTTGGTCCGCCCAGGGCGCTGGAACTCGAACCGCTCGATGAACTCGAACTGGCTGACGAGCTGCTCGACAGCAGGGATGATACTTCGGGTAGCGCATCGGTGACCTTGGAGAAATAGTCGGCACTCAAACCGTTGGAGACGACATCGAAAATTGATCCGGCGCCGCCCTCTGCCTGTTCGGTGGTAATGCCCAGTTTTTCAACCAACGTACCGGCCAGACTCAAGTCGGCCGCACAAACGGGTGCAGCCACAACGTTCAGCATTTAACCCATCATCGCCAACAATCCGATCATTGATACGACGTATTATAGATGTTGCCGCACATTATGGAAAAATGACGATCGCGAGATCTCCAAGTCCAAACTCAAGGATGCAGTGCCCGTGGCTTGGCACGGGCATCGCGTCCCTACCGAGCCGCCGGCAACATGGTTACGCCGGGCATCAGACCCGGCGGATTCGGCAATCCCAGCTCGGTTTGCGTCAGACAGTCCTGCAACGCATCCCGCAGCGTCTCTTCGATCACCGGATGATAGAACGGTTGGGTCAGGCACTCGTCGAGCGTCATCGCCTGCCCGATCGCCATGGCCAGCCAGTGCGCCATATGTTCTCCATCCGCGATCGCAAGCGAGGCTCCCAGCAGGCGGCCGCTCTGTTTGTCGGCATAGATGCGGATCAGCCCATCCGTGTCACCGTTGATCAGCGCCCTGCCGTTCATTTGCGCGCTGGCGCTGCCAATCGCAGTGGTCTCTGCGTCCAGTTCATTCAGCTGAGCACCCACCGAGGCGATTTGCGGCGCGGTGAATGTCACCGACATCCGCACCCTTCGAGGAAACGGTCGGCGTTTGCCATATATGATGTTCAGTGCAGCGATCTGCCCTTCGTCCGCAGATTCGTGCAAAATCAGGCGATAGCCATTGGCATCGCCGATGATATAAACCGGTAGATCACCGATCTGCAGGGTTTCGCGGTCAAACGGCGGAATGCCATGCTCATCCAATTCAATTCCGAGATTCTCAAGCCCAAGATCGCCTATATTCGGCCGTCGTCCGAGGCTGGCCAGCACGCGCTCCACCGTATACCTGCGATCACCGGCCTCAATAACCACCTGGCCGTTTTCCAGATGTGGCACCACACGAGCGCCCATTGTAATCGACATCTCCCGTCCGAAGAGTTCAATGACCTTTTCGGCAGCGACCGGATCTTTCACACCGGCGATGAAACGTCCACCAAAACCATGAACCTCCACACCCAATCGCGCCAGGGCTTGACCCATTTCACAGCCGATGGCCCCCAGTCCGACCACCGCAAGTGAACGTGGTAACGATGTCTGCTCGAACAGGGTATCGGTTGTCAGCAGGGCATCGCCCAGTTCACTAAAGGCAGGAGGAATCACGGGTGAAGAGCCTGTCGCGATAATGATGGCACCAGCCTCTATGCGTTCGCCGTTGACCTCGACGCAATCCGGCGCCACGATCCGTGCGTGACCGCTGATGAACTGCGTATCATCCATGATTTGATGATAACGGCCGACCACGCCTTTCACAAGCTGATCGCGCACGGCACGAACCCGTGCCAGAACCGCCGGTCCATCCACAATCACCCCTTGAGCGCCACGCAAGCCGAATTCATCGAATCGTTCCCTCGCATGATGGAGTGAAGCCGCCTCGATCAGCGCCTTGGACGGCATACAACCGACACGTGTGCAGGTTGATCCCTCTTCGCCACTGTTGATCAGCACAAATGATTTTCCGGCACGCGCCAATGTGAAAAGCGCGGTAACACCGGCACTGCCCGCACCGATGATAACCACGTCAACTTTACGCCTCATAAAATTCCTCCTCTTCTGAAAACAGGAATGATAGAAATATCGGTCTTACCTGCGGTGCGGCTACAGCCCTTTTTTCTCGAACAACCAGAAAAAGAATCCCACGACGATGGCGAAGATCGGTATCACTACCCAATGGCTGACACCCAGCACCTGAGGCAGAGTGATCTTACCGAAATCCCCAAGGGGTACAATCGACGCCTTCAGAAAGGGGTAGGCCCACGCGTGCAGGGCCGCGCCGGCCAACATACCGGCGATCCCCCAGGCGGCGTCGATACGGCCTTCCCCCAGGGCACCGCCGGCCGTTCCGGGGCAATAGCCGAGAACGGCCCAGCCGATGCCGAACAGGCTGCCGCCGAGCACCTGGGCACCGATGGAGGTGGCTTTGAGGTTAAGCTGAATGACGCCCAGATCCTTGAGCAGGTAAATCCCCACGGAACCGACCACGATGGCACTGAGCATGAATTTGAAGATGGTCATATCCTGAAGCCGCAGAGCACCGACTTGTTTGTCGAAACGCAGCACCTCGGCCCGTTGAAGCAAAATACCGAACAGAAGACCGGTAACCAATCCGTAAACAAGACTCATGGCAGCACCTCCCTATTTCCGTGGACCATAGACCAGCCGGGCCGTGACCAAACCGGCAAGAAAAAAGAATGCCAGAGCGATGAATCCGCTCACCGCCAGTTGAGACAACCCACTCAAACCGTGACCGCTCGGGCACCCACCGGCCAGGCGTACGCCAAACAGGGCGATGGCGCCGCCCAGGAAGGCGGCCGTACCCCGCTTCCAGGGGTTGTCACCGAACCGCGCCGACCACATGGGCGGCACCGGCACCACCTTGAAGCTATGGGTGAGCAGGGCAGCCCTTTCAAGGTAGTACTTTTACTTTTTTCTCTCCGCAAGAATTCTTGCGGTTGAGACATGTGGTTTATTTTTCATTGCAATTCGCTTTGGCCGTGGTTTTTTAGGCCCTCGAGGGTGCTTTTGGTACTTTGATAATTTTACGTTGCCAGATAGTTTCTTAAGTAACCGAACCAGGTCGCCTGTTGGCATATCCCGAAAAACAACCCAATGCTCAACGTCGATGACGATCATCATCCCTTGGTAGACGCCTTCGATTTCATTGGCCACATAATAGCCCGATACATTTTGATCTATGAAATCGATACCATGCACACTGCCCAGCGCGGCTTTTACAACGGACATGCCGATGTAGGCGACCAGGGCAACGCAAAAACCGAAAAGGGCAGCACGAGGATAGCCCAAGGTGTTAATTTCAGAATTTAAATATTCAGCGAGACGTTGAAAGGCGGTTTCGATGGTCCAACGGTCCCGATACAACCTCGCGACTGTCTTTGCGTTCGCTGCGCTTTTTGACAGATTCGTGATGATGAGGATCTCGGTATCTCCATCACGGGTTTCGCCCTTCAGCTTCACGCGAATCCGCCTGAAGGGGTGCTCTTCGCCGGCCTCATCACGAACCCGAATGGGTTGCTCATATACCGCTCCGGTTTCAATTTTGCCGATATATTTTCCCTTTCCAATTAACTCGAAAGGATAATTCCCATGCTCCCGGATGATGAACCACGCATCCCGCTTATCGATGCCGCAGGTGAATTCAACCACGCAGAAATTGCGATCGGCAATCCAGACATCATCGGCAACAATGGTTTCAAGCACCGTTTTCAACATTGAGCGTTCTTGTGCATGGCCGTCTTCACAAGGAAACACATCGATGGGCAGGTGTAACATCGGATCATACACAACCAATGATTTTCCTGGAAGCGGACCCGCCGCTATGGACCGCAACTCTTTGATTCGGTGATGACTTTTTTCGATACAGTTGCCATCAAGCAGCTTGATCCGTTTGCCAGGCAAAGGGGAGTTCTGTTTCCCCAACAGCTTTTGGATAATTGGTTCCACTTGCTCAGCGGCATATCGGACCAACGCTGCCGATGTGCTGGGTTCCATGCCGTTCAACTTGTTGTAAATTGACGTGATTGAAACGGTAATATCCTCTTTTGAGGTCTGGAAAGCCGCGTGAATCGACCGCTGGCTGCCCTGGACAACCTGGCTCATCAGGTTAAAAAGGGTCGAAAACAAAAGGTCCTTTGTGTATTGCTCCTTTGCTGTGGTATCGAACCATTCGTCTAACTGCTCGGGATTCAGCACCCGCTCTACCATGCCGCGGGCCATAACGGAAATCGGGGAACTCTTGATGAACGGCGTGAAAACAGGACTCAACATAGGATCCACCTCCTCTGGGTACAGTTGTTTTGCTGTACCGTACTTCAGACAGAGGCATTTGTCCAGTGTTTTATACATAAGTTCAATCAGTTAAAGTGGCCCGATAGTACTACCTTGAAAGGGCTGGTGAGCAGGGATATGCCGAAGGATCCGGCAACAACGCCGATTACGAACATCAACTGCCAGTTTGGCAGGGATCCCGGCCCGTATTTGCCTTTTTTGGCGGTGAAATAGTCGAATCGATTGGTGTCGACACCGGCTTTATCTTCTATGTATGCCGCACTGCGTGAAAATGTGGTCGATGCGCCCAAGTACTGGCCGGCCACGGCCACCGAAGCCACCAGCAGGATGCCGGCAAGGGCTCCCGACAGATAAGGGTTCCACGTTTCGAATTTCATTTTCTCCCTCCTCTATACATCTATCGTCAGGTTATGCATGGATTCAACATCAGAAGAACAAAATTCTCACACTGATATCCCATAGAACCACTTACCGGAAATACGTTACATGAAAAAAGCGAAACAAACTGCAACACTGTTTTTAATCTAACTTATCGATAGGTTAGCATTCCGTTTGGTCCGACCCCATTACTCCATTCCTATTTTGCCAGCATTTGGCACGTCCTCACCATGCGGATCATTTCCGCCCGGTCTCCGTCTTCGTCCGCGCCCTTTGCCCCGGCCGCCAGTATTCTCACACCCTCCCAGGTGAGATCGCCCTTGAACCGGGAATCGCGCAGCAGCATGCCGAATCCGGCCACGGCGGCGGAGAAATGGTGAACAGGCTTTTTCTCCTTTTCGGTTATTCTCTGTTGTTTGGGGACCGATCACAAGACATGGGCGCCGCATCGGGAGCGTCTTATAGGGTTTTCAGGGTCGGATGCCAGGCAAAACGGTCGCAATACCAGAACAGTATACGCATTATCTCCTCATTTCTTGGAGTGCCAAGGCGGCGGAACCGGTTGGAACGTTCCCGGATGGCGCAGGGGATCTCCCATCCTCCTGGCAAAAACATCGGCACCATGATATCCGTGTTTTTGGATGCTATATCCCAAGGATAAAGACCCTTTAACCGTATCTGTATCAGGGTGTTGAAGAATTTTGGCTCAATGGATAGTGGATATCTGCAATCGGGACTATTGAAAAGGTCGGATGCGAGACGAAGCGTACTGAGCCAATCGGTCAGCTAGTCGTCAAGCAAAATTGTCTAAAAATTTTGCACGGGGGTGCTTTTTCTCTTGACGAGCCATTTAATGGGCAACCCCCTTGTAGGCCCATACTATTTGAGGACGGAACCGATCAGGCTGGCGATCTCGCTGCCGCCCTTGGATTCGGCATATTCCAGGATAACGGACGAGAACTTGCTGACCATATCGCTGCCGAGCCCAAAATCGGAGAAGGTGGATGCCAGACTGGCAACGGATGTCAGGTTGCTGGTGCTGCTGCTCTTGCCCATTAGCGAGGTCAGTCCGCCCAGGGCGCTGGAACTCGAACCGCTCGACGAGCTCGAACTATCGGATGAACTGCTCGACAGCAGGGATGATACTTCGGGTAGCGCATCGGTGACTTTGGAGAAATCGTCGGCGCTCAAACGGTTGGAGACGACATTAAAAATTGATCCGGCACCGCCCTCGGCCTGTTCGGTGGTAACGCCCAGTTTTTCAACCAACGTACTGGCCAGGCTCAAGTCGGCCGCATAAACGGGTGCTGCCACAACATTCAGTATGCAACCCATCATCGCCATCAATCCAATCATTGTAATAACCTTGCTCATGTTTGCTCCTTTTTCATTAAAAATTAAAAAACGAAAACCGCTTTCGGTTGCGAAACGCATTGATCAGAGGTTTGTTGATACAATGTTTAAAATAATGTTTTTGGCAAGGCCAGAGGGAGGAAGTCCAAAAGCATTATCTTGAATGCTATAGCATAGTTGGCAGAGCCGTTTCAAGCAAACATCGGGGGAGAGCAGGATAAATTTGTTCTACTTGTAACCCATTGATTTTACATACCTATGAAATATAAAGCGAATCTATCATTTCAGTGGGTTAGCATTAGAACAAATTCACCCTGCGGGGGAAAGCGATACTCGTCGACGTCTTCTCACATTTAGCATAATGTAAAATGATATCTGATAAATCAGTCCATTGCAAACAAAACGGCAATTGCTTTTTGAATGGAAAAATGGCTATTGCGAGAGCTCCAAATCCAAACTCAGGGATACGCTACTTGCCCGTGGCTTGGCACGGGCATCGCGTCCCTACCGAGCCGCCGGAAACATGGTTACGCCGGGCATCATACCCGGCGGGTTCGGCAATCCCAGCTCGGTTTGCGCCAGACAGTCCTGCAACGCATCCCGCAGCGTCTCTTCGATCACCGGATGATAAAACGGTTGGAACAGGCACTCGTCGAGCGTCATCGCCTGCCCGATCGCCATGGCCAGCCAGTGCGCCATATGTTCTCCATCCGCGATCGCAAGCGAGGCGCCTTATAAAGAACCCTCATCGCTGAGTGCTTCGAAACCGGAAACGATATCCAATAACTCGGCGGTGATGGCGGTCTGGCGCTGTTCCCGGAACTGGCCCGTAAGGTCGTCGAGGGTTTCCAGAATATTTTTTTCGGCGGCCTGCATGGCCACGAGCCGGGCTGCGTTCTCGCTCGCCAGGGACTGGGTGAGCGCCCTGTAAAGGAAGATAAACAGATATTGCCTGAAGAGATGGGCGAACATCGTTTCCCGTGAGGCGCTCAGCATGGGCAGGCAGCGTCCCGGCCAGGTTGTGCGCCTGTGTTCTTCAGCCCAGGTTTCATCGAGAGGCAGAACCCGCTGGAACACGGGTGCGTATCCCCCCTGTGCGCCAAGTACATGGTGGCAGATGAAGAACGTTTCCATCTTTTTGGCCGACCACCACTTTTCGATTGCCAGGACTATTTCGTGAATTTTCCGGTTGACGGCATTCAAGCTCCCCGGGGGCGACAAGTGTACGTCATGGACCACCCCCGCATCTTCTATGATGCCCCGCACTTTTTCACCCACACTCCAGTATCTCCATTTCCGTCCGTTGGCCGACTCCGTCTTTGCCACCTGTTCGAGAACAAATGGCCAAAGGGATTCATTGAACTGACCACACATGCCTTGATCGGACCCCACCACCATACAGACGTCTACATCGTTTCGGGACCGCTGGAGCATGGGGCGCCCCATTCTGAGAAACACGGACCATCCCATGTCCACCACGCGGCGGTATTGCTCCAGGGACGCCACCGCCCGCTCGAACTGACGGATATTGACGGCGGCCAGGCTCTTCATGGTCTTGACCACGCTCAACAGTTCATGGGCGGTCCGGATTCTGCGGCCCAATGTCTCCAGCGTCGGCATACGCCTCCTTGAACGGACCGATGGCCGTTGAGATGAGTTGTATCAACCGGTCCCACACCGGATCATCGTCGCCGGCCCTAGTTATGGCCTCTTCAATGTCGGGGATGCCGGCCGTCACCGATTCGAGGATGGCGGTTTCGGCCTCCTGCATGCGTACCTCGGGGACCTCATCCATAAGTCCCTTGGAAACGGCAAACAGCACGGCAATCTGTTCACCGGCCGACATGGTGAGCAATTCCGGCTGCCTGAGCACCGCCCGTACCCGGCGACCGTGTTCGAGGGTTCGACGGGTAAGGTCGTCCAACCGGGTGCCGAAGCGGGCAAAGGACTCCAACTCCTGAAATTGCGTATAGGATAGGCGCAACGCTCCGGCCACCTTGTGATAGGCCGGAAGCTGTGCCTTGCCGCCCACCCGGGAGACCGACTTGCCCACGTCCACGGCCGGGAGCACCCCTTTCTGGAAGAGTTCCGGGGAGAGGTAGATCTGGCCGTCGGTAATGGAGATCAGGTTGGTGGGAATGTAGGCGGATATGTTTTGTGCCTCGGTTTCGGCAATGGGCAGGGCCGTGAGCGTGCCGCCGCCCAGTTCTTCCCGCAGATGGGTTGCGCGTTCCAGCAGCCGGGAGTGCACGTAAAAGATGTCGCCGGGAAAGGCCTCGCGACCCGGAGGACGTCGCAGCAGCAGGCTCAGCTGGCGGTAGGCCACGGCGTGGCGTGTAAGGTCGTCGTAAACGATGAGCACATCCCGGCCCGTATCCATGAAATGCTCACCCATGGCGGTCGCGGCGTAGGGGGCGATATACTGCAGCCCGGGCGGGGCGTCGGCATCTACCACGACCACCACACTGTACGCCATGGCCCCGTTTCGTGCCAATGCATCTACGACCCGGGCTGTCCCCGAACTTCGCTGGCCGATGGCGCAGTAGATGCAAAGGACATCCTTGCCTTTCTGATTGACCATGGCATCCAAGGCCACCGCGGTCTTCCCCGTCTGGCGATCTCCCAGGATCAGCTCCCGCTGGCCCCTTCCTATGGGAATCAGGGCGTCCACCACCTTGAGGCCGGTTTGAAGCGGACGCACCACCGGCGCCCGGTCCATGATCCGTGGGGCATCGTGAAGCACGGTCCGATAGTCTACCACGTCGGGACGGCCCCGACCGTCAAGGGGCCGGCCCAAAGGATCCACCACACGACCGACCAAATCGTTCCCCACAGGCACATCCAGCACACGGCCGCTACGGCGCACTTCATCTCCGGCACATACCGATTCGCTGGAACCGAAGAGGACGATCCCCACCCGGTCGGGCAGGATGTCCAGCACCATTCCGGCGACGCGGGTTCCCACCTGCACCTGTTCCTCGAACTGTACCTGCCCCAGACCGTCGACCCAGGCGATCCCCTGACCGACCGATTGGACGCGGCCCACCTCCCCGGTCTTCAGTTCGGGTAAAAAGTGTTCCACCCCCTGTTTGACGGCCCGGTCAACGTCGCCCAGTACGTCCTCCAGCCCGCTCGTTTCCAGGCTGTGATACTTCTGGTTCATGAATTCACCCGCACATTGTCAAAGAGACTTTCCATGATCTCAACTTCCAGGTCCTGAAGATAGTCGAGCAGGTTCCAAGCGGCCGTGCGGTCGCCCACCACCAGTTGAATTCCCAATCCTATCTGCGGATGCGCCTCCAGCCGGATTGGGGTAGCCGTGGGGAACCATTTTGAAAGACGTTCCCGCAGCATGCGGTCATCCTCATCATCCAGGGGAATTCCCGACTGAACGACAATCTCCCGGTTGGCGGCTTGATGGTTCAGCAGATCTTTTTGGTCGGAAATTTTTTCCATAAAAACCCGAAGCACCTGCTGGTTCAAGCCCTGATCCGAAAGATCCCGGAGCGTCTTCTCGCCGATGCGCACCACCTGCCGCGCCACCTGCCGCTTGAGCCGGTCGAGAAATGCCTGTCGGTCCCGGGACATGCTGGCCATCCAGGCGCTACGAAGTGATTCCACCTCTTCCCGGGCCCTTTCCATGGTGGTCTCCCGCCATTGCGTCACCTCTTCCCGGGCTTCGGCCATGAGTTTTTCCCGGGCTTCGGCAAATGCGACTTTCTCCCGCTCCAGCGCAAGGGAATTGGCCTGCGCCTCCTGCTCGGCCTGCCGTGCCCGGCCCAAGACATCGGCCATTTTCTTCTCCCGCCTTTCCATGGCGCCGCGGATCGGCTTGAAAAGAAAGCGGTTGAGCAACCAGATCAGGATGAGAAAATTGACGATCTGCGCTACGACCGTGAACCAGTCGATCAACACGGGTTATCCTCCGGCCGTTGAAAGAAAGTACTTCCAAAATGGATTGGCGAAAATCAGTATCATGGTCACCACGAAACAATAGATGGCCGTCGATTCCACCATGGCCATGCCCACGAACAAGGTCCGGGTGATGGTACTGGTCTCATCCGGCTGCTGGGCGATTGATCCTAGTGCCTGGGCCAGAGCACGCCCTTCACCCAGAGCCGGCCCGATGGCACCAATGCCCATGCAGACCCCCGCCGACAGAATTGAAGCCAAAGCGACCCAACCGAGTGTATCCATACGATTACCCCCTAAAATTGGCAATTTCGCGACAGGTCAGCTACCTGTGGCTGCGTTTTCACGTGCCGAGCTCATGCCCGTCGGGACTGCCGGCACTTCTTTTTGTGCCGGCACGGTCACCTCCATGCCGGCACTGATATAAACCGCTGCCAGAATGGCGAATATGTATGCCTGCACCATCCCCGTCAACAGCCCCAACAGCTGCATGAGGATAGGAACGATCAGCGGCGCGATGATCAGCAAAATGGCACCGATCATGGTGCTGCTCATGACATTGCCGAACAGGCGCACACAAAGGGCCAGGGTACGGCTGAACTCACCCATAATGTTGAACGGCAGCATAAAAGGTGTCGGTTGAAGATAATTACCCACGTAGCGCTTTACGCCGATGACCCCGATGCCGTATATGGGAACCGCAAAAAAGACGCAGATTGCCAGTCCCGTCGTGGTGGAGAGGGAGCCCGTCGGTGGCTCGAACCCGGGAACCACGGCCAAAAAGTTACATACGGCGATAAAGAGAAACAAGGTTCCCAAAAACGGCAACAGACCTTTGGGCCGGCGGGAAGTAATTTCGTTCAACTGCTGTTCGATAACGTGGACCACCACTTCAAGAACATGCTGCATCCGTGACATCCGGGCACCGGTTTGCAGGCGCCGGCTGATCAGCCAGGAACCGGCGGTGAGGAGCACCATCACGGCCCAGGTGAACAAAATGGTGCTATTGACCTTTAGCAGGCCAAACTGCCACCAGATGTGATCGTCAGGGGTGAGTTGCATGATGAGGACCTTTGCTTTCAGGGCCCAGTATACGGGTCAGAGCGATACGGACCAGGAAAAACCCGGCCAGGGTAAAGAAAAAGGCTGCCGGATCCATCCGCAGTACGATCCAGAAGCCGGACAGGACCGTGGCCAGGCGGACGATGGCACTGATCGCCAGCCAACGTCCCGGCCGTCGTTTGTCGAGCGCCGTCTTTACGGTCAGCCACAACCCGCCGAAATAGAGCAGACCAAGAAAGGCTCCCCACAAGAACGCCAGCCCCCACATTGTGCCATCGACTTTCATGGTTCTTCCCTCTCCCGATCGATAGAGTGCTTTTCCCGCTTCACCCAGAAACCGGCGTTGAGACATCCCAATGCCACGCCGGCAACCAGCAGCATGAGCGTCCAGCTGTAAGGACCGGGCCAGCGCAGATCGATCCACACCCCCAGGAAAATGCACAGCACCGTGGGAATCGCCACGGCCCACCCCACCACACCGAACATTCCCAGGCCGAACCAGATGGGGTCCTTTTTTTTCTCACGAGCCCACAGTTTCCGCTTTTCGACGTTGTCTACCGCATCTGGAAACGTTTTCCGATGTTTTGACAGGTTGTCAGGCATTTTTTCCAAACTCCACGAACCGCCGGATAAAGTCGGCCTCCAGGCGGGCTACCACCGCCCGGGTCTGCCGTTCGCGGTCATCCATGTCGGTGACAAAGCGCCGTACCGCCGCCTGGATGGCGCCGAGCTCGCCTGGAACCGCCATATGCGTGGCCACCTGCACCGTCTCCCCCTGTTTGACCAGGATGCCGCCGTTGACGGCCAGAAAATGTTCGGCGCCATCCGGGGTCCAGTAGGCCAGGATGCCGGGTGACAGGGCGGCAGCCATGTCCAGGTGCCGGGGGCGGAGCCCGAAGGCCCCCTCCGGTCCCTGGGCCACGACCTTGGTCACCGATTCGTCCAGGCACACCGTTTCCGGCTGGAAGACCGTGAGTTTCACCGTGTCACCTCCCCGATGCCTCCGATCATGTACAGGGCGCTTTCGGGATGCTCGGAAAATTCGTCGTTGAGGATCCGCTCGCATCCGTCGATGGTTTCCTCGACCTCCACCAGCTTGCCCGCCAGGCCGGTGAACTGGGTGGTGGTAAAAAAAGGCTGGGTCAGGAATCGCTCCAGGCGCCGTGCCCGGTGAACGGTCCGCCGGTCCTCCCGGGACAACTCCTCGATTCCCAGCATGGCGATGATGTCCTTGAGCTCCTCGTAGGTCGCCAGGGTACGGCGTACCTCGCTGGCCACCCGGTAGTGGCGCTCGCCCAGGATGCGGGGTTGCAGCATGATCGAGCGGGATTGCAAAAGGTCGATGGCCGGATAGAATCCCTCGCTGGCCCGCTTGCGCGAGAGCACGATGGAGGCGGAGAGATGGCTGAACGTGTGGACCGCCGATGGATCGGTGAGATCGTCGGCCGGTACGTAGACCGCCTGGATGGAAGTAATCGCCGCCTGGCTGGTACTTGCGATGCGCTCTTCCAGTTCGGCCAGTTCAGTAGCCATGGTCGGCTGGTAGCCCATGCGCGAGGGCAGCCGGCCCAATAGCCCGGACAATTCCGATCCGGCCTGGATGAAACGGAAGATATTGTCGATCAGCAGCAGCACATCGCGGCCAAGATCGTCGCGAAAATATTCGGCCATGGTCAGGGCCGTGTGCCCCACCCGGAAACGGGCGCCCGGGGGTTCGTTCATCTGCCCGAAGACCATCACCGTATTGGGCAGTACGCCGGCGGCGGCCATCTCCCGGTGTAATTCCTCACCCTCCCGGCAGCGCTCGCCGATGCCGCAGAAAATGCTCATCCCCTTGTGCTTGCCAACCACATTATGGATCAGTTCGGTGATCACCACCGTCTTGCCCACACCGGCCCCGCCGAAAAGGCCCGCCTTTCCCCCCCGTTCCAGGGGAACCAGCAGGTCGATGGCCTTGATTCCGGTAAAAAACACCTCTTGGGAGGTCACCCGCCGGGCCAGTTCGATGGGCGCCTGGTGCACCGAACGGTGGTCGAGCCCGGGCGGTGCCGCCTCACCGTCGATGGGTTGTCCGAAGACGTTAAACATACGCCCCAAAAGCTTTTCGCCCACCGGTACCATGAGCGGGCTTCCGTCGGTCCAGACCGGCTGGCCGCGATAAAGTCCGGCGGTGGTGTTCAAAGCGATGCCGCGCACATGCCGTTCGTTGATGTGGACAGTGGTTTCGATGCAAATCCCGCCGTCCTCACCCGAGCGGATCAGTGCATGAATAGGGGGCAGAGATTCCGGGAATTCAAGATCCACCACGTTGCCGCGTACAGACACAATTTGTCCTTTGATGGTTGCCTCGTCACGCTTCTGGTATGAAACTGGATCCATTTCTCATTTCTCGACTAGACCGCAGGGGTATTTGCCTTCCGTCACATGGCAAGGTCGTGGATGGCTTTCCATGGTGCAAAAGATGTTGACAGATCACCGGATGTTCGACATTCCCCCAATAGATCGGTTAAACTGGCAATAGGTCGTGGTTGAGCGGTTTTGCTGCGTACCGACCGATCTCGTGTATAGACCTGTCGGCCAATGAAAAAGCGCATGCTTGCAAGAAATCATGCAAAATGAATGCACAAAATCGATGAATACTTTTCGTTCAGCAAAGATGTCCGATGTTCTATAGTATTTGAGATAATGTTTTTGGCAAGGCCAGAGGGAGGAAGCCGTATTGTAATACTGCGACGACCGATAACGCAGCCCAAAAACATTATCTTGAATGCTATAGGGCGAACGCGTCCAATTGAGGGCGCCAATCTTCT
This sequence comes from Desulfosarcina ovata subsp. ovata, assembly GCF_009689005.1. Lineage (NCBI taxonomy): Bacteria > Pseudomonadati > Thermodesulfobacteriota > Desulfobacteria > Desulfobacterales > Desulfosarcinaceae > Desulfosarcina > Desulfosarcina ovata. The sequence goes on along the minus strand of NZ_AP021879.1, from coordinate 6,834,126 downwards.
CATCGATCCATACTGGGGCACCGCATGCTTCAAGGAAGAGAAAAGCATATCTGGGCCTGCGACGGGTCCGTCGGACCAGAGGCTTCATTGGATACTGAGTAAGGTGCCGGTGCGCAAAAGGGTCAACTTGCGCTGGGTTTGAGGTAACGCGAGCGGATTAGCAACAGGGGCCGATCAATGCGATTTAGCACGCTGACGGCAACGCTGCCGTAAAACGTCCGTTCCTCGCCGCCCTCGCCATGACTGGCCATGGCCACCAGATCGGCCGACGTTTGCTTGGCGGCATTGATGATACCGGCGACAACTGCGCCCCGGGCGATGCGCACCTCGGCGGCAATGCCGGTACTCTGCCATTTGTCAGCGATGGCCTGCAAATACAGGTGATGCTTCTTGATTAGCCGTCGACGCGTATCGAGGAAAGAATCCACATCGGGCACCTCATCGCGCTCGAACATCAGATCGGAACCCGCATCCACATAAAGCAAAGCAACCTCGGCATTGAAGCGCAGCGCCAGGCTCTCCACATGGGGCAGTATCGCCTCGGCTCGCAAGGAACCGTCCAAGGGAACGAGTATTTTTTTGTACATCATGTACCTCCCTGGGGTGATAAGGGATGAAATCGCGTAAGGTTGCCGGAAAGAAATAATTCCCCGACAAGCAGGATGGAGGAATTATTTCTTTCCGCCAGCCTTAGACACTCCAAGCCTTTTCCCTTCTTGCCATAGGCCATTGTTTGATAGAAGCGGATGTTATGGACAGCGTTCTCCGTTGATTCGGTGCAATGGATGGTTCGGCCCGTGCGTGATACCAAGACCATTCATGATAATGTTCTTGTTTGATGCGTTACGCCGCCCAATTGCCGTTGAACCTGGCTTGCTATCTGTTGGTCCGTTACACTCTCGTCAATGCCTGGTTGGTAGATGGCTGTTCTGTCGTCGGCGTCCGTATTCAAGCCGACCTTGGCTGGAGGGGTAACCAATTTGCGGGCAATTTTTTTCAACAAAGCTTCCATATTATTGCCTTCCTTTCATTGAGGGGTGAAATGGCTGAGTGGGAAGGATAATGAAACCAACAATGATAATACCTTCTTTTCAATCAATTTTGCCTAATCCTGAATTTTCTCTTCTTTTTTAGGTGATTGGGAACATCAATGCTCTGCAGGACCCGATTCACAAAAACATAACCAAAGTTCAAAATGTTAGCAATTGGTATAAAGGACTATTTTTAGGCGCTTGAATAGGTATTTTTACCGATTGGTTTGATTTTCTATTCGCTGTTATGCTGCTGATCGCCGGCATCGTCATGCTCATTCCTGCCTCTAATCGAAAAGCTTCAACCGAGGATAACGTCAGGTGGTGCTGATCGCCCGATGGGTGCAGTCCCATTGCAGAAAAATATCTTTCCAACGCCGGGGTAGGAATTGTCACTGGCCTTCACAGTTCAAATAGTCCATTTTCTTTTTAGCTTTATTTAAGTATTCATGATATCAATACGCGTATTGTGAAGCAATCAAGGGAATGAAAAACATTGACCGGCAGGATACAACGCCGAAAACAGCGGCCAAAAAAATGAACCTGGATTCTTTGTTATCGAATTTGAAAAAATGGTTTGATGCTTACATCTGCAGGTTTGATGGTGATGATGCGGAGCTTCGCAAAAACATCGACCTGAAGGCAGACCATACCCGGCATGTTTGCAAGAACATCAAAAACATCGCCAACAGCCTGAGCCTTGCGCGGTCCTATCAGGATCTGATTATTGCTGAGACCGCTGCGTTGCTGCACGATATCGGCCGCTTTGAACAGTATCAGCGCTATCGGACCTTTGCAGACCAAAAATCTGAAGATCATGCCGCCCTGGGGGTGCGAATTATCAGGGAAAACCGGCTGCTGGAAGGTTTCGATCCAGGATCGGCCGACGTCATTTTGCAGGCCGTGGCCTGCCACAATCGTTTGGCCCTTCCCCGCCAGGCCGGTGCACGTTCCCTTTTGATCCTCAAACTGCTCAGGGATGCGGACAAGGTCGATATATGGCGGGTGGTGACCGGCTACTACCGCAATACATCAGACAGCCGCAACAAGGCCGTTGAACTGGATCTGCCGGACAGCGATGAATACTCCGAAGCTGTCTGCCAATCGCTTTTACGAGGAGAACTCGTCCGTATGACCGACCTTCGGACCCTGAATGATTTCAAATTGCTGCAGATCGGGTGGATTTACGATATCAATTTCCGCCGGACATTTGAACTGGTAAAGGAAAACAAATACCTGGAAGCCATCCATGATCAGCTGCCGCAGCAGATCCCTGAAATTGATGCCGCTTTTGCACGGGCCCGGGCGTACCTGGAACAAGGGATAAATGGGGTATAAATAATTTCGAACCACCGGAATGTGGTACTTTGTCGAGAACCCGAACGGATTGGGATCCACCATGCTCCCGCTTTGTTGAACAACATTTCCGAATGGATCAAATTCGTAGTGAGCCGCTACCTCTCCATTGTCAGCGCTGACAAGCCGGCCGACATTACCGTCAGGCTCAGAGATTAACAGTTAAACATAGGTTTTGCCATTTTTTCATTGTGATAAAGATATCAACAAACATAACCTCAACGATAACACTCTTTCAGGACGAGGATTGCTGATGTAAAAGGCTTGAAACAGGCGACGTTAATGCATTTGATTTCTCACTTGATTTGAAAGGCTATTAATATGCAGATACCTCGTACAACTCACCAGCGATGCGTTAGGTACATAATGCAGATTATATTTGTCCTTGGCAATTATTTTGGTATGAATTTGGACTGATTCCTATTGTTCGCGGTCAAGGACCGCTCCTACACGTTCTTACGATATGGTTGTTTAATATAGCATTCAAGATAATGTTTTTGGGCTGCGTTATCGGTCGTCGCAGTATTACAATACGACTTCCTCCCTCTGGCCTTGCCAAAAACATTATCTTAAATACTATAGGTTGCGTTGTAAGAGCTGGCCATGCCTGCGACAACGGTTTTCCATAGAGGTTGCCAAATGCGGTGACCCTGTTGGGGGCTTTAAAAACATCGTCGCCGATGGCAAAACAAAATAATGTGTATTGAGCGACGACTTGCTGTGAACCGCCCGCACGGCCACAACGGCCACTCTATCGGCAACACATCGAAAACGGTTTTTCAAGGCTGCCACGAAAGGGAAAACGACAAAATGACTCTCAAGGCATTTCAGGATTACTACCCGGACAATTACGCGCACTGTTATGGCTGCGGCAGGCTTAACGACCACGGGCTAAAAATTAAACAAAATTGCTTGTTCTTGCGCCCGTCTTCCGCGTTGCATCAACGGCCACATACTCCCGGTATGCAACCCTTGATGCGCCTTGAAGACGAACACAAGCCCGGCGCAATTACGTTCAATTAATTTCATCCCCGATCCTTACCGGTTTTGTGGTCAAAACCGGTGACGGTTCATCCAAACCGTTCTAACCGTAGGGTGGCGTGGATCCGATCCCGCCAGTCCGGTGGCACCCCGGCATCGTCGGCATAATCGCGCCAACGGGCAACGACGCGCTGCACGGCTTCAATGATCGCCTCGGCCCGCCCGCGTTTCATCATGGCCGCCCTGGCGCAGGCCCGGAAATCCGCCAGGGTGAAACCGTCCCGTTTGCCGTTCAGTGTCATCTGATGGCTGCCGGTCCATGCACCGTCGGGGTTGTAGCTGTAGGTCACGTCAAATGCGGGTGAGAGTGACCATGCGCCGTCAGGTGTCATCATAAAAGCGATATTCTTCACATGGTCATCCTGGTTGCGGGCGACGATGTTGAAGACCATGCGCCGGAACTGCTCTTCCACCGCGTCCATGGAGAGTCCCAGCTGCCGGATGACCAACAGGGCCTGCTCGTAGGCATAAACACCGGCCAGATTGAAATCCAAATGGGCCATGGCGCACAGCGACTGCATGTGCAGCTTTTCCCCCCGGGGGCCGCGATCGAAGCGCCGGGTCATGAAATGCCGGCGGTCATTCTCCTCAAGCAGGCGGCACTCGCTCATGGTAATGCCGGCATCGGTGGCCATCTTCCAATAGGCGTATTCGACAACACCGTAGCCCCTGGGGTCCTCCAGTTCCTTGTCCCGGTTGCCGCCGACCCCGTCGAATTTGAGCAGCCAGTACTCAAAGCCATCTCCGGCGTCGACCTGCCCCGAACGGACCTCATCCGTTTCCGGGTTCAAGGCGATAATCGCCTTGGCCCGGGCACCGCCCGCAGACGTACCGACGCGCAGGATATTCGCCAGGGCCTTGGCTTTCTGCGGGCCGGCAAACGAATCGGCCAAATGATTGCGCTGGCTGAGGATTTGCGACGCCAGTTCGACGAGCCGGTCGACATTCAGCCGCATGGAACGCCGGTTGCGCGGGCCGATCACCGGAGCGAATTCAAGTGCCCCCGTGCCCCGTTGCCCGACATAACAGAGTCGCTCGACAGCATTGAAGGATTCCGCCGATCGCCCCTGAGTCGCCAGCCAGGCATCGATCAGGGCGTTGCCGAAACGGTCGGGCAAGGAATCGGCAAGCAGACCGGGCAGGCCGTGAAAAGTCCGGTAGGCCAGTTCCGGAAACGCATACACCCGGGTGGAAAGCGGCATCGTCAGGGGAGCGATTTCGATGCCGCTCTTCGCGAAGGCGGGGTCGTATTCAAAGGCGGCGACGGTCTGGCCATCCTGCAGGGCGACCGCACCAATGGTCCGCCCCCAGAGGTTCACTTGCGCATAGGTGCTCATGGGTCCCAGGTCCATGGTTCATCCGCGCCCTGGGTCTTGCGGCTAGATGAGGCTCGCTGGCGCGTCCGGCCCTTGCGGGCGACCAGATCCATCGGCCGGAGGTCCGGCTGGGGAATCCACTGATCGATCCCGGCGACGAGATCCAAAACCCTGCAGATACGGATGACACTCACCATCTGGGCCGATGCGCCGGCTTCGATGCGCTCCACGGTGCGTTTGGAAACACCGGCCTGGTGGGCCAGCGCCGCCTGGGTCAGCTGCCGGTCGATACGGCACCGGGCCATGCGAAAGCCCAACTCGGCCAGAATCGCATCGTCGGTCATGAGTTTTGAAAGTTTGTCAATCGTCATATCAGGCGAATAACTCCTAAAAGTTTACATTAATCGTCATATATGACGTTTTATATATCACATATTTATATCTTTCAAGTCGTCATTGTTGGCGATAAATTTGATAATTTTGCTGTAATTCGCAATAAATGCCGATTTACATTAAATATACAGACGAATCCACCGTTCAATGGCCGCAAAAAAGGCCACGGGTACCGACCGGTAAGGTTCCCGTGGCCTTCTTTTGGAATGAGAATCGTTAGGCGATCGTGGGTCCGGGATGGGTCCGGGGTCACCCATTAAAGTTTTGGTTTACATCGATTTGAATATCGACGTAGGAACTGATGGTGTTTGGGATAGATTCGTCTACTCTGTAAGATGAGCTCAACTATTTCCAATAATGTAATTCATATCGGTCAAGAATTTGATCAAGCTCTCCTGATTTTTTCAAATTTCGTATTCCTTTTGAAAAAGTCTCGGTGTATTTTTTAGACAATATGGTTGAACGTTAACCAAGACGGCAATAAAAAGGCCTGCCAAACCTTGAAAACGTGGGTTATAGTGAGCGGTCCGTAAAAAACCTAACTACAGAGCCAAAATCAAGGAGGCAGGCCATGAACAAGATAGTAAAGTATGTTGGTTTAGATGTCCACAAAGATTCGATTACCATTGCTATCGCCGATGAAGGACGTGACGGAAACGTTCGAGTGTATGGAAAAATCAGCAACGACCTGGGGCAGATTGATAACGTCATGCGAAAACTGATTTCACAAAACGCCGAATTGCATTGTGTTTACGAAGCAGGTCCGTGCGGATATCCGATCTATAGGCATTTAACAAGCAAGGGGATCGATTGCGTTGTCGTTGCTCCAGCGTTGATCCCCAAAAAAACAGGTGATCGGGTTAAGAATGATCGCCGTGATGCAACCCACCTGGCGACGCTCCACCGTTCCGGAGAACTGACGCCGGTGTATGTCCCCGATCAGGCCGATGAAGCGCTTCGTGACCTGGTACGTGCACGAAAAGACATCCAAATATCGCTCCGCAAAGTCAAACAACAGATCAATGCCTTTTTATTGCGACAAGGAATCAGTTATCCAGGTAAAAGCAAATGGGGTAAAGCTCATTTAAATTGGCTGGCGGAGCTGAAAATGCAGCATCCTGCCCAGCATATTGCCCTTACCGAATACCTGGACGCCATGGAAGACCATGAGGCCCGCGTTAAGCGCATCGAAAAAGCGATTGAGCAATGTTGCCAAACCAGTCGACTGCTTCCGGTTATCGAGGCTCTGCAAGCGCTCAGGGGGATTTCTTTGCTCAGCGCGGTGACCGTCGTCGCTGAACTGGGGGATCTGAGCCGTTTCGATACGCCGGCACAGCTGATGGCCTATTTGGGTCTGATCCCATCGGAGCATTCAAGCGGTGGCACCATCAAAAAAGGCCCCATTACCAAAACCGGCAATACCCATGCCCGCAGGACGTTGATCGAATCGGCTCAGGCCTATCGTATGCCGGCCCGGAAAAGTAAGGCGATCCGTAAACGCCAGGAAGGCTTGCCGGACGATGTTTTGGATATTGCCTGGAATGCACAGCTACGACTATGCCACCGCTACCGCAGGTTGATTGCAAAGGGCAAAAACCATAACGTGGTCATCACCGCGATTGCACGCGAGTTGGCCGGTTTCATCTGGGCCATTGCCCGGGCTGTTCCAATCGTGGCCGCTGAAAGATGATTTGTTATAGCGTGGAAACCCAGGCCTATCAAGGCCAAGCCCTAAAGGGTGCTCCCTAAGGTCGCAGCCTTGACAGCCCTGACTTTCCACGCTGGGTGGGAATTAGCGACGGCGAGAGAAGCGCGACTGTTGCTCCGGCTCAAGAAGCTGGATAAGTACTTCTCTATAATCGATGATGCAAATAGAAAAAGAACTTATTGATTTTAAAAATGCTCAAGAAAGGATCGGCTTTATCAAAGAACAAATATAGCCATCGAGCTTTTGGATAGGGGCGCGGTCGCGGTTTGGAGAACCCTCGAAAAAGCTATCGGAATAGGCCTTCAGGCCGAAACTCCCGTCTTTAGACCGAGGCAGCTCCACGACGAAGCCTAGTCATGCGGTATCCAATCCGCGAATATCAGAGTGCTCTACCGTCGTTATTGCAGACCCCGCCTCTATCCAAACGCTCGATGAAAATTATTGGCCCAAGTTTTTTGGGTATGGATAGGTTTTTCTCTTGACAAGTGTTCAACCATATCAGATTTTTTGTTTATTGGTGAAAAGGCGATATACAAATTGGCACTAATATCGGTAACACCTGAATTAATGACCTCGCCCACAACTCCCATTTCTTTGATTTTGTACGTCATGACATTTTCGCCAGCGATAAGGGTATCAAACCTGCCGGCAAGCAACTTCCTTATATTCATAGAAAGTGGGTCATCGCCAGACACATATTGGACACGTTGAGCATTTTTCTCAAAATATGCGTTGAGTTCTTGGCCATATGAGTAGCCCTTTATCAAACCTATTTTTTTCGATTGCAGGGATTCTATTCCAGAGTACGTCCATAGACTTCCTCGCTTGGAATAAAAAGCATATCGTGAAACGCCAAACTCTTCTTCCGGAAAAACAAAATCCGGTGCCTCCTCTTTGTATGCGCCAATAATGGCGTTATACTTCCCTGCACGAGTCTCTTTAATCGCTCTGGTCCAAGGTATATTCAAATATTTAAACTTGTGCCCGGCCGCCTCAAAAACCTGTTTGGCGATCTCAACCCCATATCCGGGGTATGTCGAACCTGCCTTACCGCAATATGGTGGCCATTCATCCGCGACAATAATTATCTCATCGGCATACACTGGGGCCGTAAATAATAGAAAACACTTAAGCGTCATTCTACGGTTGGATTTTACAATATCCCTCAACACGCGACGCGCGGAGCGCGGCTTCTGGCTGCCTTGATGATGCGTTGATTCATATTTTCCGTTCTTACAACATGGCGATCAGCGGAAGATAAAGATGAAGTGGAAAGTTGAAGTATTTTATCCAGATTTGACATCTTTTGGGACGGTAACCCTTTTTCTTTTCTCCGCGCTTCTTCTTTATCGAGTTGTGCAAAAGCAAGAGGAAGACGATCAATGGATCCGCAAACGGCACTGACATAATCGGGTTGGTTCAGATTGTACACCAGCGCTGCCTCAGCCGGTAATCGTTCAAAATCATGTGTGAGGTTTTTCCGCCCACTCCTGCGTCGTTCGCCATGTTTTATGGTGCCGAAAAAATTTTCTATAATTTCGTTTGTACGACTCACAAGTCGCATTCGAGAAGGGGCGTTCTCCGGTAACGTAATAACGTGGCCCCAAAGGTGTTCGCCATGAACATCGATATGTTTCAAGATGATATCAATGGCATCACGCATATCTTGGGCCGGGCCTCTTTTGGGACGACGTTCTTTGAGCGATGCCGTCCAATCGTAAAATCGTTTCCGCATCAAATCAATGTCTGCCACTGTTTCATTTTCGGGCAGTTTTTTCGCGGTCCGCAGTTGATCCCGCAATTCATCGAATAGCTCAGCACGGCGTTGAAGACGCTTGATGATGTGACGAAAAGGAACTTCACATGCAACTTTGGTCAAAATCCGGCCAAGCCGTTTGAGTGCACCCGTTACTTTTCGATCATCGGATGGGATACGAAGAAACGCATCAATCGCTTTTGATCCGATCATGCAGCGGTTAAAAAAATCGAAATAGGGTCGGTCAAATGGAAAATCCAGCCCGGAGGCGTCGGCATGATAGTCGATCACCCATTGGCTTAGCGCACGGACAACCGCTATCCCATTTTTTCCCGGCGGCAATTGATATGTATGGTCTTCCATCTCTTGCCATGCAATAACCGTTTGCCGAGCATCATCGATCTGTAAACCAATCTTTCCGCCGAACTCGCGAATCAGGCGCTTAATGTCGGCCTGAACCTTGGTTCTGCGAAAAAGGTCGCGAAGGGCACAATGGTCAGAATTTAAAAGATCTTTGCCGATATCCGCCAGAAAATGCTGATGGCAGGCCAAAACAGGGATCTCCAATCCCAATTCGGAAACCAAATCGTTCAGCGCCGGTGTGACCGCTCGCCCTAAATCTCGCATCCCCGCACAAGGCGGGCCGAATCTTTCAACGGTGTCGCGCAGACATGGCAAAATAAGTTCAGCTTTCTCAGTGGCTATCTTCCATGCGCCAAGCACCCATTTTCGCCAACCGGCCATCACAACAAAAAGCGTGCCTCGGCCGTTTTCTCCGCTTGCATCGATGTGCATCGGCCATCCACCGTCATTTTCCAATATTTTTCTTATGCGGTCGGCTTTTGCATAATGAAGCCGTAGAAAATATTGTGAAAACCGCATGGCCAAGTCACTGACTTCACCAGCTGAGATACGAATGCCATAGTCGTCATTGAGCGCTGCCATGATCTCTTCTCGCTGCCGATGTTCAAGCAACCGCTGGCGTCCGACAAAAACCATCAAATCATAGCCGGCATTGCAGTTTGGCATAATAGTTTGCGACACGGATAAAGATCTTTGGGTCACCAAGGTGCCGACGGGATGATGGCATCGGCCGGCACAAACATACACTGTTTCACATACTTCGAATACTCCATGTCGAAGGGTCCTGCCTTCATGGCGGTATGTTTTCTGAACTTTCATTGGGCCATGACAGATTTCACAGCGTCCACGCTCCTCTTTGGCCGAAACAACAACATCGGTCAGTCCGAAAGCCTGTTTACAACAACGGTCATTCAAACGACGCGCCTCATCTCTCAAATCGCTCAGGACGTTTAAGGGAGGCTTGCCGTTTTTTTTTCTGTCGGGATCCCGTGTCGAGTAAAAATCTGTTTGACTTGCTCGACTGTAACCGACATCCCTCGTACGTCCAGGCGCTCAGCAACCAACGTTGGAGACACCCTGATCTTTACGGTTTTAAACGCTTCAATCAGCACGGCGATGGTTAATTCTGCTGATGGTGGTTCAACAACCGGTGCTGTCTTTTGCAAAAGAAAACGGCGCGTATTTAACTGCAGTTGTGCTTTTTCAGGATTTGCATCTGTATATAGAAAGAAACGTTCCAGCCGACGGCGACCGATCTGATTGTTTTTAACCAGCCCATGCAGTGCATTATGCAACGTGTTGGGAATTCTTATTTTCAACAAATTCAGCATTTCTTTGGGCATCATGCCGGCATCTGAAGAATGGACGATTTTGATGATGGTGTTTTTCAGCGTGCCATATTGTGAAAAACCAATCCCCTTATGAAACCACAATCCCCACTCATCAAAAATCGGTACATCCTGAAGCGTATAATAACGACCGGCATCCGTAAAACTCGTTAAATATCCCATGCGTTTGAGTCTTCGAAAAACACTCATTCGCGACGTCGTTTGAAGTAAATGATATAACTGGCCAATATCTGCGATATACTTCTTGTTGAAAAAGTTCCGAAGTACTGTCTTGGATTCTTCAAATGAGAGCATATGGCCTCATGATACAATTATTTGTATGAGTTTGAATTCATTCAAATAATCGTATCAATTCGACCCTCCTATGTCAACCCTCAGGTTTAATAATATCAAATGGTTACAAATTTTAGTGCCGCCATAATAATCGAACAGTGATACAATTATGAATGGATGTAGTGATATATTTAAATACATTTCGGTGGGTTAGTGAATCCAACTGTATTCTGACGCTGTAGAGAAAACAGATCGATAAGATTATCCGAAGCGATGACCCATTATAATTTGACTCTTTAACCAGCTCAATCATTTATGTCGCTCAAATTAGGGACATCCTCGGTTTATCGGATTATCAGATAACCTCATCTGAAAGTTTAAACCCTTGCTCTTCGACAATCCGCAAGCCCCTCGCCGCGGACTCGCTGGCCGTCGAGGCAGCGATGTTCAGTCGTTTTGATACCACCACCCCGCTCATCCCAAGTTCCCGCGTCGCCCAATAGCACAACGCGCTGCGCGCCGCTACCGTTTTGCGTTGTTTCCCACCAGTCAACAGCTCCTTTGACGTGAGGCCGAACAAACCGGTCACCAGCCCTACCAACCATTGAAATTAGCAGTAGTTTCCTGAGATTTATCTACAGGCTTTAAGCGCCAAACAAGAGTTGCTGCTAATAATAATAACACCAAAATGATCACAATATTAATAATAATTCGATCAAGCATAATCCCATAATTGTTGTAGTAAACAGGACTCAGGGCATTTCCCAAATTTCCAAGTAATCTCATCTTTTCTTGTGAGGCGTTATAAAAAAGGAATGCAATACGGATGTGTCCAACTGCGCATACAAAAAGAACAAAGAGAACTGCAAACTTTGCAAATCTATCGCTGGCCAAATAATTACGGGCCTTTTCGGAAGTCAGCAGCCAACCGATAACAATAAGTGCTGATCCGAGGGCAGTCCAAAAATTACTTAAGTAGTTTGTGTAAATGCTCTGAAGTGACGCGAGAGCGATATCAAATTGTTTGTCAACATTCATCTGAATTACCCCTTTTTCAATTGTACCTGATAACCCAGCTTCACGCGCGGCGGCTTTTTGCCGTCGCCGTGAAAGCAAAGGTTAACCGCCAATTATTTCATTCAAACCGTCAATGATAAGAGCTAATTCTTCGTCAGATGCTTTTGCTATTTTTTTGCGTATCCGTTTCGTAGAAAGAATTCGAATCTGGCTGATCTTTACCCAAGACCTTTTGGGGAGTTTGGTATCCGATAGTTCCATGGTCAACGGATAGCCAGCCTTTTGTGGCTGGCTGGTGATCGCCACAGCAATGACAGTACCAGATCTGTCGTTGAAAACATTGTGGCTTAAAATAAGAACAGGGCGTAATCCGCCCTGTTCACTACCAATTACTGGATTCAAATCCGCCCAGTATATATCACCCCTTAATATTCTGGCCATTCTTCCAACTCCGATGAGAAGCCCTCCTCCGCTAAGGATTGTTCGAATTCTGGATCTAGCTTAGCGCACTCCTGGGCAAGACGGCTTTTCTCAAGGCGCATTAATTTTTCAGCAACAGCCTCCTGAATAGCTTTGCTGCGGTTTGGAAAAAATTTTGATTTGACGAGAATATCTAAACGTTTAAGTGTGTTGTCGTCGATTGTAATTGCAATTTTAGATGCTGCCATTCAAATCACCTCCAGTATGACAATATATCATACCATTGTGCTATGCAAGCTTAATTTGCCTGACGGTTCGATTGCTTCACCGGCCGGGCGGATAGCCAGAAAAGCTTTTAAAAAAGGTCCCACAATTCATGAAATTACAAGCACTCAAAAGGAATGCCGAGGCCCGCCCGGTCGGGGTTAAAGCGGTGGTTGGCGAAACCTGTTACGTTAACAATGGCAACCTGGTTCTCTGAGGTTGCCATTTTCTTCAATTTATTGCCATGGCTGCATCACCCTCACTCTTTATAAAAATCCCTGTTTCATAACAATGATAATAAAACATGTTACAGAAAGCCTGATAATAAAGTTTGACGTGATTCGAGTCCGAGGTTTTCCGACATTAGCATGACAAAAAGCTTTTCATCATTTTTCGGCATGACGAGGATTTTAAGCATATTTTCCAGAGTCAGGTTCAAATATTCTACAGTGTCCCTGTGCTCTCTTAACTCCTCGATAAATTCATCTACCCGAAACGTTTGGTCCTTCAGTCTGATGACCTCAGGGGCCTTTTCATATGTTGGCTGCCCGATACCAAGCAGAGGATCGAAGCAGGACTGGAGCCATAGTCTGTGTTGTAGTTCTATCGGCACAACATTTATCGGCGATGCAATTCCCTCGGGTGGTATGAGTTTGTTTTCTGGGGCCTCCACGCACTCATAAAGATTCGGCCATCCCTCCGTAGCACATGCGAAATGCACATCTGAAGTTCTTAGCTGATCAAGCAGCAACCATTCTGCAATCCGCTGGATGATAACATACCACGGTTCCATAGGACGCGCGATTTCGTCGATGTACAATATTGGCTGGTTGGGATCTTCGCAAAAGGAAACCAAGTCATCCATTGTTTTCTGTTGAAGTGGGGTGAGGGGCAGTCCGTGTTCTGTCCGTTCGACGGCTTCCCATTGTAAAAAATAGCCATCCTCAATGCTGTTAATGAAATCCTCTATAAGCCTATCGACATCTCCATAGTCATTGATGCTTCCATGAGCGCCCACGAAATCGTAGGTCGGAACATTCTGACAATCATTTTCGAAATGATTATGGATTTCTCTATCATTCATTTATGCTTTTCATTCCTATCGTAATACTGGTTTTCCATGCTGCGAATAAACTGGATATTCTATTACCTGACAACATTCGGTTTTTACAAACCAATTCCGCTTCTTTATCGCCAACGCGGAGCTGAGGGCCGGGCTTTTAAACCCCAAAAGCTCAGATAACAGTTAAATTTTTCTGAACCAAATACTTCCAAAAACGCCGCTCAGGTAGCCCGGTCCCTCTCCAGCGTTTTGTTAACTTATATAATCCATTATTTCAGTTCGTTGGCGAGCTTTTGTCCAAGTTTATAAGCATCGTCCATAGCTCTTTCATCATTTTTTACCTTCGCTTTATCAAAAATTCTAAAAACGGACAGTTCACCAATTATTTCATAGCCAAGAGCTTTAAGTGGGGCTTTCATTGCCTCCAACGTAAAGCCCATATCCTCAACAGATTCTTGCTCGCATATTGCTGCAACAACGGCCTTTCTATTTTGATTTCCAAGTTGGCTGGACCAACTTCGCGGCCTATTGTTCTCAAATGTATAAAAGCAATAAAGACGATCAATGAACGCTTTCATCCAAGATGTGATATTGTAATTGTGGGTTGGAGATACCAATACCAAACCTTTTGATGAATACAGTTTTGGGTATAGTGATGTCATGCCGTCAATTAATCCTGTGCATATTTTTGTTTTTCTGCACTGTTCGCACCCAATACACCCCTTGAATTGTACATCAGTTAAGTTCCATGTTGTTGCAGGAATACTAAGTTGTTTAACTCCTGAAATGATGGTTTTTAACAATATATCTGAATTGCCATTTTTCCTTGGGCTACCGCTAAATCCAAGAACTTTATTTTCAGGTTTGGTATGTGACAAATCAATTATTAATGATTCTGGCATGGTTGTTTTTTCAAAAATTCTCGTGGTAGGAACGCCGGACAGAAAGCCATTACTAACTTTCCTCCCGACAGGGACTTTCACCCTGCAAGATGCACCGAGCTTTCCTCGGCGCGATAACGCTACGCATGACCGGCCGGGAAAACGACCGAGGCCTATGAAAATGCAAAGTTCAATGATGACTGTGAAAAAGCCAAAAAATGGCATCGTTTTCCCGGTCCGCTGTCTATGCGGTTGTTATCTTATGATTTATTATTCGAGCAATGGTTTCATAAAGCTTCGCTCAATGCTTTTAATGCAACGTGTTTCCTCTTTAAACTTAAATGCTTTTTGGCAATCTCCATCCTGAGCTATTTTCATTCTATACTCTTCATATGCTTTCAAGCTTTGAAAGCTGAACAAAGCTATTGCAATATTGTTGGCTCCTTCATATGGAAGCCAGTATCCATGATGAGTGCCTTCAAACTTGTTTACTAATGGAATCCACATTTTGGCGTATTCTTCAAATTGATCAATTTTATATGGATCAATCTCATATCGCAGGTAGCATGTAATCATTATGCCTCCATTTTCAGTTCATGTTGAAAAGATAACAGTGGCAATACGTGGAAAATTTTCCACGTATTGCGGTTATAGGGGTCCGTGGGTGGGGGTCCGTGGGTTGTGGGGGTCCGTGGGTCGCCCAAGATACCCCACTGAAATAATGGACGAATGATTTAATTTCTATTCAATTTTCGGTCTTAGCCGTTCAGTTTTGGGGGCAAAATGCACGCTTTAAGAAAAAGCCTGCCGCCATGGAATCGAATTGGAAAAGCTTAATGGCAAATTGAGAGCCCCCAGGTTCTCATATCCAACGTCGCCATATTTCGAAATGATGTCCCTCAACTGATACCCTTCTGCCGGTAATTCAATCATCCGTCTTCCAATTGCCTGCGATTTCAGAGCGTGGCAAATGTTTTTGACAAATGCCTTGCTTCCGACTGCAAGGCTTTTGCTAAAATGTTCCTGTCGTGTCGGCATTCCCTCCAACTGGCTATCAATCCATCCTTGGTGGGTTTTGACCAATTCATCCTGGTCTTCTGTGTTGAGAAACTGCTTCAACATGTCATGATCAATCAGCCGGTACCGGGTTTTGGGATTTTGAATCTCATGAAACCCGCCCCATTTCTATTCTGAGGGGTGGGACACAACACCAGCTCTGACCATATTCAAATCGATATAAACCATGCACCGCCACAGATGCTTACCAGATTCTATCGCAGTGGCATGATAACGGTCTTCCCAAAGTGCGCCTTTACGATTCTTGCGGCGATTGTATTCCTGGCCAAGCCTGCCAGCAACGAATTGAATCGTTCGGGGAATGGCGTCGGCTTGGGTTGAATCGGAAACGATAAGGTGGATGTGGTTGCTGGTGACGATGAAATTTAAAATGGAAAGTTGATACCGCTTTTTGGCTTTAAATAGAAGATCAATCCAGCGATTCCGGTCTCTGGAGAATTTTAACAAAAACTCCCGCTTATGGCATCGATGAGTCAAATGCCAGATATATCCGGGGACAAAATGTCTGTTGGCGCGTGCCATATAAAATTTTCTTAGAATACGGTTTTTAGTATCAAAACTGACCGGCTAAGAGTAATTTGACCCTATTTTTTCACGCTTTATCTTATGATGTCAATGGATTGGTTTGGCGACCCCGAATTCGATACCCCGAATTCGATTTAACTTTTGCTAAAATTGGAAATGATCATAATATGTTTCAATGTCAATTTCTTTCCTGGCTACAGACAATAATGATTTTAAACTATCAGGATTTTCAGCAAGTTCCCAAAACCTCTCACCTTCTTGATAATACACTCTTTTAAGAATAAATAATCGATCATTTTCTGAAGATAAAACAAACTGAATGACAGGAGAATAAGTAATGATCTGATTTATAACTGCTTCTACTCCCTCGTTCTCCGCTTTAGGAGAGCTTTTAATAACTTCTCTAACCCGATTCACATGTTGGTCAGCCAAATAAATTATAATAGTATTTTTTTCAAACGTGATTTTACAATATTTCTTCTGAATCAGATCGTCCAATCTTTCTTGAACTAACACTACTTCTTTCTCATTGATTAGCTTAGGCTGAATCCTCCGTAAAAAAACTTGAGCATTAGGATTTTCGTATATCTCATATCCATCAGGAATGATGGTTAATGCATTTTTGTCTGATTGTGAAAATGTGTACCGAGAGTTGCCTTTTTTAGTCTTACCTTCATGAAGGAAATATCTTTTACCTTTTCTATTAGTGTATTGAAGTATCATATGTTTTCCTTCGATTTTAATGACGAGTGCCTTTAATCACAGAACGCTTGAGTTGAGACGCGCGCGTTTTTTGCGCGTCGATTCTCAAACGATTTGTTATGTGAATGATGTCATGTTTGACCAAGAACGCTCTCAATAATAGAAACAATATACCACGACCCAAAACCAGCGATAATAATAGCAACGAGATTCAATAAATTGCCCGCCAATTTTCCTTGCATTGGCTTCCTTCTAAAAAAAAGTCGTGGCATTTCTGATATAACTGTTCCCGCTAAAGCAATAAACAAAATCAGCAGCCACCCAAATATGTCGGTTGTGCCATCAAATGGATTTGAACAAAAATGATATGATACTGCATAAATGGTCACCGCCAATAGGAAAGTGAATTTTATAAATGTTGAAAAAGTAAAGTGGCTTTTCATGTCTTTATTGTGAGCACATATCGTTGCAAATAACCGGCTGGTGAAAGATGCAAAGCGAAGCGGCGCAGCTTTTACCAGTCCGAGTTAATTTGTCTTGTTAGCCGCTTTATCTACCCCAGCCAAAGCTAACAGCTCATTCCTGTCTTGTTTGTTCAGCCAAATTAAAAATCCTCTGATTATATCGGATTTTGGGGAGGTCTCCGGTACCCACCCAAAGAAGCCGAAACGTACAAGTTTTGCAACCAGTTGTTGTGATATCTGAATTGGTTTAGCTGTTCCGCCGGACTTTTAAATCCATTGTGCAACTTAACCGTTCGAGGATTGTATGGTGAAAAATTATTGATGAGCGTCCATCCTCGAATACTCAACTGCGCTGCATCCATCGATCCATGAAAATATTGGGTACTGTACAGGTGGCGATCCATTCTTTGCATCAACCGGTCAACCATGTTACTGGTTCGGTGTGCTTTAGGATGATCGTAGGCAACACGATAGGCGGCAATGTTTTTCCGTAACTTCGTTATGGGATCTATGATAACGGATGGCACAGCATTCTTTTCGCACCATTCGTACAACCTTCTTATTCTTTGGGAAAACGATGCCTTACTTTCAGCGCGATAACACTCCCATAGCTTTGATGCGGCGTTTTCAAAAATATCTCGGTATTTCTTTTTGGCACGGTCACGAATTTTGATAAACACATGAAGAAAACAGCAAATGATAACTACTGCCGGGAAGAGGAATTGCCACGCATTTCGGGTGGCTTTCCAGCCGTCCATATTCACGGTTTCCGGTGAATATTCCGGCTTTATACACTGGGCCTCTTGTTTGTACACTTGATACGCATCTGTTAACGCTTGTTCTCCGGCGTCTTTGGCAACGGCTGCACCGAGAATACAGCCATCACCAACTGTCGTGGCCACATACGTTTTTTCACCTAAAATTCGAGTATGCTTTTCATCAGCGGCAAGATGTTCGGGAACATCTTGAGGATTTCGGACAGTTGTTCCGACAATGCTGTTTCGCCCGATAGATTGTTCGATTCGATACCAATACATGGGATCTTTTCCGAAAACACGACTTATGGCCCAAAATGGTATGTCGAACTTTCTAAAAAACATTGCATCTTCGATTTCGTCAACAAATCCAACGAGGTATGGCAGTACAAATGAAGGACGAATGGTGTAAGCAACACCGGATATTTTAATTCGACGGATCCATATGGATTGTTTTTTTGAGTAATAAAGATCCTTCATCCGATATCCATTTTCGATTTCAGCCGGGAATAATTCCGGAAACAGTTCGATCCTTTTGTTTACGGAAGTTCTGAAATCAACCGGGTTGAGTATGTTGCATTCATAATTGCCTTGAGAAAAGGGCAAACATATGATTCTGTTGTTTCGGTTAGCGGATCTTGTATCTGCTATTCCCATATAGTTAGAGACCTCCTTTGGCGGGATGTGTCTCTAACTATATAAAATTATTAGTAAAAAGTCTAGACTCAAATCTTCAATAATATCAACATGTTGTGTTTTTGTCGGGGGATAGGCCACTGTATGTTCGGCTTATTGGAATCAAACTCCCCAAAATCCGTTATAATCAGAAAATCCTGTATCAACGACATTCAGTCGAAGATTTGTCTGGTCATAGTCAAGAATGATTGGCTTTATTTCCTTCTTGGCTTGTAAAGAAGCCGTAGATTGAAGTGCCTGTGTAATATTACCTGGGTTCAGATCCTTGCCCAACGGATGATATGTCTTAAGATCACTTCTGATGTCACTGTACCGAATTCCAGCTCTAAGGTTTGCTATATTGCCTGTTAATACCGGATGTAAAAGCCACTTGTGCATTTGCAATTCTGTTGTTTGAAACCCATCAGAAAACTGAGTGATGAATGAGTTGAATCGTCCAGTTTGTTGGTTTACCACGTTTTCAACAATCTCTGATGCGTCCTGCTCTGACCCGATAGTAACTAATTCGCTTTGAGTGTTATTGATGCCATGTCGTTGACAGCATTGATAACATGACTCTTGAACGATATAAACGCTTTGAAAACAGTTTTCTAATAAATGATTTTTAAAACCATCAGAAAAACTGACATTCAACATCGCTTCTCCATCCGATATTACTTGGCGAAGCTCGGTATCTTGCCACTTATCCGCATCGATAGAAACGACCCTACCTGTAAGGTCTCCGTTGTATACAGTTAGTCTATTTTCTTCAAGCCATACACCAATAATGATAAAGCAATATGGAGACTCCTCGTGAAATGCCTTTAACGCGACCGAGAAGTCTTTTTGGGTTTCAGTAGACAAGTAGTGAAAATCCTCTAACAGTATGTATCTGTTAAATTCAATCTGGTTTAGGCCATTTATAATATCGTTAACGTCTTCTGGATCTAATTCAAGTGGTTGAGTGGTTTTCTGCTCGGAGTGTTGCCTTTCGGCCTCAGCGCCTCCTTCTGCTCCTGATCCCCAAAAAGTAGTTTTAATCTTGGCAAATATTTTTGATTTACCAGAAACAGTTTTGGACGTTGATTGTGTAACTTCGAACCCAGCTTTTTTTAAGATTGCACTATGTATTTCAGAAATTGTCCACTTGTTCGAACAGTGAACGACAATGTAGTCATCATTATTAAGGCAATGCTTTCTCAAGCTAGTCTTACCTTGTTTTGAACTGCCATAGATTACCAGATGCTTATCTCTTGTTAAATTCTCAATAAAAAAATCATCAGCAGATTGGCGCGAAACATAATTCAGAGGCAAATCTCTGGAGATGCCAAAGACATCAGATGCTTTATGTGTTGTTTCCATCATAGAATCTCCGTACATTCGGCTAACGCTCAGCTTCACCGGCCGGGCGGGGGTGATAAGGAAAAAGATAAATAATCGATAGAAAGACATGCAAGTATGGCTTTCCATAAAAATGCCTTCGCCCGCCCGGTCAGAGTGAAAGCGGTGGTTCGCCAGTGGCGGTTTATAAGTGATGAGCAACAATAAGACCTGTCTCATCTAATTTTTCAAGAAGGTCTCTGTGCTCCCTTGCTAAAAACTTAAGCCGTTTCTTTTTGTATGGTTTCACCATTGCAACATCAAGTACAATTCCAGCCAATTTTGCGACCTCTTCGTCTGGAGACTCAATAAGTGAGTGCAAACGTGAAATGTTCTTTTTTGAAATATGCGACTGACTTAAAAAATTGAAAATTTCGTCTTTTTGATCAATTGAATCGATTTCACTTCTTGGGAGTTTTGAGCATACTTTGCATATATGATTTCTGTGACCCTTTCCGCTAAAGGCCTCATTGGGTTTTATTGAACCGCAAATTCTACAGTAATGTCCGTGTCTTTTTTTCATTTTTTGTTTGGCGAACAGTGGCAATACGTGGAAAATTTTCCACGTATTGCGGTTATAGAATGGACTTTTTTCCACGTATTACCGTATTACGTGTGAAAAGTGGAAAATTGACCAATACCGTTCGGCATACATATTGCCGTAACATCTTGTTATTAAAATAAAAAATAGCGCTGGACAAAAAGATCGCTTTGTGTTTTAATCATGGTGGGTACAATTAATTAACCAGGAGGTCTCCATGAGCGAACACATCGACAAAAATGTTTTTCAAACAATTCTATCACCGGTGCTACCATTGATTGAGGTTACTCAAAATAGTCTCCATAATGATTTGGACACTTACAAGCTTTCATTATCATCGTTCACCACAAATTTGCTTTTTGGAATAATAACCAGAATTAAAAGCGTTGGACAAATCGTCACTGAGATCAAAACATCACCAACTGCTAAGGCATTAGGATTGGTCGTCGCATCGAAGTCTATGTATAATGAAGCGTTTAATCGTTATCCCCCAGAAATATTTAAAGATATATTCCATCAGTTGGTAAAAGAATTGGATTTGCATAAAATTCCGGAAATCAGTCATCTTGGAAAAATGCTAATTGTAGATGGTTCGCTTTTTCCGGCCATTTCCAATATGGCATGGGCTTGTTACAAGAAAACCGCTAATGCGATCAAAATGCATTTATCTTTTGAACTCAACCGAATGATTCCAACCGAATTTATCAGTACGGAAGGTAACTTTTCCGAAAAAGAATTTGTTAAGCAAATTCTTCGCGAAGGCATTACATATGTCTGTGATCGAGGCTATATCGCTTTCAATCTGTTCAAGCAGATATCCGACAGCAATGCATTTTTTATTATTCGCGGAAAGTCGAATATGACGTACACTGTAAAAGAGTGTCTCACTGCCACCGTACCGGATACATTCTTGAAATTTTTCAGTGACATCACAGATTCAAATATAATATTCAATAGCGATGAAAACAAAGCAAGTTATCGTATTGTTAGCTTTACGGCTATGGGCGAAAACTACATTTTGATCACAAACAGAAATGATTTGACAACTTACGAAATTATAATGCTTTACGCTTACAGGTGGCAAGTGGAACTTTTTTTTCGCTTCATAAAAAGAACCTTCAAGGGAATTCACTTAATGAGCCAATCTCCTCATGGCGTACAGATACAATTCTACTTGTATATGATTGCTTATCTATTGTTATTATCATTCAAACAAGATACGGAAATAATAAGCAGAGAAAATGAAAAAGATGAGCATGAATCTGAAGAAAATAATAAGAACGAAACCTTGCTAACTTCATCTTCATGCTCCAATTCAAATGCAAAAAGACCATATGTTTGCGGGTTAGTAACTCTTCTTGGAGAAAAATTAAAACAGTTTTATAAAATTGGTCTTCACTGGTTATTAGCAGTAAAAAATAATTTGTTAGAAATATTTGATGTGAATATCGCCAAAGTTATTGCTCAATACTCTTATCAATGACTGTGCCGAACAGTATTGAAAATTGACACAAAAATTTTCCACTTTTCGTTTTCAGAATATACTCATATCTAAAACCACGCCATGTCAACAAGATTTTTGCTGAAAATCAAGACATTATCCTATCGTATAGTGACTCCGGTAATTGCCTTGACTATGTGGCTGAGCTCCGAGAGCAAGAATTACAGATACATTCAGTCATCCTATGGAAAACGAAAATTTGATGAGAAACAGATAGTGAACCAGAATTTTTGCAACCCTTTTTCTGACCATTTTTTGAGACAACACTCCCCTGTGCCGATTTTAAACGGTTTTTTCCAAAAGAACCAAGAACTAGGGTGACGATTTAATCATTGATCTTTCCAGTTCAGCAAAACGGGTGGTTCACCCCGCCCACTGATGTCCGATTGTGGCAAACCGGTATGACAGCGCAACCTGACCTACATACTTAAACCGTCCTTTTCGGCATCGAATACATCGATTTTAGGCCGAAAAATGGGCCTGTTTTTCGCTATAAAACCGCACCAATTAAGCAACCAGCTTGGTGCCCCACCCTTTAATGAGCGACCTGAAGTCACTTAAGATCTGGCCGGAGAAGGGTGTGAGGTTACCACGGCAGACAGTGGCGAGCGGGCCGTGGCCTTGTTGGAGATGATCCACTTCGATCTGGTGATCACGGATCTGGTCATGGACCGTATCGACGGTATCGGGGGCCTCAAGGCCGCCAAAGAAAAAAATCGGGAGACAATGGTGCTGATCCTCACCGGATACGGAGACATGGGGTCGGCCATCGGTGCATTGCGACTGGATGCCGACGATTACATGCTCAAGCCTTGCGAGCCCGATGAGATGAGGATCCGCGTGTCGCGCTGCTTCGACCGATTGGAAGCGGCCCGAAAACTCAAGTTGTAAGAAAAGATTTTGCCCATATGCTGCGTTTGCAAGAAGATACGGGACGACAGCGGCCACGAACCGGGTGGGGGGTCATGGGTATCCATCGAAAAATTCGCCGGGGAAAAAACCGGCGTCGCTCCCACCTCCACCTATTGCCCCCATTGTGCCGAGGCCGTTAAAAAGGAGTTGGGGCTCGATTAATCGAACAACTCGTCGGGTGCTACCTTGCTGTCGGCTTTTTTCCGTGTGAAAATGATTTTGTACTGATTTTCTGATCCTTCGTAACAGGAGGTGCAGGAGGTGCCCACCAAGGGAAAATCGGAAGGCTTCGCATCGGTCACGAAGGGTTCCAGGTGCACTTCGTAGCCGGTTTCCTCATACAGGGCCACAGCTTCGCTCAGTCTCGGTTCGTTGGCCGTGAACTTTCGGGTCCACCCTTCACGCGCCAGGGCCTCCATCCGGGATTCGGACATGGGATCGTTCCTT
Organism: Desulfosarcina ovata subsp. ovata; assembly: GCF_009689005.1. Lineage (NCBI taxonomy): Bacteria > Pseudomonadati > Thermodesulfobacteriota > Desulfobacteria > Desulfobacterales > Desulfosarcinaceae > Desulfosarcina > Desulfosarcina ovata. The sequence goes on along the minus strand of NZ_AP021879.1, from coordinate 6,810,916 downwards.
ATCGTTTTTTCGATGTTGCCTTATTCAAATGCGTTGATACATGGGGCTTTGCCATTTGTCAATTCAGGCAACACGGGGCTGTTCAAATGGGTTGAGCGATCCGAAATGTAATGAAGGGATGGCCGATGTGTCAAGTGGAGAGGATGGCCACGTGATAACTGTCGCGGTGCTCCACAAAGAAAGTGTTGTTTGGCCATCATCCTCAATAGGGGGGCTTGAAAAACATCGTCGCCGATGGCAAAACAGGATAACGTGTATTGGGCGACGACTTGCTGTGAACCGCGTACGCACGGCCACAACGGCCACTCTACCGGCAACACATCGAAAACGGTTTTTCAATGCTGCCACGAAAGGGAAAACGACAAAATGACTCTCAAGGCATTTCAGGATTACTACCCGGACAATTACGCGCACTGTTATGGATGCGGCAGGCTTAACGACCACGGGCTAAAAATCAAAAGCTACTGGGATGGGGAAGAGAGTGTCTGCCACTTCAGCCCGCGCAGCTACCATACCGGCGGATTTTCCGACATTCTCTATGGCGGCCTGATCGCCTCGCTGATCGACTGCCACGCCGCCGGAACGGCCTCTGCGGCACAGGCCCGTGAAAAGGGAATCGATCCGGAAACCCAACCCCTGGAACGGTTTGTGACCGCTTCCATCAAGGTCGACTATCTGGCGCCCACACCCGTGGACACCGTCGAATTGCGCGCCAAGGTTCGTGAGATCAGTGGCCGCAAGGTGTGGGTGGATGTCACCGTTTCCGCCGACGGCAAAATCCGCGCCAAAGGTGAGACGCTGATGATTCAGGTTCCCGATCCCGAAAAAAAATAATGCGGTTCTCTATAAAGCGCCAGCTGTCCGGTTCCCTCGCCCCTACGTGGGAATCTCACCTAATCAGGTACAAAACAACTTGCGCTCCCACGCAAGAGCATGGGAGCGAGGGGTCCCTCACTGGAGCGTTATAGAGAAACGCGAACAATAATATACACGGGCCTTTACCACGCCATCAGGGATTGGAGGATCAACAGGCCTGCCAGCAGCGCCAGCAGCCAGCGCAACCAGCGCCGGTACGTGGCCGTGGCCATCCGGTCACGCAGTCGCATGCCCAGCAGCATCACCGTCAGTCCCAGAAGAGCCAGGGGGATCGACACGGACCATACGCCGGCGGTCATCAGCCCCGCATGGGCAAAAACCGCCCCCTGGGTGAGCTTACCGGTCAGAAAACAGAAATTGAACACCTGAATCATCACGGTCTTGGACATGCGCATTTCCAGGGCAACGATGATCAGGGCCGGCAGCATGACATTGACCGTTCCGGCCAAAACGCCGGCCGCCAGACCGAAAACGGCAAAGGCAACGCGCGGATGGCGCGGAATCCAGGCGAATCCGACACCCAGGCGCTCGGCATTGAGATAAAGCACCAGCATGACGGCCAGCACCGGCCGGAACAGCTCGGCGGGAAACACAATCAGCAGCCTGGTGCCCAGGAAACTGCCGATCATGCCGTAAAGCGCCAACGGCCAGTAGACGGCAAGGCTGCGGCCCCACCGCCCGCCCTTGAGGATGTTGGCCACATTGATTGCCGCCGTGGGCAGCACCAGCATCAGGATGGCCGTGCGCACGTCGGTCACCAGCGCCAGGAGCGGGGTGGCGACCATGGGAAAGCCAATGCCGAGGCTGCCGTGGATCATACCGGCGAAGCCGATGATGGCGGCATAGAAAACGATATCGGGAAAAGAGGTGTCGATCATGGGCATGGCGCCTTGCGTGGGGTTAAGGATCGGGAATTTTATTAATTAAACGAAATTGCTTGTTCTTGCGCCCGTCTTCCGCGTTGCATCAACGGCCACATACTCCCGGTATGCAACCCTCGATGCGCCTTGAAGACGAACACAAGCCCGGCGCAATTACGGTCAATTCATTTCATCCCCGATCCTAAGGCGATTCCTGTCACTTACCGATGCCTCCCATAGGGGATACCCAGTTTTCGCATACGTCCGCGCAATGTACTGGGATGAATCTTTAACAAATTGGCCGCACCGTCTATGCCTTCAACTTTTCCACGGGTTTGGGCCAAGGCCTTTTTAATGTGCATGGCTATGACGTCATTCATCGGCAGGATGGATTCATCGGTTTGGTCAGACGGTGTTATTGTGTGATCAACAGATGTACTGGCCAATCTGGAGAAAGATATCGCTTCGACGGGCTTTCCCGTTTTGGTTTGTATCAGTGCGCGTTCCACGAAATTTTCCAGTTCCCGAACATTTCCCGGCCAATGATAGGCCTGAAGCTGCTCGATGGCCTCCCGTGTTATTGACGGCATTTGTTCTATGCCCAATTCCCGTGACTTATGCTCTAAAAAGTGGCTGACCAGAGCCGGAATATCATCAGTGCGATGGCGAAGCGGTGGGATCATTATCGGAAAAACATTCAGCCGGTACAGTAAATCTTCGCGAAATTTTCTGGATTGGGTCATTAATTCCAGATTCTGGTGGGTTGCGCTGATGACGCGCACATCCACAGGAATGACCTCGCTCCCCCCCACCCTTTCGATTTCATGTTGCTGAAGGACGCGTAGCAGCCGAACCTGGGCGGCAGGTGGCAGTTCTCCTATCTCATCGAGAAAGATAGTTCCATGGTTGGCGCGTTCAAAACGTCCTCGTTTGCTTGAAATCGCACCGGTAAAGGCGCCTTTTTCATGACCGAACAACTCGCTGTCGATGAGATTTTCCGGGATGGCACCACAATTCACACGAATATAAGGGTCGTTTTTGCGTTTTGATGAGTAATGAATGGCGTTGGCGATGATCTCTTTGCCTACGCCGGCTTCACCCAACAGGAGTACCGGGCTGTTCAAAGGCGCTACCTGTGAAACCATTTCCATCACACCCCGCATGCCGAAGTTCGCTCCGATGATGGTTTTTCCGGTTATCTCCATCAGTTCCTGCCGAAGGTAGCTGTTATCGTCGGCCAAAATATCCTTGAGTCGCAATATTTCCTGGTGCTGCAAAATATTGGAAATGGCAATGGCGAACGGCTCGTGAAGCAGGGATATCAGATGGGCATGGGATTCGTTATAACGGTTTTTACCTTCCGCGAAGATCGCCAGAATGCCAAGTTGCATTTCCTCCAGCCGCAAACCCATGGTTATATGAGAAGTGTCATTTGGCCACATGGCGGCAAAAGCTTGCTGCAAAGGTTTTTCTTCTTTGCTGATATCATTTATAATCCGTATCCTTTCTTGATTATCCCACCAATTCTTCATCCACCCCCAATACTCCTTAGGAAACACAAAGGTTCGCTTCGGCCTATCGATACCGGGTGGCCATATAAAGGCCAGCAACCGTCCGATATTCAGGTTGGGATCGTATAGCGCGAAGAAGATACCGGAAACCGGCATGTGTTGTTGCAGGTAGGTCATCGCCCTCTGCAAAGCCGTCTCGCTCTTCAGGCTGCTGGAAATTCTTAAGGTCGCCCGCCGAAAGAATTCGTTTTCATCCACCATTTTCAAGTTCTCCCAAGATCGTGGCTATCAAATATGGTAGAAAAATAACATCGAGCTATTTTATATAACAGAAAACTTTTTAATACAACAGCCAAAAGTTTTAGAATTTATATAACTAACTAATATTATAATAAAATTAAAATGGCACGGTCTTGGCTATAAGGATTATGGAACGAATGAAAAACCCAAACCCTTTGCCGGAAATGAGCGCTTATGGATTGGATTGAAATTATTCAATTGCGGTCCCATTCACATCAGGACAAAGCACAAGCCTTGGTGGCCTTTAAACAGCTTTCTTTACCCAAGAGAATAGACCAGTTGAAAAGTGCGAGGATCTTTCGAAATCATACCTTGGCAAGCGATCTAACCATCATCATTACCTGGCATGACGAAAAGCAACAAGGGGGCAAGAGTCCATTGGGGCTTCAACTGGCTGCCGCATTTTCAGAATTCGGGCAGATCTACCATACCACGTGGGAATATGAATTCACTCTGTTCGATAATGAGAAGACACGTTGAAGCGATTCAGATGGAAACTGAAGTTACATGCAAGACAAACTCAGCGAATTAAACACATAGTTAAGTTCGTCAACAGGAGGAAAAAATAACACCGATGTTGCGTTTCAATCAGATGATCCCCATGGCCTTCCTGGCAAAAATTCTGCCGTTTATTTTTTTTACCGTCAGTTGCGACCTCCAACAAGAAACCCCGCCACCGCCGTCTGTTCCTGAAGTAGCCGCCGTGACGGTGCAATTTCAAAAGGTCATGCTGACCACTGAATTGCCGGGCCGTACGTCAGCTTACCGCAGTGCCGAAATCCGGCCCCAGGTCAGCGGTCTGCTTCAGAAGCGCCTGTTTACGGAAGGCTCCGATGTCAAGGCCGGCCAGGTGCTCTACCGGATCGACCCCGCCCCCTTTCGGGCGTCCGTCGACAATGCCGCGGGAAATCTATCGGCCATGCGAAAAACCGCCGACCAGGCACGCGCGGCATTGAAAGCGAGTATCGCCGATGTGGCGCGAGTGCAAGCCACCCTGGAACTCGCCCAAGCGAATCGGCAACGATATGAAGCGTCATATAAAGAAAAGGTGGTCTCCACGATCCAACGCGACCAATACGTGACCGAGGCCAAGACGGCCGAAGCCGCACTGCGGGCTGCCGAGGCACAGGTGGAAAGCAGGCGTGAATCGGTGGCGGCCGCCGAGGCGACCAACGAGCAGGCGCAAGCGGCGTTGAAAACGGCGCGTATCAACTTGGGATACACCGACATCACCGCCCCCATTTCCGGTCGTATCGGAAGGTCCAATGTAACAGAGGGTGCCATACTGACAGCTTATCAAGCGGCGGCAATGGCTACCATTCAACAGCTCGATCCCATTTATGTAGATGTTCCGCAATCCACCACCGAATTGCTGCGTCTAAAAAAACGAGTGAAAGACGGGCATCTCGACCAGGATGGAGCGGATCAGCAAACGGTCAAGATCATCCTGGAAGACGACACGGTTTACCCACAAGAGGGGATACTGCAGTTTAGCGAAGTAACGGTGAATCCGTCCACCGGCTCCGTCATCTTGCGGGTGGTTGTCCCCAATCCCGACGGTGTTCTCCTGCCAGGCATGTTCGTTCGAGCGGTGGTCAAAGAAGGCGTCAAACAACAGGCCATGCTTATCCCCCAACAGGGAGTATCACGGGATCACAAGGGCAATCCGACCGCGTTGATTGTCGATGCGGAAAACAAAGTCGAGTCGCGCATACTAACCCTTGACCGTGCCATTGGTGACAAGTGGCTGGTCTCGTCGGGCCTTACCCCCGGGGATCGGGTAATTGTCGAGGGGATGCTGATGTTACAGCCCGGTACAACGGTAAAGGTTATCCCTTTTGATGAAGAGACATCCGAACCCGGGTCTGCGTCCGAATCCGATTCACAGCCGGGAGGTGCATGATGTTATCACGATTCTTTCTGAAGCGCCCTGTTTTTGCCTGGGTGATTGCCATCATCATCATGACCGTCGGCATACTGGCGATCTACAACCTGCCCATATCGCAGAATCCGTCTGTCGCTCCTCCGTCCATCGCCATTGATGCGTATTATCCCGGCGCCTCGGCGGAGACCGTTGAAAATACCGTGACCCAAATTATTGAGCAGAAGATGACCGGTTTGGGCAATATGCTCTATCTCTCCGGCGCCAGTTCGTCCTCCGGCGCATCCCGCATTGAGCTGACCTTCGCTCCGGGAACCGATCCGGATCTTGCCTGGTCCAAGGTGCAGAACAAGCTGCAGCTCGCCATGAGCAGCCTGCCCGATGTGGTCCAGAGCCAGGGAGCCGATGTCAGCAAATCCACCCGAAACTATTTAATGGTCGTTGGGCTGGTCTCGGAGGACGGGAGCATGAACGGGGTGGATTTGCGGGACTACGCCCAGTCCAATCTGGAAAAGATCCTGTCCCGGGTACCGGGGGTGGGTGAAGTCGAAAATTTCGGTTCCCAATATGCCATTCGGGTCTGGGTCAATCCCGACAAGCTGACCAATTATAAACTGACCATCGAAGATGTAATCCTGGCGCTTCAGGATTACAATGTCGAAGTTTCCGCCGGTCAGTTCGGCGGGGCGCCAGCCCGCGAGGGGCAGCGCCTGAATATCGCCATTGTCGTTCAGCATCTGCTCCAGACCCCGGAGGAATTCGCCGCAATCCCCATCCGTACCGATACCGATGGATCGGTGGTTCGCGTCAGGGATATCGGCCGCACGGAGCTGGGCACCGAACGCTACGACATTGTGGCCAACTACAATGGCAAGGCCGCCGCAGCCATGGCCATCCGCCAGGAGGTCGGCGCCAATGCCCTGGAAACGGCCAATAACGTCAAGAAAAAACTCAAGGAGATGAGCCGTTATTTTCCTCCGGGCATGAAGGTGATCTACCCCTACGACACCACGCCTTTTACTATGGTGGCCATTAACGAGGTGGTCAAAACCCTGTTCGAGGCAATCCTTCTGGTCTTTATCATCATGTATCTTTTCATGGGCAACATCCGGGCCACCCTCATCCCAACCATTGCGGTGCCGGTGGTATTGCTGGGAACCTTTGCGGTTCTTGGATTTTTCGGATTTTCCATCAACATGCTGACCATGTTCGCCATGGTGCTGTCCATCGGCCTGCTGGTGGATGACGCCATCGTGGTGGTTGAAAACGTGGAGCGGATCATGGCCGAGGAGGGGCTCCCGCCAAGGGAAGCCACGGCCAAGTCCATGGACGAAATCACCAGCGCGTTGATCGGCATCGGTCTGGTGCTCTCGGCGGTCTTCGGCCCCATGGCCTTTTTTCAAGGTTCCACCGGGGTTCTTTATCGCCAGTTTTCCGTTACCATCATCGCATCCATGTTGCTTTCGGTGGTTGTGGCCCTGATCCTGACCCCGGTGCTTTGTGCATCGTTTCTTAAACCCATACCGCCCGGTCATCACTCTTCAGACAATGCGGTTTTGTTTCTGCGCCCATTTTTCAGGTGGTTCGACAGGAGTTTTCTAAAAGTCAGGAATTTTTATGTGGGAATCGTGGGTCGGTCATTTTCAAAAACATTGCGCTACCTGATGATTTACATCTTGATCGTAGCGACGGTGGGTTTCCTGTTTCAACGGATGACGAGTTCTTATCTCCCGGATGAAGATCAGGGGGTTCTGATGGTTCAGACGACACTACCGTCCGGTTCGACCATAGAAAAGACCCAGAAGGTCATGGATAAAATCAAGGATTATTTTCTTACACATGAGACAGACTGTGTGGAGTCCTTCGCGTCGGTGGCGGGTGTCAGTTTTTCCGGTCAGGCGCAAAACGTGGGAATCGCATTTTTAAAGCTCAAAGACTGGGAACTGCGCAAACGGCCGGACTTGAAGATTGAGGCCATCATTGGCAGGGCAATGGAGTTCTTTCCAAAAATAATTGAAGCCCGGATATTCGCCTTTTCACCGCCCCCCGTGATCGAACTGGGCAATGCCACCGGCTTCGATTTTCAACTGCAGGACCGCGGCGGCCTGGGCCACGCAAAATTGATGGAGGCCCGCAACCAACTCCTTGATATGGCGGCCCGTGATCCGCGATTGATCAGGGTCCGGCCCAACGGCATGGAAGATGTGCCTGAATACCGGATCGATGTGGACTGGGATAAGGCGGGGGCCATGGGGCTTCCCATCTCGTCCATCCACAATACCATCGAGGCCGCCTTTGGCAGTGCCTATGTCAACGATTTTATCCAGGCCGGCCGGGTCAAACGGGTCTATGTTCAGGCGGATATTCCCTATCGAATGCTGCCCAAGGATTTGGAAAAACTCTATGTGCGTAACAGCGAGGGCGATATGGCCCCCTTTTCCGCCTTCGCCTCCGGTCGGTGGACGTTCGGATCGCCAATGCTTGAACGCTACAATGCCTTTCCGTCCCTCAACATCTGGGGCGAGCCGGCGCCGGGAAAAAGTTCCGGTGAGGCAATGGCCGCCATGGAGGAAATCGCTGCCAAGTTGCCCCAGGGGATCGGCTACGATTGGACCGGCCTGTCCTATCAAGAGCGGCTGGCAACAGCCCAGGGGCCCATCCTTTATGCCTTTTCCGTTTTTGTTATCTTTCTTTGCGTGGCAGCCCTGTATGAAAGCTGGACCATCCCTTTTGTCAATCTGTTGATGCTGCCTTTGGGTGTATTCGGCGCGATACTGGCCACATCGCTACGCGGGCTGCCCAGCGATATTTACTTCCAGATCGGTTTTTTAACCACGCTTGGCCTTTCGACAAAAAACGCCATTCTGATCATTCAGTTTATCAAGGAGCGCATGGGACACGGAGAACGCCTTGTCGATGCAACCCTTGGCGCCGCAAAAACACGGTTCCGACCGGTGATGATGACCTCCCTGGCATTCTTTTTCGGTGTTTTGCCGCTGGCCATCGCCACCGGCGCCGGCGCTGGCGCGATGAATGCCATCGGTACGGCCGTTTGCGGCGGGATGCTCTCCGCCACTTTCATCGATCTCATTTTTATCCCTATATTTTTTGTCTTCGTATCACGACTGTTCAAAGGGAAAAAAGCCGCCTCAGAACAGCATACGGATGCCACCGCGCCCCAGGAGGTTCGTTAAAATGATGAGAAAAACACTGCTTGTTATGGGCGTCCTCGTTTTCCTGGGCGGCTGTTCCCTGGCACCCAAATACCAACAACCCCAGGCCCCAATCCCAGATACGTGGCCGCAGGGCGAGGCCTACAAGAACGCACAAACCATATCCGGAATACCGACAGCCCGGGAGTTGAGCTGGCAAGACTTCTTTACCGACCAAAAGCTGATATGGTTGAACACTTGTCAAGAGAAAAACCTATCCATACCCAAAAAACTTGGGCCAATAATTTTCATCGAGCGTTTGGATAGAGGCGGGGTCTGCAATAACGACGGTAGAGCACTCTGATATTCGCGGATTGGATACCGCCTGACTAGGCTTCGTCGTGGAGCTGCCTCGGTCTAAAGACGGGAGTTTCGGCCTGAAGGCCTATTCCGATAGCTTTTTCGAGGGTTCTCCAAACCGCGACCGCGCCCCTATCCAAAAGCTCGATGGCTATATTTGTTCTTTGATAAAGCCGATCCTTTCTTGAGCATTTTTAAAATCAATAAGTTCTTTTTCTATTTGCATCATCGATTATAGAGAAGTACTTATCCAGCTTCTTGAGCCGGAGCAACAGTCGCGCTTCTCTCGCCGTCGCTAATTCCCACCCAGCGTGGAAAGTCAGGGCTGTCAAGGCTGCGACCTTAGGGAGCACCCTTTAGGGCTTGGCCTTGATAGGCCTGGGTTTCCACGCTATAACAAATCATCTTTCAGCGGCCACGATTGGAACAGCCCGGGCAATGGCCCAGATGAAACCGGCCAACTCGCGTGCAATCGCGGTGATGACCACGTTATGGTTTTTGCCCTTTGCAATCAACCTGCGGTAGCGGTGGCATAGTCGTAGCTGTGCATTCCAGGCAATATCCAAAACATCGTCCGGCAAGCCTTCCTGGCGTTTACGGATCGCCTTACTTTTCCGGGCCGGCATACGATAGGCCTGAGCCGATTCGATCAACGTCCTGCGGGCATGGGTATTGCCGGTTTTGGTAATGGGGCCTTTTTTGATGGTGCCACCGCTTGAATGCTCCGATGGGATCAGACCCAAATAGGCCATCAGCTGTGCCGGCGTATCGAAACGGCTCAGATCCCCCAGTTCAGCGACGACGGTCACCGCGCTGAGCAAAGAAATCCCCCTGAGCGCTTGCAGAGCCTCGATAACCGGAAGCAATCGACTGGTTTGGCAACATTGCTCAATCGCTTTTTCGATGCGCTTAACGCGGGCCTCATGGTCTCCCATGGCGTCCAGGTATTCGGTAAGGGCAATGTGCTGGGCCGGATGCGGCATCTTCAGATCCGCCAGCCAATTTAAATGCGCTTTACTCCATTTGCTTTTACCTGGATAATTGATCCCTTGTCGCAATAAAAAGGCATTGATCTGTTGTTTGACTTTGCGGAGCGATATTTGGATGTCTTTTCGTGCACGTACCAGGTCACGAAGTGCTTCATCGGCCTGATCGGGGACATACACCGGCGTCAGTTCTCCGGAACGGTGGAGCGTCGCCAGGTGGGTTGCATCTCGGCGATCGTTTTTAACCCGATCACCGGTTTTTTTGGGGATCAGCGCCGGAGCAACGACAACGCAATCGATTCCCTTGCTTGTTAAATGCCTGTAGATTGGATATCCGCATGGACCTGCTTCATAAACACAATGCAATTCGGCGTTTTGTGAAATCAGTTTTCGCATGACGTTATCAATCTGCCCCAGGTCGTTGCTGATTTTTCCATACACTCGAACGTTTCCGTCACGTCCTTCATCGGCGATAGCAATGGTAATCGAATCTTTGTGGACATCTAAACCAACATACTTTACTATCTTGTTCATGGCCTGCCTCCTTGATTTTGGCTCTGTAGTTAGGTTTTTTACGGACCGCTCACTATAACCCACGTTTTCAAGGTTTGGCAGGCCTTTTTATTGCCGTCTTGGTTAACGTTCAACCATATTGTCTAAGAAAAATTATTGAAACCGCCTTGAACAACAACCGTGATCTGCAAATAGCCGCCTTAAACGTGGAAAAAGCGCGCGCACAATACGGTATTCAACGGGCGGAACTGCTGCCTGCGCTCGATACATCCGGAGCATGGAGCAAACAACGCCGTTCAGACGATCTGATAGACCCCGGGGATCCGAGAACCGTGGAGCAGTACAGCGTCGATCTGGGCATCGCTTCTTGGGAAATCGATTTCTTCGGACGGTTACGAAGCCTGAAAGATCAGGCGCTGGAAGCATACATGGCTACGGAGCAAGCTCGCCGTAGCACACAAATCATGCTGATATCCGAAGTTGCCAGGGCCTATCTGACGCTTGCTGCGGACAGGGAAAACCTCAAGCTGGCCCGATCTACCCTTGAAAGCCAGCAGACGTCCTATGATCTCATTCTAAAAAGCTGTCAATTCGGGCTATCGACCGAGATTGATTTGCGTCGTGCACAAACCCAGGTGGATGCGGCGCAAAGGGATGTTCACCGCTATACTCAATTAGAGGCACAGGACCAAAACGCGTTGAACCTTCTGGCGGGCGCACCGGTACCCGAAGAGATGTTACCCGCCGACCTCAGTAGTGTTGCGCCAGCTCAAGAAATCTCTTCGGGGATCTCTTCTGAAACGCTTTTGAACCGGCCCGATATTGTAGCGGCGGAACACCGCCTCAAGGGGGCTTATGCCTATATCGGCGCAGCACGAGCCGCCTTCTTCCCCCGTATCTCCCTGACGACCTCTGTGGGAACGGCAAGTGATGAGCTCTCCGGATTGTTCGGCTCCAAAGCGGACACCTGGAACTTTGCACCACAGATCGTCATGCCGATTTTTGACGCCCGCATCTGGGCCGCGCTGCGGATCAGCAAGGCGGACCGAAAAATCGTCCTCAAGGAGTATGAGAAAACCATCCAAGCCGCCTTCAAAGAGGTGGCCGATGCCCTTGCCGTCCGGGGTACCATTGATCAGCAGGTAGCGGCGCAAAAAGCCCTTGTGGGTGCATCCTCAGAGACCTATCGCCTTTCAAATAAACGTTACACATTAGGCATTGACGATTATCTCAGCGTGTTAGACGCGCACCGGTCGCTCTATTCGCAGCAGCAGACCCTTATCTCACTCCAGTTGACCAGGGTTGCCAACCAGGTGAATCTTTACGCGGTATTGGGTGGAGGCGATAAATAGCGTTGAGAAAATATCTTGGATAATTGCTGATTATATCGGATTTTGGGGAGGTCTCCGGTACCCACCCAAAGAAGCCGAAACGTACAAGTTTTGCAACCAGTTGTTGTGATATCTGAATTGGTTTAGCTGTTCCGCCGGACTTTTAAATCCATTGTGCAACTTAACCGTTCGAGGATTGTATGGTGAAAAATTATTGATGAGCGTCCATCCTCGAATACTCAACTGCGCTGCATCCATCGATCCATGAAAATATTGGGTACTGTACAGGTGGCGATCCATTCTTTGCATCAACCGGTCAACCATGTTACTGGTTCGGTGTGCTTTAGGATGATCGTAGGCAACACGATAGGCGGCAATGTTTTTCCGTAACTTCGTTATGGGATCTATGATAACGGATGGCACAGCATTCTTTTCGCACCATTCGTACAACCTTCTTATTCTTTGGGAAAACGATGCCTTACTTTCAGCGCGATAACACTCCCATAGCTTTGATGCGGCGTTTTCAAAAATATCTCGGTATTTCTTTTTGGCACGGTCACGAATTTTGATAAACACATGAAGAAAACAGCAAATGATAACTACTGCCGGGAAGAGGAATTGCCACGCATTTCGGGTGGCTTTCCAGCCGTCCATATTCACGGTTTCCGGTGAATATTCCGGCTTTATACACTGGGCCTCTTGTTTGTACACTTGATACGCATCTGTTAACGCTTGTTCTCCGGCGTCTTTGGCAACGGCTGCACCGAGAATACAGCCATCACCAACTGTCGTGGCCACATACGTTTTTTCACCTAAAATTCGAGTATGCTTTTCATCAGCGGCAAGATGTTCGGGAACATCTTGAGGATTTCGGACAGTTGTTCCGACAATGCTGTTTCGCCCGATAGATTGTTCGATTCGATACCAATACATGGGATCTTTTCCGAAAACACGACTTATGGCCCAAAATGGTATGTCGAACTTTCTAAAAAACATTGCATCTTCGATTTCGTCAACAAATCCAACGAGGTATGGCAGTACAAATGAAGGACGAATGGTGTAAGCAACACCGGATATTTTAATTCGACGGATCCATATGGATTGTTTTTTTGAGTAATAAAGATCCTTCATCCGATATCCATTTTCGATTTCAGCCGGGAATAATTCCGGAAACAGTTCGATCCTTTTGTTTACGGAAGTTCTGAAATCAACCGGGTTGAGTATGTTGCATTCATAATTGCCTTGAGAAAAGGGCAAACATATGATTCTGTTGTTTCGGTTAGCGGATCTTGTATCTGCTATTCCCATATAGTTAGAGACCTCCTTTGGCGGGATGTGTCTCTAACTATATAAAATTATTAGTAAAAAGTCTAGACTCAAATCTTCAATAATATCAACATGTTGTGTTTTTGTCGGGGGATAGGCCACTGTATGTTCGGCTTATTGGAATCAAACTCCCCAAAATCCGTTATAATCAGGATAATTGTTACAATAACCTTTCATCAATTCATAACCTGGAGAATCGAACGTGACAATCCAAAAAAAATCGCTGGTGTTGGTTGATGGTTCCGAACGGTCCATACAAACGGTCAACTACATTAAGGATTTTATGCCCGTTGATGAGAATATGCGGATCGTTCTGTTTCACGTTTTCGATGGCAGGCCGGAAGAATTTCGCGAATTGGAGCAGGCCCCAACCTGTATTGATGCGGTCAGTCAACTGCAAAATCAGGAAGCGGAACAAAAAGCCGCAATCTGGTGGTACCTGGAACGGGCGAAAAAGATTTTGACAAAGGGAGGAGTCCCGCAACAGTCAATTGAAATCAAACTCCATCTCAGGAAAGATGGGGTTGCCCGGGACATTATTGAGGAAGCAAAAAACGACTACAGCGCAGTCATTATGCGAAGGCGGGGGCTGGGTGCGCTGAGAAGGATCATCTTAGGCAGTGTTGCTGTAAAATTATTACAATCTATAGCATTTATTCCAATCATCATCGTAGGTCAGGTTCCCACCAATAAAAAAATTTTATTGGCCGTAGATGCGTCGCCATCTTCGAGAAAAGCAGTTGAATTTATTGGCTCATTGTTAGGCGGCCATGGATATGAGGCATGTATATTTCATGCAATTATAGGTCTGGGATCAATGGCTTTTAAATTTCCTGAGGTAAATGCACCCGAATTTCCAGAAGTTGGAATGCCTGATAATTGCATTGAAGCCTTTAAATTAAAAACAGCCCGACTGTTGCAGGCTACGAAAGATACGCTTTTGTTGTCCGGGTTCGACTCTGGAAAAATATCCGAAAAAATCATCACCGGTGCCCATAGCCGATCCTTGGAAATCTTAAAAGAAACAGAAGAAGGCGGTTACAGCACAATCGTTGTCGGACGGAGGGGGCTTTCGAAAGTTGAGGCCTTTTTTATGGGCAGAGTCGGCCATAAAGTTGTTTATGGGGGCGATAAATTTACGGTCTGGGTTGTCTGATGACCCTACGCCCCTTTACACCCTACGCATAGCGAAGTGCTTTGAGTCAGGGAACCACGGTGAATTCAATCTGACCAATTGTCTCACCCGCCTCGGTCATCACCTCGACCCGCCAGCGCCCCGCCTGACTCGGCCGCCTCAAGGTGACACGGCTCCATGTCCGCATTCGGGGAAAACGGATGGCCAACGGGATCTCGGAATACTTTTCGCCATCATGGAAGTAAACATGGGTCAGGGTAAAGGGCTGGGCGTCGGACAGCACATTCATCCAGACCACCGGCATGGATCCATCGTTGAGGGAAAACGTGTTTTGCGGAGATACGCACTGCCGGTTTAGCACGTCGGTGCAGGTGGCCAGCGCGGCAATCCGGACGGGGGACGGCCGGCGGTCCGTGTCCAGCGCCCCTGGATGGGAAGCCGGTATGGTTGTTGTTTCACGATTGGTGGGCGTATCCACCTCAGACGGAACCACCTTACTCTCCTCAACCGGCACGGTATCGACGGAATCACCGGAGGTCGGGGTTGGGGCAGCGGCGGTTTCCTCGGGCCCGGCGGACGGGGCAACCGGCGCCACCCGGGTGGCCGGGGTCGGCACGGCCGGCGCCGGCGCGAGCTGGGAGAGGTCACGATCAATACCGGCGGCAACCGATGACGGCGGCAACCGGCGGCGGGACGGCTCCCTTTCGAAAATTGTCAATCCGGCAATGACCACGGCCAAAGCGATTGCCGGCAGCCAGATTTTGGGGGATTTCCAGAGCGGTCGGACCACCTCTATTTTCTTTTCTTTACGATCGACAATATCTCTTATTTTTTTCAGGAGAACCTGATCATGGGTTTCGATCGTTTCTCTGGTCATCGGACGGACCCTGCTTTCACGGCAAAAAATTCAATGCAATAAAAAAGTTTTTTATTTTAAAGGATTTACTCCCCATTTTCAAGACGTCACCCGTTTTTTTACAGGGTGACCGTATTTGGATTGATTTTTATTTTTTCGCGGGCACGGCCCGCTCCTACGCGTGCCAATCGTTTGGTTCTACACCGTTTTCTGTAAGAGCTGGCCATACCTGCGACCAGATTTTTCTAATCCGGGCTCTAAATGCGGTTACCCTGCGTTTTTTCATTTATCTTGCCGCGCCCGGGCCGTTTCGTGGCTCCAGGATGGATCGTCAGTCGCCAATCACGTTGTAGAACTTCAGGTCGAATGACTCGCAGAGCGCCGTCATCGAAGCGGGGAGCTGCTCACCTGGTTTCGGGGGACCAAATACCGCAATCAGGTGCTTGATATGTTCGGCCAAGGCTTCCTTGTCTCGCCACTGTTCACGAAGGACGAAGTTTCTCGGATCGTCCTTTTGCTGATGGAATACATACCCGAGACAACCATCGTCCGCGCGTGACAATGGCGTGGCCTGCTCGGCAAATTCGCGAAACGCCTCAACCTTGCCGTCTACCACTCTGACACTAAAAAGAATCGTGATCATGCCGGTGCCTCCTGATCGTTGGGCCCTTGATCATCCAAAGGCCGTCTTGTTTGAAAAGCCCCTCTAAATCCCGCTACCCGATGGTGCGTTTGATCATGCCGGTACTGTCCCAGCGCAAAACATCCGGTGGGTGGGTGTGGATGCGGATGGCAGGCCCCCCGCCAGTACCGCTTTCCAATAAACGGGCCACCGCCGCGTGCACACCGTCTTTCAAAGTCGCCGAATGCTGCTCCCTGCAGTAAAGATTCAACGATAGTACCGTGTTTTCCCCGGTTTTTTCAAGAACCGCCTGAAACGAGTAAACCCCCGGCAGAGAAAGAATCGCCTCGTCCAACTGCGGCATGGACAGACGCGTCCGCTCCGAAGCGAGATCGGCGATGCGACCGCGTACCCGGCCCAAGCGGCGCAGGATACTGCCGCAGGCGCAAGGGCCTTCCAGCCAGGCGGCCCGGTCGCCGGTGCGGTAACGGATCAGGGGCATGGCCTGCCGGGCCAGCGTGGTAAAGACCACCTCCCCCTCGACACCTGGCGGCAAGGGGGTTCCATCATCGGGATCGACAACCTCCACCAGCAGGTCCGCTTCCCGCAGGTGATAGCCTTGGTGGGCGTCACAGGCCATCGCACCGCCCAAGCCCATTTCCGACATGCCGTAATGCTCGAACACCCGGCACCCCCAGCTTCGGCGGATACCATCCGCAGCGGCCCGGGGGACATAATCGGTGGTCAGCAGCACACTTTTAATGGAATTGGGAGGCAGTCGTCCGGCATCCTCGGCATGGCGGCAAAGGGCGAAGATCTGAGATGGCGCTCCAGCCAGGCAGTCGATCCGTTTTTCCTCGATCTCCTCGATCAGTCGCTCCAGATCCAAAACCGGCCAGTGGATGTGCGCCTCCAGGGGAACGCGCGCGGCGGCCCGTTGCAATTGATCGGCAGCGCTGTCCGGCGAATGGCCGGGAAGCATGATCAAAAGGGTTTGCCCGGGATCGGTCATGCAGGTCAGTCCATGGTGGAAAAAATCGATGTTGCGTTCCAGATCGGCCTCGGAAAAGTAGAGCCGTTTGGGCGCGGCCGTGGTGCCGGAGGTCTGCATGGTGACCACCCGGCTCACCTGGCCGTGGGACACACAGAGCATGTCCAGGTGGTGCCGGCGCAGGTCGTCGGCCGTCATCATCGGAAAATCGGCCAATTGGGCCAGATCGGTCAACGGGCGGTTCGGAAGATTCTTGAACCGCTCCCGGTAAAAGGGGCTGTTTTCGCGCACATGTGCCAATGTCTGGTTGAGCTCTGCCAGTTGGAATGCCGCCAGGGTGTCGAGCGATAACGGCTGCGGTGCAAGACGGTTGCGAAGCCAGTTTTCCAACCGGGTGGGAATGATGGCCGTCATGGTCGGTAAAGCCCCTTTCCTGAAATACTGGTTAAATTATACAGACAGAATGGAATCAAGCGACCCTTTTCGTCGGCGACATGGATGCAGCACTCCTGCACCCGCTCCAAATCCAGCGTCCAGGCGTCCTGAAAGGCCATGGCGGAGACCGCCAGCGTTCGGGTGCGCACCTGGCGGAGGAATTGATCCAGGTCCATAACATTATCTTTTCCCACGGGCGTGGCCACCGCCGGGACAGAATCGGCTTCTGATTCCATGGCCAGATGGTCCCGGGGAACGCCGGACCATTGCCGGGCGGTCTGGGAAATACTCCTGCGGGCACCCTCCTCGAAGGTCTCCGGCGTTCCGCAGCAGCCCTGCCAGACTGGCAGCAGCGGGCGTACCGAAAGATCGGGCTGAACCATGAACTTGGAGGAAAACGAGCACATGGCGTTTTCACACCCGGGCGGGCTGAATTGTTTGACCGGGAAGGCGCCATCGGTCTGAATCTCGATGGCACGCATCAACTCGGGCAGGGTGATGCGGTCTTTCAGCTCCGGCGGTTCGGGAAAGCGTCCGAAGTAACTGATCGGCTGAAAGTGCACACCACGCACAGCCGGGGTTTTCTCGACGCCCAGTTTCAGGATGGCGCCAAGATCGCCGTCATTGATTCCGGGAACCACGGTCGCCACCAGCACCACCCCCAGGTTCAGGGCCGCGCATGCATCGATCGTGGCCAGTTTTTCGTCCAGAAGCGCCCGACCGCGCAATTGTCGATAGATCGCATCCCGGGTGCCGTCAAATTGAAGAAAGACCGAGTCCAGGCCGGCATCGGCCAGGCGCTTCAGGAACACCTCGTCCCGGGCCAGGCGAATGCCGTTGGTGTTGAGCTGAATGAAGCCGAACCCGGCCCGCCTGCCCATGGCGACGATATGGGGCAGGTCGTCGCGCAGGGTGGGTTCGCCGCCCGAGAGTTGAATGTTACTCCCCGGACTGATTTGGGCAACCGATGCAAAGCGCCGCTCCAGTTCATCCAGGCCCGGATCGTCCGGCCCGGCGGGGTTGGATCGGGCAAAACAGACCGGGCAGACCAGATTGCAGCGCTGGGTAACGTCAATGATAACGGTGCATGATCGTTGGCGGTGGTTGCGGCACAAACCGCAATCGAAGGGACACCCTTTGTCCGGAAGCGGTCGATCCGCGACGGGCGTTGCCGGCTGTTTGGGACGCTGCCATTCACCCCAGGACGGACGGCCGCGCCAAACGGGCGTCGAGAAATCCCCATGCTCGGGACAATGCTTCTGCAGCCACACCACGCCATCGATTTCCCGCCGCACCGCGTCGATGCGCGCCAGGCACACCGGGCAGAGGCTCAAAGTATGCCCCACCAGGTGATCGGACGGATCGCTCGGCCTATTGGGGATGGATGTCATGGTCGGTAAGAATTTTCACGGTTTGGGCATAGGTTTCGGCGAGAATGCCGCCGCAGATGCTCCGCGATGCCTCC
The DNA here is from genome assembly GCF_009689005.1 of Desulfosarcina ovata subsp. ovata. Classification (NCBI taxonomy): domain Bacteria; kingdom Pseudomonadati; phylum Thermodesulfobacteriota; class Desulfobacteria; order Desulfobacterales; family Desulfosarcinaceae; genus Desulfosarcina; species Desulfosarcina ovata. Next base: position 6,792,315 of record NZ_AP021879.1, on the reverse strand, counting down.
GGCCCGGCCTCGCCGACAATGGCCTGGCAGGTGATCCCGCCATGTCGCTCGCCGATCTGCCCCTGGAACCAGTCGTTCATCGTTTCAAGCATCAGCATCAGCTCTTCGCTGCCCGCCTCATCATCGGTGCCCTTGCCGGCGAAATAGCCGATCACGCAGCAGGCACCGGTCAAAAGGCCGCAGGTGGCCGCGCCGTTGCCGCAACCGTAGGCCAACCCAGCCATAGCGCGCACGAAACCCGGATTCGAGGCCTTGCACCGGTCCAGGGTCAAGAGGGCCATGATCTGGCTGCAGGCATATCCCTTGGCAGCATAACGCAGCATTTGCATCAACGTGTCATCCATCGGTATTACTTCCTTTGATCACGACCATGAGAAAATAGCCCGGTTTGGAGCGACAGGCCGCTTTTCTGATTTCAGGGCCATCGCCCATGAAGTTCCAGAACCAGTCCATGGAGCCTTGCGAGAAAACCATGTTGACCGCCAGTTGGGTCAGGTAAGGGGTGTGGTCTTCCCAGAGCCGGATCGTGAACCCGGCGTCCCGGGCCATCCGGAGCAACGCGGTTTTATCCCGTGCCCCGGCCAGGCAACTGCTTCCCGGAATCGCCATCGGGATTCCCTGGGGCTCAGGCCGGCGAAGGTAGAGATCGCTGACCACCAGGCGCCCCGCCGGGCGCAGGATGCGATGGCACTCTCCCAGCACCTCAAGCGGATCGGGCATCAGGGAGAGCACGCACTCGCAAAAAACGCCGTCCAAGCACCGGTCGGCAAAGGGGATGCCCATGCCGCTGGCCTGCACGAGCCGACCGGCATGCGGGTCGCGGCGGGCTGCATCGGCAAGCATTTGAAACGAGCGGTCAATCCCCCAGGTGCGCATGGCATGCACCTCGCTCAGATGGCGGAGCGTTGCGCCCGGCCCGCAACCGAGGTCCAGGAGATGCGACCCCGGAGCAAACCGGCAAACGGCCATCGCCCGGTCGGTGAGGGCCAACCCGCCCGGCCGCAGGGTACCACCGGCGGCGCGCTGCATTTCTGGGGAGAGATAGGCGGCGATCGACATTCGAGGTTACTTGTTTTCGAGCAGTTTTTCCACTTCGGCGATCTTGCCGACGGCCAGTTCCTCGGAGACGAGGACATTGTGACAAGACGGGCATTGGGGCAGTTGGGTGGTGATATTGTTCCCCAGGTACACCGCCAGGATCGCGTCCACGACCAGCGGCTTGTCACAACGGAAGCATTTCCAGACAAGGTCTTCGGGTTTGATATGATCAGGAGTATTTGACATTTCTCACCGTTGGGGTTGAAGGTACAAGCAAGGCTTTGTAACAAACCTCTCAATCGCCACGGGTGTTGCCGGTCTTCAGGTCCCAGGCGAAGATTTCGAGGCGGTACTGGTAGGCGTTGTAGATGTCGAAACCATCTTCCCGGGGGGCATACTCTACCCAGATCGTCACCTTGTCTTGCCTTGCCCCGGCGAGAAAATGGCCGCTGACGGGATGGACAAACTTCTTGCCGGTCTTTTCAGACAGGGAGATGGCGCCTTGAAAACAGGAAGGATAGGCATTGGGAAGTCGCCCGGAACACCCGGCTGGCGCCCATCCACAAGCATGGGAGCCAGCCGGGAAAAAATCCGGTACATATCATCAGACCAAAAAGGGACCTACTTGCCGCCGAACGCCTCGTCGGCGATTTCCATGGCAACGCCGTCGGCCTTCTGGATGGCCGCCATCTCCCCATGAGCCTTGGGCAGTAAGGTACGGATGAAAAAACGGGCGCCGGCAATCTGGCCCTCGTAGAACGCCTTGTCTTTCTTCTTGCCACCCTTTTCCAGCTTCTGGGCGGCCACGGCCGCCCGCCACAGCAGCATCCAGGCCATCACCGCATCGCCGGTGGCGTTCATGAAGGCGTAGGAATGGCAATAGGCGTCGAGCATCTTTTCCGACATGGCCAGGCTGCGGATAGAATCGGCGGTCGCTTTCAGTTTTTCCAGCGTGGCGGCCAGGTCGTCGGCCAGGGGGGCCAGGGCCGATATGGCCTTGGCATCGGCAACCGTCTTCCGGATCTGGTCAAGCATATGATCATAACCCGCGCCCTTGTCCATGGCCAGCTTGCGACCCACCAGGTCCATGGATTGGATGCCGTTGCTGCCTTCGTAGATATGGGTGATCTTGAGATCACGCAGGTACTGCTCCTGGGGATACTCACGGGTGTAACCGTACCCGCCGTAAACCTGGACACCCAGGCTGCATACATCAAAGGCGCGGTCGGTGATGTACCCTTTGGCGATGGGAATCAGCACACCGATCAGCTGCTGCAAACGGGCTTGTTCCTCGGGATCGTCACTGACGCGGCACAGATCCTCGCAATGGCCGATGAAAAACAGCAGGCTGCGGCCGGCCTCGCTGTAAACCTTCATGTTCATCAGCATACGACGCACATCCGGGTGGTTGATGATGGGCACGCCGGGGGCATCCTTGCTCTTGGCATCCAGCGAGCGGCCCTGGACCCGTTCACGGGCGTAATTCAGGGCGTTGAGGTAGGAGGCCGATGCACAGGCGACACCCTGCATGCCCACATCCAGCCGGGCCTCGTTCATCATCACGAACATGGCCCGCATGCCCTTGTTGGCCTCGCCGAGCAGCATCCCGCGGCACTGCCCCTTGCCACCCAGGGTCATGGAGCAAGTAGGGCTGCCATGAATCCCCATCTTCTCTTCGATGCCGGTGCAGACGATATCGTTGGGCTCGCCCAGGCTGCCGTCGTCGTTGACCCAGATTTTGGGCGCCAGAAAGAGGGAAATGCCGGCGGTTCCGGCCGGTGCGCCTTCAATGCGCGCCAGCACCGGATGGATGATGTTATCGGTCAGGTCCTGATCACCAGCGGTGATAAAAAGCTTGCTGCCGCTGATGGAGTAGGTGCCGTCCTCGTTTTTCACCGCCGTGGTGGTCAGCGCGCCCACATCCGACCCCGCCTCGGCTTCGGTGAGCATCATGCTCCCGCCCCACTCGCCGCCGTACATCTTTTTCAGAAACAGTTTTTTCTGCAGGTCGGTGCCGAACTTTTCGACCAGCTTGCCGGCGCCGTGGGACAGCAGGACGATCATCATGAAGGGGAAATTAGCCCCGTGAAAATAGTTCCGCGCCGCCAGGGCCACCGTATGCGGCATTCCCTGCCCGCCGGATTCAGGGTCGTCGGTAGGCGCGATCCATTCGCCTTCAGCAAAAAGCTCCCAAACCCGCTGGAAGGCACCGGGAACGCTGACCTTGCCGTTTTCAAAACGGCAGCCCTCCTCATCACCGATTTTTGAAGCCGGCGCCATCTCCTTGATAGCAAAATTGCGGGCCTCGGATACAATCAGGTCGATGGTCTTGCGGTTGAAATCGGCAAACTTTTCGTGCTTGCTCAGCGTATCCACACCCAGTTGTTCATGTAGAACAAAATCTACGTCCCTGCGGTCAACGATTGTCTGTGCCATACATCCCCCATCGTCCTTTTGATTGTGTTTTAGTTAGGGCCACAATGGCGAGCCCTCTGGTAACGGGACAACAAGTTACCGGGAAGCTATAACCCAGCCATAATTCCCGACTCGGACCACAAATGTCAAGCTTGTTCTGACAGGGAAAAGAATGTTCTCGATAATCGGGCAAAATCAGGGGAGGGAAAGCTGCTGGAGTTTGCGATAGAGGGTTTTGCGGCCGATGCCGAGAATCTCCGCCGCGCGGGTCCGGCTTCCGTCGACGTATTGTAAAACGGCCAGGATATGCTGCCGTTCGACCGCTTTGAGCGGCAGGAAGGGCCGGTCGACCGTTGTCTCGACAACCGCCTGGCCGGTCAGTTCCTGGGGCAGCGACCGGGTGGTGATCAGGTCGTCCTCCGCCAGGATCAGCCCGCGTTCGAGCACGTTCTGCAGTTCACGGATATTGCCCGGCCAGTCGTAAGCCATCAGGCACTGCAGGGCACGATCGGTAATGCGGGCCATGCGTTCGCCCGGCCGCAGCCGACCGAGAAAGTGCTCGATGAGCGCCGGGATGTCATCCTTGCGGTTGCGCAGGGGCGGCATGGAAATATTGAAAACGTTGAGCCGGTGGTACATGGCCTCGCTGAAACGACCGGCCTCCACCTCGGCCTGCAGGTTGCGGTTGGTGGCACAGATGAAGCGCACGTCCAGCCGTTTCTCCTCTTTTTCGCCCAGCCGCCGGAAGGTCTTGTTTTCGAGCACACGCAACAGGGCGCTCTGCACCTCCAAGGAGAGTTCGCCGATCTCGTCGAGAAACATGGTTCCCCGATGGGCGATGGAAAGCAGCCCCTCATAGGATTCGTTGGCGCCGGTAAAGGCCCCTTTGCGGTAGCCGAACAACTCGCTGCGCAACAGGTCCTTCTGGAAGGTGCCGCAGTTCTTGGTAATCAGCGGCTGGTCACGGCGATCGCTCAGCTCGTGAATCTGCCGGGCCACCACATTCTTGCCCGTACCGCTTTCGCCGGTGATGAGCACCGGGACCTGGGCCGGGGCCACCTTGCGAATCAGAAAACGGATATTCTCCAGAAGGCTGGAGTGGCCCACCAGATTGGGGGTGACCTGGGCCGAGCGGGCATGCCGGAGCATCCGGTTTTCGCGCTGCAGGCAGGTCCTCTGAAAGGCTTTTTCCATCACCATGTCCAGCCGCTCCAGGGCATAGGGTTTGCCGATATAATCATAGGCCCCCAGCTTCATAGCCTGTACCGCATTCTCGACTTCGCCGTAGCCGGTGAGAATGATCACCTGAACCTCCGGAGCCAGATCCTGAAACTGGGCCAGAAGCTCCAAGCCATTGCCATCCGGCAGGCGCATGTCCAGAAGGACCAGATCGAAGGTCTCCTGGCTGAAGATCTGCTGAGCCTCCTTGGCCGAGCCCACCGCGGTGATCCGCCGCCGCGGGCCGCCCAGCTCCTTTTCGATCAGGCGCCGGATCGACGGCTCGTCGTCCACCACCAGCACATGCATTGTCTCGCCTTCGGATCTCATGATTCCCCCGATCGTAAAGTTACCGGCAGTACCACCGAAAAACAGGCGCCCTGGCCAGGCGTGCTGGCCACCTGAATCTCACCCCCATGGGACTGAATGATATGGTAGCAGGTGGAAAGGCCGATGCCGATGCCCTTGCCCACCGGTTTGGTCGTAAAAAACGGTTCGAACAATTTCTGCTGATCCTCGGGCGCAATCCCGCAGCCATTGTCTTCGATTTCAAGGAGTACCCGCCGCTCGTCGGCCACGCGGGTACGGATCACGATGGCCCCGCGCTCCGCCTCAACGGCATCGATGGCGTTGAGAATCAGGTTCAGGATCACCTGCTCCAGCTCGGCCGCATTGGCCTGGATCGTGGGCAAGGCCTCATCGAGTTGCCGTTGGATCAACCGGTCGGGGTATTGCTTGAGCTTGTGATGCAGAATGCGCAGCACGTTGCGGACCAGTTCGTTCAGCCCGATGCGCGAAAACTCAGGGCTGCGGCGGGGACTGAAGGTGAGCAGGCTGCGCACGATGCCGCTGCATCGCCGGCACTCCTTGAGAATGATCTCCAGATACTCGGCGAAATCGCTTTTCAGGGCATCGTCGGACACCGCATCCGCCAGGGTCGCCATGCGCCGTTGAAGCCCTTCGGCAAAACCGCGGATGGAGGTGAGCGGGTTGTTGATCTCGTGGGCCACCCCGGCGGCGAGAAGGCCGATGGTCGCCATTTTCTCGGCATGGTAGTACTTGGCCTGAAACTCCTTCTCCAGGGTGACGTCCCGTTTGACCACCAGGATATCGGTGGGCAGGCCCCGGCTGTCGCGGAGCGGCGCCGCAGTGATGGAGAAATGCCGGTAGTGGTCGCCCACGGCGATCATGGCATCCTGGCGGCAGACACAATTTCGCTCCAGGGCATCGCGCAGCACACACGCATGGCAGGGCTTGCCGCGACCGCGGAAAACGTCGTAACAGCGTCCCCCCTCGGGCGAGTCCTGGGAATAGATCTCGAAAAAGCTGTGATTGACCGATGCAATGCGATAGTCGGGCGAGATGACGGCCACAATGTCGGTGATGCCGTCGAGGATCGCCTGAACGTGCTGGCGCTGATGTTCGAGCGCCCGGTTGGACTTGCGCAGCTCGGCAATCTTCTCCTGGACCTCTTTGTAAAACCCCAGCTTGCTGTGACCGAGGCCGATCAGGTCTTCAATTTTCGGTTTTTCGCCCATTACCAGCACGCCTTGCAGATATCGAGCATCGCGTCGACGTCGGCCTCCCGGGGATTGGTCACCAGGCAGGTATCATGAAGGGCCATCTCGCAGATCTTGGGCAGCACATCGCAATCGCTGACGATGTCGCGCAGCCGCGTCGAGATGTTAAAATCGGCGAAAAAGGCTTCCAGCCGCTCGATCCCTTCCTGGGCCGTGGCCTCCGCACCGGACCGGCGCCGGCCGATGATGATCTCTCCGATATTGGCCATCTTTTCCACACAGCTCGGCAGATTGAAACGCATCACCGACGGCAGCAGTACCGGATGGATCAGGCCATGGGCCACGTCCAGCTTGCCGCCCAGGGAGTGAGCCAGGGCATGGTCGAGCCCCAGGCTGGCGTTGCTGAAAGCCATGCCGGCAAAGGTGCCCGCGCTGGAAAGCTTCTCCATGGAGTCCATCGACCGGTCCTGGATGGCGATGGGCAAATAGTTAAGAATCAGGTCGATGGCCTTCAAGGACTGGATTTCGGTGAGCGTCGAGGCAATGGTGGAAACGTAGGCTTCGATGGCGTGGGACAGGGCGTCGATCGCCGATGAGATGACCAGTTCAGTGGGTTTGGTGGTCAACAACAATGGATCGGTGATGGATATATTGGGTACCAGGGTACGGCTGATGATGGACATCTTTACCTTGCGGCGGGTATCGGTGATGATGGCAAACTGGGAAATGTCGGCACCGCTGCCGGCCGTCGAGGGCATGAAGACCATGGGTGGCAGCGGCCGCTCGATCCGGTTGGCGCCTTCGTAGTCGTTGACCTCGCCCCCGTTGCTGGCCACCGTGGCGATCCCCTTGGCCGCGTCCATGGGGCTTCCCCCGCCGATGGCCATGACCACATCGCACCCCTCCACAAGATAGCGTTTGGCGCCCTCGCTGACCTGATAATCACGGGGATTGGAGTTGATTTCGTTAAAATAGGTCCAGGTCAGCCCCTCCTTGCGCAGGATGGAAAAAACCCGATCGACCCACCCGGCCTTCTCGAGCCCGGTATCGCTCACCAGAAAGACCCTTTCGCCTCCCATTCGATAGGCACACAGCGCCGCGTATTGCAGACTTCCCTGACCGAACAGAATCTCAGGAATGGAAAATTTACGCACGTCCATGGGCCCCCCTTCTTTTGCCGTGATGATTGTATGAAATCTATTTTTTTGCGAACCCGTCTGAAATGCAACCATTTTTGCATTGATCACGGATGAACTTGCGAAGGGTATGCCACCGCCCACCAGTAATGTCTTCAGGCAAGCCCGCCCATTGCAGGAAAACGACGTGTCATTTCGACCCAAATCACTTTCTCACAATGTGTCAAACTGCCCCGGAACAGACGCCAATTGCAAGGGGAAATATGGAAACGGTGGAGGCCCGATAAAAAAACGAATTCTTATTCGCTGAATAAAATTTAATTTTCAAGACCTTGACCAGTATCATGCCTTTCTGTTGTACCACAGCAACCAATCTGGTCCGGTCCTTGCCATAAGGGAAGCGAAACCTTGACAGTCCAATCAACTTTTCACCCGAGGAGGCACAACATGGCAGTACAGGAACAGGTATTCGGATTTTTCATTCCCACCGTTACACTGATGGGTATCGGCGCCTACAAAGAGATCGGCAATCAAATCAAGGTGCTCGGCGGAACCAAGCCGTTCATCTGTACGGACAAGGGCATCACCGGTGCCGGCATCGCCGATCAGATCGCCGAGGTGATCAAAACCGAGTGCGGAGTGGATCCGGTGATTTTCGACGGCACCCATCCTAACCCCACGGACAACAACGTGCATGAAGGCTATGATGTGTACACCTCCGAGGGCTGCGACCTGATCATCTCCCTGGGCGGCGGCAGCGCCCACGACTGCGGCAAGGGCATCGGCATCATCGCCACCAATGGCGGCAATATCCGTGACTACGAAGGCGTGGACAAATCATCCAAGGCCATGCCGCCGTTCATTGCCGTCAACACCACTGCGGGTACGGCCAGCGAAATGACCCGTTTCTGCATCATCACCGACACCAGCCGCAAGGTCAAAATGGCCATCGTGGACTGGCGGGTAACCCCCAACGTCGCCATCGACGATCCGCTGCTCATGGTGGGCATGCCGCCGGCGCTGACCGCCGCCACCGGCATGGACGCCCTGACCCACGCCGTGGAGGCCTATGTTTCCACCCTGGCGACGCCCGTCACCGATGCCTGCGCCCTCAAGGCCATCGAACTGGTCGCCAGCTATCTGCGTGCCGCCGTTGCCAATGGCAACGACATGGAAGCCAGAGATAAGATGTGCTATGCCCAGTACCTGGCCGGCATGGCCTTCAACAACGCCAGCCTTGGCCACGTGCACGCCATGGCCCACCAGTTGGGCGGGTTCTACGATCTGCCCCATGGTGTCTGCAACGCCATCCTGCTGCCCCATGTCAGCCGGTTCAACCTGATCGCCAAAATGGATCGCTTTGCCGACATCGCCGTTGCCATGGGCGAAAACATCGAAGGTCTCTCCACACGGGCGGCAGCGGAAATGGCCCTGGAGGCAATTGGCACGCTTTCTGCTGATATTGGTATTCCATCGGGGCTGAAAGAACTCGGCGTCAGCAAGGACGATCTTCCGATCATGGCCGAAAACGCCCAGAAGGATGCCTGCGGGCTGACCAACCCGCGCTGTCCGACCCTGGAGGACGTGATCGACATTTACAAAAATGCACTCTAATCGGGTTCCTGCCGTATTTTCGGCTTGTGGTTGGCCGGTCCGCCTTACCCGGGGTGGGCCGGCCAACCCCTCTTAATAGGAGATGCTGATGGACAAAATTCTGCGAATCGACATGGGCGCCCCCGGGGGACCCAAGGCAATCATAGGTCCCTTGGGGCCCTATACCGGAATGGGGGGGCGAGGCATGACCTCCATGGTGGTTTATGAAGAGGTCCCGGCCGACTGCCACCCCCTGGGGCCGGAGAACAAATTCGTTATCGCCCCGGGCATGGTCACCGGATCGCCGGCGTCCACATCGGGCCGTATTTCCGTGGGCTGCAAAAGTCCGCTGACCGGCGGCATCAAAGAGGCCAATGCCGGTGGCCAGGCCGGCCAGGTGCTGGCCCGGCTGGGTTATGCGGCCATCATTCTCGAAGGCGCGCCCGCTGCAGGCGCAATGTATAAAATCGTGATCAACGCCCAGGGCGTGGAGATCAGCGATGCCACCCCCTACCAGGGGCTGCGCAACTATGACCTGGCCGAGAAGATCAAGGCCGAGTACAGCGACAAAGTGGCCATGATCAGCATTGGTCCGGCCGGAGAGATGCGCATGGCCGCAGCCTCGGTGGCAGTTACCGACCGCGAATTCCGCCCTGCCCGGCACGCCGGCCGGGGCGGCGTCGGAGCGGTCATGGGCGCCAAAGGCGTCAAGGTCATCGTCATTGACGATACCGGTATGAAAATGCGCAAGCCCAAGGACCCGGAACGGTTTAAGGCGGCCAACAAACAGTTCACCCAGGGCCTGCGCCAGCATCCGGTCACCGGCGAGGGGCTGCCCACCTACGGCACCAACGTGCTGACCAACGTGGTCAACGAGGCCGGGGCCTATCCGGCGTTCAACTTCAGCCAGGGCCAGTATGACAAGGCGTCCCTAATCAGCGGCGAGACCTTTGCCGAACTGCAAATCCGGCGCGGTGGCAATCCCACCCACGGCTGCCACCGGGGCTGCGCCATCCAGTGCTCGGGCATCTATGTGGACAAGGACGGCAACTTCCTCACCAAACAGCCGGAGTACGAAACCGTCTGGTCCCACGGAGGCAACTGCGGCATCACTGACCCGGATGCCATCTGCCGTCTGGACTTCCTCGATGACGACATCGGCCTGGACACCATCGATATGGGCGCCGCCATCGGCGTGGCCATGGAAGCCGGCATCATTCCTGTTGGCGATGCCGAAGGGGCCATCCGCCTGGTCGACCAGGAGGTGGGCCAGGGAACGCCACTGGGCCGCATCCTGGGAGGCGGCGCAGCGTCCACGGCCAAAGCCTTCGGTATGGAACGCGCCCCGGTGGTCAAGGGCCAGGCCATGCCCGCCTATGACCCCCGTGCCGTGAAAGGCGTCGGCGTCACCTACGCCACCAGCACCATGGGTGCCGATCACACGGCCGGCTACGCCGTGGCCACCAACCTGCTGAAAGTCGGCGGTGACGTGGATCCCCTTTCTGCCGACGGGCAGATCGAACTGTCGCGCAACCTGCAGATCGCCACGGCGGCCCTGGACGCCACCGGATTCTGCCTGTTCATCGCCTTCGCGATCCTCGATCAGCAGGAAACCTTCGATGCCATGGTCGAAATCATCAACGGCATGTTCGACATCAACCTGACCGGCGATGACGTGGTGGCCCTGGGCAAAAAGATTCTCTCCATGGAGCGTGATTTCAACAAGAGAGCCGGCTTCACCGCGGCCGACGACCGCCTGCCGCGCTATTTCCGGCGCGAGGCGCTGACGCCCCACAATGTGGTTTTCGATGTGACCGACGAGCAGTTGGATTCATTGTACAACTGGTAGACCGACCCAACCTGAAGTGCCCCGTTTGCTGATTTCCGGAGTGACGCGAGAAGGGGGGGCGTGGCGGCGAATCGCAGCTTTTGCGGTTCGCCGCTTTTTTTAGGTTTTTATGCGGGAATGAACCGAATATCCAACTCCTCGGTATCCGGCTTCGGGATCAGTTCGAAGCGGCCACAAGGTTCAATCGTGAATTTCCGATCTTCCGCCACCTGACACAGTTGGGTTTCCAGTTTCTGTGCTGCGTCGGCCTCACAATCGACGTTGAAAAACAGCTTCAGGTTATTCGGATTGTCATCATCAAACTTGATCAGGAACGGACTGTGTTCGACAAAGACCAGGTCATCATAGGCATAGGTGACGTCCAGGCCGATTTCATTGACAATTTCTTTGGCGATTCCCAAGGGTCTGAAATGCGTCATTGACGGCTCCTTGCGTGTGATCCCGCTGAACCCGGAGGCGGTCTCCGTTCAAACGGAACTAACGTTTTGTTGATGGGGTCAAACTTGTTAAAAAAAACACCACTACCGGATGGTCCGATTCATATCCAATAGCACGCCTGCGGGAAGAACCGCAAGCAGCCACCGACGTTGATTCTAATGGTGCTGCTTGGTATTGATGGCGCGCCAGCAACCGGGGCCGTCGCTTTGCACCGGCAGAACCGCCCCCCCACCCCACAACCGGGGCCGCAACCAATTGCGGGTATCGACCCAATCGGCCGGACCGGGCACCAGGGCATTGCGGTCGATGGAAAGGACCCGGATCTTCCGGGATTCCAGATCGGCCACGCGCACAGTGGTCCCAAAATCACGCAGGCCGTTGAATTCGATAAAACGGCCGCTCCACCCCGAAAGGGTCAGGCCCACCCCGGCTGCCGCGCCGATGATGCCGTCCTGAGTGCCGCCATGGCCGGATAGATGGGCGCCGTTCACTGCCGCCATGGCCGCCTTCTGACTGACGATCTTTGAACAGGCCAGCCGGCCAAAATCCATAAGCTTATCGAGGTGGCCGTTCTTTTCGGTGACCACGCATAGACCGGGATCGCTGCCCACCATGAAATGTTCGCGGATGTGGTCGGCGGCCAGATCGATGAGAGCATCCACGATCCCTGGTTCGGCCACGTCAAGAATCAGGCAGGCGGAGCTATTCTGGGAAGTAAACGGAATCCCTTCCATTACCGGGAGCTGCTGGCGCACCACCCCGTTCAGCACCACGCCTTCAGGCAATTTATCGGCAAACCAGCGGGCCAGCTTTCCGGTGCCCCGGTCGGCACCAGCGATATCCGTATCGTCGAATCCAACGTATACAAGCATTGTTCTGTTTCCTTATCTTCAATGGAATTAGGCGATTTCTGTCAAAAAATATACCCGTCTGCTTGTCTTTTCATCCGTCTTCTACGTTGGGCTTTTCCACACATAGCCCCACTATGCGTAAAAAAGCCCGCCTTGAATACGAATGAAAATCATGCGCATCCTGGTATATTCTTTTCCGCCAATCGCCTTAATGGCCGTTGATAACGCCGTATGCCCTGAGTTTGCGAATCACCGCCGGAACCAGCATCCCGCCGGCCGTGCCAAACAGCACATTGCCAGCCGATTTGATCATGGCGTGCTGCAACAGGATATCCATATCCATCCCGGCCAGATAATCGACCAGGCAGTCGCTGAGGAATCGGGTGGCGGCAGCCGCGGCCGCAGTGATGAGACAAAGCGAAACGGAGTTGAACAGGCCGGGAATCATGCCGGCCATCAGGTCGACCACCAAACCGGGAATGAGAAATTTGACCAGAATCAGCGGGCCGCCCTTGCCCATCCCCAGGATCACGGCCATGACACCGGCCAGTAATGCCGAGGTACTGGCAGCCAGACGGTGCTGAACACACCCCCGCGCAATTAAAAGAAAAAATAAAGTAAAAAACATGCTGTGCCCCGGAATCTTCAAATGAAGCCGCAGCACCGCCTTGGCGGAAAGGATGAAAACCGCGCAAAATCCTAAGAAGAGGGCATCTTTCAGTGAAAGCTTCATAGTTATCAATCTCCGGGCCAGGCCGTCCGTTTGGGGTGAATTCCAAAATCCCTGGCCGTTGCCGCCATGGCGATGTCAGCAGACAGGGAAAGGGTTTTGATCAGGGTCGGCACCATCAGGCAGTACAGCCAGTCCGGCCAGTAGCGGGGCGATTTCAGATCGCCGGTCAGAATCCGGGCGCCCCGGAACACCTGGGCTTCACGGATCTGTTGCATTTCACCAAGCAGCAGGGGAAGAAATCGCAGGCAGGTGGCGGCCACGAACGCGATGCGCGACGGCAGAAAGCGGCCCAGCGTGCGTACGATCCGGGATTGGGTGTTGGCGGACATGAAAATCAATCCCGGCCAGAAAGCCATAAAAAGCTGCCCGGCCACCTGAACACCGGAAGCGATGCCCTGGGGAAACCCGAAACGGATGCCATAGAGCAGGACCACAAGCGCCGTTTGCCAGAGGAACAGGACCGCCCCTTTGCGCAGAAGGCGTAACGGCTGCGGGCAAAAAACAAGTGTCAGCAGCAGATTAACAGCGGTCAGGGCGACCAGAAAAATCCCAGACCGGGCGGCAAATGCCAGCATGGAAAGCGAAACACAGACGGCCAGCATAATTCCGGTGCCGAGCCGATACCGCGCCTTGGAGCGGTGGGGCGGTTGCCTGACGCTGACCGGTTCGTCTCTCTCCGCTCGCCGGTCGGCAGGGTCGGGCAGCGTGATGGTCCGATCAACCCACGGGTCAAGGCCGCCGGCTTCGTGGGAAGTCCAGACGACCGTCGTGCCATGGGCCTCCGCCTGTCGGCTGACTGCCGAAACGACCAGCCGCGCACACTTTTTGTCCAGGCCGGCAAACGGATCGTCCAGCAGAAGAATTTCCGGGTCGCCGGCCAGCACGGCAGCCAGTCCAACCAGGTGCGTTTGTCCGTAACTGAGCTGATGCGGCGACGCGTGCAGCAGGCCCGTCAGTCCAAGGCAATCGAGCAGATCGTTGACCTTGCTGTCGATCTCGTCTTCCGGGGTGCCGTTGCGTCTGGCGGCAAAGGCGACTTCGTCGAACACCGTGGTTTCGAACATTTGCTTGCGCGGATCCTGAAACAAAATGGCCAGCCGACCACGCAGGCGTGACGGGCGGGGCGGGGCGCCCAGCACCGTCAAAGTGCCGTCGAGGGGTGCCACCAAACCGGCCAGCGCACGGATCAAGGTGGTCTTTCCGGCTCCGTTGGGCCCGTATACGGCGATTCGTTCTCCATGACGGGCGCAGAAAGAGATCCCGGACAGATTCAGACCGTTTGGCCCAAGGGCCAAACGCAGATCATTGACGCGCACAACGGGAACCTCACTGCCCTCGGTGGCGGGCCGGCCGCCTGCGCCCGGCGCAGCCAAATTCATCACCGGCCGGCCATGCGCCGGGGGACCGGTTTCGCTGAGCCGGCCGGATGCATCCAGACACCAGAACCGATCAACGACCGTCTGAATCGGTTTGGGGCGATGATCGCAGATCAACACCGCCCGGCCAGATCGTTTCAGGCGCCGGATGATGGCCAGCACTTCCCTTCGCCCTTTGGGATCGAGCTGCGCCATCGGTTCGTCCAGCATCACCAGGACCGGTTCCATCACCAGCAGGCCGGCAATGCAGGCACGGTACTGCTGCCCCATGGAAAGGGCGTCCACCGAATGATTCAATGACCGCCGGAGCCCCACTTCGGCCAATGCCGCCCGGACCCGGTCAGGCATCTCGGAGGGCGCCACCCGATGGTTCTCCAGGCCGAAGGCCACCTCGGCCCCCAGGCTGGTGCACAGCAGTTGGGTTTTCGGATTCTGCCGAACGAGGCCGACACCACTGCCCGCGCTTGCGGCATCCGAACCGGTATGAATCGCCAAGGTGCCGGATTGACGCCCCGGCGGCAACAGGCCACGGATAGCCAAAAGCAGCGTACTCTTGCCCGCTCCGGTCGGTCCCTGCACCAGATGGCACTGGCCGGGACCGATGGACAGAGAGATCTCCCGAAGCACCCAGTCCGTCATACCCGGATAGGCATAGGCGAACCGGTCCAGGCGAACCACCGGACCGGATGCATTAGAACCGGTACTCAACGCCACCATAGACGGTCTGTCCGGGCTGTGGCAAACCATAGCTCTCTTCGTAATCTTCGTCGAACAGGTTGTCGGCGCCAACGTATATCTCAAGGCCCGATGCGACGATCTTTTGGCTGAGCTTGACGTTGACGACGGTAAAATCGTTCAGCTTTTTCTTTTCCAAAGGATCTTCATCGTCCTGGTCGTAAAAATACTGGTCGGCCACATATTTGAGGGAGGCACTGGCCGTCAGGCCGAAGTCGAATCGATAGCGGCCGTCCACAGAGACCGTCCACTCCGGACGGTGCTGCAGTTCGTCACGCTCGGAATCGTCGGAACGGTCTTCGGTTTCCAGCCAGCCCACCGCCAGGCGAAGTCTCAGCGCATCGATGGGTTGAACGATCAGGTCTGTCTCGACGCCGTGGAACCGAAGGTCCTGGTAGTTTTTGTTCATTTCGTTCGGATCACTCTCATCTTTTTCGATGAAATCCTCGGCACGAATGATAAAACCGGTCACGCCCAGCGACATGCCATAGGGCAGCATCTGGCGGATGCCGGCCTCGTAGTGCAGGGTCACCTCGGTATCCAGGTCCGGGTTAGCCGAATCTCCGTCGTAAAGCTGTTTGACCGACGGAAAACGGATTTTACGCGCATGGTTGGCCTTGACTCGGGTAGCGTCGGTGAGGTCGTAGCTGACTCCCACCAGGTAGGAAAAATCGTCGTCGCTGCCACCGCTGTCTTTATCCTGAAAATGGTGACCGTAGCCGACAACGATGCCGGCACGATCGCCCAGTTGATGTTCGTACTCGAGGGCCACTGAATAAATTTGGATATCCCTTTCATCGGAGTAATCCTCGGTACTGCTTTTGCCGACACTGAAACCGTCGACATCCCACTCGTCGTTCTCCGCGGTCAGTCCCAGGGTGGCGTTGCCGACGGTTCCCACATGGTAGCGCAGCTGCGTACTGGCCCCGTAAATCTTCATATCCGTGTTCTGGTGGTAGGCACCTTTCTTGTCCTGGGTCGAATAGGTGTCGTCATCATAGCGATTCTCTTCGATCTCCGACTGGCTGAAAAAGCCCCATCCACGCCACTCAAAAGGACCTGCGGTCTTGTGGTCAATGGCCACCTGGACCAGGGAGGTTTCCAAATCGTCGATGCGCTCATATTTGGGGCTCTTGGTAAATGGATCGGCATCATCGGAATTGGTCACCGCCGGTTTTCCGTTTTCACCGGTCGTATGACTGACGGTCAAGCCCAGCTGTGTGCGTTCCCCCAGGCGATAGCTCGTGTTGCCGAACAAACTGGTGCGTTCCCGGTCGCTGTTTGCCCGGTAGTCACCGCCTTCTGCATCCGTGTCATCAAAATCCCGAGACAGGGTAAATTTGTCGCGATCATAGGCATTCACTCCCAGGTAGAAATCGGCCTTCTCCCCGCCCCCGGAGAGACTGGCTTTTCCCAGGTAGCGTTCGCCTTCACCGATTTCACCGCCAACCGTGCCATGCAGGCCCCGCTTTCCGCTTTTGGTGATAATATCAATGGCCCCGCCATTGCCACCGGGACCGTAAAGCACCGATCCGCCGCCGGTGGTCACCTTGATTTCGGAGATAATCTCAGCCGGAATCAGCGTGGGATCGAACTGGCCGTCATAGGTGTCCACCACGGGGATGCCGTTGAGAAATAACGGCACATGGCGGGTACGAAACCCGCGGATATCGATTCGCGGAGAGCCCTCGGCCCCCTCGCGGACAATCAGGCCGGGAACCAGTTCGAGAGCTTCATCCAGGGTTCGGGCCCCCTGGTCCTGGATATCTCGCGCCGTGATACGGTGCACGGTTCCCGCCGACTCTACAATGCTTTCGGACTCCCCCGAGACAACAATTTCCGCCAGACGATACGCCCCTTCATGGGAATCTATTTCTTCCGCAACAGATCCACCCGGCCAGGATAGTGCCATCGCCAAGACCAGTAAGCCACCAACTACAGGTTTCTTCATCATCTTCTCCAAGTCATTTATCGTAATCAATGGTTTTAATCGGAAGGAAAAATACTTGTACGAACCGAGGGATACCGTAAAAGCGTAACAATCCTTACCAAAAGCAACCTTCCCCGACATTTTTATCAGCGGTTCTTGTATATAGATTTTGTTTATGCGTCAATGATTGTGATGCCGATTTAATAAATAGCGAGGCAAGCGGATAAAAGCTTACGCAAAAATACCGATTCCAACACAACCGCCAACACCCCAACAACTGACGGCATGGGTTGAATCAACCGACGGACCCACGGCTTCTGCTGAGCCCCCATAAGAAAAGGGCTCAGCAGAAGCCAACCGCCAAACCCTTTCCGGATGAATCGAAAGGAGCAGCGCGGCTTTTAGGCGATTGGCGGAAAAGAATATACCAGGATGCGCAGGATTTTCATGCGATTGCCCTGGTCTTTCAAGAATTTCCCCTGTTTCCATTTCTTCTGGCATGCTGTATTGGTTAGATTTCGCCGCGATAATGGAAATGGTACCGACTGCTGCAAGCTAGACAAATCGTTCAAACGCGTCTTGAAACTGAGATTGGCCGGGAGGCGAAAAGAGGAGTAACAGGTCCATGCAACGGTATACCCCGGGTATTCGCTCAAAACTGATTGCTATTTTTATTCTGATCAAAGTTCTCCCGCTGATTGCCCTGGCCTGGTTTGCCTGGGAGGAAATTTCCAAACTGACCGAGGCCATCGAAAAAAAAACGGTCCAGATGGCGGAACGCACCCATGACGTGGTCAAGGGGGTTACCGATCTTTCCACCGAGAACTCCATCCAGGCACTTGACGAAAAATCCCGCGAAGCCATCGAACGGTTGACCACCGACACGGCTGCCCGGGTGGCGGCGTTTCTTTACGATCGTGACCGGGACATTCAGCTGGCGGCCCGGTTGCCGATCGACAGGTCCCAGTACCGCAACTTTCTGAGCTCGCATTTCCGGCCTGTCATCCTGCACCGCCCCTGGAAAATGGACGCGCTGGGAGAGCGTTGGATTCCCGCCGAAGCGCCGGATGGTGATTCGGGCAAAATCATTACGGCCGGCAACGATGACAACCGCCGGGATTTTCACTACCGGGCGCCGGATCGTGACGGTATCATCGACAACCGGCCCCTCTACCTGGAAATGACCTTCATTGATCCTGCCGGCCGGGAACAACTCAAGGTGGGGACCTCTCCACTGCTGCCGCACGCCTGCCGGGATGTGTCCGATCCGCACAACACCTACTGCCGGGCGGAAACCTATTTTCAGGCCCTTAAACAGCTCAAGCCCGGAGAAATCTATGTTTCCGAGGTGATCGGCCCCTATGTCAGGAGTCAGGTAATCGGCACCTACAACCGAAAGGCGGCCCAAGCCCGCGGGATCCCTTTCTCACCGCAAACCGCCGGCTATGCCGGCAAGGAGAATCCGGTGGGCATCCGCTTTCAGGGCCTGATCCGCTGGGGCACACCGGTCGTCGAAAACGGTCGCATCCGCGGCTATGTGACCCTGGCCCTGGATCACACCCACATCATGGAATTCACCGACCATCTGGTGCCCACGCAAGAACGTTATTCGGCCATCTCGGATGCCGGCAGCGGCAATTACGCCTTCATGTGGGACTACAAGGGACGTAACATCTCCCATCCGCGTGACTATTTTATCGCCGGCTATGACCCTGAGACCGGCCAACCGGCCGTCCCCTGGCTGGACGAGGAAATGGCCGCGATCTGGCGCCGCGTCAATGGCTCCATGCCGGCATTCATCGACCAGGCCCCCCGGTTCAAATCCCAGGCCCTGGCCAAACGTCCGGCAGAAGCACTGACCTGCGCCGGCATGGTCGGTCTGGACTGCCGCTACCTCAATTTCGCGCCCCAATGCACGGGATGGTACAACCTTACCCAGGAAGGCGGATCAGGATCCTTTTTGATTTTCTGGAGCGGCCTCTGGAAACTCACCACGGCAGCGGCCATCCCCTACCACACCGGTATTTACGGACAGCATCCACGGGGGTTCGGATTCGTGACCATCGGTGCCAATGTCGAAGAATTCCACCGCGCCGCCGTGGAAACGGCCAAAACCATCCAAACCATCGAGGCCGACTATGCCGGCAAAATAGAAGAGGAAAAGAGAGAAAACCAGCAGATGATGCATGCTTCGTTGCAGAAAGCGTTCCGTCATCTCAGCCTGTATACGGCCCTGATGATCGTCTGCGTCATTCTCATCGCCATATTCATGGCCTCGACCCTGACCACCCGCATCACCAAGATGATCCACGGCATTCGCCGGTTCCAGCAGGGCGAACGTGGCCATCGCCTGAAGTTTACGTCCAACGATGAAATGGGGCAGCTGGCCCAGGCCCATAACGAGATGGCCGATACCGTCCAAACCCATATTGCGGATATCGAAGCGGTCAATGCCAGGCTTAAAGCGGAAATCGGCCAGCGCCGGCAAGCCCAGGCCGATCTTGCGGAGCACCGCGACAACCTGGAGGTTCTGGTCAAAGGCCGCACCCGGGAACTCGAGCGGGAGATCGTCGAACGCAAGCGGGTTGAACAGACGCAACGCGAAACCGAAAGCCGGCTCAGGGAACAGAACCAGGCGTTGCTGAATCTGGCCGGTCAGGATATTTTGTACGGTGGAGATTTTGACCGCGCCCTGGACGCCATCCTGCCGGCAGCGGCAAAGACCCTGAAGGTTCAGCGCTGCGGTGTCTGGCTGCTGAACGAAACCCGCACGACCACCCTCTGCAAAAAAAAATGGATTGACGGCAGCGGACTGCAGCATTGCGACGACGCCCTGCATCTGGCCGACTTTCCCATCTATCTGAATGCCATCCAAAGCGGACGCACCATCGCCTCCTCGGACGTTAGCAAGGACAAGCGCCTGGTGGAATTTGCCAGTGATTACATGCCGGCCCGTGGCATTCGTTCCATTATCATGGCCCTCTTTTTCGATGGCGGTGAGATGGCTGGCCTGATCACCTTTGCCCATACCCGGGATCAGCGGTATTGGCATCTGGACGAAATCAATTTTGCCAACTCCACTGCGGACATGGTCGGACTGGCCCTGGGCACGGCCCGGCGCCGCCAGGCGATGGAAGAGAAAGCACAGCTGGAAAGTCGTTTGCGCAGGGCGGAAAAGATGGAAGCCATCGGCACCCTGGCCGGCGGTGTGGCCCACGACCTCAACAATATCCTTTCGGGGCTGGTGAGCTACCCGGAACTGCTGTTGATGCAGCTGCCCAAGGAAAGCCCCCTGCGCGAACCCATCAGGACCATCTTCAACTCAGGGCAACGGGCCGCCACCATCGTTCAGGATCTGCTTACCCTTGCCCGCCGCGGCGTGGCCGTCGATGAAGTGGTCAATCTGAACCGGATCGTCAAAGACTACCTGAGCAGTCCCGAATATGGCAAACTGCAGTCCTACCACCCCCACACCCAGATCGAAACCCACCTGGCGCCGGACCTGATAGATATTTCCGGATCTTCCGTCCACCTGGGCAAAGCCCTGATGAATCTGGTTTCCAACGCCGCCGAAGCCATCCCCCAAAGCGGCCGGATTGTCATCTCAAGCGCGAACTGCTACATTGACCGGCCTGTCAAAGGCTATGATGTGGTCAATGAAGGCGAATACGCCTCCCTGACCGTGGCGGACAACGGCATGGGCATCAGCGCCGAAGACCTGGGGCGTATCTTCGAGCCGTTTTACACCAAGAAAAAAATGGGGCGCAGCGGAACCGGGCTGGGCATGGCCGTGGTATGGGGAACGGTCAAGGATCACAGAGGATACATCGATTTTGAAAGCTCCGAGGGTGAAGGCAGCCGGTTTACGCTCTATTTCCCGGTTACCCGGCGCAAGCCGGATGCGACCCACCACCTGGCCGTAGAGGAATATTCGGGAAGCGGCGAAACCATCCTGGTGGTGGATGATGTCAAAGAGCAGCGTGAAATCGCCACAGCCATCCTGACCACACTGGGCTACCGGGTGGAAAGCGTCTCCAGCGGAGAGGCCGCCATCACTCACCTGAAAACCCATTCTGCCGACCTGCTGGTGCTGGATATGATCATGAGCCCGGGAATGGACGGCCTCGAGACCTACCGGCAGATCATCCGCCGCCATCCCGACCAAAAGGCCATCATCGCCAGCGGTTTTTCCGAAACCGCACGGATCCGCGAAGTGCTGCAACTGGGCGCGGCCAGCTACCTGAAAAAGCCCTATACCATCGAAAATATCGGGGTGGCGGTAAAAGCCGCGTTGGAGGCCTGAAAAATACGAGGAATCCGAAAAGATTCGACGTCAGGCCCCTGATCAGTGTCCGTTGCCATCGTGACCGGCAAACAGATAGCCCACTCCGCGAACGGTCTTCAGGTAATAGGGATTGTCGGCATCGTCGCCCAACTGATGGCGGATCCGGGAGATGTAAACATCCACGGAGCGGTCGAAGCCATTGTATTTTTCGTTGTAGAGCGCCTCGTACAGCTCTTCCCGGGGGACCACGCGACCCGAGCGCTTGGCCAGGTACCAGAGCAGTTCAAACTGCATGGTGGTCAGATCGATGGGCTGACCGTCCAGGGAAACGGCGCGCAAGCCGGCATCCACCACCAGATCGCCCACACGGATCTGCCGGCCGCTGGCCATGCCGTGGCTGCGCTTCAGGTGGGCACGGATGCGGGCGGTCAGCAGGGCCGGGGAGATGGGCATGGTGATGTAATCATCGGCACCCCGTTCAAAGGCCAGCAACTGGGACGCTTCGTCTGCCTCCTGCCCCTGGAAGAGGATCGGACCGCTGTAATTGGTGCGCACCATGCTGCAGACTTCGTATCCGCCGGCCAGTGGCAGATGGGTGTCCAAAAGGACCAGGTCGGGTAGACGGGTGACAATTTCATCGACGGCCTGGCTGCTGTCCGGGATGCAATGAACATCATAGGCCTTGGCGGTCAGGTAGGCGACCAGCGGGTGGGTCGGTCCGTGGTCCGGCTCGCAAATAAAAATGGTGGGACGTTTTTCGGATTGTACCATGGGATGACGATGTTCTCCTTTCCGGGAAATATCTTTTAAATCGTTCATCGATTTCGTTTGGCTATTCATATCGCAATGCCTCGATGGGATTGAGTTGGGCGGCCTTGCGGGCCGGGAAATATCCGAACGCGATGCCCACGGCACCCGAAAAAAGGAATGCCGCGGCAACGATGCCCGGTCTGAAAACAAAGGGCACGCCGATCAGCCGGGAGCCGACGGCGGCACCGCACAGCCCGGTGGCAATGCCGATCAGGCCGCCGAACGAGGCCAGCACCACGGCCTCCACCAGAAACTGCATCAGCACTTCGCGTTCCAGGGCGCCGATGGCCAGCCGGGTGCCGATCTCGCGGGTCCGTTCGGTGACCGAGACCATCATGATGTTCATGATACCGATGCCGCCCACCAGCAGGCTGACTCCGGCCACGGCACTGAGCAGGGCGGTCAGAACGGTGGTCGTGCCGGTGAGCGTGTCGATCAGTTCTTTCATGTCGCGCACATGGAAATCGTCTTCCTGGTCGGACCGGATTCCGCGGCGTTCACGCATCAGGCTCTCGATCTCGGATTTGACCGTCTCGGTGGAGATCCCGTCGGCCACGGAAACCAGGATGGTGCCCACATCGGTGGTGCCGGTCATGCGCCGCTGCAGGGTACGCAGGGGGATGATCACGATGTCGTCCTGGTCGTCGCCGAAGCTGGATTGGCCCTTCTCCTTGAGGGTGCCGATCACCCTGAACGAAATCGCCTCCAGGCGCATGGCCTTGCCGATGGGCGATTCACTCCCGAAGAGTTCCTTCTGGACCGTATGGCCAATCAGGCAAACCCCTTTGCCGGCCTTGGTCTCCGCGTCGCTGAACACCCTGCCCTCGGCCAGTTCCCACCCCTGAACGGTCAGGTAGGCATTGGTGGCACCGGTCACCGAGGTGGACCAGTTGGCACTGCCGTGGATGGCCTGTTTGGACGTCTGGGCCGTGGGCGCTACGGCGCTCAATCCGGCCACGCTGTTGCGGATGGCCGTGGCATCGGCCACCGTAAATTGATCCGAACTGCTGCGAGCCCCGCCAGGGCCCCGCATCCCCTGTCCCGGACGCACGTGCAGCATGTTGCTGCCCAGCCGGGAAATGTCACGGGTCACCTTGGCCGTGGCGCCGCTGCCCAGGGTGACCATCAGGATCACCGCGGCCACGCCGATGACAATCCCCAGAATGGTCAGCGAGGATCGCATCACGTTGCGCCGGATGGTGCGCTGGGCCAGCAGAAAGGTTTCCCAAAGCATCATGCCGCCATCCCGCTTTGAAAATCGTCGGTCATGCGCCCGTCCCGAAAATGAACCTGGCGATCGGCAAAGGCGGCCATCTCCGCCTCATGGGTGACCATCACGATGGTAATCCCCTCGTCGCGGTTGAATTTGACGAGCATCTCCATGATTTCCCGGCTGCGCACGGAATCGAGGTTTCCGGTGGGCTCATCGGCCAAAAGGACCCGGGGGTTGCCCACAATGGCCCGGGCGATGGCCACCCGTTGCTGCTGACCACCGGACAGCTCGCCGGGCGTGTGACCGGCCCGGTCCGCCAGGCCCACCGCGGCCAAGGCGTCCAGGGCTCGGGTATGCCGGGCCTTGGCCGGAACCTTGCGGTAAACCAGGGGCAGTTCGACATTTTCCAGGGCGGATGTCCGGTTGAGCAGGTTGAATCCCTGAAACACAAAGCCCAGAAAATTCCGCCGCAGCATGGCCCGCTGATCCCGCGACAGGGTCTCCACAGCCACGCCGTCGAAACGGTAGCTGCCGCTGGTGGGCACATCGATACAACCCAAAATGTTCAGACAGGTGGACTTTCCCGATCCGCTGGGCCCCATCATGGCGACAAATTCGCCCGGCTGAATTCCCAGACTGAAGCGGTCCAGCGCCCGCATGGCGGTCTGGCCCTTGCCGTAGACCTTGGAGACGTCCGTGAACGCAATCAGGGGAGAGATGTTGGAAGATCCGTTCTGCATGGCGTTATCCGTCCGTTGTGACCGTACTAACGATCAGCGGTGTTCCCGCCTGAAGCTCATCCGACGTCACCGCCGTCAGCACGCCGTCGGAAAGGCCCTTTTCCACCGGCACCGGCATGGGGTGGCCATCGCGCAATACCCAGACTGCCGGCCGGTCAAAATCCGGTGCCATCGGCGGGCCGTCGGCACCGCTTTTCCTCGCCCCGGGGTGCCGCGGCGGACCGGGCATCAGGGATGCCAGCAGCCCGCGCCCCCTGCCCTTGCCCGGAGGAGGACCGCCGGATGGTCGGGGAGGAGTAAAGCGCAAGGCCGTGTTGGGCACCAGGAGCCTGTTTTCAACCTTCTCGACGACAATGTTGGCCGTTGCCGTCATCCCCGGCAGCAGGAGCAGATCCGCATTGTCCACGCTGAGCATACAGGTATAGGTCACCACCCCGTCGTTCTCCTCGGCACCGTAACGCACCTGGGTGATCCGGGCCGCAAAGGTGCGTTCCGGGTAGGCATCCACGCTGAAATGCGCCGTCTGCCCTTCCCTCACCTGTCCCACGTCCGCCTCGTCCACATCCACCTGAAGCTCCATGTGGCGCAAATCCTCGGCCAGGGTATAAAGCACCGGTGCCTCCAGCGAAGCCGCCACGGTCTGCCCCGGTTCCACGTCCCGGCTGAGCACGACGCCGTTGATCGGGGAGTAGATCACCGTCTTGGCAAGGTCGGTTTCATCGGATTTGAGCGACGCCTTGGCCACCGCGATCGCCGCCGCCGCCGAGTCCAGCGCCGCCTCGGCGCGTTCGAAATCGGCCTCCGCCGTCTCGAGGTCTTCCAGCGAGGGCAGTTTGCCGGCGGTCAGCTCGCGGGTCTTGCGGTAGCGCTGCAGCTTTTTCAAATCCGCCTTGAGGGTCGCCTGAGCCTCCTTATGGGCGGCTTGGGCCGAAGCGACCTCGGCCTTGGACTTCATCACCGCGGCCGTGTACTTGGCATCGTCCAGGTAGGCCAGCGGCTGTCCGGCTTTCACCGTGTCGTTGTAATCGGCCGTCATGGACTTGATGATACCGGAAAGCTCACTGCCCACCTCCACCTCGTTGGTGGCTTCCAAATTGCCGGTGGCGGTCACCGTGATCACCAGATCGCCCCGCTGTACCGGCCGGGTCTGGAAAGCGACGGCGTCGGGAGCACCGCGAAATTTTCCAAAAACGATCACCATGGCCGCGCCAAGCAGCAGTACGCCGACGACGATCCAGCGTTTCAGACGCTTGCGCCGGCCAAGGGTGGCGGTCTGTTGCATGGTCTCCTGGACGGAGAGGTCCTCTTTTCTGTCAAGCATCACCATCAACCTTTATGGACACTGCCTGGATTCGGTTCGGTCGCATCATCCGGAGATTGCCAGCCTCCACCAAGCACTTTGTAAAGATGCACCAGGTCGGATAGAATCGCTCCCCGGCTCTCCACCAGCTGATCCTCGAAAGAGAGTTGCGATCGCTGGGCATCCAGCACGTCGCTGAAACCGGTCATGCCGGTGGTATATTGCTGCTGCGCCAGATCGGCCGCCTGGCTGGCCGCCTGGGCAGCGGCCTCCAGGCGCGCCTGCTTCCGCTGCTCACGATCAAGGGCCACCAGTGCGTTTTCAACCTCTTCCAATGCCCCCAGAACCGTGCTTTTGTAATTGATCAAGGCTTGCTGCTGCTGCTCCTCCTGCACCTTGATCTGGTTTCGAATCGATCCGGCATTGAAAATCGACCAGCTGAAACCGGGGCCAATAGACCAAATGCGGCTCTCGGCTGCGAACAGGTCCCCCAGGGAAAGCGCCTCCAGGCCGATAGACCCGTTCAGGGTAAATGAAGGGTAAAGCTGGGCCTCGGCCTCGCCAATGCGCGCCGTCTGGGCAGCCAGTTGACGCTCCGCCTGGCGGATGTCGGGCCGCTGGCGCAACAGATCCGCCGGCACTCCTACCGCCAGTTCCACAGACGCCTGGGGAATCGGCCTGACCCGGGCCAACTCGGCATTCAGGGATCCTGCCGGCTGGCCGGTCAGAACGGCCAGCCGATGCATGGCCTCAGCCAGGCCGACTTCCAGGTCGGCGATACCGGCCCGGGAGCTCTCCAGGTTGTATCGGGCCTGGGCCACGGCCAGTTCGTCTCCCATGCCGGCCCGGGCAAGGGCATCCAGCAGGGACCAGGTTTCCTCCATGGAGGCCACATTTCTTGTCGCCACGCCCAGCCGGGCCTGGTAGGTTCTAAGATCGATGTAATTGGCGGCCACTTCCGCCAGCAACGTAACCCTCACATCGCCCAGGGCTTCCACTTCGGCGTTGATATCGGCCTGGGCCGCTTCCACCGACCGGTGGATGCCCCCGAAAAGGTCAAGCTCCCAGGCGGCATCGAAGCCGGTGGAATAGAGTTCTGTGGTATCACTCGAATCGTCGCCACTTAATTTGGCCGATCCACTGGCATCCAGGCCGGGAAAAAGCGCACTACGGGCAATCAAGCGTTGCAATCGCGTCTCGCGCACCCGGGACAACGCATCCTTGACATCCAGGTTGTCCGCCATGGCCTGTCGGATCAGCCCGGACAGGACCGGATCATCCAGCGTCTGCCACCATCGCGCCAGGCGGGCTCCGTTCGCTGACGGCACCTGCGGGGAAACCGCCTGCCAGGCATCGGGAAGAACGAGCTCCGGCGTCACATAATCCGGTCCCACCGGCGCACAGCCGGACAGCAGAAACAGCGCAACGCCGAGCAGGACGGCCGGCCACAAGCCAACCGACGGCCACGACCAATGGCCCCGATCTGGATTAGGATCGAATCGTTGCATCGGTTTCATCCGTGTCTGACAGCAAAACTTTTAGCCAGCACGCCTTTGACGCGCCTTTCGATCCGGGACCGCTACCCTTTGGAGCCCCCCCCATGGAACCGCCACCCATGCCTCCCATCCCGCCCGGAGGCGGGCCACCCATAGGACCGCCGCGACCGCCACCCGGCTTCATCGCACCTTCGGGAGCCCCGGCGTCGTGACGGTCGTTTGTCGCCGAGCCGCTCTGGATCCCCACCCCCAAAAACTGTTGCGGACCCAGCCGGCTCAATGAGGGCGCCGCGGCAAAGGCAATTTTGAATTCATAAACCTGACGCCCATCAGCGGTCCGGCCGACACCGATATCGATACCGGATCGCCGCACCTCATCCAGGGTCATCTCCAATGGACCGGTCGTATCCTTGTAGGTAATTTTCAGCGTCTTGGGAAGTTCCATGGATGGTGCGGCCGGTGGCCGGTCAGGTCCCTCTGGGCCGATCTTTTCGGGTGGCGGCCCCTGGGGAGGCATTCCACCCTGAAAATGCCCCCGCCGTTTGCGACCGGGCAAATGGATTCCGAATGTCCTGGTCTCCCCTCCCACCGGGTCGAGCCAGAGACTCAACCCGCTCATTCCCAGCGACCGCTGAAACTCATCGTCGCAGATGGCCAGGCACACAAACAGGCTCTGGTCGTCATTGCTCACCCGTACAACCAACTGGTGCTTTTCATCCACATACTGGGCAGTCCGGGGCCATTCATCATCGGTGCCGTCGACAACCACATCGTGCGGCGGCCGGGAACTGGTGATCATCGGAGCAGCACATCCCCAGAACAAAAGCATCAGCAGCAGGCCGATCGGTAAAAAAGTCGTTTTCATCACGCCCCAACCCTAATTATCCCTGAGCGGCGGGGGCGACGGGCCGGGTGTACTGCATCATGACCCAGCCATATTGCCCGTCGGGCAGACGGACATAGTACCACCCCGCCGATGTTCCGGCGGTGACCAGCCGATCCCCCAGGCGGACCTGGGTAACCACGGGATGATCGGTGCCCGGACCGGAGCGCACGTTAAGCAGGGAAACGGTAACGGCCAGCGTTTCTCCGGAAGTGACGGCCGGGGATTGAACGGCCGCTGGCGGGGCATCGACCACCACATAGCCGCTCGGCGCCTTCTGGTAATAGATGCCGGCCAACAGGAAATAGGTAATGCCGGCAACAATCAGCGTCTCGACACCCAGGGGAAGGTGGTCAATCCGCGTGCCTCTCGGGGGTCTGACCACCCGGTAGCCCTTTGGATCATGGCGATAGTAAACCCCTTTGTGGAAATAATAATTGTCGGCACCGTGCCGCGCCCGCTGATGATCGGACGGGATCTGTTTCTGGACATTGCCTGGCTGGGGATAAGACGCCGACGGCCGGTTCATGGGGGGACCGGCCCACACCGCGCTACCCGTGGACAGGCCGAAGACCAACAGCCCGATTGTCAGATTTCGCCATCCTGTGTTCCGTTTCAAATGAAGCAGTGTCATGACTGACTCCTTTTTTCCTGTCATCCAATGTTTTTCGGATCTTTCCGCCGGGGTATCCCGATGATGCAACATGGGAGTGTATTCTGCCGCCCCGATGATGATTGTTACAATACCGTTCAATTATGTATAAAATGTGGAGAGAGTATGCGCTTTGTCGTTAAAGTGGACAACCCCCATTGAAATCAGACAAGAATCGTATATTAAATTGAAAGCATTACATGATTTGGATCAGCGACCGGTATGCTGACAATTTCTTTGAAACGGTAATCCTGAGAAAGGGAGAGGGCTCAATGTGTAGCCAACGAGAAAAGTTGTCTCTTTTCTGCGTCGAATGGGTCAAACGCTTGCCTTGGTTAATTCTCATTGTATTGGTTCTTGGTTGTGGGGGAGGAGGAGGCAATGGTGGTGACAGCGAAAAAACCGAAGAGGAAACCGGCCAGACACCAACAGCCGCTTTTTCGGTTTCCTCCGATTCGGGAGTTATCCCCTTTAGTGTCACCTTTGATGCATCGGCATCGACCGATACGGATGGGTCGATTGTTCAGTACGACTGGCAATTCGGGGATGGCGGTACCGGAGACGGCGTCAGCGTATCGCACACCTATTCGGAAAGCGGTACCTATACCGCCCAACTCACCGTTACCGATGACGACGGCCTGACCGGTACCCAATCTCGCGAAATCGTTGCCGAGGAAGCGGAAACCGATCAGGCACCGACAGCCGCTTTTTCGGTTTCCTCCGATTCGGGGGTTATCCCCTTTAGTGTCACCTTCGATGCATCGGCATCGACCGATGCCGATGGGTCGATTGTTCAGTACGACTGGCAATTCGGGGATGGCGGTACCGGAGACGGCGTCAGCGTATCGCACACCTATTCGGAAAGCGGTACCTATACCGCTCAACTCACCGTTACCGATGACGACGGCCTGACCGGTACCCAATCTCGCGAAATCGTTGCCGAGAACCAAAGTTCACAGACATACACCATCAGCGGAACCGTTACATCCGCCGAATACGTGGTGGCGGACAGCGATGTTAACGATACGAGCACCACACCTGTCAGCAACGATACGTTTGACGAGGCCCAGGCGATAACGGCGCCGGCCACGGTTAGCGGCTATGTGAATGTGGCCGGGGCAGGAAACTATGGGAATTCTATGGTTCAGGGTGATCCAGACGACTATTTTCAGGTCGCGCTCACCGAGGAGATGACCATCACCCTGTACATGGTCGAAGATCCCCAGTCTTGCGAACTGACCCTTTATCTTTACGATAGTGACCAAAGCCTCGTTGACGCCGCTGCGATCGACGACCAGAGCAGTTATACATCCTTAACAATTCCGCAGAGTGCAACCTATTTCGTCAGGGTTCAGGCGGTCTCTTATTCTACCATCCAGACCGCCACAGGCTACACCTTAACCCTGGGCAGGGGCAGTTCATCCACGGCTCAAAGCTATTTAAGACTTAGCGACGATTTCATCCCAGGCGAGGTGCTGGTGCGTTTCGAAGATCAAGCTGACGCTTCGGTTTCCGCATTCTCCGACGAAACCGGTGGTCTATCGACCATGGGCTTGACCACCGCTGCCGATGGCGCCAGTCGTGACCGGCTGCTGCGCAGATCCGGATCGATTGACCGGGCAGCCTGCTTCGAAAAGCTCGGCATCGACCAGGCCTTTGAGCGCAGCATCGCACCGGGCAAGATGGGTTCGGAAATCCAAACAAAAATGGAAACCCTGTGGCTGGTCCGGGCGGTTCGCAAGCAATCCGGCGTGCTCTATGCCGAGCCGAACTATGTTCGAAAAGCCTGTACGGTACCCGACGATGCCTATTATTCCTATCAATGGCACTATCCATTGATCAATCTTCCCGATGCCTGGGAAATCACAACCGGCAGCAACGATGTGGTGGTCGCCGTGGTAGATACCGGCGTACTGCTGTCACATCCCGATCTCAGTGACCAACTGGTGGACGGTTACGATTTCATCTCCGATGCCGACATGGCCCTGGATGGGGATGGGGTGGACGACGATCCCGACGATCCCGGAGACCAGGATAGCGTTGACGGTAGCTCTTTCCACGGCACCCATGTGGCCGGTACCATCGCCGCGGCGTCAAACAATGGCACGGGGGTAGCCGGTATTGCGTGGAACACGAAAATAATGCCGTTGCGTGCCCTGGGCTACGGCGGCGGCACCAGTTACGACATCATTCAGGCGGTTAAATACGCCGCCGGCCTGGCCACCGATTACGATGGCGTTCAGATCGATCAGGCGGTGGATGTCATCAATCTCAGCCTGAGCGGTGAAAGCTACTCACAAACCGAAGCGGCTGTCTTTCAGGAAGTACGGGAACAAGGCGTGATCGTTGTTGCGGCAGCGGGTAACAGCGGAACAACCGAAAAAATGTATCCTGCCGCCTACGACGGTGTGATATCGGTAAGTGCCGTAACCATTGACGAAACCATCGCCTCCTACTCCAACACCGGCTCGACGATCGATATCGCCGCCCCGGGGGGGTCGTCAACCGACACCAATGGGGACGGATATATGGATGGTGTGTTAAGCACCATTGGAGACGATAGCAGTGGGACGATCGAAATGGGTTATGCATTTTCCATCGGCACCAGTATGGCGGCACCGCATGTCTCGGGTGTGGTTGCTTTGATGAAGGCGGTCTATCCGGAAATGACACCGGATGAATTCGACGCACTGCTGCAAGGGGGATACCTGACCCAGGATCTTGGCGATACCGATTGGGACAGCCAGTTCGGATACGGCCTGATCAATGCCTATAAGGCCGTTTTGATCGCCCAAGAGGGCCAGAGCAGTGGCGGAATCCCTGCGATTCTCTCTGTGAGCCCGGACAACTTGAGTTTCGGATCGACTCTCAGCAGTGCTACGGTCACGGTTGAAAACGGCGGTAACCCGGATGAAGAACTGACGATTATCGGCACCACCACTGATGCCTCCTGGCTTTCCGTCCAACCTTCCGGCGATGTGGACGAACAGGGACTCGGCACGTACACGGTCTCGGTGGATCGCGACGGCCTTGCCGACGGAACCTACAGCGGCAACATAACCTTCGAGTCGAGTGAAAATCAGGCGGTCGTTTCAGCCGTTATGCAGGTGGGAACCACGACGGAGACATCAGATGGCGGGTATCACTATATCCTGCTGCTGGATGCGGATACCAATGAGACCATGGCACAAGTTGACAGTGCGGGGGACAATGGTGTTTACACTTACAGCTTTTCGGGTCTTTCCTATGGCGATACGTACGTGATCTACGCCGGTACGGATCCCAACAACGACATGTATATCTGCAGTGAGGGGGAAATCTGCGGGGCCTACCTTTCGCTCGACGACCCCACGGTGTTGACCGTTCAGTCCGATATGGAAAATATCGATTTCTCGACCGATGTAATCGTCAATATGTCCAGCGCCGCCATCGCAGAAGAGGCGCTGGACCGGTTACCGCTTCAAGTGGGAAAGTTGAAAGGTGTCGTAAAATGAAAAATGGAAATCGCGGCGCTTGGATTCTGGCCGGCCTGGCGGCGATGGTCTTCTCCGGATGCGTGGCAGCGGCCGATCCGCCTGCCCCCTTAACGAATGCCCTTTCCGCCGTCGTCCTGGATAGTGGCCGACATTGTCTGCCGGCCAGTGCAACCTGGAAGGCCACGTGGATAACCAATCATAATCGGCTTCTCCAATTTGTATCACGCTGCCGGGAAAATCAGATAGGAACCGGTACAGCCGCCCTTGCCCCGGTCGATTTCAATCGTTTTGGTGTACTGGCCATTGAAATGGGACAACGGCGCACCGCCGGTTACGGTATCGATGGGGCATCGGCGAGGCACTCCCCTGCCGACCGGACCCTGGTCATCACCCTGACCTGCCGTAGGCCGTCACCGGATAAATTGGTCGCTCAAATAATGAGTAGCCCCTGGATATTAATTCAACTTCCCCTTGGGTCGTATGGAAAAATTGCGGTAAATGATCAAGACACCCAACTGCTTACTCAGCTTAGGATCGGGGATGAAATTAATTGACCGTAATTGCGCCGGGCTTGTGTTCGTCTTCAAGGCGCATCAACGGTTGCATACTGGGAGTATGTGGCCGTTGATGCAACGCGGAAGACGGGCGCAAGAACAAGCAATTTCGTTTAATTAATAAAATTCCCGATCCTTACCATAGAATAATGTTCAGAGTGGATTAACGACAATGCGCATCAATTTATCACTTAAGCTGTTCGCGGCCTTTTTTCTTATCCTGGCGATCACAGTGGGTGCCATGGCCCTATCGCGGCATCTGTTCGCTGTAAATTTCAAAATTTATTTCAACCAGATAGAAAAAAACAAACTGGAGCGACTGGCCCCCAAACTCAAAGCCGCCTACCAACACCACAACACCTGGGCGGATGTGGCAAGCAACGCACAGTACTGGCAAAAACTAATGCATGAGGATTTCAATTTACATGAATCCCCGCCCCCCCCATTACGAAACAATTTCCCATCCGAAAAATTCCACATGCAAAACGATCCTGCCCCGCCACCGGCCCCCATTCCTGGCGGGCCTCCAATGGTATTATTATCAGACGCAAAGCTGAAACCGTTAATTGGAAACCCAGGACCGGATGACAATCGACAGCTCGTTTCCATCGAGGTGGACGGCCAAGTCGTCGGCTGGCTTGGCCTGCATCGCCACGAGCCTTTTAAATCCGGTCCGCCGGCGGCCCTGTTGGCCCGTAACACGCGACAGTTCTACCTGCTCGGTGGGGCGGTCATCGGTCTGACCGGGCTGATTGCGTTTCTCTTCTCACGGCACCTGATCAATCCGATCCAACGGCTGACCCGGGTCACCCGGGAACTGGCGCAACGTAATTTCGCGGTCCGTATCGCATCGACCACCGGGGATGAGCTGGGCCAGCTGGCCAAGAACTTCAACATCATGGCCCAAACCCTGGAGGACTACGAAAAAATGCGTCTCCAGTGGCTGACCGACATATCCCATGAGCTGCGCACCCCCCTGTCTGTTCTGCGCGGAGAGATCGAAGCCATCCAGGATGGCATCCGCGAACCGACCCCCCAGAACCTGGCCTCGCTGTATGCGGAGACCCTGCGGCTCAACAAGCTCGTCGAAGATCTGCACCTGCTCTCCATGGCCGATTCGGACCGTCTCCAATTGAGCCGGCAGCCGGTTTCACCCTGCCGTGTGATCGAAACGATCATGGAGACATACCGGGACCGGTTTGAACGGAGTCAGCTCGAAATTGAATGGGAACCGGGCCCCGATGCCGACAGGGCCTATATCCAGGGCGATGCGGATCGCCTGGCACAGGTTTTTACCAATCTTCTGGACAATGCTCTCAAGTACGTCAAGGCACCCGGCCAAGTGAGAATATCGGGCCAGGCCGACGGCCAGTGGCTGACCGTCACCTTCCAGGACTCTGGTCCCGGAGTGCCCGAAGATGCGCTGCCACGGTTGTTCGACCGCCTGTACCGGGTGGATCCGTCACGCAACCGCGACACCGGCGGCAGTGGCCTGGGGCTCTCCATCTGCCGTAATATTATCAAGAATCATGAGGGTCGGATATGGGCTGAACAAAGCCCGCTGGGCGGCCTGGCCATCGGCATCAGCCTGCCGCTGGCATCCCAATAACCTTCTGTGTATGAGGCACCACTATGGCGGACGAACACATTCTGATCGTTGAAGATGAAACCAAAATCGCGGATCTGTTGAAAGATTACCTTCTGAAAGCCGGATTCAAAGTCTCCTGTTTGGCCCGGGGTGACGAGGCCGTGGACAAAGTCAAAGGACTCGCACCGGCATTGATGCTGCTTGACCTGATGCTTCCCGGTATGGACGGCACCACCGTGTGCCGTGAGGTGCGGAAATTCTCTGATATTCCGATTATCATGGCCACGGCCAAGGTCGACGAAATCGACCGGCTGATCGGACTGGAAATCGGTGCCGACGACTACATCTGCAAGCCCTTCAGTCCCCGTGAGGTGGTGGCCCGCGTCAAGGCGGTTCTGCGGCGGGCACGCCCTGTGGAAGCCCCCCAGCGCCGGATCGCCGGCCCCATGATTCTGGATGAAAACACCCGTCAGGTGACTGTTGATGGGCATTCACTGAATCTGACCCCCAGCGAGTTCGGTTTGCTCAGCGTGCTGATGGCATCACCGGAACGGGTTTTTTCACGCGCCGAACTTCTCGACATGGTTCAAGGGTATCGCTTTGAAGGGTATGACCGCACCATCGACAGTCACGTCAAAAACCTGCGCAAAAAGATCTCCGCGCATCTGCCCGATAAAGAAGTGATTCTGACCATCTACGGAGTGGGCTACAAACTGAGCGTGTGAAAACAAGGGGAACCACTTCAGGCTGATTGCCCACATCGACTTCAACCGCCAGGCCGCTTTCGTCAAATGGTTTGGACAGCATAAAGAGTACGATAAGATCGATCCATCGGAGGTGAAACATGAATATCCGCCCTGTTAAAACGGAAGCAGATTATGATGCTGCTTTGGCGCGCATCAAGGAACTATGGGGCGCCGAATCAGGAACACAGGATGGTGATGAGCTTGACATGTTGCTTGTTCTCGTAGGGGCGTATGAAGATGAACACCATTCGGTCCCACCGCCGTCTCCGATAGAGGCCATTCGCTTTGTGATGGAACAGAAAAGCCTGAAGAATTCTGATCTCATTCCTTACTTGGGGAGCCGCCCGCGGGTATCGAAAATTTTGAATGGAAAGCGACGGCTGACATTGAAAATGATTCGATCCTTGAATTCCGGGCTCGGGATCCCAGTAGAAATTTTGATCCGGGATCATTCAATCATTTCATCGGATGCTGTCTCGGCTCCAAAGGGATCGGAGTCCATTCAATAGGGATTTGTGTAAGGCGGGGTGTGATTTCACCAGGGAGTACCTAAATAAAAACCCATTGACTGTAACATCAATGGGTTAGGTATCGTCTGGTGGCGATGCAGGGACTTGAACCCCGGACGCTGCGGATATGAGCCGCATGCTCTGACCAACTGAGCTACATCGCCATTGGTTATTCTGTCCCGGAAGGACAGCGGACTATTAACAGCTCAATGGCGGTTAGTCAAGCCGAAAACGGACCTTTTATTTAAGGACGGTTGACCCGACGACTTCAATGGTAAATTCCTCCAGATCACCGGGAAGGTTGGAAAATACCACCATGAAGGGGATGGATTTTCCGGGCTCGATCTTCACGTTGCTCCTGTTGTCTCCCAGGCGATTGGAAAGTCTGGCCTGAATTTTATCCCACTCCAGATTGGCCAGTTCAAGATCGGACATGATGTTTCCAGCGTAGACCTTTTCCTCATTGACCGCAACTTTCCCTTTGGAAAAAAGCTTCCCCACCAGGGTGGCCATGCCGCGACTTTCCGAGTAACCGTTCTGAACCATTCCAGAGATCACGAAAAGTTTACCGACATTGATATTGTCAACAAACTTGCTGTTGATTTGAGAAGTGGTCAACTTCAAATTCCCGGGATCCTGAACCTTGGGTTTCAGGTAGTCGCTGACAAAAGGAATCTCAATACCGCTTTGACTCAGGAAATAAAGGGCTCCGGCGGCGGCGCCAAGGATAAGAATGATCAGCAGGACGATGATCGACTTGCTCTTGCCTTTCTTCACCGGCCTGGAGCTAGAGCTTGGGGGGGCGACCGGTTGGGGGGGCACATCGGGTTTGGGGGGGACCGCCGCGGGCTTTTCGGCCTGGACTTCGGAAACGGCAACCGTGGCTTCCAGGTTTTCATCCTCCAAGGTTTCTTCCGGCCCACCGTTCTCTTCCAGTTCGAAATCCAGTTCCATGTCACCGGACCCGTCGTCGGAAGCCGCACCCGTCGATTTTTCCTCGAAATCGGACAGATCAAAATCCAACTCATCGTCAACCGCTATGGTTTCCGTGGCAGCACCCAATGGACCGTCATCGTCCAAGGTCAATTCCAGTTCCGGTTCCTCGTCGCGCTCATCCGTGGCATCCATGTTCACATCTTCCAGCACCTCTTCAAGTTCTGAAAGATCCAGTTCCTCATCCATGACCAGCTGTTCGCTTTTGCCATCTCCGGACATCCATTTTTCGGTTTCCAGGCTGGCCTCGATGTCCAGATCAAGATCCTGGTCGGGAACCGCGGCAAACTTCCCGCCCTCCACGTCAGGCTCTTCCAGCATCTTCTCGATTTCGGAAAGATCGATTTCCTGATCGGCATCACCCTCGACATCAATCGTTTCCGCCTCGTCATCCAGATCAAGTTCCAGATCGTCCAGGGTATCTGCCGGGGAGCTCTCTTCCACAGCCGCTGCCGCCGCGGAAGGCTCTTCGTCCAGTTCAAGAGAGAGTTCCGGCTCTTCCTCATCTTGGATAATCATGGTGGCGGAGTCTTCGTCACCCCCGTCGTCATTCAACAGGCTTTCCAGACTGGAGAGATCCAAATCATCCGTCATTTCGGGAGACTCGGTCGATGGCTGGTCCGCGTCAAGATCCGTATCTTCAAAATCCAGTGTCAAATCCAGATCGTCCAACAGTTCTGCCGTTTCTCCTTCCGGCACGGTTGCATCTGCATCCGATTCATCCAGATCCAAGCTCAGGTCCAGGTCATCCGACAGTGCCGACGGTTCCCCTGCTGCCATCTCAGCACGATCATCGGTATCTTCAAGATCCAGGGTCAGATCCAGATCATCGTTGATGGATTCCGCTTCCGGGGATGAAAGATCAGTAGTATCCTCATCCAATTCCAGATCGAAATCCAACGAAAGCTCATCCGCCGAGTCGGCAAGCGTTTCCGTTTCGGCCCCCTCGTCAAGGGATGCGTCTTCAGAAGATTCCAGATCCAACGCCAGGTCAAGGTCATTGAGCGTATCATCAGCCTCCAGCGAGATCTCCTCCGCCGGCACCGACGGGGAAGCATCATCGTCCGGTTCAAGTGAGAAGTCATCTTCCAGGTCCAAGGCATCGAGGTCGGCGACGATGGTGGCGGTCTCCGCCTCGGTATCGTCAGGCAGGTCCGTCAGTTCCATTCCCAGGTCATCCTGATCCAGGTCGACAATGGTGGTTTCCACGGCATCCGGAAGATCATCGAACGCGAGATCAAAATCATCATCGTCCAAATCAACGATTACCGTCGCTTCCGCTTCTGCGTCGACGGATTCCGAAGAGAGGTCAAGGTCCGTGTCATCGTCGTCCAGACTGGCGATCATGGTGGCATCGCTCTCAAAGCTGTCATCCGCTTCAAGGTCCGGATCAGGGATCGATTCCGTTTCAAATGAAATATCGGACAGATCCTCATCGGCAACAGGGGGTAATGGTTCTTCGATTTCGGTAGCGGAACCGGTCTCTTCATCCGCATCATCCACGTCGAAATCGAGGTCAATATCCTCATCAAGGGGTGACGCTTCAAGGTCGGAAACCATTGGGCGGTCCGAATCCACCGTCTCTGTGGCCGTATCCGTGATGGATTCGGCGACAGGCTCAGGCGGCGGCACCGGAATTTCCGGGTCCGCAACGACGTCAGCTGTCGCTGAAGGGAGTTCCGCCTGTGGGTATGCGGTAAAAACATTGGCGCAGACCGAGCATCTGACCTTTGAACCAGAGGGCTTGAGCATTTTGTCATCAAGATTGAAACTGGTGCCGCATGTTTTACAGGTGATAATCATAGCTCCCCTCACTGACTAAAGTTTCATATGATATATTTCTGGAAGGTTTCTGTAATTCTCGGCATAATCCAGGCCGTATCCCACCAGAAAGCCTTCTTCAACACAGCCACACGCATAATCGACATTGACGGCCACTTTTCTCCGTTCGCGCTTGTCGATCATGGCGCAGATACGGATGCTGTTGGGATCATGGCGTTTGAGATGTTCGATCAGACGGGCCATCGTCAGCCCGGTATCGACGATGTCTTCGACCACCAACACGTCTTTCCCGCGAATATCAACGTCAATATCCTTTTTTAGAACGATATTTTCTGATGATACTGTATCGGCACCGTAACTGGAAGCTTGAAGGAAATCGATTTTAATTTTTTCAAGTTTCAGCTCGCGAACCAGATCGGCAAGAAACAAAAATGCCCCTTTGAGCACACCGATCATAATCAGTTCCCGACCCTGATAATCTGCCGAAATGGCTGCGGCAATGCGTGTTATCTGGCGCTGGATGTCATCTTTCTTAATAACAGGAATAAATTCAGGCATATGAAATCTTCAGTGCGCATTGCCTGGCTGGCAAGCACGATAACTGTTGGGAACAGCGGGTAAACCGGTCATTGAGGTTGACCGGAAAATTACCCCACCATGGGTTAGTTGTCAATGAATTTAATTTGTTACATACCTGTGGCCGATAGTTCGCCCACCAGTTTTTTCTGCTCGGAAGTCAATTTTTTGGGTACATCCACGATGACGGTAACATACAGATCCCCCTTTTCGCCGCCCTTCATTTTGGGCAGGCCGTGCCCGGCCAGTCGCATGCGTGTTTTGTGGCGGGTGCCCGGCGGAATCTTGAGACTCAACTCCCCCCCGTCGACAGTGGGAATACTCACCTGGGTACCGAGCAGCGATTCACTAAGCCGAATGGTCACAGTGGTGTTGAGGTTCCATTCCTCGCTGGTAAAAACCGGATCGTCAACAACCCGGGACTGAATAAAAAGGTCCCCGGCAGGGCCGCCAAAACCGCTCTGTTCCCCTTTTCCCGCCAGTCGCAATTTTTTCCCGGTAATCATCCCCGGGGGAATTTTAACGGTGATGTTTTCATTGCGTCCCTGATGCTGAAAAGTGACCGTTTTACTGGCACCACTGGCCACCTCTTGCAACGTCAGGGGAAGTTCATAAACCAGGTCCGAACCCTTTGGCGGTGCCTGGCGACGCTGATGCCCGCCAAAGGGCCCCCCACCGAAGGGGGAACCGCCGCCAAAAGAGAACCGCATCCCCTTACCGCCAAAACCGAACTCCTTGAGGATATCTCCCAGGTCCGCGTTTCTGAAGATATCCTCCTGGGAATAACGCTGATGGAAATCCGTGGAGCCGAAGGTATCGTACTGCTGCCGTTTCTCCTTGTCGCTGAGCACGGCATAGGCTTCACTGACCTTCTTGAACATCTCTTCGGCATTCTTGTCACCCTTGGAGTGGTCCGGGTGGTATTTCATGGCGAGTTTGCGATACGCTTTTTTGATTTCACTATCGGTGGCGGTTTTGGATACGCCCAAAATCTGATAATAGTCCTGTTGGGACATGATCGGTCCTGCTCCCTGCAATGGTTAACTTTTTTTAAGCACAGCAACGGTGCCGTTGAAATTCCCCAGTTCCGGCAGCCGCACGATGAATACAGTGAAAAAAAAATAAGGTGTAAGCCTTTTGATGTCAAGCCGTTGGGATTGACTCGGCCGGCCTGTGGAGACGGTCGAGACGCAACCGATGCCGGTCGTCGAACAAACGGCGGGCAGGGCATCAGCGATTTTTCCATAAGCGCAGATAGACCATCAGCACCGAAATGGCCGCCGGTGTCATGCCCTCGATTCGGGAGGCCTGTCCCAGGGAGGTCGGTCGCACGGCACTCAATTTCTCTTTGAGTTCACTGGAAAGGCCGTGAACCGTGGCATAATCGATGCCTTCGGGAAGTTTGATCTGCTCCAGGTGCCTGAATTTTTCAATCTCCTGAAGCTGACGCTGGATATAGCCCTCGTACTTGATTTCGATCTCCACCTGCCGGGCGGCCGACTCTCCCAGGGGCGGGTCGACCGGCGCCAGTGCCGTCACGGCGCCATAATCCAGTTCGGCCCGCTTGAGCAGCTGGACCAGGTGAATGCCGTTGTCGATGGCCGGCGTCTGCCGGGATTCCAGGTAGCGGTTCACCTCGGGAAGCGGTTTGATCACGGTTGTCTTGATTCGCGCGATCTCGGCCTCGATATGGGCTTTGTGGCCCCGGAGGGTCTTCACCGTGTCGGCATCGACGATACCCAACTCATGGCCGATTTCCGACAGGCGCAGATCGGCGTTGTCCTCACGCAGCATGAGGCGGTACTCGGCCCGGGAGGTAAACATGCGGTACGGTTCAAGGGTTCCCCGGGTGACCAGGTCGTCCACCATCACGGCCATGTATGCCTGGCTGCGGTCCAGCACGAAGGGCGGCCGCTTCTGCACGGCGCAGGCGGCATTGATGCCGGCCCACATGCCCTGGGCGGCGGCCTCCTCATAACCGGACGTGCCGTTGATCTGTCCGGCAAGGTAGAGTCCCCGCACCCGCTTGGTCTCCAGGGTGGACCGCAGCTGGATGGGATTGATGAAATCGTACTCAATGGCGTAGGCCGGACGCATGATCTCCGCCTCCTCCAGGCCGCGCACCTGCCGGACCACCTGAATCTGAACGTCCATGGGCAGGCTGTTGCCCAGACCGG
Source organism: Desulfosarcina ovata subsp. ovata (assembly GCF_009689005.1). Classification (NCBI taxonomy): domain Bacteria; kingdom Pseudomonadati; phylum Thermodesulfobacteriota; class Desulfobacteria; order Desulfobacterales; family Desulfosarcinaceae; genus Desulfosarcina; species Desulfosarcina ovata. The sequence goes on along the minus strand of NZ_AP021879.1, from coordinate 6,751,703 downwards.
AGGCATAGATCTCACGGGTATCCAGCCCTTCGGGTTCGAGAATGATCTGGTGGCGGTCACGGTCGGGGAAACGTACGATCTTGTCTTCGAAAGAGGGGCAGTAGCGCGCCGGCACACCTTTGATAATGCCACTGTGCAGGGCCGACAGGTGCAGGTTGTCCCGGACCAGGCGGTGAACGGCGTCACTGGTGTGCCCGATGTAACTGGGCACCTGGGGCAGCCGCATCGACGGTTGGGAAAAGGAAAACGGACGCGAGAGCTCATCCAGCGGCTGCATCTCAAACTGGGTAAAATCGATGCTGTCCCGGTTAAGGCGCGGCGGCGTGCCGGTTTTCATGCGCCCCAGGGCAAAGCCGAGTTCCTTGAGATGCTCCGGCAGCCCATAGGCGGCGAACTCTCCGGCACGACCGGCCTGCATGGTCTTGAAGCCGATGTGCACCAGACCGGAAAGGAAGGTGCCGGTGGCCAGCACCACCGTCGGCGCCTGAAACCCGAAACCGGTGTGGTCCTCAACACCACAGACCCGCCCCTCCTCGACAATCAGGCGTTCCACCAGAGCCTGTTTGAGGTCCAGGTGGGGTTGCGCTTCGATCACCGATTTCATGGCACTGTGGTAGCGCCCCTTGTCGTTCTGGGTGCGGGTGGACTGGACCGCCGGCCCTTTTTTGGTATTCAGGGTCTTGTACTGAATCGCCGTCTGGTCGGCGATCTTGGCCATCTCGCCGCCCAGGGCATCGATCTCCTTGACCAGCTGGCCCTTGGCCATACCGCCGATGGAGGGGCTGCACGGCATGGCGGCCAGTTTGTCCAGGTCAATGGCCAGCAGCAAAACCCGGCACCCCATGCGCGCCGCAGCCAGCGCCCCCTCGCAGCCGGCGTGCCCGCCGCCGACGACAATTACATCATATTGTTTTTGATAGACGCTCATCGATGTTGACGCTTTTGCGCAAACGGGCACCCACACACCAGCGGGGGAGCCCGTTTGAATGGTCACGATTGATACACACGAATGATACCCGGTTGCTTTTATTTCGTGCAGCGGACTATATAATTGCGGGGAGATTAAGGTCAAGCAGAGGATGATGATGCCTGAAAAACCATATCGGGATCTGAATACTTACTTCCGCGGCCTGTTCGGCGGCCGGGTGCACAAAGTCACCGTCGATGCCGGGCTGAGCTGCCCCAACCGCGACGGCACCCTCTCCACCGGCGGATGCATCTACTGCAACGCCAGGGGGTCGGGCACCGGTGCCCATCAACAGGGAATATCGATCGGCCAGCAGATCGAGCGCAGCAAGACGCGCATCGCCCGGCGTTTCAAGACCAACCGGCTGATGGCCTATTTCCAGTCCTTCACCAACACCTACGCCCCGTTTGACCGGCTCAAGGCGATTTATGATGAAGCCCTGGCCGTGGAGGGAGTGGTGGGGCTGGCCATCGGCACCCGGCCGGATTGTGTGACCGGCGACGTGCTGGACCTGCTCGAGGAATATGCCCGCAGCCGTCTCATCTGGATCGAGTACGGCCTGCAGAGCGCCCACGATCGCACCCTGGCCCTGATCAACCGGGGTCACGATTTTGCCTGTTTCGAAAAGGCGGTCGCCGCCACACGCCACCGCGGCATCAACATCTGCGCCCACGTCATCCTGGGGCTGCCCGGCGAATCCCGCCGGGACATGCTCGACACCGCCGATATCATTGCCGATATGGGCATCGACGGCCTCAAGCTGCATCTGCTTTATGTGGTGCGGGGAACCGCCCTGGAAGCACTCTATCGCGACGGCCGCTACCACTGCCTGGAGCAGCGCGAATATGTGGACCGGGTCTGCGCATTCATCGAACGGCTCCCGGAAACCATGATCATCCAGCGCCTCACCGGCGACCCCCACCCCAACGAACTGGTCGCCCCGGCCTGGTCCCTTGAGAAACGGGAAACCCTGGAGATGATCCATGATCTTTTCCGGGAGCGCAACACCTGGCAGGGGAAACAGTACAGCGGCAGCTGAGCAGTTACTGTTTTCCTGCTATGGCCAAAGCGTGGTTTTGGCCATGGCAGGGCTTCCATTTTGCTTTTTTCCCTATCCGCCAACATTTTTGGTCAGGCCGTGATCACGACCCAGTGGGCCGATTTCCGGACGGAATCTATTTGGCCTCCTCCTGATCGAGAAGGGCGGCGATATCGAGCCCCCAATGGGACTGATTTTTCCGAAACGTCATCCCCGGATTGATCCGATAAATTCCAAAAGCATTCTGAATGTCCGTGTTTTGTTTAGAAGACCATGAGCCATCGGGATTTTTGCTGAATTGCTCAGGCTTGATCAGGACGACATTCGGGTCCATTTTTGGCTTTTCTTTTGTTGAACTGTGGTGCATCGCTTTTTTCCTTTCTTTTTGTGATTGGAATGAGTGCGTTTCCGTTACAGACCAATGGTTCTCTATAAATATTTTTGACGCAGGATGTCAAAATTTTTTTCCGCTCACCGTTCTTTTTTTCCCTTCGTCTTTGCGCTTGACGAATCTCCCCGCATGGTTTAATCATTTGTTTAGATCATTTGATTTAAACATGTGTTCATATCCAACCCCAAGACAGATACCATGCCAAATGTTTCAGATGACAAATCGGTCAAGCAAAAAATCCTGGATGCCGCCGGGGATGTATTCGGCCGCGTGGGCTACAAGGCCGCCACAACCCGCGAAATCTGCCGCGCAGCGGGTGTCAACATCGCCTCGATCAATTATTATTTCGGCAGCAAAACGTCGCTTTACCAAACGGTGGTGACGGATCTGATCGCCCGGACCTTCGCACGCTATCCCGTGGATAGCGGGGTTACGCCGCAGTCGCCCCCCCATGTGCGGCTGCGCGCCTTCATCAATGGCGCCCTTTTGCGTCTGCTGTCACCCGACGGGCTTTCCGGCTACCCGGGCAAAGGGCAGCTGGTGGCTCGGGAACTGGCCGACCCGTCCCCGTTCATGGATGATCTGGTGAACGAATTCATCCGTCCCGCAGCCGCCATCCTCACCGCCATCATTGCTGAATTACTGGGACCGGAGGCGAATCCGCAGGCAATCATGCGCTGCCAGATCAGCGTGATCGGCCAGTGCTTTCACTATGCCACGGCACGCCCGATTCTCTCCCGCCTGGCAGGAACGAATGCATCCGATGCATCCGCGATCAACGCATTGACCGACCACATCACCCGTTTTTCCCTGGCCGGAATCGCGTCGGTCCGCAACACCCTGGCGAGTGCAAAGGACGCTCCCGCCCAAGCCGGCTCCGTGAATGGAGGGACCCCATGAAAAAACGCCTGGGCATCATCATCCCCGTGGCCATCGTTATCCTGGCGGTTGGAATTTATAGCGCTTTTCTGAAGCCGGATACCGGTAGGGGCGAACTGCAATTGTCCGGCAACATCGATATCACCCAGGTGGACCTGGCCTTCAAAGTCGCCGGCCGCCTCAGGCAGCGTTTGGTGGAGGAAGGGGATACGGTAACCCGCAACCAGGTCGTGGCCGAACTGGATGACACGGACCTTGAGATCCAATTGCAAAAGGCGCTCGCCGACACCGGTTACGCCGCCGCCGTGCTGGCCGAACTGGAGGCCGGCAGCCGCCCGCAGGAGATCCAGCGGGCCAGGGCACGCGTCAGGCAGGCCCGCGCGAATCTGGACGACCTGCTCAGCGGCAGCCGCAGCCAGGAAATCGCCGAAGCCGCCGCGGATCTTGAACGGGCCAAAGCCGACGAACGCACGGCGAAAAGCCAGCTGGAACTGGCCCAGGCCGATTTCACCCGCTATCGGTCGGTCTTCGCCGAAGGCGGTGTCAGTCGACAGGACTTTGACACCCAACGCACCCGGCTGGAGGCTGCCCGGAACGCCGTGGCCGCGGCGACATCGCGGCGGCAGGCGGCCGAACAGCGCCTCAGCCTCCGGCGCGAGGGCAGCCGCCAGGAGCAGATTGGCCAGGCCCGTTCGGCCCTGGCCCAGGCCGAGGCCGATTACGCCCTGGTGGAAGCCGGCCCGCGCAAGGAGGTCATCGATCAGGCCCGGGCCAAAAAAGCGGCGGCCACGGCCGGTGTGGCCGTGGCCCGGCAGCAACTCGATGACACCCGGCTGCCCGCCCCCTTTGACGGCGTGGTACTCAGCACCTCGGCGGAGGCCGGCAGCTATCTCTACCCCGGCACCGCGGTGCTCACCATCGGCGATTTGCGCAATGTCTGGCTGCGGGCCTTTGTGGCCGAAGCCGATCTGGGCCGCATCCGCATCGGGCAGCCGGCGTCGGTAACGGTGGACGCCTACCCGGATCGAACCTGGAAGGGCCGGGTCAGCTTCATCAGCAGTGCCGCCGAATTCACTCCCCGGTCGGTTCAGACTTTCAAGGAGCGCACCACCCTCGTCTACCGGATCAAGATCCAGTTGGACAATCCGGACGGCGTGCTCAAACCGGGAATGCCCGCCGACGCCATGATCGAGGTGGCCCCGTGAATCGTCCGGCGGACCCGCCGGCCATCGTGGCCGAGCAGGTGACCCGCCAATTCGGCGACCTGGCGGCGGTGGACGGGCTTTCGCTCACGGTTTCCGCCGGTGAAATTTACGGACTGGTGGGCCCGGACGGCGCCGGCAAAACCACGACCCTGCGCATGCTGGCCGGCCTGCTGGATCCTTCCGGCGGACGCGTGCGGGTGGCCGGGTGCGAGCTGCCGGCCCAAAGCGCAACCGTCAAAACCCATCTGGCCTACATGAGCCAGCGCTTCGGCCTCTACCCCGACCTGACCGTGGATGAAAACATCCGCTTCTACGCCGACCTGTACGGCATGACCCGCCGGGCACACCGGGCAAGGCTTGACGAATTGCTCGATTTCTCCAATATGCGTCCGTTCCGCAAACGGCTGGCCGGCAATCTTTCCGGCGGCATGAAGCAGAAGCTGCAGCTGATCTGTGCCCTGATCCACACCCCCGAGGTGCTGCTGCTGGACGAGCCCACCAACGGCGTGGATCCGGTCAGCCGACGGGATTTCTGGCGCATCCTCTACCGCATGCTCAAGGCCGGCGTGGCCATCCTGGTGACCACCGCCTACCTGGACGAGGCCGAGCGCTGCAACCGCATCGGCCTGATGGATCAGGGACGCCTGCTGGCCGAAGGCCGCCCGGACCAGGTTCGCCAATCCTTTGCAGGGCGGATTTTATCGGTCCGCAGTGCCCAGAGCCGCCGAGCCAGCCGCATCCTGCACGACCGGCTTGCCGATGTCACCAGCGTGGATCTTTATGGGGATAGCGTTCACATTGTCTGCCAGGATCCGCAGGCGGCCACGCGAAATGCCACCCGGATCCTGGCGCACGAAAACATCCCGGTCCAGGAGATCCGAACCATCGCCCCCACACTCGAGGATGTCTTCGTCAATATGGTCGCCTCGCCTAACGAACGCGTTTCGGACATCGTCTCCAGCCAGACGCCGGTCCCCACCCCCGACACTGCTGCCATCGCCGTCCAGGTCACCGATCTGACCCGGCGCTTCGGTGATTTTGTTGCCGTGGACCGCCTCAACCTGAGCGTGGAGACCGGTGAAATTTTCGGATTCCTCGGCCCCAACGGTGCCGGCAAAAGCACCACGATCCGCATGCTCTGTGGATTGCTCAGCCCATCTGCCGGCGGCGGCCGGGTGGCTGGGTGTGAAATCGTTGGCCAGGCCGAGGCCATCAAACAGCAGATCGGTTACATGAGCCAGAAATTTTCGCTTTACGAAGATCTCACGGTTTCGGAAAATATCGATTTTTACGGCGGCATTTACGGACTGAGCGGCGCGCACCTGACCGACCGCAAACAGTGGGCCCTCTCCATGGCCGGACTGGAAGGGAGCGAGGCGCAGCCGGCCCGGCTATTGGCCGGCGGATGGAAACAGCGGCTCTCCCTGGCCTGCGCCATCCTGCACCGGCCGCCGATCATCTTCCTGGACGAACCCACCAGCGGGGTGGACCCCTTGAGCCGGCGGCGCTTCTGGGATCTGATCTACGACATGGCCGGTCGCGGCCGCACCGTCTTCGTCACCACCCATTACATGGAAGAGGCCGAATATTGCGACCGCGTGTCCCTGATCTACCAGGGCCGCATGATTGCCCTGGGTTCTCCCCGGGAGCTGAAAGAGCGGTTGGTGGAGGAAACCATCCTCGATTTGCGTTGCCCGGCCCCCCAGGATCTTCTGGATCCCCTGGCGGCCGTTGAGGGGGTTCGGGATGTAGCCCTGTTCGGCGCTGGTCTGCACCTGAAAGTGGATGATGAGGCCGCAGCCACCCGTCAAATCAAACACCTGCTCGACCGCCTGGGTCGCAGCGATGTCACTGTGGAATCGATCGTTCCCACCATGGAGGATGTTTTCGTCTCCCTGATCGAAAAAGAGGATCGTCGCAATGGGTCAACCCAACACCCCTGACATGGCCGGCAAAAGCCACCCCAAAAGGGGCCGTCGATGAAATGGCAGCGATTCGTGGCCGTGGCCCGCAAGGAATTCATTCATGTCTTGCGCGACTGGCGCAGCCTGGTGCTGGCCATCGCCATTCCCATGCTGCTCATCGCCCTGTTCGGCTATGCGCTGACCATGGACCTCAAGCACGTGCCCACGGCTGTCTGGGACCGGTCGCAGACCGCCGAAAGCCGCGAATTGGTCAGCCTCCTTGACGGTTCGGCCTATTTTTCGGTGGACCATGCCACAGACAATTACCGCGACCTGGGCGACCTGCTCGATGCGGGCCGGATCATGGTGGCGCTGGTGATCCCGGCCGACTTTTCCGATCGTGTCCGCGCCGGCCGGCCGGTAACCATCCAGGCCTTGATCGACGGTGCCGACGCCAACAACGCCACCCTGGCGGCCGGCTATCTGGATGCCGTCAGCACCATTTACAACAGCCGTCTGAAAGTGGTGCGCCGATCTTTGCAAAGCGGCACGGGTCGGATCACTCTGGAACCCCGCGCCTGGTACAACCCGGAGATGGAGAGCCGCAATGTGATCATTCCCGGCATCATCGCCCTGGTGATGGTGGTCATTGCCGCCATGCTGACCAGCGTCACCATTGCCCGCGAGTGGGAGACCGGTACCATGGAACAGCTGATCAGTACACCGATCCGGGTTCCGGAACTGGTGCTGGGCAAGGTGGTGCCCTACTTTGTCATCGGCCTGGCCGATGTGGCCATTGCCGTGGCCATGGGACACTGGATTTATGGCGTACCCTTAAGAGGCAGCACGGCCCTCTTGTTTCTTTCGGCATCGGTCTTTCTCACCGGCGCCCTGTTCCTGGGCCTTTTGCTGAGCATCAATCTGAAAAGCCAGGTACTGGCCAACCAGATCGCCCTGTTCACCGGCTATCTGCCAACGTTATTGCTCTCGGGATTCGTCTTCGGCATCTACAACATGCCCGTGGCCATCCAGGCGATCACGTTTATCGTGCCGGCGCGCTATTTTATCGCCCTGCTCCGGGGTATTTTTCTCAAGGGCATCGGCCTGGAAATTCTCGGCCTCAACATGGTTCTGCTCACCATCTACGCTGCCGTAATGGTGCTGCTCTGCCACCGCCGGATGAAGCTGAAACTATGATCCTGCGCATTCGTCAGATACTGGTCAAGGAATTCCTGCAGATGTTCAGGGACGTGCGCATGCGCATAGTGGTACTGGCCATGCCCCTGGTGCAGATGACCGTCCTGGCCTTTGCCCTGACCACGGACGTCAAGGAGATCGCCACGGCCGTGGTCGACCCGGACAATACCCCGGCCAGCCGCCTTCTAGTGGATGAGTTTACCGGTGGCAACTACTTTGCCGTCACCCACCGTCTGGCCACCGACCGGGACGTACAGGAATTGCTCGACGCCGGCCGGGTGCGCGCGGTGCTCCGCATTCCGCAAAACTTCAGCGCGCGCCTGCGGGAAAACAAAACCGTTTCCGTCCAGTTGCTGGTGGACGGCACGCTGAGCAACGATGCGGCCATCACCTTCAACTACGCCAACCAGGCAGCCACGCATTTCAACCGGCGCATGGCCGCTGAAGGCGGTGGCACGGTTGCGGTTGCCGGCGGGATCGTGGAGATGCGTACCCGGACGTGGTACAATCCCAACCTGGAGAGCAAATACTACTACATTCCCGGCCTGATTGCCGTCATGCTGATCCTGATCGGCCTGATGCTCACCTCCATGGCCATCGTGCGCGAAAAGGAGATCGGCACCATCGAGCAGGTCATGGTCACACCCATCCGGCGGGTGGAGTTCATCGTCGGCAAAACCCTGCCGTTTCTATTGACCGGTATATTGACCATGACCCTGATGTTCGTCATCGCCCGCCTGATCTTCGGCATCCGCATCCACGGCAGCCTGACTCTGCTTTACGCCGCGGCAACGATCTACATCCTCGGCAACCTGGGAATGGCCCTGTTGGTCAGCGTTACTGCCCGAACCCAGCAGCAGGCGCTGCTGACCGCCTTTTTCATCCTCGTGCCGGCCATCCTGCTCAGCGGGTTCATCTTCCCCATCCGCAATATGCCGGAGACCGTCCAGTGGCTCACCATCCTCAACCCCATGCGCTGGTTCCTGCAGATTCTGCACGGCATTGTGGTCAAGGGGGTGGGCGTTCGCATCCTGTGGATGCCCCTGGGTACACTGACTTTTCTGGCAGGCGGTTTTCTTGGTCTGGCGGTATCGCGTTTCAAGAAAACACTGGAATAAGGCTATTTCATTTGAGCATGGGCCGGGTTGGGTTTCGTCCCTCAACCCAACGTCTATCTTGTTACTGGACCGGCTGTCTGACCTCGGGCAAGCCGCAAGCCGCTGTCGTCGTTGCGAGCATCAGGCGCGTTCCTGTAACGGTAGGCAGAGCGCACGTTCCTGCCGTTGCCGATCCAGGAACCGCCGCGCAGGACACGGCCGTCGCCTTCATCAGGTCCGGTCGGGTCGACAGACGCCTCCTCAGGATATGGTCCATACCAATCCGCGCACCACTCCCAGACATTGCCGTGCATCTCATAGAGTCCCCAATCATTGCAGGGGAATGTCTTCACCGATACCGTTTCCTCACGATATTCTCCCTTGGGTCCGTAGTTGTATGGATAGTTTCCATCAAAGTTGGCCTGATCGGTGCCGATGGTTTCCCCGAAATGAAACGGCGTCGTCGTTCCCGCCCGGCAGGCGTATTCCCACTGCGCTTCGGTGGGAAGCCCCACGTCCATCCCTGGAATTACGGCATTGAGCTTTTCGATGAAGTCTTGGCAATCGTCCCAGTTGACATTTTCCACCGGACGATCGTCCCCCTTGAAGCGACTGGGATTCTTGCCCATCACTGCTTGCCAAAGCGCCTGGGTGCAGGCCGTTTCCGCAAGCCAGTACCCCTGGGTAAGAAGCACCTCGTGCTGGTGCTCATTATCAAACCGCTCGGGTTCAGTATCGAGGGAGCCCATCATGAACCAGCCCGGCATGATCCAACGGAATCCATGACGAATGCCCTGGTACCTGAAGGCCATCCAAACGCCGTAACCATCCTGGCCCCAGTCCGATGCCCATGGCTCCGGGAACCTTTTGGGAATACGCGGATCGGCCGCGTCTCTTTCAACCGTGGGAACACTGTCGGTCAATGTCAGCTCCGTGATAAAATTCTGTTCGCTTCGATGTCATATCACCATTGGATCGGATCACCCGGCAAGCGTTCGACGTTCGCCTCCACGTCAACGCCTACTGACATGCCGGGGTCCTTTTGCTTTTTGCCAAGCCTCATGCACCTGGACAGGATGACGATCTGGTCAGACATTTGCCATCCGGCAAATCTTTGAGCTCGGGCAAGCCGCAAGCCGCTGTTGTCGTTGCGTTCATCAGGCGCGTTCCTGTTACGGTTGGCAGAGCGCACGTTCCTGCCGTTGTTGATCCAGGAACCGCCGCGCAGGACACGGCACGGCCAGCACCTTGATGACCGTCACCCTAAGCCTTAAGCCTCTATCGTTACAGACCTTTCTAAATGATTTTTTCGCCATTGCATGCTGTCCGCATGCTGTGTCATGGCGTGAACCGCCGCATATCCCTGCTGTAATTTCTTTGCATCTATCGTTCCGCTGATGAATAGGCGTTCCCATTTACGCCGTAGCGCACCATATCTTCTTTTCCGGCGGGCACCCAATCGAATGGCCCCAGGTAAAACGCGAAAGCCGCAAAAGCTGATGCCACGTCGACTCCGATTGATTTGGACAGAGCTGGGCTTAACCCGCAAAGAGCGACGCTCTCGGAGATATGCTTCAACGGCTGCAAGCGTTCTTCCGGCAGCTTGTTTATCCATACACCACCAAACCACATCATCCATATATCTTGCATGGGCAAAGGCTTTTAGGGTTTCCATGAGGTGGCGATCGAGCCCGTCAAGATAGTAATTTGCAAAATGCTGGGACGTCAGTGAACCGATGGGTAGTCCTTTGCCCGGGAGGGTTTGATAGCCCGATATAATCCTGCCAACCAGCGCCATGAAATTCTCTCCCTTGAAGCGCCGTTCCAAAAGCTGCAACAAGAGCCGCTGGTCAATGGTGTCAAAATAGTGCTCGATGTCAATCTTCACATACCAGGGGTATTTGCGCAATTTCGATTGGACGTGTCTTATGCCGCAATGAATCCCCTTGTCCGGGCGGCATGCAAAAGAGGATGCAACCATGGCGCGGTCAATCGGTGGTCCCGCCACGTTCATTATCGCATGGTGCAATACCCGATCCTTGAAACAGGCTGCATGGATTATCCGTTCTTTAGGGTCGAAAATCCGAAATTGTTTAAACTCCCCCTCCGGCACCCGACCGGCAAGTATATCCCGGCTCAGCTGGTTCAGATTATGATCCAGGCAATGGAAAAACGTTTGCACCTCCGGACGATGGCGCTTGGCCCTGGCTGCGTTTTTGGCTGCTTTGGCAAGGTTATGGAGATCAGCAATATCTTCTACGTCGATGCGCAACCGTTTCAATTGGCCTTCCCTTCACCAACGGATGGGGAGGAATCATATTCGTTTCGCAACAACGCCAGAAATTCCTGACCATATTTCCCTATCCGAGCTTTCCCCACGCCATCGATGGCGGCCAATGCCGATTGCGTGGTAACCCGTTGTTGAACCATGACGGCCAATTGTTCATTGGAGAACAGCGCATACAGTGGCAACCCCTCTTTATCAGCGATACGTTTTCTCAAACTCCTGAGTTTCGCAAATACGGCAAAATCCTGTTCGTTTAAAATTTCCTTGTAGTCGATACGGCTTTTCGAGTGATTCTTCTTGTCACCATCGCCGTCTATCCAGGTAACACAAACGGACCAAAAGCTTCGCTCGCCGTCAGCCACAAATTCCTTTTCCACATTCAGAACCTGGCATCCTGAACAAAATGTATTGAGCGACTGCTGGGCATCATCGGGGTGTCTCGCTGGAATACTGAAAAACGCATATTTCATGATTTGAGTCCCCTTTTGAAAAACGTTTTCACGCGGTTGGCAATTTTTCCTGCAGATTGACCTTTCTCCTTTTGCCCGCTGGTCTCGCTTTGTCCGGCTCCGCCGGACACCCGACCGGCTGTCTGACCTCGGGCAAGCCGCAAGCCGCAGCGGCCGTTGCGTCCATCAGGCGCGCCCCCGCCACGGCCGGCACAGCGCACGTACCTGCCGCTGCGGATCCAGGAACCGCCGCGCAGGACACGGCCGTTGCCTTCATCGGGTCCCGTCGGGTCGGCAGACGCCTCCTCAGGGTATGGGCCAATCCAGTCCGCACACCATTCATAAACATTGCCGTGCATCTCGTACAAGCCCCAAGCATTGCAGGGAAATGTCTTCACCGATACCGTTTCCTGACGATATTCTCCCTGGGGCGCGTTGTTGTATGGATAGTTCCCATCGAAGTTGGCCTGGTTGGTGCCGATGGTCTCCCCGAAATGAAACGGCGTGACTGTTCCCGCCCGGCAGGCGTATTCCCACTGCGCTTCGGTGGGAAGCTCCACATCCAACCCTGGGATTGCGGCATTGAGCTTTTTTATGAAATCTTGGCATTCATTCCAGCTGACATTTTCCACCGGACGATCATCCCCCTTGAAACGACTGGGATTATTGCCCATCACCGCTTTCCAAAATGCCTGGGTACAGGTTGTTTCCCCAAGCCAGTACCCCTGGGTGAGAATCACCTCGTGCCGGTGTTCATCCTCATACCGCTCTGGCTCGGTTTCAGGTGACCCCATCAGAAATTTGCCCGGCATGATCCAACGCATTCGCTGAGAAACGCTTTTTATTTGAAAATCAGCATAAATCCCATACCCATCCAGGCCAAAATCCGTCGCCCAAGATGGTCTTTTAAAACCGATATCAAAATTTTCCGCCAAATCATCCTGATCCCACCAGAACCCTTGCTCCACAACGATTTCAGGACCACTTGCGGTCCAACTTCCGACCGGGTACTTTCCAGGAGGGAACCAGTATATGTGCCGTGTTTTTTCTTTCTCCTGTAAAATCAGGAACAGCCCCTTTTCGTCGCGCCCCCACCCTGTCGCCCAGGATGGCCGCGCCTGGCAGTCGAGAATGATTTTCTGGTGGGTGGTGATCAGCTCTAACCGGCCTTCCATAGGAACATCAACGGGCACGCGTTCCTTATGATTCAGATTCACGGCATATTCGTGTGAATGGCGCGTCTCAATTTCCCTTACCTGCAGCACGCCATTGGAAGAGACGAGATCGACGACCGGGCTGCCGCCTGGAAAGATCGCACCCCCGAAGGAGCCGAATTCCGATCGATTCGCGGCAATGAATCCCTGCCCCTTTCTGAACAGGGTATAATACCGGACCGATCCTTCCGGGGCGAATACCCAGGTCGCACAAGCGGGATCCATCCCTTCGGGTAAAACAATCTTTCCACGCGTCCACGCATCCTGGTTGGCCTTGGCCCACAAGGCGCACAGGGCGTGGCTTTGCCACATGGGTGGATCCCACCCGTGACGGTGCATGAGACGCTTGATCCACGATTCAAGCCCGGCCATTTCCCTGAATTCCGGCGTTGACAGGGTCCGCAAACTGCTCCAAAAGAAACACTCCGCCTCTTCGGAGGGTTTTCCTTGAAGCAGCGTGTCCGCAATCAATTGCTCCTCTTTTCCAACGGCTGGAGACAAATGCCGGTGATGGGATTCGATAAGCTTGCAAGCGCTCTTTTGTATGTCAGGGGCATTATTTCGGACAAAATCCGCTCTGTGGATTGCAACATGCGCGGGATCAAATGAAAAACCGGTATATCCCCGCCGGACATGGTCATGATTCCAAACCGCGGCTTCGTTCCCTGCGTCACACTGGTCGACGGGCAACAGCATACGCACAGCTCGCAGCAAGGCAGGCTCGACACGAATGGCTGGCGCCAGCAACGCGAGAAGCCGCTCGGTTCCGTCGCGTTTTGTTTCCAAGGGTTGACGCCCTACGCCTTTTTTCCCGAACGCGCCTCGTTTGGGTAGACGCATCCCCCTGTCCCAGCAGGCCATGCGATATAGTGATGTCAGCTCACGGGTCCACAACCGATACGGCGCCGGTGTCAAGACAACTGGCTGGAAATTGGATTGTCTCAATTTGTGGCCAAATTTAATCCAATCGTTTTTTACCTTTGCATCTCGGGAAAAAAGCCCCAAATCACTGATGATTAAAATGGGTGTGCCCGGTTCCGGGTTTTTGAAGGGTGAATGCGAAAGGGGCGCTTTACCAGGCTTACTGACAGGTCCGGATGGACCATTTTCGAAAAGTTGCAAATCAAGACCCAGCCTGCCCCTGACCTTTAGCACATTCCTATAAAGTTGCCTGGCGTCCTGCAAAAACGGTATGATCCTTGTGTCGGCATCAATGATTAAAACACAGCGGCGGGCCCACCCTGGCCTGTAGACACGGGGGAGTCGCTTCATCGGCCGCATTTCGGCGGTGGACTGAATCACCTTGGGAATATCGATGGCCCCAAGGTCTTTTATTTCACCCAAGATGCTTCGTTGAAATGGCCACATTCGCGCCCAGGGACACAATGGTTGGTGAACCGGCGGACGCTTATCAGGATCGGCTCTGATCGATTCTTCATCAAGGGCAACGGCCTCGATAAACGCCTTTGGCGCCTGGTGGTCCATTTCATCCTGATTGATGAATTCACACGATCGCGGCCGCCAAAAAGGGATCGATGTTTTTGTTTCACTCGATGTCGCCTTGGGCGGAACGTCACCCACTCCTTTCCCCGGTTCCCCAGGCCTCGAACCGTCGATATCATCATCCGGCTGCGGTTCTTTAGAATCATCTTTCGAGCGATAACCGACAACAATGCTCGCAGGAATCAATGCATCCGCACCAAAAGCCCCATAGAGCCTGATCAGATCAGCTCTTGAGATTGCCGGTTTGCCGCTGATTTTCATCAGGGCACCCGCTCGTATTTAACCAATGCAAAACGACTGATGGCCTTGAGGGTTTTCAGTTGTTCATCCTTATCTTCCTTGGCAATGCCGACCACGGCCCTGAGGATATCAAGATACTCCGCCTGGCCTGGTGTGGGTAAATTTAATTTTTCCGCCTCGTTGCGATCTTTGACCAACTGCTCGGCGGCCTCTTTTCTTACATCTATATGGCACTGGTCTTCAAAATGAACTTTTCCACGTTCGCAAAGCCAATTGATGAGTTTGTCATCACCTCTAGGTAAATCGAGGTGCAGCACCATGCACCTGCGTATGAATGCGGCTGGTAACTCCCGCTCTTCATTGGTTGTGATAACGACCAGCGGGACAGGATCCCCCTCGTTGACCTGAACCGGCTCATCCATATGGGGTACGGAAAAGGAACCATTTCCAAGGGTTTCCAGAAGACCATTGGGAAGATCGGCATCCGCCTTATCGATCTCGTCGATAAGCAGTACCGTCCCTTTTTCGGAAGTCCAATCCGCCGGTTTTTCCGGCCGACGGGCCGCTTTATTGCTTTTTTCGTATTGTTTTTCGGCTGCTGTCCAGTTGAAGGCCCACCACAAGGCTCCAGGATTAAGAAAACATATAGGATCGAGGGGGTTTTTCATATTTCTCTCGATAGCCGGCAGCAGGTCTTTGATCGTGTCGCCACCGGCCCCGATCAGCCCGAGCGTCTGGGCGGCCCCCAATCTCGCCACGGCATCGAAATAATATTGAAGGTCCTGGCATTCGCTTCGCGAATGCACCACCTCGGAGATAAATGCACGCCCCAGATAATATGCTGCGGCCCTTGCCAGTTGACTTTTACCGGTACCCGGTTCGCCGCGCACCAACAGCGGCCTTTCCGCCGCAACAGCAGCCTTGATTGCCCAGAGGCTTTTTTCATCGAATTGATGCCGGGTCTCGGGCCATGTACCCGTTTTGGGCAGTGTCACCGGCTCCGTCAGCACCTTTTCCGGGATTGCCATGACAACTCCTTTTGTTAACGGAAAAAGTTCTCAAGATACATATAGAACGTTATTTCAGAGACATTAAACGCATCCCCCGGCTCGTCGGTGTTGTGAAAAATCACCTGCAGGTCGGGAAGATCGTTTAGCAACGCCGTGTATACATCACGATCAATCGGGCAAGAGGTATCCGAGCGTCGAATCACCAAATATTTTCCTTGACGATGTCCATGGAACCACTTCAGCTGCGCATTCAAGGCCTCGTCATCATCACGTGTAAAATGGTCTGGAATATCCTTTTCTCCCCAGTACAGGTTCATGTAGCCAAAAATCGATCGTTTGATTTCATTGACCTTATTGACCGCTGCAATACCACCTTCCAGAAAATGGTCATCCGGTGCCGGCATCCGGTGGGATCCAAACAGGGTCGCATTTTGCAGGTTAAACCGCGCCTGTCGCCGATTCAGCGCAGCATGAATGATCTCGATACCGGTATCGCGCTTGACGGGCAACTCGATGGCGCCTGGATATTCCTCCAGATGCAACCGCTCTCGATTGGTCTCCAGCCACGCCGAGTTTACCGCGAGCAGCACCAACCAACCCAAAATATCCTCAACACCCCGACGAACGTAGCTTAAAGCCCCCTCACCGGCATTGTTTTTTTCAAGCGCCTTGATTGCTGATTCCTTTGCCAGGCTGACCAGCATCAGGGCATCCGTAGTTTTCAATTTAACGAGCGCAG
Source organism: Desulfosarcina ovata subsp. ovata (assembly GCF_009689005.1). Taxonomy (NCBI): domain Bacteria; kingdom Pseudomonadati; phylum Thermodesulfobacteriota; class Desulfobacteria; order Desulfobacterales; family Desulfosarcinaceae; genus Desulfosarcina; species Desulfosarcina ovata. Next base: position 6,735,582 of record NZ_AP021879.1, on the reverse strand, counting down.
CTGAAATAGCTGCTGGACGTTTCGCATCAACGCCCTCCTTTTCAAGGAATTCCTTCTGGAAGCCATTAACCAATTCTGTTAGCCCCGGCCCGTCAAGCGTTTCAGCGATCTTCGCTTCAACCTGGTCTTTCAAATCTCCAGGAATGCTTACACCGATTTTCGTGTACCAAGTTGGATGTTTCTGGTGATACTCTTCCTGCAACGCCTCAAGATCATCAAATACGCTCAATAAGGTTGCGGCAGTCACCCCGCCGCCCCCAAGCATCGAATTTTTATCGTCGGTGAAATTGATCATCCCACAAACGCGTTTGGTTTCCATGTTAAGCACCGGCGAGCCGCTCATCCCGCCACGGATGTTGTCCATTTTAATTTTCAACATAGGGGGCTTATCATCCGAGTATCCCTTGCATTCGAAAGTTGCCGGCTCAGCATGTTGTGCTTCTTTGGGATAACCGAATGTTGATAGCCTATCGTACGTAAGACACGCCCTTCCTAAAAGAACGCATGGGGGGTGTGGTTCAGGCATGGGATGGCATTGCAAAAGCGCAACATCCTCGTCTGGCTTCCATTTATCCGGTAAGACCGTTGCTGTTGAAAAATCGTCGTTATCCTGCCAACGAACCTTGATGGTGCCCTTTGGATCACCGTAAAAATCATTTGTCTTTCGATTACCGACAACATGCGCACAGGTGACAATAAGGCCAGGGACGACAAAAAAACCGGTACCGACGGCCTGTGGAGAAGTCAATTTGACTACACATGCATGCGTGAGATCAATTACAGGATGATCCATCGATCATACCCTCACTTACCTTTGTTATCCCATTCCAATGTAATTTCCAGGATTCCTTTTCCCGCCCCTTTTACAATCATTGTTGTCAAAGCCCCGGATTCGACGGCCATCTCGACACCGAATTTCACCGTGGCCTTATCCGGTTTTGCCTTGTCCAGCGCCCCTTTCAATTCGCTGACGATCTCTTTTAACGTTTCTGAAAAATCCTTGAAGGAAAGATCATTCAACCCAGCCACATCCTCGCGCCCGGGCCCTTCTTGAGGCGTGACTTCAATTTTAATTGTAGTGCCATTAGCCAACTTTACCGGCATTGGTTCGGTTTTTGTCCGGTCCATCAGGCCTCCTACAGAGTTGAGATTATGCCAAATGAATTGTATTTGTTATTTTGACGGGAAGGTTAAAATCATGGAACATGTTGGTTTTTTAGCAAATTATATTCAGCAAAGCAACAATCGAATTTCCTATGGTGAACGCTCACCCGAAATATCCACAACGCCGTGGTTAAGAAAAAAACGGTTTTGTTGACGCTGGTCTGTGCTGAGTGTAAGGTCTGCGTGTTATTCGAATTAGGGAAAAACAAGGAGTTGATCCCGCATGGAAGAATTTCTCAACTGGTGGCAACACCTGCCGGAGCACATGGACCCGGTGATTTTTCAGATCGGCAGCTTTCGGCTGCAGTACTATGGCCTCATGTACATCGTGGCCTTTGCCTTCACCTATGGGCTGGCTGCCTGGCGCCTGCGACGCGAGGATCGCTTCCCCATCGATACCGAGCAGTTGCAGGGTCTCATCACGGCCCTGATCCTGGGGCTGATCATCGGTGCCCGCCTGGGCTACGTGATCTTCTACAACTTCTCATACTACCTGCAGCACCCCCTGGAGATCGCCCTGCCCTTTGAGTTTTCCGGTGGGCTCCGGTTTACGGGGATTACGGGCATGTCCTATCACGGCGGGCTGATCGGCGTGGTGATCGCAGCGGTGATCTTCGTGCGCAAAAACAAGCTGTCGTTTTTCAACATGGCCGATCTGATCGTCCCCTGCATTCCGATGGGCTACACCTTTGGCCGGCTGGGCAACTTCATCAACGGCGAGCTTTACGGGCGGATTACCACCCATCCCATCGGCATGTTTTTTCCCCTGGCCCCCGGGCCGCACCGGCGCCACCCCTCCCAGCTCTACGAAGCCTTTTTCGAAGGCATCGTCCTGTTCATTGTTCTGTGGACCGTAAAAGGACGCGTCCGGACCAACGGCGCCATGCTGGCCCTCTATCTCATGGGCTACGGCCTGGTACGTTTTTTCATCGAATACGCCCGCCAGCCCGACGCCCAGTTGGGGTTCGTCTTCCTCTCCTTCTCCATGGGCCAGATGCTGTGCATGGCCATGATGGTCGCCGGTGCGGGACTCCTTTTCTATCTGAGAACAGTGGCCGCGGTGGAATCCAGGAAAAAGCGCCGGTAGCATCACCGGGCAAATTCCAGCACCCGCCCCCGCGAAGTAAATGAGATTCCTTGCTGGGTCTTGGTGCTGATCATCACCGATTCGATGAGCGGCTCGGCCACGGCTTGTTGCGACTGCCAGACAACGATGAACTTGGCCCCCGAGCCGCCGCTTTTATCCGATTCATGCACCACGTAGCGTTTGGTGGCCATGGGCCCGAGGGTTATCGGGGCCTCCAGATAATGTTTCAGGAACTTTCCATCGGAATCGTAGTAATCCACCGCCGTGAGCTGGATCGGATGGCGGCGGTCCGTATTGCGGATGCTCAGGGTGGCGGCCAGGTAGAACGGCAGCTCACGGTCGCCACTGTAAATGTGCGAATAGACGGGCACATAAACGGTCTGTCCGCTGAACAGGGGCATATCGGCAAGCGCGGTTTGGATCGAGCCTCCCCACACCACGGCCAGCAACAGGCAGCAAACAGTCGACACGGCTTTCAAACGACGGCATTTCGGCATCCCGAACCTCCCTTGATTTTAAAGATTCCGCCAATGGCGGGTTGTCATATCGACAATTGCTTTGTTATCAATATGGACGACTTAAATCAATTGACAGAAAGCGCCCCGTCATGTGGATCGTACTGAAATTCCTGTTTCTGCTCTGGCTGGTCAATCTGGCGCCGCCACTCCTGTCCCTTCTATTGAAGGAACGCTTTCGCACGCCCCTCGACCTGGGATACCGGCTGAACGACGGCCGGCCGCTCCTGGGCGATCATAAAACGATTCGTGGTGTCCTGGCCGGCATCATCACCGGCGGAACGCTGGGATGGCTGATGGGATGGCCGGTGGGGATCGGATTGGGCATAGGCGCCCTCAGCATGGCCGGCGACCTGTTGACCAGCTTCATCAAGCGCCGCCTCGGAAAGCCGAGCGGATCGGTCGTTCCCGGACTGGACCAACTGCCCGAGGGGGCATTGCCGCTGCTGGTGCTGGTGCCTTACGCCCACCTCGGCGCGATGCCATCCACAATCCTGCTGCTGTTGTTCTGTGCCGGGGCCTATGCCGGGTCCTTTCTCTTCAGCTGGATTTTCCTTAACCGCGCGGCCCGGCGTTACCGCCGCAACCTCCGTCCCGGCCTGCGGTGGCGGGAGTGGCGGGCCTGCGATATGGCGTACCATCCATTGCATCCCGTGCTCAATGCCGACCGGTCCATCTTTTACCATCTGCTGATGAAAACCGCGTTTCGGGTGTTGCGACTTTATGGCCGGGGCCGGAAAAATGCATTAGATATTGGGCTGAGCCCGGTGACCTTGTATTTTGAAGATCTACCGGCCGCTTTCGACGATTATACGATCCTGTTTCTCACCGATCTGCATCTGGACGGGTTGGCGGGCATCGACATAGCGGTCGAGGCCCTGGTGGCACCGCTTGCCGTCGACCTGTGCCTGTTCGGTGGTGATTACCGGGCCAAACTGTCCGGCCCCTATTCCAAAGTACTGCTCCGCATGCGCCGCCTGGTGCACGCCATCGACGCCCGCGATGGCTGTTATGCCGTACTGGGTAATCATGACTGCATCGGAATGATTCCGCCATTGGAAAAAAGGGGGCTTCGTTTTCTGATCAACGATGCCGCCGAGCTGACTCGGGGCAAGGATCACCTCTGGCTGGTGGGAGTCGACGACCCCAACTACTATCAGGCGCACGACCTGCGGCAGGCCTTCAGCGACGTTCCCGCCGGCGCATTCAGCCTCCTGCTCGTCCATTCGCCCGATGTCTACGATGAAGCCGCATCCTACGGCGCCAGGCTCTACCTGTGCGGACACACCCACGCCGGGCAGGTACAAATCCCCGGATTCGGACCGCTGGTCACCCATTCCCGGGCCCCCCGGGAATTCATCCAGGGGCACTGGCGGTTCGGCCGCATGCAGGGCTACACGAGTACCGGGGTCGGGGTTTCGGGTGTTCCCGTGCGTTTCGGCACCGTGGGCGAGGCGGTTTTGATCCGGCTCAAACGGAAATGTTAGCTTCCGTCATAGTTGGGTTTCATCCTTCAACCCAACCTACGCGGCTTTAGCGCTATCCAGTAATTTCAGTGCATTCTGGATGCCGGATCAAGTCCGGCATGACGATCCGGCGACTTTTTACGAGACCATCAACATTGTTCTGCCGCATTTTTTCGAGAATGGAATTGGCTACCGGTGACAAAATAAGCTATTATTAGGCTACTAATGAAAGGAGTTGTCCTACTTTGCTGTCTTTAAACCCCAAAAAAAATGATAGTTTTCCACTGAATATATATCTTGTTGATAAAATTAATAAATAAACACATGGTGACGCTATGAAATTGCATGTTATTATCGAAAAAGATGAAGAAGGATATTACGTTGCCGAGGTACCTGCTCTCCCGGGATGTTTTTCTCAGGGCAAAACCGAAAAAGAAGCGATTGCGAACATAAAGGAAGCCATCGAGGGATGGCTTGAAGTTATGGAGGCCAAAAGCCCCTTTGTCCCTGAACATGCCATCGCTGTTTCTGTCTAATGGCAAAGGATCGAAAGCTCTGTTCAGGAGCCCAAGCAGTCCAAAAGCTGCAAAAAGCCGGCTGGACTGCCGTGCGTCAAAAAGGTTCGCATGTGATGCTGACGAAACCTGGCTATAGTTTTTAAGATAATGTTTTTGGCAAGGCCAGAGGGAGGAAGCTGTATAAGCCATACCGCGACGACCGATAACGCAGCCCAAAAACATTATCTTGAATGCTATATCAATGGACATTATCTATCCCCCAGCATAAGGAACTTGGCTCGGGTCTTCTTCGAAAATTGCTTCGTCAAGCAGATATCACTGTAGAAGAATTTAATAATTTGTAATGGTAGTTGATTCATTCTTCCATCTATAGACCGAGGCAACTCCCACGACGAAGCCAAGTCAGGCGGTATCCAACCCGCGAATATCAGAGTGCTCAACCGTCGTTATTGATTACGGTAATACCCATACCAGATACTGTAATCCGTGTACGTCACGCAGCCATCACCGTCGTAATCCGCAGCGGCGATAAACCCGGCGTCGCCAGTGCACTTGCCTAACGTGCTTCTGAAAACTAAATAATCTGACGTATCGATGTCCCCATCCCCATCGAGGTCTCCGAGCACCCCGCCTGCCTGACAGATAATCGTCACTTCATCCGTCGTCTGGTCCTGGCCGTCGCTCACCGTCAATGCAAGCACATATTCACCAGCTGTGTCCGGTGTGAAGGAACACTGGGCCGTATCCGCACCAGTCATGTCGCTGTCCGTGATGCCGCTTCCGGAAGGAACGGATAGTACCTTCCAGGTAAACGACAGCGACTCAGGCCCATTGTCCGGGTCATGGCTGCCGCTGCCGTCGGCTTCGGCGCTGTCACCCAGCGATACCGTTACATCGCTGCCCGCATCGGCAACCGGGGGCGTGTTGGCCGAAGTCTCGATGGTGTAGACTTCGGTGAGAATCTCACTATCATTGCCCGCCGCATCGACTGCGATCGCCCTCAGCTTAGTGGTCTGATCGATGGTTATGGCAGTGGTGTATGGCGTCGATGCTGAGGTAGGCGCCGAACCGTCAAGGGTAAAGTAGATGTCGGCGGCTTCATCGGTTGACAGTTCGACACTCTGAGTATCCGCATAGGTGCCGCCCGCGGGTGCGGCGGTTACTTGCGGGGCTGTCCGGTCGATGGTGACCGATGCGGCGGCATAGGTGGCGGTGGTGTGGACCTCATCGGTGATGACGGCATACAGAAAATAGGTGCCGTCGGCCAGAGTCGACAGATCCCACAGGGACCTCCATAACTCCATGTGTGAAAAACAAATCAAATTGTTGATTCCGAATCATATTCATCCAAATTCACTGATTATATGTTTGCTTATTATCCAGCATTTGCTTTCATGGAATTATGGTGCGTTCCCCCAGGTAAGGAGATGCCGACCAGTCCCACACCGGTCTTCCCTGTCAATTATTTATAGAGTGCATCACCTGATTTATAGAGGGAATTTGGAACTCAGATTTTAAACTTTGCATGAAATATTCCATAGCTAACCTGCCAATAGTTACTGGCAATCGTACCCCTTTGTTTTTATATCGTTTCTATTGAGCAAAATCCCATAAACTTACCAATTACCCTATCGACAAATCATATAATTTTATTCATATTAAATATGTAAATTGTTTCATATCCTTACATATTTTACACAACCCCATCCATTATGCTTCGGGCCTTTCACCTGCAGTGTGGCAAAGGGATCTGGGCTTGGTTCCAACTTCGTCCACTTACCCCCTCGTTCCCACGCTCTTGTATGGGAATGCTTGGCCGCATACGTTCCCACGCAAGAGCGTGGGAACGAGAGGTAATATGGGATCAGCCCGTTTTAATCGTTCCTCAATCCAGGTGGACGAAGCTATAACCAAGCCCAGGGATCTTGATTGCAACAAACGTAAAGGGCCACCAGTTTCATCATTGTTGGGTTTCATGCTTCAACCCAACCTACGATAGTCTGTGGCCAATCAATTACGATAGTCCATACATCTTCGAAATTACGTAGGTTGGGTTAAGCGCAGCGCAACCCAACATCGATCAATACCATTCAACAGACAATCACGATATTTCAAAAGCGTATTATTCCATTTTTCCATTTATGCCAGTTCGGTGTTCCGTCATTGTTAGGTTTCGATCTGATGGACGAGCACGTTTTTCGACCAGCCGAACTTGCGGGTCATGCGGATATAAAATTCACGTTCCAGTGGGTCCGAGCAGCGCTCCATGATGACAATGTTATGGCTCCAGCCTATTTCTCGCATCAGTGGTGCGAGTTTTTCAACATTTTGATAGGACTGGAAAAACTTTACTGGAGCATTTCGTAAAATCGGTTTTCCGTTTTTATCGTGGACGATGATATTTGTCGGGTACCGTGGAGAAGGGCCTATGTTGAGCCTATCTTCGAAAATACAAATTCGCCTCGAAATCATCGGCTTTAAAAAACTTGACTATTGATGATATGGATTTTAAAATTCCAGATATGTATATCGATAGAATGCTAACTGATAAGCTCTACACATTGGCGGCGTCTTTTCCCGCCGTTGTGATCAGCGGCGCACGTCAGGTGGGCAAGAGTACACTGCTCCAGAACACGTTGGGTAAAAATGCTGAAATCGTTGTTTTCGATCCTGTTATCGATATTGAAAATGCCCGTCAGGATCCGGAACTTTTCCTGAACAACCATCCATCACCTCTCATTCTGGATGAAATTCAATATGCGCCGGAGCTGGTTGCCTCCATAAAGCGCCGTATCGATCGCGACCGTTCTCCCGGCCAGTATATCCTAACCGGTTCCCAGCAATGGGGCGTCATGCAATCCATGTCGGAAAGCCTGGCCGGACGGGCAGTTTTTTTGGATTTGCACAGCTTCAGCCTTCCTGAAATCAACCGGCAAGGCTCTATAACGCCCTGGATGGCAAGATGGCTTCGTTCTCCTGAGGCTTTCCTTACCGAGCGTCAGACACGCCACACCATGGCCACCACGCTATATGAGCAATTGTGGCGGGGATTTTTGCCCGAAGCCCAAATTCTACCCGCCGGCGTCATTCCCGATTTCTTGAATGCATACCAGCGAACCTATATTGAACGGGATGTCCGGCTTATCGCCGACGTGGCGGACTTCCAGTTATTCGGCCGTTTCCTTCAACTGGCATGCGCATTGACCGCCCAAGAGATCAATTACAGCCAATTGGGCCGGGAATTGGGACTGACCCCACAGACCGCACAACGCTGGATTGCCATCCTGAAATCCACGTTTCAGTGGTTCGAATTTCCAGCGTATTCCGGGAATATGATAAAAAGGGTAAGTAACAAACCCAAGGGCTATATCGCGGATACCGGGCTTGCCTGCCAGGCCCAGGCGATTTCCGCGCCGGCAGTGATTGGCGGGCATCCCCTCTGGGGGGCCTTGTTTGAAACCGCCGTGGCCGCCGAGTTGAAAAAACAGGCCGCACTGTTAACCCCCAGACCCAATTTCTACCATTGGAGAGCATACAGCGGCGCGGAAGTGGACATTCTATTGGAGTATAACGGCATCCTTCATCCGATTGAAATAAAGGCCAAGACCAACCCTTCCCGCCGCGACACCATGGGAATATCCGCATTTCGTAAAAAGTACCCCAAATTAAAGATCGCCCCGGGTCTCGTTATCGCGCCTTGTGAGACAACGACCCAGTTGTCTGAATCCGACTATGCCGTGCCATGGGATTTGTTATAAACTGCAACCTTGTTAGCGAACGATTTGCTTCACCACCTTGGTACCCTTTTAAACAGCAATGGTCAGTTTTGCCGTGCGCTGGGCTGTGTGAGTACCATCAAAAGCGCTAAGGATCGGGAATTTTATTAATTGAACAAAATTGCTTGTTCTTGCGCCCGTCTTCGTCGTTGCATCAACGGCCACATACTCCCAGTATGCAACCGTTGATGCGCCTTGAAGACGAACACAAGCCCGGCGCAATTACGTCCAATTAATTTCATCCCCGATCCTAAACTTCAGTGGATATGTGCCGTCCTGGCCGAGTTGGGGGGCCAGTCGAATATCGCCGAACCATCCCCTTGATCGGTGAATGTTGCCCCTGCCGGGAGTGTGGTGCGGCCGAGAGCGTGGGGGCCGTTCCATCTCTCCATAAAAAGGATCGTCGACCTTTACATATGTGCACCCGTTGGTGGCCGTGGTGGTCAGGGTGCAGGTATCGCCGGAACAGTTCAGGGACCCCGTGGGGTTGGTCACGTCCGTGGTCAGATTGTCCGACTCATAAACCCGATATATGCCGCTCTCCGGCGTCTCCTTCGATAGAAAATCCAGAACCGCATCCCGGTCGGAAAGGTCCATCCGGACATCGTGAATCAGGTAGTGGGTATCCGTACCGGTAAGCAGGGAGGTCAGTGTCCCGCCCAGCTCGTCGGAGTGGGTAAAATCGGCCGTAAACTCCGTAAATTTTCCGGACAGGCTGCACTCCATGATCCAACGGCCGTTCCCGAGGTATCGGGCACGATATCCCCGAAATCCACCAGCAGGCTGGATGATGTGGCTGATCCGTTCACCGTGGCCCCGGTGATTTCAAAGCCGACAAGGAGACCCAATTCATTTTCCTTGATTTTGGGCTGGGCCGATTCGATCCGGAGATCGTGGGCCGTGCAGTAACCGTTGTTGGAGACCCGCCCCCCCAGGTTGAAGCCGCGTAGGCTGGGCTTGGTTCCAACTTCGTCCACTTACCCCCTCGTTCCCACGCTCTGCGTGGGAATGCTTGGCCGCATACGTTCCCACGCAGAGCGTGGGAACGAGAGGTAATATGGGATCAGCCCGTTTTAATCGTTCCTCAATCCAGGTGGACGAAGCTATAACCAAGCCCAGGGATCTTGATTGCAACAACCGTAAAGGACCACCAGCTCTCCATCGCACCACAACTCAACGTGTGTCAGTATTGGTCGGTATCGGTCGTTATTAGCCATCATATTTCATAAATAAAATTACCGTTGACACGTGATGGGCATATACCTATAAATCTGGTCAATCAGATCCAGTCCATCATCGAAATAATCAATCGGAAATCCAAGCGAAATGGTGCGCATGGGCAGGGTTCACCTCAACTTACCAAGAGGAGAAAACAATGAAACGGATTTGGGCAGTTGTGATGGTCGTTCTGTTATGGACCGCTCCGGTTCGGGCCGCCGATCTCATGGTGTTCAGCGGGGCGGGGCTCATGAAGCCAATGGAAGAGATGCGCAAAAATTTCGAGCGGCAACACGCTGTGACGGTAGATGTGCACTATGGCAGTTCGGGTGAGATCTTCGGCATGATCGCCGCGGGTCAGCCCTGTGACGTGCTGATTCCGGGGGCCGAAAAATATACCCTGGATGCCCTTGATAACGGCTGGGTGGAAAAAGAGACAATCCGGAAACTGGTGCTTCACCTGCCAGCCATTGCGGTTCCCAAAGGCAATCCCGCCAACGTCAAAGGCCTCGATGATCTGGCGCGACAAGGGGTGCGGGTAGCGATCGGCGATCCCAAGGCACCGGCCATTGGTCGCGTTTCCAAAAAACTGCTGACCAAAGCGAAGCTGTGGGAACGCGTTCAGCCCAATATCGAGGTCTATGCCCCCACGGTCAACCAGTTGCTCATCTACGTGGCCCTCAATCAGGTCGACGCCGCCCTGATCTGGAAAGACCTGACCAGTTGGGCCGAGGCCAAGGGGAAAATTGAGGTGGTGGATATCGACCCGGGCAGAAACATCATCAAAACCATCCCCACCGCGGTCTGTACCCGGACAAAAAACAGAGCGCTGGCCCTTGAATTCAACAATTACGTCGCCAGTGCCGATGGGCTGGCCATCTGGGGGAAATGGGGGTTTGAACCTTGCGCCAAATAGGGATATTCCAGATCAGCTGTATCGGCATATCCCTTTTGGTTACCTTTCTGCTGGTGTTTGCGATCGTATCTTTGTTTCTGGTGCCGGATCTTACGGATGTATGGGAAAACCTGTGGAGCGAGGAGATGCGCTTCTCCCTGAAACTCTCCATGGTAACCGGCATCGTCTCCACGCTGATGGTAATGGTGTTCGCCCTGCCGATCGGCTACGCCCTTTCGCGGTTCGATTTTCCCTTTAAAGGCTTCGTCAAGACCATTCTCGATCTGCCGGTGGCCTTCCCGGAGCTTGTTTTGGGTCTTTGCCTGCTGCTTCTTTTCGGCAACACCGTGGTGGGAGAAGTGTTCAAACGGCTGTCCATCAACCTGGTTTTCACCAAACAGGGGGTGGTGGCGGCCCAATTTTTCACGGCCCTGCCATATGCCAGCCGAATCCTGAAATCGACCTTCGATTACATCAATCCGAGGCTGGAATTCGTATCCCGCTCCCTCGGCTATTCTCAAATGGAAACGTTCTACCACGTCTCGCTGCCGTTGGCCAAAAACGGCATTCTCGCCGCCACGGTCATTTCCTTCGCCCGGTGTATCGGCACCTTCGGTACGGTGCTGATCCTGGCCGGCGGCACCTATATGAAAACCGAAGTGCTGCCCATGACCCTTTACCTCAACATCTCCTACGGCAATATGGGCATGGCACTGACCAGCGGCATCGTGCTGACGACCGTTTCTTTCATCGCCATTTTTATCTTTGAGAAGGCAGAGGTCGGAATATGAGTTTCGTCGAAATCGACAACCTGCATATCAATCTTGGAGAGTTCCGTCTCAAGGGTGTCTCGCTCTCGCTGGACCGGGGAGATTATCTGACCATTATCGGTCCGACCGGAGCCGGCAAAACCATTTTTCTCGAGAGCATCGTCGGCTTTTGGCGGCCTGACCAGGGGAATATCGTTCTGGATGGAAGGGAGCTCGTCAATGAACTGCCGGAAAAGCGACATATCGGCATCGTTTACCAGGACTATGCTCTGCTTCCGCATATGACGGTCTACCAGAATATCGCCTACGGGCTCAAGAAGCACAAACCGGGGAATATGGACGACGCGATCCGTAAGATGGCGGGGTCCCTTCACATCGACCATTTGCTGCACCGGAAACCCACCACCTTGTCCGGCGGGGAACAGCAGCGGGCCGCCCTGGCGCGTGTGCTCATCGTCGAACCGGCGCTTCTGCTCATGGACGAGCCCTTTTCAGCCCTCGACCAGCAAACGCGCCGTCGTGCCCGCCTGCTGCTGAAAGAGGCGATTCGGGATCAAACCACAACGGTGATCCACATTACCCATGATCTTGACGATGCATGGGCCCTGGCAAACAAACTGGCGGTATTCAAAGATGGCCGTCTGCTTCAGTTGGGGGCGCTGCATGAGGTGTTCAACCGGCCCAACAGCCGTTTTGTCGCCGAATTTGTGGGTACCGGTTTTTACCGCGGCACGGTGGTCTCCCGCAAAAACGGCAGCGTCGCTATCGATTTGGGGGGAACCTGTCTCCAAAGTTTCGATCAGGCCGATCAGGGCGTGCCCGTCGATGTCGCCATCCGCCATGAGGATATCCGTGTCTCCCGCAACAAGCCGGCACACGCCAACGGATTCAATGTCGTCAAAGCCACCTTGAAAAATATTGTTCCCGAAGGATCGTCGTCACTGCTCGATCTTCAGGCGGACGCCATCGCCATGCATGCCCTCATCCCGCATCGTGCCATGCACCGGTTGAATCTCCATCGGGGCGACGACGTTTATGCGTGGATCAGAAAAGAGCATGTCAATATCGTCCAGGCCGGTTGATAGGGTGGCCACATCATTTGGATTGATTTTTGTCCTTTCGCGGGCATGGCCCGCTCCTACATGCGCAAACCGTCTGGTTCTACACCGTTTTCCGTAAGAGCTGGCCATGCCTGCGACCAGACTTTTCCAATCCGGGTTCCACTGGTGAATGGATTGTATCTCATTCCGCATCTTCCCGACTCGGCAGGTTACTCTCGTCGACGATGAACGGCTTGATGTCCAGAATCGGCGTGCCGTCGATCATATCCATGCCTTTAACGTGCAAAACATTTTCTTCACGCGCCGATACGGTCACCACCGAGAGACCAATGGGATTGGGACGTCTGGGCGAACAAATACTGAACACCCCCGATGTCTGATTCCGATGGGGCGGGGTTTGTTTTAACCATTGGGGTGTAAAGGGTGCGCTTTTGTGGAAGTGAAAAAGCACGATGATCCGTTGACCGGCACTGATATCCGCAAGCCCATCGGTGTACTGCGGATCAATAACCAGTGTTCCCTCAACGTCCGACACCGTCCAGTGACGGGGAACGCTCCGGGTGTCGGTGTGTGCGGTTCCAATCGACTGAAGTCTGATCTCCATTGTTTTTCCTTATTTTTGAGGATAATCACGTATGCCTTGGCATCTTGTTGGTCTGGCAAAATATGCACTTGTCTTGATCGAGGACTGAATCACTTTTTGTCTTTCTCCTTCAACGCCCGCCACTGTTTCACGCGTCCGGCAATCATTTTCTCGTATCCCCGGTCGGTGGGGAAGTAAAACAGATTGCCGGCAATGGCGTCGGGAAGATATTCCTGAACAACATACCCGTCCTTGAAATCGTGGGCATAGCGGTACTCCTTGCCGTAGCCCAGGTCTTTCATCAATCCCGTCGGTGCGTTACGGATATGCAGGGGAACCGGCAAGGCGCCTTTTTCCCTCGCCACTTTGCGGGCCGCGTTCCAGGCCTTGTAGACGCTGTTGCTCTTGGGTGCCGTGGCCAGGTAGACCGCCGCCTGGGCCAGGGCCAGGTCCCCTTCCGGATGCCCCAGAAAACGGAAGGACGCCATTGCCCCCAGGGCGATGCGCAGGGCGAAGGGGTCGGCGTTGCCAATATCCTCGGAGGCGAAGCGCACCATGCGGCGGGCCACGTACAGGGCATCCTCGCCGGCTTCGAGCATGCGCGCCAGCCAGTACAGGGCCGCATCCGGATCGCTGCCGCGCAGGCTTTTGTGAAAGGCGGAGATGAGGTTGAAATGCTCATCGCCATGTTTGTCGTAAAGCAGGGCCTTTTTCTGAAGGGCCTTTTCCACATGGGCAAGGGTGATCGTCCTCCCCGCAGGTTCCTCGGCATTCGCCTCGGCCAAGGCCAGCGTCGCCGCCACCTCCAGATTGTTGAGGGCGCTGCGCGCATCCCCTGAAGAAATGGAGACCAGGTGCTGGCGGGCTTCCTCGGAGAGGCTCAAACCGAGACCGCCGAGACCGGCCGCCTCGTCGGCCAGAGCCCGATCGATCACCTGGCCCAGGGCCGCTTCATCCAACAGATTGAGGGTAATCACCCGGCAACGGGAGAGCAGCGCGGAGATCACTTCAAAGGACGGGTTTTCTGTGGTGGCCCCGATCAGGGTGATCAGTCCGGATTCCACATGATGAAGAAAGGCATCCTGCTGGGCCTTGTTGAAGCGGTGGATTTCATCCACGAAGAGGATGGTGCGCCGGCGCTGGAACCGGCGTTGTTTTTTGGCGTCCTCGATGGTTTCGCGGATCTGTTTGACCCCTGAAAGGACTGCCGAAAAATGGATAAAATGGGAGCGGGTCTCACGGGCGACGATGCGCGCCAGGGTGGTCTTGCCGCAACCGGGCGGTCCCCACAGGATCATGGAGAAGATGCGGTCGTTTTCGATGGCATGGTGCACCAGGCTGCCCGGGCCGGTGACATCGTTCTGGCCGAACACATCGCTCAGCCGCCGGGGGCGCATGCGTTCGGCCAGGGGCCGTTCATGGTCGGTGGCGGACTCTGCCTGTTGGTCGAATAGATCCATGGCCGGCTATATATACCACCGGCCGGCTAAAAAAAAGTCGGACCGGCGAAAATTCACATTGAGTCCAAAGAATATTCGACGTAGGTTATCCATATGGCCCTGTGGGGTCTTCTTTTATTTTGTTCCTATCCAGTTGCCATGGGAGTACAAGCCACGATGAAATGTATTTTCGCCGACCAGCTCTATACAGGCACCGACCTGCTCAGCCAGGTGTTTTTATCATTCAAAGGCACGGACATTATTGGCGCTGCCAAAACAAAACAAGCCGCCTGCCAACTGATTGGCGAATTTCCGGTGGTGACGCCGGCATTTATCGACCCCCACAGCCACATTGGTTTGTATCGTGCCGGGGAACCGGAATCCGAGGGCGAAGGCAACGAGCAGGCCAGAGCCCTATTCTTTCTGCCCGACGCCCTCGACTCCCTTCAGATGGACGACCCGGCGTTTGCCGATGCCATCGAGATGGGGGTGTTGTACTCTTGCATCGTGCCGGGCAGCGGCAACATCGTGGGCGGCTTGTCGGCCATCATTCGCCATTTTGCCAACAACAGCAGCGAGGCGCTGGTCGGCCGGGCCGGCGTCAAGGCAGCCTTTGGCCACAATCCCATGTCCACCCGGAACTGGAAAGGCGAGCGCCCCACCACACGCATGGGCGCCGTGGGCATGTTTCGGGAAAAACTCTACCAGGTGCGCGATAAGCTGGACCGCCGGCAGGCGGCCAAGGGCAAGGAAAAAGACAAAATAGAGTTCTCCGCCGAAGAACGCGTGCTGCGGGATCTGATGGCAGGCAAGACCATTTTGCGGTGCCACGTCCACAAAACCGACGATATCGCCGCCCTGCTGCGCCTGGTCGATGCCTTTGGTCTGCGGGTCACCGTGGAGCATGCCGGCGACGTGCACCAACCGGAAATTTTCACCGAGCTGAGGCGCAGAAACATTCCCGTGGCCTTTGGGCCCCTGGATTCATTCGCCTACAAAGTGGAGCTGCGCCACGAAAACTGGCGCAATATCCGCCACTTGGTCGACTCAGAGGTCTTTTTCGGCCTGATCACCGATCATCCGGTTATTCCGGCGCGCAATCTTTTGCTCACCACCCGCTGGTTGATCCGTTGCGGCTACACCAGGCAGCAGGCCATCGAAGTCATCTCCCGCAAAAACGCCGAGTTTTTAGGCATCGAAAAAAAGGTGGGCACCCTGCGAAAGGGCCGCTGGGCCTCGTTCACCTGCTGGAACGGCGATCCCTTTGATCTGACCGCCTATCCGGTGGCCGTGTTCGGCGAGGGGCGCTGCCTCTATCAACCGCAGGCAGCCAATCGTTGACGAAGCCGTGAAAAGCCCGATATCGGCATCAACGGTTATCGCTTCTCCCGGCGTCTTCGCTTCCGCCTGACCGGTGTCCGTTTCTTGTTCAGAAAATCCGGGTTTTTTCCGGTGCGCTGTTTCAGCAGCAGCCGCAGGGGGGTTTTATCCAGCTTGAAGGTCTCGCGGATCTGATTCACCAGGTAGCGCTGGTAGGAAAAATGCACGGCATCGGGAAAGTTTACAAAACTCACGAATGTCGGCGGCCGGGTGGAGACCTGGGTGGCATAGTAGAACTTGAGCCGTTTGCCCTTGTGCAAGGACGGTGGCGTACGTTCCAGGGCCTTTTCCATGACCTTGTTGAGCTGGCCGGTGGTAATGCGGACCGCATACTGGGCAAAGACCTGATCCACCACGGGAAATATCTTCGGGACGCGCTGCCCGGTCTTGGCCGACACGGTCAGGACCGGGGCGAAGCTTAAGAATTTGGCCGTCATGCGCAGGTTTTCGGTCATGCGCTTGAGGGCTTTGCCGTCCCGGTTGTCCACCAGGTCCCACTTGTTCAGCAGAAAGATCGCTCCGCAGCCACGGTCGTAAGCGTAACCGGCCACCCGGGCATCCTGGTCGGAGATGCCCTCTTCCGCATCGATGATGATCAGGGCCACATGACAGCGTTCCAGGCTGCGCAGGGCCTTGATGATGGAAAATTTTTCCAGCCGCTGGGACACCTTGCCCTTGCGGCGGATGCCGGCGGTATCGACCAGCACATAGTTTTTCCCATCGCGCGTAAACGCCGTATCGATGGCGTCCCGGGTGGTGCCGGCCACATCGCTGACCACCAGCCGCTCTTCCCCCAGGATGGCGTTGATCAGGGAGGACTTGCCCGCGTTGGGCTTGCCGATCACCGCAATGCGGATCTCATCGGGGAGTTCATCTTCGGCCGGTGCATCGGGAAAGCCGTCGGTCAGTTCGTCGAGGAAACCGGCCACCCCGTATCCATGCTCGGCCGATACGGGAAAGAGGCGATCGACGCCCAGCCCGTAGAAGTCAAACAGGGCCTTTTCCTGCCCTTCCCCGTCGATCTTGTTGACCACGTAAAAAACGGGCTTTTCCACGGTCCGCAACGTCTGGATCAGGTCGGTGTCAAAAGGGGAACTTCCCCCTTTCCCGTCAAGGACCAGAACCACGGCATCGGCATGCTCGATGGCCTGTTCCACCTGCAGGCGGATGTGCGGGGCGAAGGCGTCCACATCGCCCTCGGCAAAACCGCCGGTGTCCACCAGGGTAAAGGCCTTGTCGTTCCAGCGGGCATCCCCGAAATTGCGGTCCCGGGTCACACCGGGCAGATCGTCCACAATGGCGTCCCGGCTGCGGGTGATTCGATTGAACAGGGTCGACTTGCCCACATTGGGCCGGCCGACGATAGCTACGATGGGTTTCATGGGGTATCTATCCGCTTACCGGAGCTTGGGTTACTCATCGTTGAAAACCGTAATCACTTCGGCTTTTCTGAGAACTCTTCCATTTTTCTTATTCACATACCCCTTTTTTACCACGGAAAGGATGGTCTCGTTCCTGGATCCCGGGGCAGAACGGGTGTCGACGATTTTACAATGATCGATTCGGGCCATGTCTTCAGGAAATTCGATTTCAACCAGATCCCGGGTCTGCAACAGTCGTTTGAGCTTTTTATGGACAGAACGGATATTTTTGGAAAGCATGCGGGCGCTTTTATCAAATTGATCCTGTTTGGCTTCGATCGTTTCATCGATGTTCTCAAATGCATCAAGCAGTGTAAGTAATTCAAGGATCAGGTCTGCTTCCCTTTTGCGAAACGATTCGCGCGATTCCTTCAGGCGATGATCGAGTTCGGCAATCCTGCGCTGGAACTCGATCAGCTTCTGTTTAAGAAACGCCTTTTTGGAATTCATGCCTCTTCATCGCCAATCGAAAGGCGCTTCAACCCGGCAATCGACCCTCGATCGGACATCACCCCATCCAGGCTGGGCAACGATCGCCTGACATCATCCCAATGGATGCAATGGATAAATTCTTGAACGGCGGCGGATACGGGATCCAGCAACATTTTCTGGGCTTGCGCCAATTCCCGTCCGGTGTATTTTTTTTCACGCATTCCCCGGGCTACCGCCTGGATGATCTCTTTTTTGGTTGCATGGGGATCAACATTCAAAACTGTGTACGGGTTCATTCGCTCACCATCGATCAGTTCATGTTTAAATGCATTTCCAATTTCGTCATGATGGGTTGATCGGCATCCACCGATGTTCCCCATTGATACAGATCGTTAATCAGCATCATTTTTTCCTGTTCCTCCCAACCGCATCTTCCAATTTGATCCAATGCATCCTCGATGAATTGAAAATATTGATCCCGGACTTCATCGTATTCGGATTCCCTGGCGATACGACTGGCTTTACCCAATTTCATTCGATCGAAGGCGTCGCACACGGCCTTAATTTCCTGGTTGATTTCGCCGCTCTCGCTCGCCTCTCGCGCCATCTCATTTTCCGGATCGAGTTTCAGGGCCCTGTTGATAATACCATTCAAGGCTTTGGGAGCCAATTTCCTTTCGTTGTACATCGATATCGCCCGGCGAGTCATCACCAGGGACAATGCTTTCTCCAACACTTTCGAGGGACGCTGACGATAAATGGCGGACAGGACATCTTCGAAAGGTTTTAAGGACGGCCACTCTTCGAAGTCCAACGCTTTCTGGATCAATTTCTCCTCCAAGGCCGGTGCAACATCGAAAAGGGCCGGTGCGGACAGGAAAAATCGACCTGCCTGGACATCTTCGTTGTCAAGGCAATGGCAACCATATTCGAAACTGATCAGATTGAATGCGTAATCGATGAAAGCATCCTTTTTCCGATCCTGTGGTAAATCCGTAAACAGGCAAACGGCCTTTTCGTAGTCATGGTTTTTCAAGTGGTATAGATATCGACCCGCGGCCGAATAGAACGCCCCGGTTTCCAGATACCGGTGCTTGTCTTGAAAAAAGGATTCGTTCTCACGGATGAGAGAGAGGAATTCCTCGGACCGGTCGAGAAGAGCCGCCAGCCTCGGGGTAAAAATAAAATCGGTCCGGCTCCTCTGATGCTCCATTATTTCACGGATGGTTTGAATCAATTCCGTATCGATGGTGAGTTCGGTCAACACCCGGCGGCCGTTTTGTTTCCCCTTGGCCTTTTTTATCAAACTTTCGGCCATGGCAATCAGTTTCCGGCGAACCTGCTGGCGCTTACCGGCATTGTCGCCAAAAGACGTTGCAATCAGCGGCGAATAGATCGCAGGCAGCCAGTAGAGCAACATCGTATGAAGATGCCGGCCGTTCGCACCGGCAGTTTTGAACCCTACTTTCGCCTTGAGTGCCAAAAGATCCGGCGTCAACGGCAATGCGGAGGTTCCAAGGATCTTTTCGATGGTATGAAAATCCTCTTTTTCCCAAAGTTCCTCGATCCAGGCGAATACGGCATGTTCATGGATGGTTTTGATTTCGTCTCGTCGACTTTGACCAAAAAACGAATCCGCCTTGTGCATCAAAAAAGAAACATCGTCGTGGATCGAAGCCAAATCCGCTTTCCGATTCAATCGATCCACGAGATCGGCAGCCAATTGCCGGGCAACCAAATGTTTTTGTTCCGTAAAGCGGCTGTCCTGAACATCCACCTCGTCCCAGGCACGAAGTCCTTGGGCGAGAAAACCGGATTGAACCAGCGCGAAACCGTAATCGTAACGGGCCCCTGAACCAGCCAGGGATACGTCTTTAAAAATGTTCAACGCTTCCGCATAGCGGCCGGCTTTGACAAAGCAGCGCGCACTTTTTATCAGCATCGATTCCCGGGATGGGTCATCCGGTTCACAAACCGCTGCATAACATTTTGCCGCTTTTTCAAAATCGCCGGCCGTTTCAGCGCTCCGGGCACTGGAAAAAGCGTCTCGACGGGTCAGTTTCCCCTCGATGGCCTCGATTTGCTGGGTAACCCACGGTTCGTTTAAAACGGCGTTGGCCCGTTGAAACGATGTCAAGGCCGAATCGAGGGTTCCCTTTTTCACCGCTCTGCACGCCTTTTTTACCAGTTGCTTGGCCTGACCGATTTTCACTTCTTGCCGGCAGCGGGTGATCTTGTCGGCAATATCATCACGGTTCAATTCTTTTTGAACGGTTTCGAATGTTTTCAAGGCCAGAGCAAAGTTTCCGCAACGTAAAAACTTCTCCGCCTTTGCCAGGGTGGCCTCAATGTTCGTGCTCTTTTTTTTCTTCATTGCAGCCCTTCCGCCAGTTGAATTTTTACTGATTATAACGGATTTTGGGGAGTTTGATTCCAATAAGCCGAACATACAGTGGCCTATCCCCCGACAAAAACACAACATGTTGATATTATTGAAGATTTGAGTCTAGACTTTTTACTAATAATTTTATATAGTTAGAGACACATCCCGCCAAAGGAGGTCTCTAACTATATGGGAATAGCAGATACAAGATCCGCTAACCGAAACAACAGAATCATATGTTTGCCCTTTTCTCAAGGCAATTATGAATGCAACATACTCAACCCGGTTGATTTCAGAACTTCCGTAAACAAAAGGATCGAACTGTTTCCGGAATTATTCCCGGCTGAAATCGAAAATGGATATCGGATGAAGGATCTTTATTACTCAAAAAAACAATCCATATGGATCCGTCGAATTAAAATATCCGGTGTTGCTTACACCATTCGTCCTTCATTTGTACTGCCATACCTCGTTGGATTTGTTGACGAAATCGAAGATGCAATGTTTTTTAGAAAGTTCGACATACCATTTTGGGCCATAAGTCGTGTTTTCGGAAAAGATCCCATGTATTGGTATCGAATCGAACAATCTATCGGGCGAAACAGCATTGTCGGAACAACTGTCCGAAATCCTCAAGATGTTCCCGAACATCTTGCCGCTGATGAAAAGCATACTCGAATTTTAGGTGAAAAAACGTATGTGGCCACGACAGTTGGTGATGGCTGTATTCTCGGTGCAGCCGTTGCCAAAGACGCCGGAGAACAAGCGTTAACAGATGCGTATCAAGTGTACAAACAAGAGGCCCAGTGTATAAAGCCGGAATATTCACCGGAAACCGTGAATATGGACGGCTGGAAAGCCACCCGAAATGCGTGGCAATTCCTCTTCCCGGCAGTAGTTATCATTTGCTGTTTTCTTCATGTGTTTATCAAAATTCGTGACCGTGCCAAAAAGAAATACCGAGATATTTTTGAAAACGCCGCATCAAAGCTATGGGAGTGTTATCGCGCTGAAAGTAAGGCATCGTTTTCCCAAAGAATAAGAAGGTTGTACGAATGGTGCGAAAAGAATGCTGTGCCATCCGTTATCATAGATCCCATAACGAAGTTACGGAAAAACATTGCCGCCTATCGTGTTGCCTACGATCATCCTAAAGCACACCGAACCAGTAACATGGTTGACCGGTTGATGCAAAGAATGGATCGCCACCTGTACAGTACCCAATATTTTCATGGATCGATGGATGCAGCGCAGTTGAGTATTCGAGGATGGACGCTCATCAATAATTTTTCACCATACAATCCTCGAACGGTTAAGTTGCACAATGGATTTAAAAGTCCGGCGGAACAGCTAAACCAATTCAGATATCACAACAACTGGTTGCAAAACTTGTACGTTTCGGCTTCTTTGGGTGGGTACCGGAGACCTCCCCAAAATCCGATATAATCAGAATTTTTATTTTTCTTCCGGGGCGTATCCGTACCCTCGGTTCGGCATCCAATGACAATGGCAAACACGACTTGCCGGGGCAATACCGCATTTTGATGGACACGGGGGTATCACCGGGACGGGCCGTGTACAGCCAATAGCGGCGATTGTCCTCGAAAACGATAATCTCCTTGTAAATTTGCCGGGCCTGGTCGGCATCCTTGAGCAGTTTAATCCGGTCCTTTTGACTCATGCGATAAATGGACAGTTCCGGATTATGGTGCAAAACAACCGGGTAGTAATAACCGGCACCGTAAAACCTGCGGGCGATGCCCCATAAGGTGTCGGTATCCGTCGCCTGATAAACATGGAAAGCATGACCCATAGCGATAGGATTGGAAAGCTCGGTTGCGACATCCACCGTATCGTCAAGCGATTCGGGATGTGGTTGGGAAGCAGGCGCTGTTTCCCGATGCCCATCCACGGGTAATGGATGATCTCCATCCGTTTGCAACGGCGGCTTCTCCACCGATCGTTTGCCTTCCGTCTCCAGGTGCTTTTCAATCAAAGATGCAAAGCGTTCCTGTTTTTCATGGGCAGCATCCAATCGGGACGCCACCCTTTCCACCTTATGACGAAAAATCGTCTGCTGTTCTTTCACAAGGGCTTCGATGGTCCAAAACCGGTATACCCCCACTGCGAATATAAAGACCGCCGATGCGACCAGAATCCCCCAAAAGAAGGATGATGCGGTCCGCTTTTCAGATATAAGGCGGTTCTCTGCTGGTTCTGTCACCGCACCATTACCACCACCACCACCGGTGGCGACGGCTTCTTCCAATTCGTCGAGAACCCTGAAACAAGTCAGGTCGGCCCCACATTGGGGACAGGTTTCTTGATCCGTTGGAATATGCTCCCGCTCACAAACGGGGCAGACCATCTCCGCTTCCATCTAACGTCTGATATCCTTGTAAACGGTTCCGGTCTGCGAATCGTATTGATCCAAGACCTCATGGGCGATGGGCAAAATCTCCTCGAGTTTCGAGCTGACCCGGTCGATCTTGGCTTCCCTGTAGCTTCGGGCAATGCCGGAAAGCGCATTGAAAAACAGGGAGGCTTTGGCCGGTTCATGCAACTCGCAGCACTCTCCGGCCTTCTCGATGGTCATCAAGGTGTTGATCCAGCCCAGTTTGTCCAAAGCGCTGTCCAATGCATCGTGGGCCGCCAGCGTTTCCTCATAGGTGCCCTTTTCATCCATGGCAGTAAGATGTTTGATCCGTTTTTGTATTTTCGCTTTGTCTTTCTCTTCAATTAATGGTCCGAAACTACTCAACGCGCCTTCGGCATAGTAAATCAACGATGTGGGGGTGGTATCCGTCTCCGCCAATCGGGCGGCCTTGTCGATCTGCATCTCCGCCGATTCATAGGCCGGGATATTCACTTCGCCGGTTTCCGGATCGATCACGAGATCGATTTTTCGGATCGTGGAGAGCATGCGGCGGGTCAAATCATTGATCGTATACGTATCATGACCGTTTTGGTTGGTCGCATCGATCAACTTTTCCATGGAAAGAAATAATTTCTCATCCGCTTTTCCGCGGGACAATGTCTTCGATAATTGGATGTGGGGCAATTCCGTTACTTCGGCGGCCACCTCAACGAGGTTGTTTTCATCTATTTTCAAGGTGATCTCTATTTGATACGGCTCTTTCTCATTGTTTTTCTTTTCTTCCACACCCAGCCACAAATCACCGATGGACTCTTGCTTGTCATTCACGATGTTGAAAAATTTCATATGGACCAGTTTCTGATCCTCATGAACCAGCGTAAACGTTTCGGTCTTCTCACAAGGAAGGGGTGTGTTCTTCTCAATCAGCAAGTAGCGTTCATTGTTTTCAAGATGGATATAATAATCGTGGGCCGCCGCATGCACGATGTCGAAAACACCTTCGGAAATCATGTACGTCTGTAAGTCGAATCCACAACCGTTGCAGACCTCGTCCGCCTGGGAAACGGTCTTCCCGCATTGAGGGCATTCATAGGTGTCGGAAAGCCGGTGGCTCAATATGGCGGCACCTTCGGCGATGGCCAGCATGGGTCGTTCGTGAAGCATCACTTTTTGCTTTCCGAATTCGGTTTCCATTGCCGCGACCACCGCCGGAATCCGCGAACTGCCCCCCACAAGCAATACCTTGTCGATCAGATCGGCTGTAAAATGAATGTCTTCCAACAGCCGGCGGGTCAGCGTAAGCGTGCTATCGATGATCGGAGCGATCATCTCATCAAAGCGTTCGCGGGTCAGCTCCACATCGATGTCGATTCGGTCGCCGTCATCATCTTTCAACAGGGCCGGCAGTTCAATATAGGCGCTATCGTCGTCGCTTAGCCGGATCTTGGCCTTCTCCACGGCCACTTTCAGCTCCCCCAGGAAAAGGTTTTTGTTCCCTTCATCCTGGCCGGCGATCAGGGCGTTGATATCGTCAACGCCGTATTCCCGGGCGGTTTCGTCAAGTACGAAAGCCATGATTGCGGAATCGATATCCTCGCCGCCCAACCACATGTTTCCGCCTTTTCCCTGTTCGATGAACTGTCCGCCACTGATGGTCAGTACGGACAGATCAAAGGTGCCGCCACCGAAATCGAATACGAGTACGGTGGTGGCATCGTCTTTTCCCATTGTATCCACACCAAAGGATATGGCCGCCGCCGTCGGTTCGGGCAACAACCGTCGAACTTTCAATCCGGCAAGCGCCGCAGCGGTTCGCGTGGCATGTTTCTGCTTGTCGTTGAAATAGGCAGGCACCGTGATGACGGCAAAATCCACGTCGGCGCCAAGTTTTTTTTCCGCATCCGATTTCAGTTTTCCGAGAATTTTGGAGGAAATTTGCTCCGGCGTGTATTCGTTCCCGCCCAATACCACCGCCAGGCTGTTGGACGTGCCCCTGGAATGGCCGGCAATCCGATAAGGACATTTTCGGTCGGCAATTATTTTCTGTATCTCCGGATCGCCAAGATTGCGTCCCATCAACCGCTTGACGGCCGTGATCGTATTGGCCGCATCTTGCTTCATCCAGTCCAATGCATCCCGCCCGACAACGAATTGCGTTTTGCTGCCGAATTTCAGTAATTTGCTTTTCTTTTTGGCGGACACACAAGATGGGGTCAGCATTTCACCGTCTTTGTTGGTAATGATTTCCAAATGGGTGGTTTTTATTCCCATTACGGAATTTGTGGTCCCCAGATCGATACCAATGGATCTTGCCATTTTTTCTCCGTAACAGTTTGAAAGAAAGTAAAATATTGGATAAGAGACTGCGTTGATGGAAACAGCGTGAATTTTTCAGGAGCTCGTTTCCACACTTCATGGCTATATACAATATATTGTGCTTGATGTCAATAACACCACAACCAAAGATGGTATAAGGAGACGACCATGCCCGACTTGGCCTATTTGAATGGCGACATCATGCCCATAGAAAAAGCGACCGTTCCCATCGAGGACCGGGGATACCAGTTCGGCGACGGCGTTTACGAATATATCGCCAGTTATGCCGGACGGTTGTTCATGCTTGGCGCCCATTTGGACAGGCTGGAACGCTCCATGGGAGGGCTGGATTTTCCTCCGATTCCGCGGTCACGGATCAAAGCGGCGATCGTCGACCTGTTTGAACGCGCCGGGTACGACCGCGCCGGCATTTACATCCAGATCACCCGTGGCGTCGCCCCGCGCAACCATGCCTTCGACCCGACCCTGTCGCCCCAGGTCGTCATGACCATCCGGCAGATCAACGCATTGCCGGAAAACCTGCACCGGGACGGCATAACGGCGATCACGGTCCGGGACATTCGCTGGGGCCGATGCGACATCAAGACGATCCAGCTTCTGGCCAACAGCCTGGCCAAACAGAAGGCCCTGTCAGAAGGCCACAGCGACGCCATTTTCATATCGGATCAGAATGTCGTTCGTGAGGGTACCAGTTCAAATCTCTTTATTGTCAAAGGCGGGCAATTGATTACCCATCCCCTGACGCCGAATATTCTGCCAGGGATCACCCGCATGGCGATTATCGACATCTGCCGGGAGACAGACCTCAAGATCGATGAGTCATTCTTTACCACCGACGCGCTCTATCACGCCGACGAGGTATTTCTCACCGGCACTGTCACCGAGGTTATGCCGGTGACACAGATTGACGGTCGCTGCATTGGGGACGGCAACGTGGGTCCGCTGACCCGCAAGCTTTATGACGGGTTGCGCCAAAAGGCGCTGGCAGGTGCATAGGCGGACAATTACATCAACGTCTCCATGGTCACCGTTGCCGCTTTGAAATGCTCGGTGGCGCCAAGCCGCTCGAACAGGGCGAGGCTTTCCCGCACCAACGGTTCGGCCAGGTCGTCTTTTCGCCGGACCCGATACAACCGCCCCAGATTGAGGCAGGCCTGGGCCTTCATTCCCAGGGCGCCGATCCGTTCGGCGATACGAACGGCGGCCTTAAAATGGGTTTCGGCCTGTTTGGCCGCCCGTGGCCGGTGGGACAGAAAAAACCACAGATTTTTCAGCCCCATGGAAGGCCGCCGATCAACGTTTCCCGATACCATGTTGAGATAAACACATCCCAGCAGAAAGTGGGCAATCTGAACGTGATAGTGCTTCCCGATGGCCATGTATTGTTCCACATACCGGTTGAACGCCTCTACCCCGACGGCCACATCCCCTTTGGCAACGGTAATCACGTAGGACAGGGCTTGTGCGGTTTTTCCGATGAACTCATAGCCCGACGACCGGCAGAAGTCGATGATTGCCGTAAATTCCTTATCCGCCGCGGAGAAATCGCCCAATGACATGGTGGCCCAGGCCTTAACGAAATGGGCATTGCAGGCAAACATGGAATCCACCGAGCCGTCCACGGCCAGGGAGCATTGCTGGATGGCGGTGCGGAAATCACCGGCTACAAAAGCCCCCATGCCGTGGGACAGATATCCAACGGAAAGGGTATTGACATCGTTATCGCTTTTTCCGTAGGCCAGCAGCCGATCCCCCAACTGGACGCACTGCCGGCTGTCCCCGCGAAACATGTGGGCGATGGCCGCGCCGAAAAAAAGGGAACGAATCAGGTCCTGGTCCATTTCAGACGGCCAGAGGGAGGCACCGACATCGAAACGCGGTAACGCGGCCTCCGCTTTGGCAGCGAACGCCAACGCGTCGTCAAGCCGCCCCATATCGGTACAGGTCCAGGTCAGGTAGGCGCAGGCGTAAGCAATCACCTGATAATCGCCGGTCTGCTCACCGATGCCCATCGCCTCCAGCAGATAGTTCCGCGACGTATCCAGCCGTTCCCGCTTCTGGTACGCTCCACCCAGACAGGCAAGGTACATGCCTTTGATATGCGGGTTGCCGCTCATCCTGGCCAGGGATTCGTGTTTTTTCAACAATACCGACGCTTCCCGGTACCGTCCGCGAAGATGAAAGGCAAAAAACCATTCGATGAGCAAAGCCAACAACGGAGCCGTTATATCGTCATTCGACGGTGAGCCGGCGGTCAATATCTGATACGCCTTCTGATAATACCCCAGGGCCTCGGTCACCGCATAGATTTTCAAACCTTTGCGGGCGGACCGGATCAGGTAGTCGACGGCTTTGGACAACGTGTGGCCATGGCTGAAATGGTAGGCCAGGGTCTCACTGATGGCGTCGATGCGATGACCGTTCAAGCGGATCAGCGCCTCGGCAATCTTCTCGTGGAGGTCTTTACGCCGCCGCCGGAGCAGGCTGTTGTAAGCGACATCCTGAACGAGGGCGTGTTTGAAACACAAACCGGGCTTATCTCCCATGGTACTGTCCAGAATGAGTCCGAGAGACTTGAGGACAGACAGGCTTTCATCTACTCGTTCGGGGGTATTCGAAATTTTTTTCAGCACCCGCGTTGAAAAGCGCCTGCCGATAACCGACGCTTCCTGAACAATCCGTTTGGCGTCGTCTCCGAGGCTGTCAAGGCGGGCGGCAATCACAGTGGTGATATCGGATAAGAAGGCACGTGTCCCGATGGTCCCATGCAACTGCCATTGACCGCCACTCTTCCTCAACGTGCCATCGTCGACCAGCGAATTGATCATCTCTTCGATAAAAAAGGGATTGCCCCCCAGGTACTCGGCGACAAAATTCAGCAAGTCCGGTGGAACCCGGGTGACCCCCAACATGGATTCGACCATGGTTTGTCCCATTTCCGGAGAAAAATCTTCCAGTTCAATGGTGGTACACCGGTAATAGGAATTGGTGATCGGATCGGAAGAGAAGTCAAGTTGACTCGGCCGGTGGCTAATGACAAACAGGACCGCCAGGTTTGCATCATTGAGGATACTGCGAACCATCTTCACTGTCGAAGGATCGGCCCAGTGAAGATCTTCAAGGCAGATCACCGTGGGGGTTCGACGGGACTGGCTGGCAATCAGCCGCATCAGGGTCTGGCGCAGTTTGCGCTGCCATGCTTCCGGTGTCAATCGGGCCTGTTCTTTATCGGCCAGCGTAAACAGACGATCGATGATCTCGACAATCGCCCCGGTATCGGCCTCCAGCAGGGAGAGCTCCCGGTTCAGCTTTTCCCGGATGACGCCGTCGGTGTCATGTTCACGGACATCCACGGCCCGCCCCAACAGATCGACGATCGGGAAATAGGGAACCGTCTGGGTATAATGGTAGGCATTGCCTTCGAGCCAGCGTACCTCGGTTTGGGACAGACTATCCTTGAATTCCGCAATCAACCGGCTCTTTCCGGTTCCGGCCTCTCCGGTGACCAATACACAACCGCCCCGCCCCCGGGAAATGGCAAGCCAGGCGTTATGCAGGGCGGCCAATGCCTCCTCACGACCGATCAAGCGGGCACGCAGACCCCGCACCCGGCGGATCTTATGCGGATGGGGGGCGGTTTTCAACACGCGATAGGCATCCATGCAATCGACACCGTCCCACTTCCCGCCCAAGGCGCTTTTCTCGAAGAGAAAGAACCCCGACGTGGCGGTCATGGTACGCTGCTCCACAAGAATCGCTCCGGAGGGTGCCAGATTGGTCAACCGCAAGGCCCGGTCTACCGTATCCCCGGTGATCCCGTGTCTGCCGGTGGCCAGATCGGTCTTGCCGGTAACGACCAGCCCTGTGGCAATGCCCGAATGCATCTTCAGGGGCTGAATCAAATGGTCCTGGAAACGATTGCTCATCCCGGACACCACGGCATGAATCTCCATGGCCGCGTGCACGGCACGCAGGGGATCGTCTTCGTGCACATGGGGGGTACCGAAAACGGCCAGGACCTCATCACCGATAATGCGGTCGATGCTACCTTCATATCTGAGGATAATGCTGATGATCTTCCTGAAAACCCGGTTCATCATCTCGCATACATCTTCGGGATCCATCTGCTGGCAGATTCTGGTATAGCCGGAAAGGTCGGAAAAAAGGATGGTGACCCGCTTACGCTCACCGCTCGGCGGCGGGGTGAGCGGCGTTAACGGTCTGGCGGTTTCGGCTGGCTGTTTTATAGGTGTTCGTGCAGCAGGTGTCAGCGGCATGACATCGGTTCCGCACGGCAGGACAAATCCGCAGGCGCTGCAAAAACGGCTCCCGCGCCGGTTGACCGTTCCACAGACCACGCACGATGGACCGATTCGGCAACGGCATACCGGACAAATCGCTGCGTCCGGATCCACGGGAGTATGGCAGTCAGGGCATTTCATGGGGCGGGGTAATGCTCCTCACCATCTTTTTGTCATCCGGGAGCGTCGGATCCGTTATCCACAACCACACGCCGCACCCTGGCGGAAACCCCACAGGTCAGTTCATAGGGGATGGTTCCCATGGCCTCGGCAACGTCGAGCACCTGGATGACACTGCCGGACGCCTCACCCCAGATCAGCACATCATCCCCCACCCGGACGGCATCATCGCCCACATCTACCATGAGCTGATCCATGGTAATGGTCCCCACCACCGGATAGGCCCGGCTGCCAATCCTTACCTGGAGCCGGCCGGTCATCTGGCGCCGGACACCATCCGCGTAGCCGATGGGAAGCACGGCCACCGTCGTCTCACGCCCGGTCTGCCAGCGCCGTCCATAGCTCACGTTGTGACCGGCGGGCAGGCGCCGGATATGGGCGACCACCGTTGTCAGGGCCATGACCTGTTTCAGGGGGATCGCTTTGGATGTCTCCGGGGATGGATAGTGACCGTACAGCATAATACCGGACCGACAGGCATCGAAACGACTCTCCGGCAAATCGATAATCGCGCCGCTGTTGGCCATGTGAACCATGGGCGGCCGTGTCGCCTTGGATTCCAGGCGGTTGATCAAGGCATTGAAGTTGTCGAGCTGCTGGCGGGCATAGGTTTTGTCCGCTTCATCGGCAGTGGCGAAATGGCTGTACAACCCTTCCCACACGCAGCACCGGGAATGCACCAGCCGATCGAAAAAAGCCGCCTGCCGCGTCGGTAGCACGCCTACCCGCCCCATGCCGGTTTCTACCTTGACATGCACCACGGCCGGCCGATCGCCGCCAAGCGCTTCAATCCAACGGATGTCATCCTCACCGAACAGGGTAATCCGGAACCCTGCGCGGATGGCAGCAGGCAGTTCGTCGGGAAAAAGGCGGCCGAAAATCAGAATGGGCACCTGGATCCCGCTGTCGCGCAACTCCATGGCCTCCTGAAATTGGGCAACCGCCAGCAATGGCGCGCCTTCATCGGACAGGCAGTTGGAGACAGCAACGGCGCCATGACCGTAAGCGTTTGCCTTGACCACGGGTATCAGGCGGGCCGGTTTGATATGTTGTTGAATTTGGCGGTAGTTGGCGCGCAGGTGATCAAGATGAATGGTGGCGAGGGTTCGGGCTGGCATGATCGATGGCTTTCAATGCAGAATCTGGCTTAAAAACAGTTTGGTCCGGTCGTGTTGGGGATTGTCGAAAAATTCAGCGGGGGTGTTCTCTTCAACGATGCGGCCGTAATCCATGAACAGCACCCGGTGGGCGACACTTTTGGCGAAACCCATTTCGTGGGTCACCACCAGCATGGTCATCCCTTCCCGGGCCAGGCTGATCATGACATCGAGCACCTCCTTGACCATCTCCGGATCCAGGGCCGATGTCGGTTCATCAAAAAGCATCACATTGGGCTTCATACAGAGGCTGCGGGCGATGGCCACCCGCTGTTGCTGCCCCCCCGAGAGCTGGCCGGGATATTTTTTGGCCTGTTCCGCGATGTGCACTTTTTCCAGATAAGCCATGGCCGTCGCTTCCGCTTCCCGCTTGGGTGTTTTTCTCACCCATATCGGTCCAAGGGTGAGATTTTCCAGGATGGTCAGGTGGGGAAAAAGGTTGAAATGCTGAAACACCATCCCCACTTCGGCCCGAATTTTTTCGATGTTTTTAAGATCGTTGGTCAACTCGGTGCTATCGACGATAATTTTTCCGCGCTGATGCTCCTCCAGCCGATTAATACAGCGGATCAGAGTCGACTTCCCGGACCCCGAGGGACCGCAGATAACGATCCGCTCCCCCCGCGCCACGTCGAGGTTGACGTCCTGAAGCACATGGAAATCGCCGTACCATTTGTGCATGCCGACGATTTTGATAATCGTATCGTTGGTTTCTAAGTCATTGTGAGTGGCGGTGTTGGGTTCGTTCATATCAATAACCTGAGAGGAGAAGTGTTACGTTTAAAGTTTTAATCAAAGGAAAGGCGGTAATCCGCCCCTTAAAACCCCGTATCCAGTTCACGCTCCAGACGCCGGCTGTAGTTGGACATGAAATAACAGCACAGAAAATAGACCAGCGCCAGAAATATGTAAGCCTCGGCGGAAAACCCCATCCATTTGGGATCCGAGAGCACCGACTTGGTGGTCTTGAGCAAGTCGTACAAGGCAATAATAACCACCAGGGAGGTATCTTTGAAGGCCGAAATGAGAATACTCACCGACGGTGGAATGACGATTTTGAGCGCCTGGGGCAGGATGATCAGACGCATGGTCTGAACATAATTCAACCCCAGCGAGTCGGCGGCTTCATATTGGCCTTTGGGGATGGCCTGCAATCCGCCACGCACGACCTCGGCAATGTATGCGGCCGTAAAAAAAATAATGGCCGCCTGGGCACGCAAAATTTTGTTGACCGTGACTCCCTCGGGAAGAAACAGCGGAAATATCACCGATGACATGAACAGCAAGCTGATCAGGGGAACGCCGCGGATCAATTCGATATAGACCACACACAGGGCTTTTACGGCCTTCATGTGCGAGGCACGACCCAGCGCCAGAAGGATACCGAGCGGGTAGGCCGCGGTCAGACCGAAAACCGAAAGCAGCAGTGTCAACGGCAGGCCACCCCACTGCGTGCTCTCCACAACGCTCAGCCCGAACAGCCCCCCTCTGAGCAATACACCCATGACGGCCAGTCCCACCAGCCAGCCCCATCCGAGAATCTTGCGCCAGTGATCGCGGTTCCGGCTGTAGAAAAGCAGCGCCACAAGAATAACCATGGCCAAAAACGGACGCCACTGCAGATCGTGCGGATAGAAACCGAAGATAATAAACCGCAGGTTGGCGGTAATAACCGACCAGCAGGCGCCCTGCCCGTTCAGGCACGCCTCACCGGATGGCAGCCAGTGGCTTTCCAGAAGCGCCCATTTTACTAGTGGCGGAACCGTTTGTATCAGAAGGGCAGCGACCATGATCGTCAGCACCGTGTTGAACCATCCATTGAAAAGATTGTGGCGCATCCAACCCAGCACGCCCACCGATGTTGCCGGTGGTTTCATTTCCGCAATCTGGTCGTCGTATTCGTAGACGGTCATCGTTCAACCAATGCCATTTTCTTGTTGTACCAGTTCATGAACACCGAAGTCAGCAGGCTGAGGCACAGGTAGACCGCCATGATCATGGCCACCCCCTCAATTGCCTGTCCGGTCTGATTGATCGTGGTATTGGCCACGGAAACAAAATCGGGATAGCCGATGGCCACTGCCAGGGAACTGTTTTTGGTCAGATTCAACATCTGGCTGGTCAGCGGCGGAATGATGACCCTCAG
This sequence comes from Desulfosarcina ovata subsp. ovata, assembly GCF_009689005.1. NCBI lineage: Bacteria > Pseudomonadati > Thermodesulfobacteriota > Desulfobacteria > Desulfobacterales > Desulfosarcinaceae > Desulfosarcina > Desulfosarcina ovata. Next base: position 6,702,976 of record NZ_AP021879.1, on the reverse strand, counting down.
CGCCTGGGGCAAAATCACCAGGCTCAGCACTTTTCCGGTCTTTAGTCCCAGCGCCTTGGCCGCCTCCGTCTGTCCCTTGTTGACCGACTGAATGCCGGCGCGAACGATCTCGGCCACAAAAGCCGCCGTATACAATACCAGTCCCAACAGCAGAGCAGTGAACTCGGGGCTGATGCTCATCCCGCCCTGGAAATTGAAACCCCGCAAATGCGGCAGGTCCATGGCCGTTGGTGCGCCGGCCAGCAGCCACACAAAAAATGGCAACCCCAGCAGCACCCCCAGGGAAGTCCAAAAAATCGGAAAGGGTTTACCGGTTTTGAACAGACGCTGCATCGCCCACCGCCGGAGCAACCATGCCAGCACGCAGGCCACCAGAAAAGCCCATCCCATCCAGGCCCAGGCCGGGTGGGCAGCCGGCACGCCAAAAATCATACCGCGGTTACATAAAAAAAGGCCGGTGACCGGGTTGAGGGCCTGGCGCGGCGATGGCAGCATCTCATAGAAAAAGGCATACCAGAAAAAAAGTTGCAGCAGAACGGGAATATCCTGAAGCAGTTCTATGTAGATGGCCGCCAGCCGGGAAACCAGCCAGTTTGTGGAAAGCCTGGCGACACCGATCAAGGTACCCAGAATGACGGTCAGCACGATGCCGACAAAAGAGACTTTCAGTGTATTGAGAACGCCCACCAAAAGCGCCCGGGCGTAATTATCGGCAGCGGAGTATTCGATTAGGGATTCACCGATTTCAAAGGAACTCTCTTTTTCGAGAAATCCGAAACCGGTGGCGATGGACTGCCGATCAAGGTTGGCCAGCGTGTTGGATATCAGATAGTAACCCAACGCCGCCACCATCAGCACCACCCCCACCTGATAAATCAGTGATCGTTTGGCAGGGTCGTTGAGCAGGGGAATTTTCTCATCCCCGATATCGATCTTTTGCATCCGGTTATCGCTCGTGGTGGCGGGTTGCTGTACGTCCATGGGATCAGGAGCGCACAGCAACCGATTGACTAAGATACCGAAGCGTTATCACCGCCAGACAGCATTGCTTTCCTGCGGCGACAGGCGGTACGATGGATTACTTGAACGGCGGGGAGTACATCAAGCCGCCATTGGTCCACAGGGCATTCAGACCACGCTCGATCTTGAGTGGCGTATCCTTACCGACGTTGCGTTCGAATACCTCACCGTAATTGCCCACCTGTTTGACAATGTTGTAAGCAAATTTTTCATCCAAGCCGAGCGCCTTGCCATTTCCGGGGGTGACGCCCAAAAAACGCTGGATCTTGGGATTGGCGCTCTTTAGCATCTCGTCAACGTTTTTCGAGGTGATGCCCAGTTCCTCGGCGTTAATCATGGCCAGCACCGATAAATTGACGATATCGTACCACTGATCGTCGCCATGGCGAACGGCAGGCGCCAACGGCTCCTTGGAGATAATCTGGGGTAAAATCATATAGTCATCGGGATTGGGTGCCACGGCACGGGTACCGGCCAACTGGGAAGCGTCCGAAGTCAGGCAGTCGCAGCGACCGGCAAAGAAGGTTTTGGCCAATTCCGCGGTGTTTTCGATCACCACCGGTTTCATCTTAATGCCGTTGGAACGAAAATAGTCCGCCGCATTGAGTTCGGTGGTGGTGCCGGGAAGCACGCAAACCGAGGCGCCATCCAGTTCCTTGGCGCTTTTCACGCCCAGAGACTTGGGTACCAAGAATCCCTGGCCATCGTAATAGTTGACCTGCACGAAGTTGAGCCCCAGTGCTGTTTCGCGACTGAGTGTACGGGTAGCGTTGCGGCAGAGGACATCGATTTCACCGGACTGCAGGGCGGTAAACCGGGTTACCGCCGTCAGCGGAATGAACTTGATTTTGCTGGCATCGCCAAATACGGCCGCGGCAATGGCGCGCCCGGTGTCAACGTCAAGGCCTTTCCAGACGCCTTTTTCATCCGGCTTGCCAAAGCCGAATACATCGCCGTTAACGCCAACCTGTATGAAGCCTTTTGATTTAACGTCATCCAGCGTGCCGGCCGATGCGGAGCAAACCATCGAGAAAACTGCAAAAAGCGCCAATACAAAACTAAATCGTTTCATCAATTCCTCCTAAAGTCCAAGAAAGCGGTTAATATTATCGTTGAACCTTCTCATAGTCCGGTGGAACGTTATCAATATTTCCTGCGATCATGTGGATACGGCATTAGTGTCATCAATCAAAATCGTGAATAAGATCGAAATAACATGGAAACTTTCGTCTTGGCAAGCGGATTCCCCGGGCGATGGCACGGCCGCCCCAGCGATTAACCGGCATTCAGGATAGCCACATTTGGGTTTCCCCTGAACCGGCGTTGTGCCGGCATTGACAAAAGGGGCCAACCTCATGTAGTCAGCAAGGAGCATATCCATCCCGACGGTCACCGAATCGTTTCTCCATAAAGGAGGAAAGCATGTATCGTATGAGAAAAAGATTCTACTCGGAAATGTTTATCCTGGTCCTGGTTATCCTGGGGGCATTTGCCTGTGCAAAGAAATCCTATATCGATGTGATCTACCAGCTTCCCACCGCAAGTGAAGGCCTGGCGGGTCGTACGGTTTTTATCGAAACCCGGGACCTGCGCAGTGATAAAGAAATTTTCAACGCGCCCGCCAAAAAGAATTTTGAATATTTTACCGGTCTGTTTTCCCTTTCCCTGGAAAAACCGGATACAACGGTGACCATGTTGGGGGCATATCCGTTGCTCAGGCTGTTCGAAACCGCAATGAAGCAGCGCCTGACTCAATTACACGTCAAAGTTGCAGACAAACGGTCACCCAATGTGCCGGTCTTCCAGATTAAAATCAATCGGTTCCGGATTAACCTGGACGGACAGAAATGGAAGGCGGATATCAGCTATGAGGCCAACCTCTCCGAAGATGCCCATCTGGTGGCCCGGGAAGTGGTCAGCGGCACGGCCGAACGGGTAAAAATCGTCGGAAGCGGTGGCGCGGAAAAAATAATCGGTGAAATATTTACAGAAATCATCAACCGCCTGAACGTCGAAAGGCTGTTCCAGCAAGCCAAATTGTAATGCGGTCTTATTTGATGCCGTAAAGCTTCATCTTACTCAACAAAGACGGGTGGCTGATTTCCAACAAGCCGGCTGCATGGGTGCGATTGCCTTCGGTTGCGGCCAGCGCCTTGCGGATCATCCGCGCTTCCAGTCTGGCCTTGGCCACTTTCAGCGAAAAACCGCCGTCACCGGCGTCTTCATCTTCTCCTGGATGCGAATCGGCCGTCGAAGTGGTTCCCCCAAAAAAGTTGTCGGCCTCGAGCGTATGCCCCTCGGCCAGCACAATGGCCCGCTCAATGGCGTTTTCCAGTTCACGGACGTTGCCGGGCCAATCATGCCGCATGAGGGCAGCCATGGCAGCGGATGATATATTTTCTATCCGCGTGTTCAGGGATTCGTTGAAACGATTGATAAAAAACCGGCACAACCGGGGGATATCATCCGTCCGCTGCCGAAGCGGCGGCAAAACAATAGGGACCACGTTGAGCCGGTAGAACAGATCTTCCCTGAAGTGACCGGCAGCAATCTCCTTTCCAAGATCCCTGGAAGTGGCGGCAATCACGCGCACATCAATGGATTTGGATTTTGTGCCCCCCACTGGACGGACCTCCCCTTCCTGTAACACACGCAACAGCTTGGGTTGCAATGAAAATGGGATTTCCCCGATCTCATCGAGAAAAAGGGTTCCCTCCTGGGCCATTTCAAACAGCCCTTTTTTGTCTTTGTCCGCACCGGTAAATGCGCCTTTGGCATGCCCGAACAGTTCGCTCTCCATCAGGCTTTCCGGAATAGAGGCACAGTTTACCGGAATGATGGGTCCGCTCCTGCGCTCACTCTCCTGATGAATGCCTTGTGCGATCAGTTCTTTTCCAGTGCCACTCTCACCGGTAATCAAAACGGTGCTGTCAAAACGCGCCACCTTCAAGGCCATGGAGAAGACCTGTTGCATGGCCGGGCTTTTGCCAACCATGTTTCCAAAAGAGAGGCTGCCAGCGATCCGCTGAATTTTATCTTTGAGTTGAAGGTTCTCCGACTTTAAGCGTTCGCGCTCTTCCGCCTTTTTCAGGGTTAATCGGATCTCTTCATTTTTAAAGGGCTTGGAAATGAAATCGTAGGCACCAAGCTTCATGGCTTCAATCGCCAGGTCGATACTGCCGTAAGCAGACATCATGATGACGGTTGTGTTCTGCAGATGTTCGCGGGATGCCTTGAGAAAAGTCATGCCGTCCATGCGTGGCATTTTAATGTCGCAAAGCACAAAATCAAAACGCTGCTGTCCAATTTTATCCAATCCTTGGACGCCATCTTCCGCGGTTTCGATAAGGTATCCGTATCGGCGTAACATGGACTGAAGCATGTGACGCATGTTTTCCTCATCATCAATGATCAGAATGGCCTTTTTCCGGGCTTCAGGCTCTGGCATCCTGCAATCTTCCCATTTTATTTATTTTTTGATTGTATCTGTTGATAGCGGCAAGGTCAGACAAAAGCAGCTCCCACCGCCGTCCTCACTCACCGCCGCCAATGTCCCCCCGAGCCTGTCAACAATCATCGCTGATACACTGAGACCTAATCCGGTTCCCTTCCCGGGTTCCTTGGTGGTGAAAAACGGATCAAAAAGATGATCCAAATGAGAGGGGGCGATACCGGGGCCATTGTCCTTGACCGTCACCTGGAGGGATTGCGGACTTTGATGGTCATTGTTTTCTTGATCGTCTGCCCCATTGCTGGTGATCAATTGGATTATCCCCGGATTGACCGGGTCAGCATTGACGGCATCAATGGCATTGATCATAATATTTAAAAAAACCTGCCGAATCTGTTCGGGATCGCCATGCACGAAATCATTATCGGCATAAAACAAGGATTCGAAGCAAATATTTTTAGCCGCAGGCTGATATTTAAAAACACCGATCAATTCATCCATCAGTTGATGGACGGACATCGTTTTTTCTTCCCCGGCCGCTGAGCGCGACATATCCAGCAATTGCCTGATTATACTGTTAATTCGAGTTATTTCATTTTCCGAACGATTGATAAAATCATTGCGTTCTTCCCCTGTCAGGTCGGATTGTTTGAGCAAATCGAGATACCCGAGCACAATCCCGATGGGATTTCCAATCTCGTGAGCAATTCCAGACGTCAAACGTCCGACGGTGGCCAGCTTTTCAGCTCGGATAATATCGTTCTGAGCCTTTTTCAGCTCTTTGTTGGCCGCCTGCAATGATCCAATAGTTTTTTCCAACGCGGCTTTATTTTCAACGATGCGCTGCAGCATTTTATTCAATGCTGAGGAGAGAATTGAAAAGTCATTATCCTCTTTTCTTACTGAGAAAAAAAGCTCATCCTGATCATCGTAAGATTCCGCTTTTTTTGCAAGACGCTGCAGGGGCCGAAAGTAGATCCGGCTCAGTTGCCGGTTACCAAAAAG